>NZ_JBCNLB010000002.1:0-532130 GCF_039595735.1 Duganella sp.
TGATGGCTTTCTGCACCGAGCCTTCGCCCCAGTTGTAGGCGGCCAGGGCCAGTTGCCAGTCGCCAAACATATCGTACAGGCGCTGCAGATAGGTCAGGGCGGCGTCGGTCGAGGCCAGGATGCCGCGCCGTTCGTCCTTGAAGGCATCCTGCTTGAGGTTGAAGTCGCGGCCGGTGCCGGGCACGAACTGCCACATGCCGGCGGCATTGGCGCTGGACACGGCGGTCGGGTTGAAGGCGGATTCAATGAACGGCAGCAGCGCCAGTTCGGTCGGCATGCCGCGCTTTTCCAGCTCGGACACCACATGGAACAGGTACAGCGAAGCGCGCGCGGTGGTGCGGGCGATGTAATCCGGGCGGGTGGCGTACCAGTTGATGTGCTTGGCGACCAGGTCGTTATTTACATCAGGAATCGCATATCCGCTGCGGATGCGGCCCCAGACGTCTTTCTCGCGGAAAGCCTCTTCATCGACCATCTTGGCCGGCTTGGCAATTTTCAGGGAGGTTACGTCAGGGATGGGGGATTTCGGCAGGGGAGACAGCGCGGTGGTCACCGTCGGCAGGCCCGGCGCCTCGTCATGCGCCTGGGCCAGCACCGGCGCCAGGAGCGCTAACAGTGCGGCGACGGCTGCAGATTTAGGAATTCGTGCTTGCATAGTTTTCCATGGTTGGCGACAAGAAACATCGCGTGGACTATGAATTAAACGTGGAGTGTACGAAGCTCACCCGGTCGAGTCAAGAAATATGTCACGCTTATGACAAATTCTTATATGCAACAATTCCCGGTAAATAAGAGCGAGATGGCGGCAAATATGCGTACAATCCTGTCTTTGCGTAGTTATTGAGGAATTGCAATATGAGTACCCCCATCGATCGCGACGTGGTCATTGCCGACACCGTTCACTGGATGGAAAAGGCCGTCATTGGCCTGAACCTGTGCCCGTTCGCCAAGGCCGTGCACGTGAAGAAACAGGTGCGTTACGTGGTCAGCGAGGCGGAAACGCCGGAAGAGTTGCTGGAAAAGCTGATGGAAGAGCTGCAGCACCTGGCCGATGCTGATCCGGACCAGATCGACACCACGCTGCTGATCCACCCGAACGTGCTGACCGATTTCTTCGACTACAACGAATTCCTCGATGTGGCCGACGCCGCCCTGGAAGACCTGGGCCTGGACGGCTTCCTGCAGGTGGCCAGCTTCCACCCGGATTACCAGTTTGCCGACACCGACAAAAACGACATCGGCAACTACACCAACCGCTCGCCGTATCCCACCCTGCACCTGCTGCGCGAGGAAAGCATCGACCGCGCGGTCGAGGCGTTCCCGGACGCGGCTGATATTTTTGAAAAGAATATCGACAAGCTGGAGCAGTTGGGCCACGACGGCTGGGACAAACTCATGGAGAAGCCATGAGCGATCTGCCGATCCGTCCCGACACGCCGTGCGTGGCGGTATGCTCGACCACCTTTGACGAAGTCTGCCGCGGCTGCGGCCGCACGGTGGTCGAGGTGGCGCACTGGGTGGCCATGACGGCCGAACAGAAGGAAGTGGTGTGGCAACGCATCCTGGCGCAGGGTTACCCGCGCCGCAATACCTGACCGCCGTCGCCCCGGCGCAGGCCGGGGCCCATAGCACCCATGCGAGGCACGGGTCGCAGCGCCTTAGTAGCTGCCAATAAAGTCCTTCTTGCCGATTTCCAGGCCGTTATGGCGCAGGATGTCGTAGGCGGTGGTGGCGTGGAAGTAGAAGTGCGGCAGCGCGTAATGGAACAGATAAGTCTGTCCGACGAAGTGCTTGGTCTTCTCGCCGCTGCCGGTGGTGATGGCGCGGCCTTCGCTGCCCTCGATCTGCGCCTGCGGCACGCTGTCGATATAGGCCAGCGTCTTGACGATGCGCGCCTTCAGCTCGGCAAAGGTTGCTTCCTTGTCTTCATACGAAGGCACTTCCTGGCCGCCCAGGCGGGCTGCGGCGCCCTTGGCAAAATCGCAAGCAATCTGGATCTGGCGGGTGAACGGCAGCATGTCCGGGAACAGACGGTATTGCAGCAGCGCGGCCGGGTCGATTTTCTTGTCCGCGGCGTGGGCTTCG
Organism: Duganella sp.; assembly: GCF_039595735.1. Lineage (NCBI taxonomy): Bacteria > Pseudomonadati > Pseudomonadota > Betaproteobacteria > Burkholderiales > Oxalobacteraceae > Duganella > Duganella sp. Next base: position 2,086 of record NZ_JBCNLB010000002.1, read on the forward strand.
GCCTTGTCCAGGATGGCGTGCAGACTGTTCAAAATCTGCTTGAACACAGGAATGGAGGCGGAGTACATGGAGAAGGTGGTCATGGCAATTCCTATGTGTGGGAAAAAGAGTCGCGATCATAGCGCGCCCGGCGGATTTTTGCTTACGGCGCTGGCTTTTCCGGGCATAATTCCTATCAAGTAACAATTTCAGACCGATGATGCCAATTTACTATTACGCTGCTGGTGCATGACTAGTACTCTTTATAAGCGAGCGCGTGCGCGCCTGAGCGCGCTGTACGGTCTGTCCATCTATGGCGCCCTGTTGCTGGTGGTATTTGGCGGCCTGGTCATCCCGGCCATCATCGGCAGCTATCTGCTGATCGGCGTGCACGAGCAGCAGTCCGCGCGCGTCGCCCTGAATGAATCGCTGCAGCGCAATGCCGACATCCTGGCGCTGGGCATGCAGGAATCGCTGTGGAACATGAATGCCGAATCGGCCCATTCGCTGGTCGAATCGGTGATGCGCGACCGCTCGGTGCTGCAGGTGCAGGTGGTCGGCCAGGCCGACACCCAGTTCATGCACGTGCGTTCGCCGCGCGTGGCCAGTGGTAACGTTTATCGCGCCGAGCGCGAAATCCTGGTGCGCGGCGAGCGCATCGGCCGCATCATGGTGGAGATGGACGACGCCCGCAGCCAGCAGGAGCTGCGCGAGAAGCAGCTGTCGTACGTGTTCGTGCTGGCGGCGCAGCTGATGGTGTCGCTGCTGCTGATCGTGCTGTTCCTGAATGCGCGCCTGATCAAGCCGCTGCGCAAGCTGATGCGCTTCTCCGACCGCCTGTCGCGCGGCGATTTCGAAACCCGGCTCGATGTCACCGGCAGCGATGAACTGGGCCGCCTGGCGCAGCAGCTGGAGCAGATGCGGGTGGCGATCAAGCGCCTGTTCGAGGATATCGGCCAGCGCGAGGAGCGTTTCCGCACCATCGTCACGCAGGTGCCGGGCGCGGTGTTCCGCTTCCGCCCGGACGGCCCGATCGACTTCGTGTCCGACGCGATTGAAGACATCTCCGGTTATTCGGCGGCGCAGTTCATGCGCAGCACCACCCATTCGTGGACCAATCTGATTGCGCCGGAAGACCGCAAGAAGCAGCGCCGCGTGATCGGCCAGGCCATCCGCGATGGCCAGCCTTACGAAATCGAATACCGCATCCTGGACGCTTCCGGCGCCGAGCGCTGGGTGCAGGAAAACGGCCAGCCGCAGCAGCCGGACGGCGAGCGCGATGCGCCGTGGGTGGACGGCATCATCTCCGACATCAGCCAGCGCAAGCACAATGAAATGCGCATCGAGGCGCTGCTGGCCGAGCAAAGCGCGATTCTGGATAACGTGATGTTTGGCGTGATGTTCGTGCGCCATCGTTCGATCGTCTCGGTCAACCGCCGCTGCGAGGAGTTGTTTGGCTACGAGCCGGGCGCCATGACCGGCGCCTCGACCTCCATCCTGTTCCTGAATGCGTTCGATTTCGAGTCTTCCGGCGCGCGCCAGTATCCGTCGCTGTCGCACGGCGACTACTTCAGCGAAGAGCGCCAGTACCGCCGTCAGGACGGCAGCGTGTTCTGGTGCCTGGTCAGCGGCTATGCGCTGGATCACAACCGCGCCAACGAGGGCAGCATCTGGGTGTTTGCCGACATCACCGAGCGCAAGGAAGCGGAAGAAAAACTGCGCCTGTCGGCCACCGTCATCGAGCACATTGCCGACGGCGTGGTGGTGCTGGATGCGCAAGGCATCATCGTGGCCGTCAACCCGGCTTTCACCCTGATCACCGGCTACACCGAGGCCGAAGCGCTGGGCAAGGACCGCACGCTGACGCGTTCCGGCCGCCACGAACCGGCCTTCTACGAAGAGATGTGGCAGGAGCAGGTGGACCAGGGCTTCTGGCGCGGCGAGTTGTGGAGTCTGCGCAAGAACGGTGAGCTGTACCTGGAATTCCTGACCGTGAGCGCGGTGCGCGACACCCACGGCCGCACCACCCATTACGTCGGCGTGTTCAGCGACATCACCAAGGCCAAGGAATCGCAGGAGAAGCTGGACCACCTGGCCCACCACGATCCGCTGACCGCGCTGCCGAACCGGCTGCTGTTCCACGACCGCCTGCAGCACGCCTTGCAGCGCGCTTCGCGCGAGGGCGAACAACTGGCGCTGCTGTTCATCGATCTGGATCGCTTCAAGAACGTCAACGACACGCTGGGCCACCACATCGGCGATGAACTGCTCAAGCAGGTGGCCAAGGCGCTGCAGGATCGCCTGCGCGAAGGCGATACGCTGGCGCGCCTGGGCGGCGATGAATTTATCGTCCTGCTGGAGAACATCGACAACCAGTACGGCGCCAGCCAGGTCGCGGAAAAGCTGGTGCAGATGTTTGAAGAGCCGTTCATGGTGGCCGGCCACGAACTGTTCGTGACCTGCAGCGTCGGCATCAGCCTGTTCCCGGACGATGCCTCCGATCTGAATATGTTGATCCGTAATGCCGACGTGGCCATGTACCAGGCCAAGGCGCGCGGCCGCAATGGCTTCAGCTTCTACGCGCCGTCGATGACCGGCGAGGGCGTCGAGCGGCTGCGCCTGGAGACTTTCCTGCGCCGCTCGATCGAGAAGGAAGAAATCTTCCTCAACTATCAGCCGCAGGTGGAAATCGACACCGGACGCCTGATCGGCGTGGAAGCGCTGGTGCGCTGGAACCATCCGGAACTGGGCCTGATTCCGCCGATCCGCTTCATCCCGCTGGCCGAGGACACCGGCTTCATCAACCAGCTGGGCAAATGGGTGCTGCACGAAGCTTGCCGGCAGATGGTGCGCTGGCAGGAGGCCGGCCTGCATGTGCCGAAGATCGCGGTCAACCTGTCGGCCAAGCAGTTCGAGCGCGGCTCCATCGTCAACATGGTGGCCGACATCCTGCACGACACCGGGCTGGAGCCGCAGCGCCTGCAGCTGGAAGTGACCGAGTCGGTGATCATGAATACCGGCGACGCCATGGTCTTCATCAACGATCTGCACTCGATCGGCGTGGCGCTGGCGATTGACGATTTCGGCACCGGCTATTCGTCGCTGGCCTACCTGAAGCAGCTGCCGGTGCAGACGCTGAAGATCGACCGTTCCTTCATCAAGGACATTTCGACCGACGTCAATGACGAGGCGATTGCGATTGCGATTATCCAGCTGGGCAAGAGCATGAACCTGTCGGTCATCGCGGAAGGCGTGGAGACCGAAGAGCAGGCGGCGTTCCTGCTGCGTCACGGCTGCAACCTGGCGCAGGGCTATTTCTACAGCCGTCCGCTGGCGGCGGATGATATGCTCACACGCTGGCAAAAATAAAAACTTCAGCACAGGAGACGTGCATGCAGGGAGCGAAGAGCAAATCGCGCCGCCGGTTTATCTTGGGCGGGCTGGCGGTGACGGGGGCGTTGGTGGTCGGCTGGGGCGTGATGCCGCCGCGCCAGCGCCTGAACGGATCACACCCGCTGCCGCTGGGCGCCGGCAGCGTGGCGCTGAACGGCTGGGTGGGCATCAACCAGGACGGCACCGTCAGCGTGGCCGTGCCGCGCAGCGAGATGGGGCAGGGCGTGCATACCGCCTTGCCGATGCTGGTGGCGGAGGAGATGGATGTGCCCTTGTCCGCCGTGCAGGTGGTGCAGGCGCCGATCGATAAAATCTTCGGCAATATCGCCATGCTCCAGGACGGGCTGCCATTCCATCCAGACGATACCGGACGTTTGAAAAGCACCGTCAGCTGGGTGGTTGGCAAGGTCGCGCGCGAGCTGGGCTTGATCATCACCGGCGGCTCTTCCAGCGTGAAGGACGCGTGGCAGCCGATGCGCGAAGCCGGTGCCGCCGCGCGCGCCATGCTGCTTGCCGCTGCGGCGGCGGAGTGGAACGTCCGCGCGCAAGACCTGCGCACGGAGAACGCTCATGTGCTGCATGCCGATGGCCGCAAGCTGGCCTATGGTGCGCTGGCTGCCAGGGCGGTCACCGCCAAACCGGGCGAGGTGCGCCTCAAGTCGCCGCAGGAATTCACATTGATCGGCCGTCCGCAGCCGCGCCGTGATACGCCGTCCAAGGTGAATGGCTCGGCCATCTTCGGCATCGATGTGCGTCCGCCCGGCATGCTGTACGCGGCGCTGCGCATGTCGCCGGTGATCGGCGGCACGGTGGCCAGCGTCGACAGCGCTGCGGCGCTCAAGATGCCGGGCGTGGTCAAGGTGGTGAATTACGATGGCGCGCTGCCGGAGCATGCCGGCGCAGGCGCCGGCGTGGCGGTGATCGCGCGCAGTTACTGGCAGGCGAAGCAAGCCGCGCTGGCGCTGGACGTCAAATGGAACGACGGCCCGCTGGCCGGCTTGTCCAGCGCCGCCATCTATGCCGACTTGGCGGCCAAACTGGATAAGGAAGACGGCTTCGCCTACTACAAGGCCGGCGACATGGACGCGGTGGAGGGCAAGGCCGCCGGCGTGGTCAAGACCGTGCAGGCCGAGTATCGCGCACCGTATCTCGCGCATGCGGCCATGGAACCAGTCAACTGCACCGCGCAGGTCAGGGACGGCAAAGTGTACCTGTGGGCACCGACGCAGTCGCCCGGCTTCGCGGTGGACGTGGCGGCCAAGGTGGGCGGCGTTTCGGCCGACAAGGTGGTGCTGACGGTGACCATGCTGGGCGGCGGCTTTGGCCGCAGGCTGGATGTGGACATGGTGGCGCAGGCGGTGGCCATCGCACGGCAGGCGGACGGCTATCCGGTGCAGCTGATCTGGAGCCGCGAGGAAGATACCACGCATGACGTGTACCGCCCGGCCTCACTGGCACGCTTCAGCGCCACGCTGGATGCGAAGGGCAATGTGCTCGGCTACGATAACAAGTCGGCCAGCGGCGCGATCTCGCACCAGTTCTTCAAGCGTAATCTGGGCTTACCGCCGGGAGGTCCCGACAAGACCACCGCCGAAGGCGAATTCGATATGCAGTACCACTTCGCCAACCAGCGCATCCGCCACGTGATCGTGGACAGCGCCGTGCCGATCGGCTACTGGCGCTCGGTGGGGCATTCACATAATGCTTTCTTCAAGGAGAGCTTCATCGACGAACTGGCGCATGCGGCCGGCAAGGACAGCGTGGCGTTCCGGCGCGAGCTGCTGGCGCAGCATCCGCGTCACCTGGCGGTGCTGAACGCGGCGGTGGCCAAAGCCGGTGCCGCACCTGAAGGACGGGCGCACGGTGTGGCCCTGCACCAGTCGTTTGGCACCATCGTTGCGCAGGTGGCCGAAGTGTCGGTGGAAGGTACGGAGATCCGCGTGCACCGCGTGGTATGCGCGGTCGATTGCGGACTGGCGGTGAACCCGAACATCATCGCCCAGCAGGCTGAATCGGGTGTGGTGTTTGGCTTGTCGGCAGCGCTGTTTGGCGCAGTGACCATCAAGGATGGCAAGGTCGAGCAGTCCAACTTCCACGACTATGCTGTGGTGCGCCTGAATCAGGCGCCCGAAGTGGAGACCATTATCCTGCCAAGCGCCGCCCATCCGGAAGGCATGGGCGAACCGGCCACGCCGCCGATCGCGCCGGCCGTGGCCAACGCGGTCTTCAAGCTGACCGGCAAACGCTTGCGCAGTCTGCCGCTGACTTTATAGGGCGTCGCGCAGCAGGGTGCGCAGGTTGCAGGTACGCTGCCACTCGGCGCGTTCCTGGTTGTTGATGATGAGTTCCTGCAGCTCCTCGTCGCTTTGCGCGGCGGTGGATTGCACCAGGCGATGGGCGATGCCGGCGTCCGGCAGCATGGTGCCGAAGAAGGCCACCATTTCGTGGTGCTGGATCAGCAGGGTGGGGAAGTTCTCGACATCCAGGTCGCCAACGATGTCGGCATGGTCTTCGATGTCGATCCAGACGAAGAATTTGTCCGGATGGCGCGCGGCCACGTCGTCGAAGGTGGCGCGGTAGCTGGCGCAGGTGCCGCACCAGGCCGCGCACAGGCAGGCGACGATCCAGCGGTCGCCGGACAGCGCGGCGGCGACGTCTTCGCGGTTTTCGGAATTCAGGGTCAGGCTAGCCATAAGGGAATCAGCAAACAGCGCACTGGGCGCCAAAGCGGTATTCTACCTCTCCGCGCGGGGTCGCGCCTGCTGGCGCGCCGGGTTAAAATACGGGATGCCTAATATTCTTGCCATTGAAACCTCGTCCGAAACCGCCTCCTGCGCACTGCTGCGGGGCGATGCCCTGATCAGCCGCGTCTCCAGCGGCGTGCGCACCCATTCCCAGTCGGTATTGCCGATGATTCAAGAATTGCTGGCGGAGGCCGGCATCAGCTTGCAAGAATGCGACGCGGTGGCGTATGGCTCCGGTCCTGGCTCGTTCACCGGCGTGCGCACCGCGTGCGGCGTGGCGCAGGGGCTGGCGTTTGGCGGCAAGATTCCCGCCGTGCCGGTGGTGACGCTGGATGCGATGGCGCTGGCTTGCCATCAGCAGCACGGCGCCGCCGAGGTGCTGGTGGTGCTGGATGCGCGCATGGGCGAGGTGTATTGGGCGCAGTATCGCTTTGAAAATGGCCAGCCGGTGGCGGTGTTGCCGCCGGTGTTGTCGGCGCCGGGCGAGGTGCAGCCGCAGGGCACGCCGGTGGCGTGTGGCAATGGCTTGTCGGCCTATGCGGAAGCTTTCCCGGCCGGCGGTTTTGCCGAGGTGATGCCGCACGCGGCGCAGGTCGCGCAACTGGCGGCGGTGGCGTTTGCCGAGGGGCGTACGGTCGCTGCTGCCGATGCGCAGCCGCTGTATCTGCGTAACAAGGTCGCTTACACCCAGGCCGAGCGCCGCGAGATGGCGGCCGCCAAGGACGGCGGCGCATGACGGCGCCTGTCTGGGATCTGGCACGGCTCAATTATGAGCCGATGCAGAAGTCCGATCTGGCCGAGGTGGTTGCGCTGGAGCAGAGCGTCTATCCGCATCCCTGGACTCTGGCGAATTTCGAGGATTCGTTGAACAGCAATTACGAAGCCTGGATTCTGCGCGATCGCGATGGGGCGTTGCTGGGGTATTTTCTGCTGATGGCGGTGGTGGATGAGGCGCATTTGTTGAATGTTGCGGTGTCTGCCGCGAAGCAGGGGCAGGGGCTGGGGCGGTTTTTGCTGAATCAGGCGGTGGCTTGTTCGCGTGGTTTGGGCATGGAGTCGGTGCTGCTGGAAGTGCGGCCGTCGAATGCGCGGGCGCTGGAGATTTACGAGCGCTATGGATTTAAGCAGATTGGCCGTCGCAAGGGCTATTACCCGGCGGCGCATGGGCAACGTGAGGACGCAATTGTGATGCGGTTTGGCATATGAGTCAGTCGGCGCGGAGTGCCGTGTTCCTGCAGGAGATGGGGATCGGCGTGCAGTGGAAGTTGCGTCAGGGCGCGCACGAGGAAGATGCGTTTGTCACGGCTGTGCAGGCGTTGGCAGATGGCTTGCCAGAGCAGGATGCACCGCCGGCCGAGGCGCCGGTCGCCGTCTCGCCGCCCGCCGTCCCGCGCGCGCCGGCTGAAGCTGCGCCGCGCCCGGCCGCCGGGATGCCTGCCGTAGTTCCATCTGCCGAAGCGGTCCCGTCAGCTCCCGCCACGCCGGCCCGTCCGGCTGCGCCCGCCGCCTCGCGCCCGCAAATGCAACCACCGGCCGCCGCGTCCGACGACGAATCGACCGCCTGGTTCGACGACGCGCCAATGCCACCGCTGGCACCCGAGCGTCCGGCTGCGGCACAGGCCCGCCCGACGCCGTCCTCGCCCTCGCACGCACCGGAGCTGCCGCCCGCCACTGCGTCTGCCCATGGCGAGCCGGTCAGCGACGAGGCGATTGCTGCGATGGATTGGCCGACCTTGCAAGCTGCCGTCGCCAGTTGCACGCGCTGCACCCTGTGCGAAACGCGCCGTCATGCAGTCAATGGCCGTGGCGCGGAGAAGGCGCGCTGGATCGCCATCAGCGGCATGCCGTCGCGTGCCGACGACGAGCAAGGCCAAGCCGTCACCGGCGAGGCCGGCCAGTTGCTGCACAACATGCTGAAAGCCATCGCACTTCAGCCTGAGGCCGACGTCTACATTACCAACGTGGTCAAGTGCCGGCCTGATGACCGCATGCCGACCGCTGACGAGGTCATCGCCTGCCGCCCCTACCTGGACCGCGAACTGGCGCTGACCGGCGCCACCATGGCCATGACCTTCGGCCAGTTCGCCGCGCGCGGGCTGATGATGGGACCCGCTGCGCGCGGCAAAGTCATGTATTACGGCGCCCACCAACTGCCAGTGGTAGCCACCTACCACCCGGACGATCTGCTGCGCAAACCGGAAGACAAGGCCAAAGCCTGGGTCGACCTCTGCCTGGCGAAAGCCAGCCATGCCTGACCAGCCGCCCGGCGCGCCACCGCTACCGCCGGGCGCCGGCGCCGCATCTGCCGCGCCAGTGCTGTCTTCGCCGGCCACTCACGCCGCATCCGCCGCGCCAGTGCTACCGTCGCCGGCCGCCTCCGCCGTATCTGCTGAGCCGACCGGCGATACCTGTCAAACATTCTTTGAACGCCGCTGGCCGCACCTGACCCATCCGCATGTGCGGGCGCTGGCGTGGCTGCTGGACGCGCCCGACCTGCTCGACCCCGCAGCGCCGGAATGGCAGGGCCGCATCGCCTCGCTGGGCGCCATGCTGCCGGCCACCGCCGACTGGCTGGCCGCACTGGAGCAAGACCCGTCCCCGCTGCAGGCCGCCCTGGGCGACAAACACTATTCGCGTCTGGGGCTGTACGCCGAAAAGCTGATGGCCTTCTATTTCGCCCAGCACAGCCAGCTGTACGACCACGGCCTGCAAGTCCGCGCCGACCGCACCGACACCATCGGTGAATTCGACTTCCTGCTGCACGACGGCGACGGCCTGCGGCACATCGAATTCGCCACCAAGTTCTACCTGCTGGACGCCGACAGCGCCGGCTTCAACGGTCTGATCGGCCCCAACCTGGCCGACACGCTGGGCGTGAAAATGCGCAAAATCTTCGAAAAACAGCTGTCGCTGGCGGCACACCCGGCCGCCCAAGCCATGCTGCCGCTGCCAGTCACCCGCGCGCAGGCTTTGGTGAAAGGCTGGCTGTTCTATCCCAACGGCGTCCAGCCCATGGCCGGCATCACCCGGCAGCACTGCCATGGCTTCTGGATGACGCAATCGCAAGCGGCCAGTCTGCCGGACCAGCAGTACGCCATCATGCCGCGCCTGCAATGGCTGGCGCCGTTGAAAGTGGCCGCCGACGCCGGCATGCACCGCGAAGCGCTGCTGGCGGCCGCAGCAGGCCAGCCGGCACCATTCATGATCGCGGCGTTACGCAAGTCAGGGGAGTGGCTGGTGGAAGAGAGCAGGGGATTCATCGTCCCCGATGACTGGCGCGCGCAGGCCGCGCAGCGCCGTCATGAAGGCGTGCTGCCAGCCTAGTGCTTGGCCTCGCCGATCAGCGCGACCGAATCAAACTCGCGCTGGTTGGCCTTGTGACGGCGCATGATGTACAGCATGGTGCCAGCCAGGAACAGGCCGAACAGCAGAATGATGACATCCAGATTCAGGTGCGCGCGCAGCATCAGCGAGTACACCGCCAGCATGGTCAGGATCGACAAATTCTCATTGAAGTTCTGCACCGCAATCGAGTGACCCGCGCTCATCAGCACGTGGCCGCGGTGCTGCAGCAGTGCGTTCATCGGCACCAGGAAGAAGCCGCCCAGCAGGCCGACCAGTATCAGCAGCGGATACGCAATCTTGACCGAATTCACCATCGTCATGCACATCACAATCACGCCCATGGCAATGCCGACCGGGATCACGGTGAGCGACTTGCGCAGCGAAATGAAGCGCGCCGAAATCACGGCACCGGCCGCCACGCCGATCGCCACCACGCCCACCAGACTGGTCGACTGCTCGTAAGTCAGATGCAGGGTGCGGTTGGCCCACTCCAGCACGATGAACTGCAGGGTCTGCGCCGCGCCCCAGAACAGGGTGGTCACGCCCAGCGAAATCTGGCCCAGCTTGTCTTTCCACAGCAGACCGAAACAGTTGGCGAAATCGCTGATCAGCTTGACCGGATTACGCTCCTGGTGACCGTACACGCAGCCGGTATCCGGAATGCGGGTATTGAACAGCGCCGCCAGCATGTAGATGCCCACCACCACGCACAGCGCAGCCTGGGTAGGCGTCTCGATGCCGGTATCGATCAGCGGCATGTCAAAGCCCAGCAGGAAACCGGAGACGCGGCCGCCCACCAGCGCGCCGCCCATCACCGTGCCGAAGATAATCGACAGCACGGTCAGGCCTTCCACCCAGCCATTGGCCGCCACCAGTTTTTCAGCCGGCAGCAACTCGGTCAGGATGCCGTACTTGGCCGGCGAATACACGGCCGCGCCAAAACCGACGATGGCGTAAGCCAGCAGTGGATGCACGTGGGCGAAAATCAGCAGGCAGCCGCCAACCTTGATCAGGTTGGAAATGAACATGACCTTGCCTTTAGGCATCGAATCAGCAAAAGCGCCGACAAATGCCGCCAACAGCACGTAAAAGAGGGTAAATGAAAGCTTCAGGAGCGGCGTGATCCACCCCGGTGATTTCATATTGACCAGCAAGTCGATCGCAACAAACAGCAGCGCGTTGTCCGCCAGGGACGAAAAGAACTGCGCTGCCATGATGGTATAGAAACCACGATTCATTCTGGGATAGCCTGAAAACTTATCTGGCTTGCTTTATACCATGCTTTGTTCGTATCCCCAAGAATTGAGCAGTGCGTCTGCGCCCGCTCTTGGTAAAATGGCGGCTTCGTTTACCAAGCAGAAAATGTCGTATGCCCCGGCCCATCCTCGCAACCATTCATATTGACTCCATGAAGCATAACTTGACCTTGGCCAAGGCCAAATCACCGGGCGCCAAGGCCTGGGGCGTGCTGAAAGCCAACGGCTACGGTCACGGTTTGGAGCGCGCGATGCGCGGTTTTGCCGAGGCTGACGGCCTGGCGCTGATTGAGGTCGATAACGCCGTCAAGCTGCGCGACCTGGGCTGGAAGAAGCCGATTTTATTATTGGAAGGTTTCTTCAGTTCCGCCGATTTGCACACCATGGCCGGCTACGACTTGCAGGCGGCCGTGCATTGCGAGCAGCAACTGGCCTGGCTGGAAGAGCTGTCCCCGCAGCTGAGCGCGCGCGGCATCCGCTTTGACCTGCACCTGAAAATGAATACAGGCATGAACCGCCTCGGCTTTATGCCGCAGGCTTACGCGGCCGCCCACGCGCGCCTGCAAGCCATTTCCTGCGTCGGCAGCATCACCCTGATGACGCACTTTGCCAATGCCGACGATGTCGACCACCCGCTGCTGCCGATTACCGAGCAGATCCGCCGCTTTGAGCTGGGCGCCGCCGGCCTGCCGGGGCAGCGCAGCCTGTCGAACTCGGCCGGCGTGCTGCTGCATCACGACCACCTGAAAAATGACTGGGTGCGTCCCGGCATCATGCTGTACGGCGGCACGCCGGGCGGCGGCACCGCCGAGGCATTCGGCCTGCAGCCAGCCATGACCCTGAGCAGCGAAATCATCGGTGTGCAGGACATCGCCGCCGGCGAGGTGGTGGGCTACGGCAGCCGCTTCCAGGCCGAAGGGCCGATGCGCATCGGCGTGGTGGCCTGCGGCTATGCCGACGGTTATCCGCGCGTGGCGCCGCTGGGCACGCCGGTGCTGGTCGATGGCGTGCGCACCCGCCTGGTCGGGCGGGTGTCGATGGACATGCTGACCGTGGACCTGACGCCGCTGCCGCAGGCGCGCATCGGCAGCAAGGTGGTGCTGTGGGGGCAGGGCTTGCCAATCGACGAGGTGGCGGAGTCGGCCGGCACCATCGGCTATGAGCTGATGTGCGCGCTGACCCAGCGCGTGCCGGTGGTCGAGGGTTAAGCCATGGCCAAGGCGAAAACCAATTACAGCTGCAATGAGTGCGGCGCCACGGCCACCAAGTGGACTGGCCAGTGCTCGTCCTGCCATCAGTGGAACACCATGGTGGAAACCGTGGTGGAGGCCGGCGGCAATAACCGTTATTCGCAGCCGGCCCACCAGTCGCTGGCGCAGACCGCGCCGGTGCTGTCGCTGGCCGATATCGACGCCATCGACGTGCCGCGCTTCGGCACCGGCATCGAGGAATTCGACCGCGTGCTGGGCGGCGGCCTGGTGGCGGGCGGCGTGGTGCTGATCGGCGGTGATCCGGGCATCGGTAAATCGACCCTGCTGCTGCAGGCGCTGGCCAATGTCTCGCACCTGAAGAAAGTGCTGTACGTGTCCGGCGAGGAATCGGGCGCGCAGATCGCCTTGCGCGCCAAGCGGCTGAATATCGATGCGCGCGACCTCAAGCTGCAGGCCGAAATCCAGCTGGAGAAAATCCTCGGCACGCTGGCCGATCTCAAGCCGGAAGTGGCGGTGATCGACTCGATCCAGACCCTGTATTCGGACGCCCTGACCTCGGCGCCCGGCTCGGTGGCGCAGGTGCGCGAGTGCGCGGCGCAGCTGACCCGTGCCGCCAAGCAGACCGGCGTCACCATTATCCTGGTCGGCCACGTCACCAAGGAAGGCGCGCTGGCCGGTCCGCGCGTGCTGGAACACATCGTCGATACCGTGCTGTATTTTGAAGGTGACAACCATTCCAGCTTCCGCCTGGTGCGCGCGATCAAGAACCGTTTCGGCGCGGTCAACGAGCTGGGCGTGTTTGCCATGACCGAGAAAGGCTTGAAGGGGGTGTCGAATCCGTCGGCGCTGTTCCTGTCGCAGCATGACAATCAGGTGCCCGGCTCGTGCGTGATGGTGACGCAGGAGGGCACCCGTCCGCTGCTGGTGGAAATTCAGGCGCTGGTCGATGCCAGCCACCAGCCGAATGCGCGCCGCCTGTCGGTCGGCCTGGAGCAAAACCGGCTGGCGATGCTGCTGGCGGTGCTGCACCGTCACGCCGGGATTGCGGCATTTGATCAGGACGTGTTCATCAACGCCGTCGGCGGCGTGAAGATTACCGAACCGGCGGCCGACCTGGCGGTGCTGCTGGCGATTAATTCCTCCATGCGCAACAAGCCGCTGCCGCGTGGTTTCGTGGTGTTTGGCGAGGTGGGTCTGGCCGGCGAGATCCGGCCGGCGCCGCGCGGGCAGGAGCGTTTGCGCGAGGCGGCCAAGCTGGGCTTTTCGATCGCCATGATCCCGACCGCCAATGCGCCCAAGCAGCCGATCGAAGGCATGACGATTATCGGTGTTGATCGTATCGATGATGCCTTCAATAAGCTGCGCGAAATCCAATAACGTTGTATTGTTACGTGTTGTAATCGTCAATAGTGCGGATTACGTAACTCATCGGGTAATAAAAGGACAAGAAAGTGTTAGTCGATCAAAGGTCAGGCGCGCGTAAGATCGTGCGTTCCAAGGCAGTGGTAGTGATGGATGGCATGTCGCCCAAGCTGGGCCGCACGCTGGAGATCAGCGCGAGCGGGCTGTCGATCACATTGGATCACAAGCTGTCGACGGGTGATATTGCCATGGTGTCGTTTGAGCTTTTCGTCGAGGGCAAGGCGCAGGTCCTGAGCTGCCAGTCCCGCGTCAATTACTGCATCTTCAGTGGCGACCACTTCAAAATCGGCTTCCAATTCATGAATCCCGACCTGGCCACCATGGCCACCATCAATAAATTCCTGCGTTGAGTATTTCGGCCGGCCCGGTGTAGCGGGCGCGCGGCCGGATCAGGCGGTTGGCTTGCACCTGCTCCAGCGCGTGCGCCAGCCAGCCGACGCAGCGACCCACCGCAAACAAGACAAACGGCGCTTCTTGCGGCAGGCCGCAGTGCGCGGTCAGCAGGGACAGCGCATAGTCGATGTTCGGCAGTTCCCCGGCTTGCTGCTCAGCGGCGATGGCCAACGCTTCATATGGTTGCATTTTCGGCAGATGGCGCAGCAAGGCCCTGGCGCGCGGATCGCCGTCGCTGTACAGCGGATGGCCGAAGGCGGGCAGCGGCCGGTCGCTCGCAAGCCAGTCGCGGACGGCGTCGCTGGCATTACCCGTTTGCGCCTGAGCAATGAGTTGGGCGAATTCCCTGGCCGCACCGCCGTGCAGCGGGCCGGTCAGGGTGGTGAAACCGGCCAGCACACCGGCCGCCAGCGAGGCGCCGGTGGAAATGGCGACGCGGGTGGCGAAGGTGGAGGCGTTCAGTTCGTGATCGGCCATCAGAACGAGTGCGCGGCGGATCAGGTCCGCGTGCTGCTCGGCGTGCCAGCGGCGGGCGAGGCGCAGGCTGATCGCGCCGTCGCCAATGCCAGCCATGGCATCAACCAGCGCGGCCAGCACGCCGGCCGCCTCGGTACGCAATTCGGTCAGCGGGCGGCCCAGCGATGGCGCAGCGGCCGCGCTGCGGCGGGCGAGGACCAGCAGGCCGGCTGCCAGTGCGCTGTCGGCCCCGGCGTCCGTCCGCGCGGCGGCAAGCGCAGGCGCGGCCTCGATCCGGTCGCATTGCCACAGCAGGGCGGCAGCGTCTTCCAGGCTGGCGTGGTCGGCCAGTCTGGCGGCATCGTGGCCGCGGTACAGCAGCTTGCCGTTGGCGGCGGTGGAGATGGCGGAGGCCAGCACCGGATCGCCATACTGCATCGCCTCGCTGGAGACAATGTCGACCTTACGCCGTCCGTTCGCGCGGCGCGCCATGCGCAGCACATCATCGCGGTGGTAGAGGCTGCGGCGTGGATCGCCTTCATCCGCCCTGGCGCGGATTTTCCCCCTGCTGACGTTGGCATACAGGGTTTGCGGGCGGACGTTGAGCACCTCCAGGGCTTGGGCAGCGGTCAGCCAGACCATATTCCCTTCCTATGATGTTGACAGTTCAAGTCAAGATTGACGCTCACGGACCGGCGGTCCTAAGCTGTGCTCAAGGATAACTTATCGGAAGCCGCCATGCCTCATCCACTGCTGAACGCCGCCTGGTCGGCGCTGGACTTGCCCGCTGCCGCGCTGGATGCTATCGCGCTGCGCGGCGAGGGGGAGCTGCCGTCGTATTTCGCCGTCACTGACCTTGCTGCCGCCTCGGTCGGCGCGGCGGCGCTGGCGGTGCAGCAATTGATGGTGGCGCAGGGCGGGGCGTCCGCGCGGGTGCAGGCCGACCGCCGGCTGGCCTCGATGTGGTTCGGCTGGTCCATCCACCCGGTCGGTTGGGAGCGGCCGCCGTTGTGGGACGCGGTTGCCGGCGACTATGCGACTGCGGACGGCTGGATACGGCTGCACACCAACGCGCCGCACCACCGCGACGCCGCACTGGCGGCGCTGGGCTGCGCAGCTGAACGCACGGCGGTGACGCAAACCGTGGCCGCATGGCGCGGACTTGAACTGGAGGAGGCCGTCGTGGCGCACGGCGGCTGTGCAGCGGCCATGCGCTCGATGGACGAATGGCGCGACCATCCGCAAGGCCAAGCTGTCGCCAATGAGCCGCTGATCGCCTTCACGGCTGCCGACAGCTGCGTACCGCGTCCATGGGCGTGGACCCGAGGCCGCCCGCTGGCCGGCCTCAGAGTCCTGGACCTGACGCGCGTGCTGGCCGGCCCGGTGGCGACGCGCTTCCTGGCCGGCTACGGGGCCGGCGTCCTGCGCGTCGACCCGCCGTGGTGGAACGAGCCGGGCGCCATTCCCGAAGTCACGCTCGGCAAGCGCTGCGCGCGGCTGGACCTGACGCGGCCGCAAGACCGTACCGTGTTTGAGGGGCTGCTGGCGCAGGCCGACGTGCTGGTGCACGGCTACCGGCCGGCCGCGCTGGAGCGGCTGGGCTATGGCGAGTCCATGCGTCACCAACTCAATCCCTCGCTGATCGACGTCGCGCTGAACGCCTATGGCTGGACCGGTCCGCTGGCCGGCCGTCGCGGTTTTGACAGCCTGGTGCAAATGAGCAGCGGCATTGCCCATCACGGCATGCAGCGGCAGGGTGCCGACAGGCCGGTGCCGCTGCCGGTGCAAGCGCTGGACCATGCGACCGGCTACCTGATCGCCGCCGCCGTGGTGCGCGCCCTCATCGCCCGCCTGAGCGAAGGCCGCCTATTGCAAGCGCGCCTGTCGCTGGCGCGCACCGCCAGACTGCTGACCGACGTGCCGCCGGCGCAGACGGCCGGCATGCCGCTGGCGGCCGCCACCGAAGCGGACTTCTCGCCCCAGCTGGAACAAACCGAGTGGGGTCCGGCCCGCCGCTACCGCCCGCCGGTGGCGATCGTTGGCGCGCCGATGGCGTGGGCACGGCCAGCCAACAGCCTGGGCAGCGCCCAGCCGCACTGGTAGCCCGGTGACGATGGATAGAGGGGAAAATCCCGCCCTGTTCCACGCTTTGGTGCTTGCGTCCATATTGCATACTAGGTAACCACCAAGGCGGAATCAAATCATGGCTACTTCCAGTATCAGCTCGACCAACGGCTCGACCAGCGCGATGGTCTCGGCCGACGTCTACAACCGCGTCCAGCAAACCATGGCGTCACAGACCAGCGCCGCCGCCAAGCTCAATGCGTCCATTACCAAGGATCAGACCAAGCTGTCCGCGCTCGGCCAGTTGCAGAGCGCGCTGGCCAGTTTCCAGCAGATCGCCGCCAGCCTGACCGGTAACGGTCTGAGCACCAGCGCCGCCAGCTCGGCCAAGACGGTGCTGACCGCCAGCTCCACCGGCACGGCCAAGGCCGGCACCTATGCCATCGACGTCAAGCAGCTGGCGCAGGGGCAGTTCCTGACCAGTGAAGATTTCGACGTCAGTGCCGACGGCAAGGTCGGCTCCGGCGCCACCACCACCGTCAAGATTGAATTTGGCGCCAGCAGCAAGAGCGTGACCATCGACGCCAGCAATAACACGCCGGCCGGCATCGCCGCCGCGTTCAAGGCGGCCGGTATCGATGTCACGGCAGTGAAGGGCGACGATGGCAAGTATGCGCTGTCGATTGCTGGCCAGCCGGGCGCCGCCAACAGCATGCGCATCAGCGTCAGCGGCGACGCCACGCTGAAGAACCTGCTGACCTACGATCCGGCCGGCACCCAAAAGCTCAAGCAGACCAGCGCCGCCATGGATGCCATCCTCACGGTCGACGGCAAGGAAATCAAAAGCCCCACCAATACCATCAAGGATGCCGCCATCGACGGCGCCACGCTGAATCTGGTGGCGACCGGCAAGAGCGATGTCAACATCAGCGCCGGTTCGGCGCAGATCGGCGACAACCTGAAAGCCCTGGTCAGCGCCTACAACGACCTCAACGCCAAGCTGCTCAAGCTGCAGAAGGGCAGCCTGAAGTCCGATACCGCCTTGAACCAGGCCATCAGCCAGCTGAGCACGCTGCTGAAAACCGGCGGCGGTTCGGTCTCGGTCACCAAGCTGGCGGCGGCCGGCATCAGCCAGGACAAGGATGGCAATATGGTGCTGGACGATAAAAAGCTGCAAGCTGCGCTGGCCAGCGATACCGCGGCGGTGGCCAAGCTGTTCACCAGCGATGACAAGCGCGGCATTGCCGACCTGCTGTCTTCCAAGGCCGCCGCGCTGACCTCCACCAATAGCGTGCTGACCAAGGAAACCAGCATGACCAGCAATGAAATCACCAGCCTGAACAGCAAGAAAGCCGCCATGACCAAGGCCATGACGGCCCAGGCCAATGCGCTGGCCGCGCTGTACACCGCCCAGGCCCAGACCGGAGCCGGCAGCGCCCTCACTGCCGGCGGCAAGGGCACCGGTACGCTGTTTGACATGCTAGGCTGAGAATTCTAAGGAACTCCTTGCATCCGGGCGGTGGATGCCCGATCATCACGGCTTATGTGATGAATCCCATTTCGGAGGTGTTATGGCAGGGAAGTTCGTTGGCGCGGCGTTGTTGGCTGCTGGTTTGATGGTAGGCGCGGCCCAGGCGCAAGAGGAAAAAGTCCTCAATATCTACAACTGGTCTGACTATATCTCCGAAGATACGGTTAAAAACTTTGAAAAAGAAACCGGCATCAAGGTCCGCTATGATGTTTTTGATAACAACGAAATCCTGAACTCCAAGCTGGTGGCCGGCAAATCCGGCTACGACATCGTGGTGCCGACCGCGCCTTGGGCGCGCCTGCAGATCGATGGCAAGCTGCTGCGCAAGCTGGACAAGTCCAAGCTGCCCAATCTGAAGAACCTCGACCCGGCCATCCAGGCCAAGCTGGCCAGCATCGATCCGGGCAATGATTACCTGGTTGACTGGCTGTGGGGTTACACCACGGTCGGCATCAACGTCAACAAGGTCAAGGCCGCGCTGGGCGGCATGCCGATGCCGGACAACGCGTGGGAACTGATTTTCAATCCGAAATACGCGGCCAAGCTGAAGTCGTGCGGCGTGTCCTTCCTTGATTCGCCGTCGGAAGTGCTGCCGGCCGCGCTGATGTACATCGGCAAGCCCGCCTACTCGAAGAATGCCGCCGACTATGCCGAAGCCGGCAAGGTGCTGCAGGCGATCCGTCCTTACGTGACCTTGTTCAGCTCGTCGGGTTATATCAATGACATGGCCAACGGCGCGGTGTGCGTGGCGATGGGCTGGTCGGGCGACATCAACATCGCCCGTCAACGCGCCATCGACGCCAAGAACGGCAATGTGATTGAAGCGCTGGTGCCGAAGACGTCCGCCGCGCTGATGTTCGACACCATGGCCATCCCGGCTGATGCGCCGCATCCGAACAACGCCCACCTGTGGATCAACTACATCCTGCGTCCGGAAGTGCACGCCAGTCTGACCAACAAAGTGTTCTACGCCAACCCGAATGCGGCCAGCTTGAAGTTCGTGAAGAAGGATATCGCTAACAACAAGACGGTGTTCCTGTCGGAGGAGGACAAGAAGCGCATGACGCCGCCTGAAGCGGTGCCGGCCGATATCCGCCGCAACATCACCCGCATCTACACCAAGTTCAAAACCGGCGTGTAAACGATGAACGGCGCGAGTGGCGATGTCCGG
Source organism: Duganella sp. (assembly GCF_039595735.1). NCBI lineage: Bacteria > Pseudomonadati > Pseudomonadota > Betaproteobacteria > Burkholderiales > Oxalobacteraceae > Duganella > Duganella sp. The sequence continues at coordinate 21,051 of NZ_JBCNLB010000002.1, forward strand.
TGAAGGGCACGCCGCTGGCGCCGTAGGCTTCGATGAAGCTGAGTGCTATTCGTGATAGCGGTCGATCAATCTTTGTTTACTGCCACGCATTTCCTGGACCAATTCGTAAACAACCAGGGCGATCATTCCTCCAAAAATCCCCATAGTGAGCAAGGTGAACATCATGATGGCCTCCCTCATAGTTGATACAATTAAACTTTAGCAGAAGCCCTTCGCTTTGCAAGTTATTTAACTGCGAGGTCAGCGGCCATCACCGCTTTCAGATACACACTCATCGGCTCGCCCGGCTCACGCTGCGCAAACCACCACGCGCTGGCTTTCCGGATGTCCCACTCCAGATCATCTCCGGTCAGCAGCATCGACGCCACCTGGCCCAGCGTCGGCTGATGGCCCACCACCAGCACCGAATCTTTGTTCCCCGGCCAGTTGACGGCTTTCAGGATGTCGGCCGGATCGGCGCCCGGCGCCAGGTCGGTGTGGATCTTGAACTTGCGGCCCAGGGCTTCCACCGTTTGCAGCGTGCGCACGGCCGGGCTAGACAGGATCTTGCAGCTGTCCGGCAGCTGCGAGTTGAGCCACTGGCCCATGCGGCGTGCCTGCTTCTGCCCCTTGTTGGTCAGCGCGCGTTCGAGGTCGGACATGCCGGGACCGGCATCTTCAGCTTCCGCGTGTCGCCATAAAATCAGATCCATGCTTTACTCTCCCAGGTGGGCGTTGGGCGTGCCCAGCGTATCCATCAGGTGTTGCTGGGCGCTGAATGCGGCTTGCTTGCCGCGCGCCTTGCGGCGCTGGTAGTGACCATCCGGTTCCAGTTCCCATGCATTCTGGTTGTCCTTCAGGTAGGGGTTCAGGCCTTCGGCCAGCACCCGGCGTTTCAAAGCCTTGTCCAAAATAGGGAAGGCGACTTCAATGCGGCGGAACAGATTGCGGCTCATCCAGTCGGCGCTGGCCAGATAGGTGTCGTGCGCCAGGTCGTTGCGGAAGTAATAGATGCGGCTGTGTTCCAGGAAGCGGCCGATCACCGAGCGCACCTTGATGTTCTCCGACAGGCCGGGCACGCCCGGCTTGAGCATGCAGGCACCGCGCACGATCAGGTCGATCTTGACGCCATCCTTGGACGCCGCGTACAGCGCGCGGATCACCGATTCGTCCACCAGCGCATTGATTTTAACAATAATCCGGCCCGGCCGTCCCGCGCGCGCAATCCGTGCCTCGTTGCGGATGGCTTTGATGATTTCGTTCTGCAGCGCGAACGGCGCCAGCCACAAATGCGTGAGGCGGTGCGGCTTGGTCAGCGAGGTCAGGTGAATGAACACCTCGTTGACTTCCTGGCTGATGCCGGGGTGGCAGGTCAGCAGGCCGAAGTCGGTATAGAACTTGGTGGTGGTCGGGTGATAGTTACCGGTACCAAGATGGGCGTAGTAGCGCAGCTTGTTATCCTCGCGGCGGATCACCAGCGCCACCTTGGCGTGCGTCTTCAGGCCGACCACGCCGTACACCACTTGCGCGCCAGCCTGCTCCAGCTTGTCGGCCCAGTTGATATTGGCTTCTTCATCGAAGCGCGCCTTCAGCTCCACGATGACAGTCACTTCCTTGCCGGCCTTGGCGGCGGCAATCAGCGATTCCATCAAGTCCGAATTCATGCCGGTGCGGTAAATCGTCTGCTTGATCGCCACCACGCCCGGGTCGTGCGCGGCGCTGCGGATGAAGTCGATCACCGTCTGGAATGACTGGTAGGGGTGGTGCAGCAGAATGTCGCGTTCGCGCAGCGCGCCAAAAATATCCTGGCTGGCGGTCTTGTCGGCCAGGCCGGGGAAGAACGGCGGGAAGCGCAGCGCCGGATTGTGGACATGGTCCATGATCTCGGTCAGGCGCACCAGATTCACCGGGCCGTTGACCGCGTACAGCCGGCTTTGATGCAGGCCAAACTGGTCGAGCAGGAATTGCGACAGCTCGGGCGGGCAGTTCTTGGCCACTTCCAGCCGTACCGAGGCGCCGAACTGGCGGCCGACCAATTCGCCCTTCAGGGCCTGGCGCAGGTTCTTGACCTCATCTTCATCCACCCACAGGTCGCTGTCGCGCGTGACGCGGAACTGCGAATAGCCGATCACCTCGCGGCCGGCAAACAGGTCGGAGATGTGGGCGTGGATCACGGAAGACAGCAGGCAGAAGGAAATGCCGCCGCTCCGGGACAAATGATCCGGCAGGCGGATCACGCGCGGCAGCACGCGCGGTGCCTTCACGATGGCGATGCCGGTGCCGCGCCCGAAGGCATCCTTGCCGCCCAGCTGGACGATGAAATTCAAGCTCTTGTTCACCACCTGCGGGAACGGGTGGGCCGGATCGAGGCCGATCGGCGTCAGCAGCGGCCGTACCTCGGTATCGAAATACTCCTTGACCCAGGCCCGCTGCGCATCGTTGCGCTCGTTGTGGCGCACCAGATGGATGCCGTTGGCGGCCAGCTCGGGCAGAATTTCATTGTTGAGGATTGCATATTGGTGGGCCACCAGCAGATGGCACTCATTGCTGATGCGCGACAGCGTGGCCACCAGCGCAGGGTGGGTGGACAGCGCGCCATCCGCGGCGCCGGCCGCCAGCAGGCTGGCCACGCGCACTTCAAAGAATTCGTCGAGGTTGCTGCTGGCAATGCACAGGTAGCGCAGCCGCTCTAATAAAGGAATGCTCTTATCTTCAGCCTGGGCCAGAACCCGGCGGTTGAACATCAATTGCGAAAGCTCCCGGTCGAGGAAGGCCGAGTTCTTGTTCACTTCTGCATGCAAGTCAGGCTTCATGTCTTTTTAATCACTTTGCAGGTCATCTCATTCTATCCTGTTTGCGGAAGAATGATTGCAACAGTGTAAAGACCAAATATGACAGCTTTGTGACAAACCCTGTCATAAATGCGGGGCAATTATGACAAAGCGATGTCACAAAGGGCGGCAGAGGCCCCGGTTTACAGAGGGAAGGGCGGTTGCGGGGTTAATTTTGAAATATTTTAGCCATGTCATAAAGCTGTCATATTCGCCGGCTAGACTGCGCAGCATCCTAACCTGTCATAACAAAGGACTTGAAATGCGACTGAAACAATTGATCTCTTCCCTGGTGGTTGGCGCAGCAGCCGTGATGGCTTTCTCGTCGGCAGCCCACGCCGCCGATATGACCGGCGCCGGCGCGACCTTCCCGTACCCCATCTACGCCAAGTGGGCTGAGTCGTACAAAGCCGCCACCGGCAACGGCCTGAACTACCAGTCGGTTGGTTCGGGCGCAGGCATCAAACAGATCAAGGCCAAGACCGTCGACTTCGGCGCATCGGACATGCCGCTGGCAGCCGCTGACCTGGATGCCGAAGGCCTGATGCAGTTCCCGGCCATCATGGGCGGCGTTGTGACCGTGGTTAACCTGGATGGCGTCACCCCAGGCCAGCTGAAGCTGACCGGCCCGGTCGTGGCGGACATCTACCTGGGCAAAGTGACCAAGTGGAACGACCCAGCGATCACCGCCCTGAACCCGGGCGTGAAGCTGCCGGCCGAAGACATCACCGTGGTGCACCGCGCTGACGGCTCGGGCACTTCCTTCCTGTTCACCGACTTCCTGTCGAAAACCAGCCCTGAATTCAAGACCAAGATCGGCGCTTCGACCGCGGTGAAGTGGGTGGTCGGCGTGGGCGGCAAAGGCAATGAAGGCGTGGCCGCCAACGTGCAGCGTATCAAGGGTTCGATCGGCTATGTCGAGTGGGCTTACGCTAAAAAGAACAAAATGTCGCACACCCAGCTGAAAAACAAGGATGGCAACTTCCTGCAGCCTGACGACGAGTTCTTCAAAGCCGCCGCCGCCAACGCCGAATGGACCAAGACCCCAGGCTTCGGCGTGGTGCTGACCGATCAAGCTGGCAAAAACTCGTGGCCGATCACCGGCGTGTCCTTCATCCTGATGCACAAGGCACAGGCTGACGCAGCCAAAGGCAAGGAAGTCGTGAAGTTCTTCGACTGGGCCTTCAAGAACGGCGGCACCGCTGCAACCGAACTGGACTACGTTCCACTGCCAGCCTCGGTGGTCAAGCTGGTACAGGATTCCTGGAAAGCCAACCTGAAAGACGCTTCGGGCAAGGCCATCTACTAATCCGGACTGTCCCTTCGCCGCCCCAGTCGCGGCGGCGAGGGGGTTAGCCTGCGGCGCCCAAGCCGGGCACCGCAGGCTAGCTTACATCCACCGAGAAAAAATATGAGCGCAGATATCACTTCCACGCCACTACCCAAGCAAGAGCCGGCCATGCACACCAGCACCGCACCAATGACCGCCGCGGAGCAAGCTGCGATGCAATCCATGCTGCGCACCATGCGCAAGCAGCGCATCCAGGACTTCTTCTTCCACAAGACCACCATGCTGTTCGCGCTGTCCGTGCTGGCGGTGCTGCTGGGGATTATCTTCTCGCTGATGGTGGGGGCCTGGCCGGCCTTCAAGGAATTCGGTCCGGCCTTCATCACCACGGTGGAGTGGGACCCGGTCAACGACCAGTATGGCGCCATGATCGCCATCGTCGGCACCCTGGCCACCTCCGGCATCGCGCTGCTGATCGCCTTCCCGGTATCGTTCGGCATCGCCCTGTTCCTGACCGAGATCTGCCCGACCGCGCTGCGCCGTCCGCTGGGCACGGCGGTGGAGCTGCTGGCCGGCATCCCCTCCATCATCTACGGCATGTGGGGTCTGTTCGTGTTCGCGCCGCTGTTTGGCGACTACGTGCAGCCGCTGCTGAAATCGACGCTGGGCCAGCTGCCGCTGATCGGCCAGTTCTTCAGCGGTCCGACCATGGGCATCGGCATCCTGACCGCGGCCCTGATCCTGGCTGTGATGATCATCCCGTTCATCTCTTCGGTGATGCGCGATGTGTTTGAAATCGTGCCGGCCGTGCTGAAGGAATCGGCTTACGGCCTGGGCTGCACCCGCTGGGAAGTGGTGCGCAAGATCGTGCTGCCTTATACCAAGACCGGTGTGGTGGGCGGCGTCATGCTGGGCCTGGGCCGCGCGCTGGGCGAGACCATGGCGGTCACCTTCGTGATCGGCAACGCCAACAAGCTGTCGTTCTCGCTGTTCGCTGCCGGTAACTCGATCGCCTCCACCCTGGCCAATGAATTTGCCGAATCGGACACCGCGCTGCACACCTCGTCGCTGTTCGCGCTGGCCCTGATCCTGTTCGTGATCACCTTTATCGTTCTGTCCGCCGCCAAGCTGATGCTGGCCGGCATGTCTCGCAAGGAAGGCGTCAAATAATGAGCGCAACTCTGGAAAAAGCCGCGATGAACCCGGTGTACCGCAAGCGTCTGCTGACGCACCGCATCGGCATCGCGCTGTCGGTGGCCGCCATGTCGGTCGGCCTGATCGTGCTGGCCTGGATTCTGGTCACCCTGATCATCAAGGGCTTCGGCGCGCTGAGCATCAATATGTTCACCCAAACCACGCCGGCGCCGGGCAGCGAAGGCGGCGGCCTGATCAATGCCATCTTCGGCAGCGTGATGATCGTCGGCCTGTCGACCCTGATCTCGACCCCGATCGGCATTCTGGCCGGCATCTACCTGGCCGAATACGGCGAAGAAAACAAGATCGCCAGCGTCACCCGCTTCGTCACCGACATCATGCTGTCGGCGCCGTCGATCGTGATCGGCATGTTCGTGTGGGCCATGTACGTGGCCACCACCAAGCACTACTCGGGCTACGCCGGTTCCATCGCGCTGGCGCTGATCGCGGTGCCGGTGGTGGTGCGCACCACCGACAACATGCTGCGCCTGGTGCCGAACAGCCTGCTGGAAGCCGCATTTGCGCTGGGCGCGCCGCGCTGGAAAGTGGCGATGATGGTGCGTCTGCGCGCCGTCAAGGCCGGCGTGATCACCGGCGTGCTGCTGGCCGTGGCGCGCGTCTCCGGCGAAACCGCGCCGCTGCTGTTCACCGCCCTGAACAACCAGTTCTTCAGCTCCGACATGAATGCGCCGATGGCCAACCTGCCGGTGGTGATCTATGGCTTCGCCATGAGCCCGTATGACAACTGGCGCGAACTCGCGTGGGGCGGCGCACTGCTGGTGACCTTCAGCGTGCTGGCCCTGAACATCATCTCGCGCACCGTGTTTGCCCAAAAAGCCCCGAATTAATCTGATAAGCGAATCCATACAATGAATACGCAACTGAACCAGGAAAACGTCGTCGCCATGAACCAAGGCAAACGCAAGACCATTGAAATCGCCGGCCTGAACTTCTTCTACGGCAAAACCCAGAGCCTGCACAACGTCAGCCTGGACATCCACGAAAAGCAGGTGACCGCCTTCATCGGCCCGTCCGGCTGCGGCAAATCGACCCTGCTGCGCACCCTGAACCGCATGTACGACCTGTACCCGGGCCAGCGCGCCGAAGGGGCCATCATGTACCGCGGCCGCAACATCCTCGAAGGCGGCCAGGACTTGAACATGTTGCGCGCCAAGGTCGGCATGGTGTTCCAGAAACCGACCCCGTTCCCGATGTCGATCTACGACAACATCGCCTTTGGCGTGCGCCTGTACGAAGACCTGTCGAAAGGCGAGATGGACGAGCGGGTGGAATGGGCGCTGAAGAAAGCCGCGCTGTGGACCGAAGTCAAGGACAAGCTGAGCAAGAGCGGCCTGTCGCTGTCCGGCGGTCAGCAGCAGCGCCTGTGCATCGCGCGCGGCGTGGCGGTGAAACCGGACGTGCTGCTGCTGGACGAGCCGACCTCGGCACTGGACCCGATCTCGACCTCGAAAGTGGAAGAACTGATCTCCGAGCTGAAGCAGGACTACACCATCGCCATCGTGACCCACAACATGCAGCAGGCGGCCCGTTGCTCGGACTACACCGCCTATATGTACCTGGGCGAGCTGGTGGAATTCGGCGAAACCGACCAGATCTTCATGAATCCGGCTCGCAAAGAGACCCAGGATTACATCACCGGCCGTTTCGGCTGATCCATCTTATAATACTACTCACAATTGGAGTGCAGCATGATCGGTGAACATTCATCCAAACAGTATGACAACGAGCTGGAAGCCATCCGCAGCAAAGTGCTGCTGATGGGCGGCATCGTCGAGACCCAGTTCCTTGACGCCATGACCTGCTTCCGCATTGGCAATTCCGAGCGCGCCGACCGCGTGATGCGCGAAGACGACGCCGTCAACCAGCTGGAAGTGCAGCTGGACGACCAGTGCAGCCACCTGATCGTGCGCCGCCAGCCGGCCGCCAACGACCTGCGCACCATCATGGCCACCATCAAGGTCATCACCGACCTGGAGCGCATAGGCGACGAAGCCACCAAGATCGCCCGCGTGGCCAAGGCGCTGCACGCGCGCGGCGCGGTGACCGTCAACCACTATGAAATGGTGCGCGGGATTGCCAACAACACCTCGGACCTGCTGCACGACGCGCTGGACGCCTTTGCCCGCAACGACGGCAAGCAGGCGCTGCAACTGATCGCCCAGGATGCCGTGATCGACCACGAATTCCGCTCGATCATGCGCAACCTGATCACTTTCATGATGGAAGATCCGCGCACCATCTCGGCCGCGCTGGACACCCTGTGGGTGGCCAAGGCGATCGAGCGCATCGGCGACCACGCCAAGAACATCGCGGAATACGTGATCTACGTGGTGGAAGGCAAGGACATCCGCCACACCAAGTCCCACGCACTGGAAGAACAGCCTGAGCAAGCTGAATAACACCACACATGGCATCTGATAAAACCACTGTACTGATTGTTGAAGACGAACCGGCGATTGTCGAGCTGGTGACATTTTCGCTGCGCGATGCGGGCTGGAACTGCTGCGCCGTGCAAAGCGCGGGGGAGGCCTGGGACTTCATCCAGAGCAAGACCCCGCAACTGATTCTGCTGGACTGGATGTTGCCGGATTCGACCGGTCTGCGCCTGCTGTCGCGCATCCGCTCGGACCGTCAGTTCAACGACATCCCGGTCATCATGCTGACCGCCAAAAGCATGGAAGAAGACAAGCTGGCCGGCCTCAACACCGGCGCCGACGACTACGTCACCAAACCATTCTCGCCGCGCGAACTGCTGGCGCGGGCCAAGGCGCTGCTGCGGCGCAAGGCGCCGGAACACGCGCAGGCGACCATGCGCGCGGCCAACATCATGCTGGACCCGGTCAGCTGCACGGTGTCGATGGACGACCAGAAAATCGACATCGGCCATGCCGAATACAAACTGTTGAAATTCCTGCTGGCGCATCCGGAACGCGTGTTCTCGCGCAGCCAGCTGCTGGACAAAGTGTGGGGCGATCACGTGGTGATCGAGGAGCGTACCGTCGACGTGCATGTGCTGCGCCTGCGCAAGGCCCTGAAAGAAGCCGAGCACCTGATCAAAACCGTGCGCAGTGTCGGCTACATGCTGTCGGAAAAAAGCTGAGTTTTAAATGAATCCAAAACTGGTGTTCTGGGTGCCTGCGGCGCTGCGCACCGCCATCATCCTGGCGGCCTGCGCGCTGGCGGGCTGGATGTTCGGCTGGGTCAACGGCCTGATCCTGGCGCTGATCGCCATGCTGGCGCTGGTGTTCACGCAACTGTCCTACCTCTACCAGCTGAGCAACTGGATGGATGATCCGCAAAGCGCCAAGCTGCCGGACGGCTGGGGCGAATGGACCAACATCTTCTCGCGCCTGTACCGCATGCGGCGCGAAGACGAGAAAAACCAGGCCGAGCTGACCGAATGGCTGGCGCGCTTCCGCCAGGCCATGCACCTGCTGCCCGATGGCGTGGCCATCATGGACGACGTCCTGTTCCTGGAATGGTGCAACCCGGCCGCCGAAAAACACCTCGGCCTGAGCAACGAGCGCGACAAGGGCATGCGCGTGACCAACCTGGTGCGCAATCCGGACTTCATGGATTACATCATCCTGGGCCGTTACGACCAGCCGCTGACCATCAGCTTCCGCGAGCGCAAGCTGATCGTGCACATCATCCCGTTTGAAAACCGGCGCCAGATCCTGGTCACGCACGACGCCACCGAAACCGAGCGCATCGAAGAAATGCGGCGCGACTTCATCGCCAACGCCTCGCACGAACTGCGCACGCCGCTGACGGTGATCGTCGGCTTCCTGGAAATTGCCGCGCAAGAAGGTCTGGACGCCGCCACCCGCGCCGCCCACCTCAAGCTGATGACCGAGCAGGGCCACCGCATGCAGCACCTGATCGAAGACATGCTGACCCTGTCGCGCCTGGAATCGGTGGACTACCCGATGCGGCCCGACCCGGTGGGTGTGGGCAAGCTGATGGACCAGGTGCTGCGCGAAGCGCGCGCGCTGTCGGCCGGCAAGCACGACATCACCATGGAAGTCAGCGGTCCGGACGTGCTGGGCTCCTACGAAGAACTGCACAGCGCCTTCGGCAACCTGGCCTCCAACGCGGTGCGCTACACCCCGGCCGGCGGCAAGATCCACCTGATATGGAAAGAATATGAAGGCGGCGCCAAATTCATGGTGGAAGACACCGGCATCGGCATCAGCCCGGAACACATCTCGCGCCTGACCGAGCGCTTCTACCGGGTCGACAAGAGCCGCTCGCGCGAAACCCAGGGCACCGGCCTGGGGCTGGCGATCGTCAAGCACGTGCTGCTGCGCCACGGCAGCACGCTGCAGATCAAATCGGAAGCCGGCAAAGGCAGCACCTTCATCGTCTGCATCCCGAAAACCGCGGTGGTGCAACCGCAGCCCGAACTGCTGCCGGGCTAAGGCATCAGAGCGCCTCGTGCGCGGCCTGCAGCTGCGCGATCACGCCGGGCGTATGCTGCTCGGCGGTGGCGGCTATTTCCTCCACCTGTCCGGGCGCAATCTGCTCGGTCTGTTCGGGCGTAACGTGCGGCTGGCTACCGTCATCGCTGAAACTGCCGATGCTGCCGGCCAGCGCGGTGCGCATCTCCGGGCTGACATTGGCCAGCAACTGATTGAGCAGCTCCGCGCGCTGCTCCGGACTGCTGCGCAAAAACAGCTGACTGATAGTCAGCGGGAAGGGCGCTTGCTGTTGTGAATGAAGTGCCGCCTTGACGCTGGCGGCGTGTTCGGTATCGCTGGCGAACTGAATAGACATGATAGCTCCTTGTTAGCTTACCAAAGAGCTTACGTTGCTGGCTGAGCAGGTCTGTTCGCAGCCTAACGGAGTGCGCGGCTAAGGATGGTTGATCTGATCGATCACATTGGCGATCTTGGCTGTGGCTTCCGGCGACAGCTTGGTGAACATGCAACCCAGATGCAGCTGTTCACCCAGCAGGAAAGAGCGGAACGAGCGGCCGAAGCGGATTTCCATTTCCGCCACCTCGATCGTCACCTCGCCCATCTCCAGCACCACATTCTGCAGCTTGCGGCCCTTGATCAGGCCCTTGGCGCGGTTTTTCGAGCAATGCATGCCGATGCCGCCCAGCGAGATATCGTAGACCGGCAACTCGTGCTCGGTGCTTTCATTGATGGCGAACGAGGCCATGCAAGTAACCCCGAGCGGCGTTTCCACGCGCTCGGTAGAACGCCGGTTCAGCACCGTGCAGGTTTCCGGGAACACCATGGGAATATGCAGCGGCTGGCCGGGGACCGGGGTCCAGTCATCGCTCGACAGGCGGAACTGCAGCTTGGCCGAGCGCAGGGTGGTGACAAAGGTAATCTTGCCGGGCACCAGCTCGGCGCCGTCATTCAGCTCCACCACAAAATGGGGCAATTCGGGATCGACCGACAGAATGCGTCCGAGGATGGGTTCGCGGCTGCCGGGGGCGTACATGGAAATGGCGTCGCCGTGTTCAGCCAGCAAGGTCAGCGCATCGCCGATCTCGTCTTCGGTGGTCATCTCAAACGAATTGCCGGCCACCGCCGTGAAGGGCGCTATCGCGTCTTGGGGCCGTGGTGGTCCTTTGCGGATCAGGACGGCGTGGGACTCATGGAGCGTCATAATAATTTTTATGCCTCAGACGTTGTTTAGGTCCAGTAACAACTACATCATAGTCCAATTTTTCCGAATGGCAACCTATTTCGGATAACGGGAAACCCCGCCTGTCAAGTCCGGGTAGCGCCCGCAACACAACCCGTTGCCAGATAAACACATCGGGGTCAGCTCTGACATTCGGACACGCAGTGGCAATGTTTGATAAATATCAAAACCTTAACTTCGGTTATGCTATCGGCCTGATATATCCAAACAGGACATCTATGCCGGACGTGACCGCAAAGCTGCACCAATTCCTGCGCGGGACCAGCGACAGCACCGGCCCCAGCCTCGTGCCCGCGACGGCCATGCTTCAGCGTCCGGAAGGCGCGCGCCGTTACCTGGTGGCAGCGCCGTCGGCTGCGATGCCCGGCAAGCGCGGCCTGGTACTGGTGGTGCATGGCGCTGGCGCTTCGGCGGAACAAGTGCTGGGACAGGCATTTCCGCCATCGCCGCTCTCGCTGTGGCTGGACATTGCGGCGCGCGAGCAGTTGGTGGTGATGGCGCCGGACGCAGGCAAGGGCGGCTGGAGCGACTGCTTTGCGTCGCCAGCCCGCATCGCCAGGAAGGATGACGTCGCCTTCATCGGCGCCTTGATCGACCACGCGGTTGCCCATCTGGAGGTGGATCCGCAGCGCGTCTATCTGATTGGCGTCTCGCGCGGCGGCTGGATGGCGTATGCCGTGGCCACCGCGCTGCCGCACAAGCTGGCGGCGTTCTCGGTCGTGCTGGCCGGCATGCCGCTGCCAGGCCGCGCCAGAGAGCCGGCCACGCCGCTGCCGGCACTGATTTTTGGCTGCACCGCCGATCCGCTGATCTGCTATCGCGGCGGCAAGCCCTGGTACGCGCTTGGATTTGCCGAACCGGTACGTGGCATCGAAGCCAGCGTGCACGCCTGGCGCGAGCTGGCCGGCCTGCCGGACACGCCCGACATCACGCATCTGCCGAAAACTGATCCGCAAGCCAGAACCAGCGTCACCCGCCACATGTGGGGGCAGACGGATGGCTTGCAGGTCGGCCTGTACCGCATCAACGGCGCCGGCCATGCCGAGCCCAGCCGCCTGAAGCGCTATCCGCGTTTTATTAACTGGCTGACCGGCTTGCAAAACGCCGACCTCGAAGTCGCGGAAGCGGCCTGGGACTTCTTCCGCACCAAACGGCGTCAGACCGTCGGCAATATCCTGAACGCGTCCTCATAGGAAGCCGCCTCCTCGACGGCGACCTGATCCACACGCGAGGCAGGCGGGCCTTGGCGCGCCCAGCTGATGATGGCATCCAGCGCAGCGGCATCGCCATCCACTTCCGCCTCCACCGAGCCGTCGCGCCGATTGCGTACCCAGCCGCGCAACCCCAGCGCCACCGCCTGCCGCTCAAACGAAGCGCGGTAACCCACGCCCTGTACCCATCCGGTAATCAGCAACCGCTTAGCCATCATTCCCTCCGAAAGTCTGCAGCAAACGGTGCCAGCGCCTGTGCCGCCGCCGCAGGACTGATGGCGGCGGCTTCCAGCGGCCGCATGCTGCGCGCGGCAGTTTTCAGCGTGGCCTGATTATCGGCGATGGAGCGCAGGAGCTGGACAGTGATGCGGTCCAGCTCGGGGCGGATGGTTTTCGCCAGATCGGGCGCGTCGTCGAAGTGCCCGGCTTGCTTGGCTTTCCATTGTGCGTACAGCTCGCGCTGGACAGTCTTGGAAGCTTCAATCTGTGCCTTGAAGACCGTCTCCACCAGCGCATCCGGCAGTCCCAGCGCGCGGCCTTGCTGCACCGCGGCCGCGATCACCTGCGCTTCGCGCGGCAGATCTTCGATCGGCGCCTGCACATTCCATTTGGCGCGCGCCACGGCCGGCGCCAGCAGCAGGCGTTGATCGATTGCCTGCCGCAACGGCTCCAGCTTCCAGGCAAAGTCCAGCCAGCGGTCCAGACTCTTTTTTACGCCGCCATCGGCCATGCGTTGACCCAGCCACTGGTCGACATAGGCTTTGAAAGCATCGTCACGCGGCAGCATGATGGCTTTCTCCGCGCTGTCGAACGGCGTCTCCGGATGCACGGCGCACAGCTCGGGATGCAGGCGCTGCTGCAGGCGCGTTTCGATCGCGTCAGTCATCATCAGATCGGCGGCGCCCGCAACGATCTGGCCGAAGATGGTGACGTTGTCCGGATAGACGATCAGCTGCGCCTGCGGCGCATAGCTGCGCGCAAAACGCTCATTGGTGCCGCCGGGATTGACGATCAGCCGCACGCCCGGCTGGTTGATCTGTGCCAGCGTCTGAAAGCGCGCCTGCTCGCTGCAACGCGTGATCGGCGTCTTGCCATCGCGCAGATAGCTGAGCGAAAACAAGGCCTGCTTCTGGCGCTCGGCCGTCACCGATATGCCGCTCAGTGCGATGTCGAACTTGCCGGCGCCCAAATCACTCATCAGTGTCGGCCAACTGGTCGGCACGATCTGCAGCTTCACGCCGATCGCCTGCGCCAGCTGCCCGGCCAGCTCCACATCCAATCCGATAAATTCCGCCTGACCAGCACGATAGCTGAACGGCTTGTAATCGCCGGTGCTGCCGACCCGCAGCACGCCGCGCGCGTTGATGTCGGCCAGCGTGGTTTGCGCCAGGGCGGGCGCGGCAGCAAGCAGCGTGCCAAACAGGAGCAGGGTTTTCATAAAGTCGCGCGGCCTTTCATGGCCAGCTGGCAGCTGTGCACCGCATCCTCGTACGAGCGCGAGACATGGTCGGCGGTGGGGAAGACGCAGGTTTTCAAATCCGGATTCTCGAACGGGCTCGGCAGCAGCAAGGCAAACTGTTTGCAATGCGGCAGATCGCGGCGCATGCGTTCCAGCGTTTGCGTCATCAGCTCGCAATCCTGCAGCGGATTAACGCTCACCAGGCACACTATCGCCACCAATTCCGGTGACGCTTCCGGCGGTGCCGGCTTGTCCAGATCCTCAAAACTCATGCTGCGCGCATCGATTTTCTGCTCGCGCAGGATGCGCACCAGAATCTCGGTCGCCAGCTCCGCGTACGCCGATCCCAGCCCGATGCTCAGCACCAGGCTGCCTGCCGGCACATCAAACGATCCCTGCCACTCGCCGGTGTCCGAAATACGCCGCTCGCGCAGCTGACGGCCAATGCCGCCGCCGGCCAGCACACTGCTGCGCTTGCGTTTTTTCCACCACTTGGGATTGCCGCTCAGCGCCTCGATCACGGCAATGATGGACGACGTGACTTTCTCTTCTTCATCTGGCGTGATGGCGCTGTCCTTCAAATCGAAATTGGCCAGATGCAGCGCCGGCAGCAGCACGCCGTCGCAATACTCGGCCAGCGATTTGTGCTGCATGTAACGCTTGGCGCTGGTGACGATCTCATGTGCATCGCCCGACAGTGCGCGCTGATAAAAATTCTGCGGCATGGTCAGCGCCGGCAGTTCGCCAAACATGATCTCCAGCACCTTCAAGGCGCGGATGTAGCGGCCCGCCACCACCAGGCACAGGGTCAGCGGCGTCGACAGCACCAGCCCCACCGGTCCCCAGATCCAGCTCCAGAAAATCGCCGACACCACGACCGACAGCGGCGACAGGCCGGTGGTATGCCCGTACAGCTTGGGTTCGATGGTCTGCGCCACGATGATTTCCACCGCCAGGAACAAGCCCAGCGTCATCAAGGCCAGCGACCAGCCCGGATCGACCGCCGCCGCCAGCAGGGTGGCGCAAAACGCCGCCATCCACACCCCGACGTAGGGAATGAAACGCAGCACCGCCGTCATGGTGCCCCACAGCAGCGCCTGCCCGAGCCCCAGCAGACTCAAGCCCAGCCACACCGCCAGCCCGGTGGCGATGTTCACCAGAAACTGCGAAATGAAAAAGCGCGACAGCCGCTCGCCGGCATCGTTGACGGCAATGGTGGTGGCGCGCAAGTCGCCGCCGCCGGCCAGACGGATGAAGCGGTCACGCAGCGATTCATGTTCCAGCAGCACGAAAATCAACACCACGAACACGATGCCGGCGGTCTCCAGCGGCGGCCACACCGAAGCCGCGATCTTGCCCAGCAGCTGGAACGGCTTCAAGGCCGGCTCGTGGATTTCCACCAGCACCGGCGTCTTCACGCTGCCATCGTCCTGCAGCACCGGCTGCGCACCGCTGCCGCTATCGTTGGTGAAATGCTCGATCAACTGGCCCGCCGGCCCGCCCAGGCTGCCCAGCGTGCCGCGCGTCAACTGGTCCAGCGTCTCGATTTTGGCGGCGATGGTGTCCTGGTACTTGGGCAAGCTGGCGCCCATCATGCCGACCTGCTGCACGATCACCGCGCCGATCGCCAGCAGCGTTACGGTCACCACCAGCACGCCGGTGCAGACCGAGGTGGTCTGGCCAAGGCCAAGATGGCGCAAGGCGCGCACGAACGGCGCGATCAGGAAACTGAAAATGAACGCCAGCGTGATCGGAATCAGCACATCGCGGCCGAAGTAGAGCAGGGCCAGCACCGTGGCGGTGCCGACCAGGCCGGCCACCGCGCCGGGCAGGGTGCGGGAAGTAAGGGAAGAATCAGACACCGTGTAACCTGGCCGGGTAAGTAAAACCAATAAAATGCACCGCGTTCAGCGCGATGTGTACCAGAATGGCCGCCTCGATGCGCTGCGTGCGCTGGTAAGCCAGCGCGTAGCCGAGACCGGCGATCGTTGCGAGTATGCCATAGCGCAGCCCGCCGCCGAGGTGCGCCGCGCCAAACAGCAGCGCCGATACCATCACCGCCAGCCACGGTCCCCAGTGCAAACGCGCCAGCGCCGACGCCAGCCGCGCCTGCAGGAAGCCGCGAAAGAACGCCTCTTCCGCCACCACTGTGAACAGCAGATTCACGCCGATAAACAACGGCGCCTGCCGCGGCAGTTTGAAATCGACGCCGACCACGCCGGCCGCCAGCGCAAAGCCCAGCGTGGCCACGATGGTCAGCAGCAGCAGCAGCGCCGTGCGGCGCAGCACCGCGCCCAGCTCGCCCCAGGCGCCTACGCGCTGGCATAGCAAGGCCAGCAGAATCAGCCCGACCGCGCCCTTGTCGAAATTGGCATACAGCGTGAATGGCGCCGCGCCGGCCGACAGCACCACCCCATCCAGCAGCCGCGGATTATGAAAGCCCGGCAGCTTGTGCATGGCCAGCGCCAACGCCAGCACGCCGGTCAGCGCGCCGTACGCCAGCCGCATCCACGTGCGCGGCGCGCGGGCGCAGGCATAGGCAGCGCCAGCCAGCAGCACCAGCGCGGCGATGGCGACCGGTTCCAGCACGCCGGCCACCAGGCCCCAGGCCATGGCCATCACGAACAATAGCAGCCACAGCGGTGGCGCACGGCGCACCGCCCTCAGCGGCGGCGTCCACACCGAACACAGGGCCAGGGCAAGGAGGAGAAAAGCGAGGAGTGTCATTGATTCAACGATGAGTTTTCGTCAATGATACTCCATGGCAGCTTAGAACCTGTACACCAGGGCCGTCAGGACCATCGGCGTGGTTTTGCGCTTGGTCAGCGGGCTGTCGGCGGCGTCGCCGGTCAGATGCGATACGCCCAGCACGCTGCGCACCGCCCAGTTGCTGTCGATGATGTGGGTCCAGTTGACGCCGGCCGTGACGTTCTCAAAGCCGGCCTTGGGCGTATAAGCCCGGTAGCCGGAAGCGGCGCTCTGGCGCGCCGTCACGCCGAAGTAGGTTTGCACGTGCTTGCGGTCGCCATACTCGGCCGAGGCGCCAAAGCCGATCTGGTCGCTGGCGCTGGTATACAGCGGCGCCTCCAGTCCCAGCGTGTAGGTGGCGCCATACTCGCGGTGGCCGAGATTCTGCTTGGTGGTCAGGCTCAGGCCGACCTTGCCGACCTGATAGCCCACGCTCAGCACAGCCTGCGCCGCGCCCTCGATCTTGCCCATGCCTTTCAGCGCATCCGAGCCGGAGAAGTAGTTTTCCTTGCGGTCCTTGCGGCCGCCATCGTAGCCGAGCGCGCCGCTGAACTTGACGTCGCCCACCTCGGTCTGGTAGCCGATGCCGCGCTGGGTGCTGAGGAAGACGCCGTTGGCGTAGGTTTTCTCCAGGAAGGGCAGGGGCAGTACCCGGCTCTTGTCGGCGCCGGCATATTCCGGCACATAGGCCAGGCCGATGCCGGCGGTGAAACTGTCGCCGGGCGTGGCCGGCTTGGCGTCTTCGGCAAAGCTCTTGCCGCTGAAGGCGCACAGGGAGAGGAGGGTTATCGTGATTGCATGGCGCATGGTGGGTTCCCGTTCAGTGGTCCGCCGGTGCCTGATTGCCCGGCTTAAGACCGCGGAAGTTTCCCAGCATTTAATGACCGCCGCTATCGCTGCCGCTGAAGTATCATTTGCTGAAATCTTTGGTATCGCATTCTGGAGCTGACCATGTCACTGACCCTGTATTACCACCCACTGGCCTCGTTCTGTCACAAGGTGCTGATTGCGCTGTACGAGAACGGCACCGCGTTCGACAAGCGCATCATCAACCTCGGCGACGAGGCCGACCGCGCCGAGCTGGAGGCCATCTGGCCGCTGTGCAAATTCCCGGTGCTGCGCGACCAGACCCACCGGCGCGACGTGCCGGAAACCTCGATCATCATCGAATATCTGGACCGCCACTATCCGGGCGCCCAGCCCATGATTCCGGCCGATTGGGATGACGCGCTCGACGTGCGCCTGTGGGACCGCTTCTTTGATAACTATGTGCAAGAGCCGGTGACCACCATCGTCATCGCCCACCTGACCGGCCTCAGTTGCGACCAGACCAAGGAGCGCACCAAGCTCAAGACGGCGTACAAGATGATCGAAAAGCGCATGAGCACGCGCAGCTGGATGTGCGGCGAGGCCTTCAGCCTGGCCGATTGCGCGGCGGCGCCGGCCTTGTTCTACGCCGCCACGCTGTTGCCGTTCCCGGAGGAATACCACCACTTGCAGAGTTACTTCGAACGGCTGGTCACCCGGCCCTCGGTCAAGCAGGTGCTGGATGAGGCCAAGCCGTACTTCTCGATGTATCCGTTCGCCAGCGATATTCCGGACCGCTTCCTGTAAGCGTGCCGCCGCACAGAGCCCGGCGGCGAAACGGCGAATGATGGCCCTTCTCACCGAGAAAGGAACCGTCATGGATACACCGAATCATTCGCGCCGCGCGCTGGTCGGCGCGGCAGCCACCGGCCTGCTGGGCGCGGCAGTGGCGCCCGCCGGCGCGCAACCGGGCGCGGACGCCCCCAGCCAGCTGCCGCGCGACCCCGCCCAGGCCTACCCCAGGCCGCCATTTCCCAAGCAGCAGCAACCGTGGCCCGGCCTGGCCAGCAAGATGTCGCCGCGCCCCGATCACGGCGAAACCAGCTACAAGGGCTCGGGCCGGCTGAAAGGGCGCAAGGCGCTGCTGACCGGCGGCGACTCGGGCATCGGCCGCGCGGCCGCCATCGCCTACGCGCGTGAAGGCGCGGACGTGGCCATCAATTACCTGCCTGCCGAAGAGGCCGACGCGCGCGAGGTGGTGCAACTGATCCGCGCCGAAGGCCGCAAGGCGGTGGCGATTCCGGGCGATATCAAGGATGAGGCGTTCTGCAAGAAGCTGGTGGCCGACGCCGCGCGCGAACTGGGCGGATTGGACATTCTGGTCAACAATGCCGCGCGCCAGTTTTCGCGCGACAGCATCGTCGACATCAGCAGCGCCCAATTCGACGAAACCTTCAAGACCAATGTGTACGCCATGTTCTGGATCACCCGCGCCGCGGTGCCGCTGCTCAAGCCGGGTGCGGCCATCATCAACACCGCCTCGGTCAACGCCTATGATCCCAGCGAAAACCTGATCGATTACGCCGCCACCAAGGGCGCGATCATGATTTTCACCAAGGGACTGGCCAAGCAGCTGGCCTCGAAAGGCATCCGCGTGAATGCCGTGGCGCCGGGGCCGTTCTGGACCCCGCTGCAGGTGACAGGCGGGCAGCCGCCGGACAAGCTGCCCGAGTTTGGCGCCGACACGCCGCTCAAGCGGCCGGGCCAGCCCGCCGAGCTGGCGGGCGTATATGTGCTGCTGGCGTCGAACGAGTCGAGCTACGCCAGCGGCCAGGTGTACGCCGCCACCGGCGCGCGCGGCGGACCGTAACGCCGCTTAATTCTTGTTGCCTTCCTGCGCGTTCTGCATCGAGGCTGGCGGCTGCATGGCCTGGTTTTGCTGGGCCATGGTGGCAAAGCGGCTGGCTTCGTCGATCAGATGCTTGCCGGCAGCCTTGCGGCCGGCGTCGGCCAGCTCGGTGGCGGTGCGCGCCGCTTGCGGCACATGCTCCTGGGCGATCTGGTTGATGTCGGACTGAAAGTCGGTCACCACCTGCGCCAGCTGCTGGTGATAGGCCTGCAGCTTTTGCAGCAGCGCGCCGGCTTGCTGCGGCGTGTTTTCCGGATGGCGTTCGTTGGGCGGGGTCAGCAGCGCATAACGCAGCGCGGCGGTGGATTCGTCCAGCACGTCACGGCTGAACTGGACATTGACCTCGGACAGTTGGCGCAGCGAGCGCAGCACCGACTGGGTCAGGTCGGCGTAATAATCAATGCGGGCTTCTGCGTGATTTCGGGCTGCCGGGGACAGCGTTTCCACAAACGAGTTCATAAGCGTTGCTCCAGTTGGGTTGGGGCCAAAAAAGCAGAGGGGGCGGACGTTTTGGCCTCGCGTCCGATTCCGCTATGATCGCAAATGTCGCCGCTTTTGGGCACTCCAGAGCCTGCTGGAATTATTTGTTTTCCCTACTCAACAGATGGGGCCGGCCGTGGCAGGAGGAACAGCGATTTCTGCCGGCCGTTGATGTAGCGCACGCCACTTTCATCAAAATAGGCATCCTCCTCCAGCATGATGCGCACTGGCTCTTTCCAGCCCGGGATGGTGGCGGCGGCGTTCAGTTCGATCGAATAGGCGGTCTTGTAGCGCAGCAGGTCGTCGCCGGTGCCCGGCACGCCGCCCTGCATGTCCCACATGCCGATGGCCGGACCGGCCGCGTGGCCGTGGTAGCCGATCGGATGGGTGTAGATGGTCGGGTTGATGCCCTCGGCCTTGGCCTGTTGCAGCGCTGCCGCCAGCACCTGATTGCCGCTGCGGCCCTGCTGGAAGTTGGACGTCAAAATATCCTGCAGGCGGTTGGCGCTGGCGAAGGCCTTGGCCAGCGCGGCCGGCGCGGCAGTCTCGCCCGGCTTCAGCACGTAGGCGTGCTGCTGGATGTCGGTGTTCAGGCGCAGGTAAGTGATGCCGATGTCGACGTGCAGCAGATCGCCCGGCACGATCACCTCGGCATTGGCCAGGCCTTTGCCGGTGCGCTGGATTTCCACCGATGGGTGGAACCAGGTGTCATAGCCCAGGTCACGGATCTTCTGGCGGAACCACCACACCACATCGTCGGCGGTGGTGATGCCGGGCGTGATCACGCGCTCGGAGAAGCCTTCCTCGATAATCTTGTGCGTGGCATTCACCAGTTGCGGGTAGATCTGCATCTCACGCTCGGTGCGCGACTCCAGCCAGCGCACCGCCAGCGGTTCGGCCGACACCACGCGCTTTTTCAGCTCGGCCGGCAGGGCTGCCAGCAGCTCGTTATACTCGGTATGGTCAATGCCGTCGGCGTGGGCGAAGTGGGTCGAGGTGTTGAGCGCGATCCTGTTCGGGTTGCGCTGCCTGATGATGTCCACCAGCGCGGCCCACTGGTCCGGGAATTTCTTCATGTCCCAGGCCGCGGTGATGCTCTTGCCGACGTTGTAGCGTGCCACGGCCAGCCGCTCCACCTTGCCGCTGTTGGCGTCGCGGTAGAACACCAGTACCGTGCGACGCCGCGCGTTCAGCCATTCGGCCGGCAGCATGGTCTTCAGCACCGGGTCTTCGTTGTACTCGCGCGAGACCACCACCCACATATCGATGCCGGTCTGCTGCATGATGACCGGCAGCAGATTGTCGAAGCGGTCGACCAGCAGTTCGTTGATGACCGTGGCCTGGTCGCGCACGGACAGCACCTGGGACTGGGCGGGAGCGCCTGCCGCCAGCAGCAGGGAGAGGGCGAGGAGATATTTTTTCATGCAGCGATCTTGAGCCGGGTTTTTGGCAATGTCAATCAACAATATTTATAATGGCCGTTGCATATGCAAAGGAGAGAACATGGCAGCACCTTCGGTTTTTTATCTGCACGGCGGTCCCGGATTGGGTCCGGTGTTTGAGCGCGCCCGCTATCCGGACGCCCGCCACGTCCACTGGTGGCACCAGCCGCTGGCCAAACCCTGCGCCGAACGGCCGTACCGCGATCTGCTGGACGCCACGCTGGCCGAGTTCCGCCGCGTTGCCGCCGAAGCCGGCCAGCCGCTGACCGTGATGGCCAGTTCCTTCGGCGCCCATCTGGCGGTGCATCTCGCGCGCCAGGCGCCGGAGCAGGTCAGGAACATCGTGCTGCTGGCGCCGACCTACAATCCGGAAGATGCCGCCTTGCGCTTCGCGCGCCGCGCCTTCCGCGTGCATACCGACCACGAACATGCCGGCAAGCTGGCCACCGCCCTGGCCATGTATGAGGAAGACCCGGGCCGTCCGCGCTTCTGGGATGTGTTTGGCGCGCTGTCGCTGCTGCCGGATGTGACGGAGCTGTATTTCGGCCCGAACGGCGGCGCGCAAGCAGCGCGTTCGTTTGCGGAACTGATTCAGCAGCCGGGCGCCTTCGATGGTCCCACCTCGGTGGCCACCTCGGACGATTTTTCCGCGCTCGATCACACGCCGGTACAAAGCCCGTTCACCGGGCCGGTATCGGTGCTGTTCGGCGCCTACGACCCGATGATCGATGCGGAAAAAGACCGCGCTGTGTGGGAAGCGATCTTCCCACAGGCGGCCTTCTTCAAAGTGGAGACGGGCCACTTCCCACTGCTGGAACTGACGCTGGAGGAATGCCTGGCTCCGGCCTGAGGCGCACATCCATGATCCCACGCCTCCTTGCCTCAGTGTTGTGCTGTTACGCGTTCAGTGCCGGCGCTGGCAGTATCGAAGAAGCCAACGACCTGACGAAGCAGTCAATACAAAATATTATGCAGGAGCAGCGCATACCCGGCCTGCAAATCGCTGTGGTCAAGGACGGGCGGGTCGTCCTTTCGGAAAGCTACGGCCTGGCCAACGTCGAGAACCGTATCCCGGCCACGCGTGCCATCCGCTTTCCGCTGAATTCCGCCACCAAGGCTTTCACCGGTGTCGCCATGATGCAATTGGCGGAAGCGGGACTGGTCGATCTTGACGCGCCACTGTCCCGCTACCTGGATGACTTGCCAGCGGCTTGGCGTGGGATCCTCGTGCGCCAATTGCTGGGCCATACCTCTGGCCTGCCAGATATCGTGGGCCAGCAAGGCTCCATTGAGGGTGGCGGCGAAGCGGCTGCGTGGCGCGGCGCGAAATCCCGCCCGGTCGCCGCTGCTCCCGGCGAAGTGTTCGCCTATAACCAGACTAACTATGCCTTGCTGGCGCAGATCATCAGCAAGCAGGGCAAGCTGCCGTATGAGCGTTACATCGCCGAGCGTCAATTCGCTGCGGTCGGCATGCCGCTGTCGACGTTTGGCGACAGCTACGATCTGGTCTCCAACGCGGCGATCATCTATGCTTACTCCCCGCGTGGCACGTCGGCAAAAGATGATAGCAATCGCCTGTCCCACTGGTTCTATGACATTCCCTACGGCTTGTGGGCTGGCGGCGGCATTCAGTCGACAGCCGACGAAGTCGCGCGCTGGCTAATCGCGTTATCGAAAGGGCAGTTGATCAGCCAATCGAGCTTGCAGCGGATGTGGACTCCGGAAAAGCTCAATAGCGGCGCCGATGGCGCCTGGGGCGCGGGATGGCCGGTGCTGCAGACCAAACCGGAGCTTCAGGTGGCCGGGATAGGCGGCGCCCGTGCCGCCTTTATCGTCTACCCCGAGCAGCGGCTGGCCGTCGTCGTGCTGACCAACCTGGCGGGAGCCCACCCGCAGCGCTTCATTCCGCGCATCGCGGATCTTTACCGCGATAACGCTCAGCGGGCGAAGTGAGCCTCGATTTCTTCCAGCGTCTTGCCTTTAGTTTCGGGCAGCAGGAAGGTGGCGGTCAGGAAGTACAGCAGGGTGGCGCCGGCCCACCAGAAGAACATGGTCGCGTAACCGTACTGGCCCACCGTCGGCAGGAAGGTGGCGGCGATCATGGTCGAAACGAACTGGTTGATCAGCAGCGCGATGCTCATGCCGTTGGAGCGGATGCGGGTCGGCATCAGCTCTGACAGCGCCAGCCACACGCACACGCCCGGACCGACCGCGAAGCCAGCTACAAACAGGCACATGGCCAGCGCCACCTGCCAGCCGTGCGTGGCGGACGGCACGGCGGCCAGATCGGCGCGCTCGATGTGCAGCGGCGCTGTCTTGCCTTGTGCCGGATCGGCAAAGGGATTCAGATGCAGCTTGCGGAAGAAGGCGCCGATCACGCTGTCGGCTTGCACGGTGTCTTCGCGATTCATGTGCAGCACCGGCAGGGCGGGGTCGTCGCTGCGGCGGGTTTGCACATTGGTGAACGGGCCGTAGGAATAGGCGACCGTCAGCTGCACCGGCGCGCCGCCGGCGTTGGCCGTGCCGAAGCTTTGCAGGGTGGCGGCGTCCAGTTGCAGCGACAGGCTGTCGGACTGCACGCGCGCTTGCAGGGCGTGGCGCACGTCGTGCTGTCCGGATTCCGCGCTGCGGAACAGCAGGCCGGCCGCCAGCAGCGCGGTGACGATGCCGCCGGTGCCCAGCATCAGCAGGAACTTGCGGCCCTTGCGGTCGACCAGGATCACGGCCACCACGGTCATCAGGGCGTTCAGTACTTTCAGCACCACGTCGCCGGCGTTGGCGGTGGTGCCGGGCAGGCCGGCCTGATTCAGGATGTTGACCACGTAGGCCAGCACCGAGTTGATGCCGGTGGCCTGGTTCAAGGCGAGAATCAGGCAGGCCAGCAGGAAAGGCAGCAGGTAGCGGCGGCTCAGAAGCGGATCGGCCGGCACGGCGCGCGCGTGCGCGGTGGCGCTTGCGCCCTTGGCCGTTCCGCCTGCGGCGGCATCCGCCGCAGGGGCAAGGACTTGCAGGATCTCGCGCAGCTCGGCTGCGGCTTCGTCGGCGGGGCGGGTGCGCAGCAGGGCGGCGCGGGCTGCCTCGATCTGGCCGCGGCGCGCCAGCCAGCGTGGCGACTCGGCCAGCAGCAGCGCGCCCACCGTGAAGACGATGCCAGGCGTCAGGCACCACCAGAAGATGCTGCGCCATGCGTGGTCCTTGGCCGCAAACACCGCCGCCGCGCGCTCGCCTTCCGCCAGGTGCCGGGCGGCGGCGGTGGCCGTCTCCACAGAATGCGCCTGCATCAAGCCAATCACCGCGGCCGCCACCAGGCCCACGGTCAGCAGCAACTGGAACAAGGCCGCGCCGCGTCCGCGCTGGCGCGCATGCAGGCATTCGGCCAGATACAGAGGCACGATCACGCCAATCAGGCCGCCGCTCACGCCTTGCAGCAGGCGGCCCAGCAGCAGCGGCACGTAGCCATCGGCCAGCGCAATCAAGGGAATGCTCAGGGTGAACAGCAGTCCGGACAGCACCATGGCCCAGCGGCGGCCGATCCAGTCCGCCAGCGCGCCGGCAAACAGGGAAGACAGCACAGAACCCAGCAACACCGCAGCCACAATAAAACTCAGCTGCTGCGCGCTGAGGCGCCAGGCCACCGAGGCGGTGGATTCAAGATAAGGCAGCGCGCCCGCGATAATGCCAACGTCGATACCGTAAAGCAGTCCACCCATCCCCGCGATGAACAATAAGAATCCCATGGCGCGTGCTTGCATCGAGTCTCCGTCTAGTTGGTCGTCAGATCGATGGCTTCACCTTCCACGAAGACGGCCACCGGTTGTAATTCCGCGTTGAGCACCACAATATCTGCCCAGGCGCCCGGCGCCAGACGGCCGCGCTCCGTCTCGCCCAGATAATCCGCCGGGTAAAGCGACAGGCGATTCGAGGCATCCGCCATATCCAGCCCCAGGCCGACAAAATTGCGCAAGGCCTGGTCCATGGTCAGCACGCTGCCGGCCAGCGAGCCGGTGGCCAATCGCACGCAGCCCAGGCATTTGTAGACGCGCTGACTGCCCAGGCCATATTCGCCGTCCGGCATGCCGGTGGCCGACGTCGCATCGGTCACACCGTACAGACGTGGAATCGCGCGCAGGGCCGCGCGGATCGCGCCCGGTTCGACGTGCTGCAGGTCCGGAATAATCTCCGCATATTCGGCATGCGCCAGGGCCGCGCCGGCGATGCCCGGCTTGTAGTGATTCAGGCCCGTCATGCCGTTGTACAGATGCGTGAAGCCGGCGGCGCCGGCTTCCAGCGCCGCCACCCCGTCTTCATAGGTGCCGTTGCTATGGCCGATCTGCACCCTGATGCCCAGTGTATTCAGCTGCGGGATCAGCGCCAGATGGCCATCGACTTCGGTTGCCAGCGTCATGGCGCGGATCGGCGCCAGTTCGTGGTAGCTGCGCACCAGATCCATGCTGCCCACCACAACCGGTTCGGCCGGCTGCGCGCCCAGGCGGTGAATGCTGAGGAAGGGACCTTCCAGGTGCACGCCCAGCATGCGCGCGGCACCAGTCGGGCGCTGCGCAATGACCGGCGCCAGTCCGCGCAAGGCGCGCCGGATCGAATTGTCGGTGGCGGTCATGGTGGTGCCCAGCATGGCGGTGGTGCCATGCTTCGCATGCGCGCGCGCCACGGTGGCGCCGGCGTGGCCGCCCTGCATGATGTCCACGCCGGCCGCGCCATGCACGTGCAGGTCGATGAAGCCGGGCAGAATGGTCAGCGTGCTGTCCGCGCCATTGTCCTCGCGGATGTGCCGGATGCGCTGGTCGAAAGCGATGCTGCCGTTGATCCAGCCATTCGGGGTGAGAATACGTCCGCTCAGCACAACGTCACTCCGCGATCAGCAGCTCGATGCCGGCTTCCAGCAGGCCGTCGCGGTATTCCGGGCTGATGCCGGCGTCGGTGACCACTGTGTGCACGCTGTCCAACTGCACGATTCGGTGCAGGCTCACGCGGCCGAACTTGGACGCATCCGCCAGCACGATGATCTTCTTGGCACGCTCCACCATCTTGTGATTCAGGCTGGCCTCCGCTTCGTGGTGGGTGGTGACGCCGAACTGCAGATCAAAACCGTCCACGCCGAGGAACAATTTGTCGAAGCTGTAAGCCTGCAGGCAGGCTTCGGCCTGCGTGCCCTGGATCGACAGCGACTGCTTGCGCAGCAGGCCGCCGGTCAGGATCAGGTCCACGCCCGGCGCATCGGCCAGCTCCCAGGCGATGTTCAGGCCATTGGTCATGACTGTGATGTTTTGCGCCTCGCGCAGATGACGCGCCAGCGAAATGGTGGTGGTGCCGGAGTCGATGATGATGTTGTCGCCCGCTTGCACCATGCGCGCGGCGTAAGCGCCGATGCGCTCTTTCTGATCGTGGTTGATGGCGTCCTTCTGGCGGATGCTCTGTTCTGCCGGCGGCGTGCGGGCCAGCATGGCGCCGCCATGGCTGCGCGTGGCCAGGCCCTGGGATTCCAGTGCACTGAGGTCGCTGCGGATGGTCACCGCGGAGACCCCCATTTGCTCCACCAGTTCGTTGACCTGCACTGAACCGTGCTGGGTCAGCGCTTCCAGAATCGCGGCGCGGCGTTGACTACTGAGTCGCATGGGTTTTGCTGTTGATTTGTCAAAAATGGCAGCTTACCAGATCGTGGCTGCCATGCCATCAAACATTGTTGAATCGAAACACAGAGAAAGATATTTCACGTAGAAACGAAAGAAAACGAAAATACAACATCAAAAAGAAATAAATCGAAAGTCTATTGTGTTTTCGTTCTTTGCTAATTACTATCCTTACATAAGTCACAAACCACAGGCAAAACACAGTACAACAAGGGAGAATTGGTATGGGCAGCAGAATGGAAAAGGGACTTCGGCGCAGCCTGATCGCGGCGGCGGTGGAGATGGCGGTATGCGGCATGGCTTTCGCTCAGGCGCAGACGGAAGCGCCGGCGCCTGCCGATGCGTCCGCGCCGCCGGTGGTGGTGGTGAGCGGCGCGCGTGCCGCCCTGGCCAAATCGCTGGAACTGAAACGCAATGCCGACGTCATTCAGGATTCGATCTCGGCCACTGAGCTGGGCCGCTTCCCCGACGATAACGTGGCGGACTCGCTGACCCACATCTCCGGTATCTCGGTATCGCGCACCCGCGGCGGCGAGGGCCAGTACATCAATGTGCGCGGCCTCGGTTCCGGTTACAACATCGTGACCCTCAACAAACGCATTCTGGCAACCGATGGCGACGGCCGAGATTTCGCGTTCGACGTGCTGCCATCGGAGGTGATCAGCGGCGCCGATGTGATGAAGTCGGCCGATGCGGCGCAGATGGAGGGCAGCATCGGCGGCTCGGTCAATCTGCGTTCCGCGCGCCCGATGGACAATCCCGGCTATCACGCCTCGGTGCGATTCGAGGCCGACCACAATGACCTGTCGCGCAAGGATGGCGGCAAGCTGTCCGGCGTAATCAGCAACACCTTCAATGACAACACCATGGGCGTGCTGGTGGGCGCGGTGGTGTCCCGCCGCAAAGTGCGTACCGATTCGCTGGGCTACCAGACCTATAACGCCGATGCGCCGGGCAGCTTTGATGTGAATGGCGATGGCGTGATCGGATCTGGTGAAAGCAATCTGCTGGCGCCATGCTGCATTTCGTTTGGCTCCGTGTTTGAAGAGAAGAAGCGCACCGCGCTGTCCGGCGCGTTTGAGTGGAAAGTCTCGCCGACCTTCAAGATGACGGTGGATGGCCTGGCCACGCGCCTGGACTCGCCGCAAATCGGCTATCAGCAGTCCTACTACATCGAGCATGCGCCGGACCGCTGGTCCGATGTGGTGGTCAAGGATCACCTGATCACCAGCATGACCGTGCACGACCTGATTCCTGAAATGTCCAACGTGACCGCCGACCGCGTGGTCGATACCATGCAGGCCGGCTGGCGCGGCGAATGGAAACCGTCGCCCGATCTGAAGCTGACGGGTGACCTGTACCGCTCGACCTCGAAGCGCGATTCGGGCGGCAAGAATACTTTCGTGGTGGCGGGCATCGCCGGCCATAACACCGGCTACTACCGCGCCAACAACGGCAGCTTCCCCGACATCCGCGTGACACTGCAAGATGGCCGCGACCTGGCCACCGAACTCGCGGCCGGCCGTCTGGGCAACAAGGACTACGGCGTGCACTTCGCCGGCCTGACCGGCACCGACATCAAGGACACCATCGACGGCGCCTCGCTGGACGGGCGTCTTTCCCTGAGCGGCGCATGGCATATCGATGCGTTGCAATTCGGCGCCAGCGCCACCAACCGCAAGAAGGACCGCAACTCGATCGGCAACGAGAAGAGCGGCGGCGCCTGCCAGTACTGCGACATGTATTCCACCACGTTTGCATCGCTGGGCGCCAACGTGGTGCAGCCGATGACGCTGCCGAACTACATGCGCAACGCCGGCGGCAGCTTCCCCGGCAGCTTCGTCAAGTTCGACGTGGCGGCGTATCTGGCGGCGCTGAAGGCGCTGGACGGCAAGCCGATCCTGGATGCGGACGGCAATCCGACCGGCAAGACCTATGACGTCAGCAAGTCGCAGCCGGTGTTTGTGCCGACCGATTCGTATTCGGTGCGCGAAAAGACCGCCACCCTGTACGGCCAGCTGGAGCTGTCCGGCGAAAACTGGAGCGGCAACGTCGGCGCGCGGCTGGTGCGCACCAAGACCACCTCGAAGAGCGCGATCGACAAGATCGTCTCGATCGATGACCCAACGCCGAACATCCCGACCAGCAGTCCGAAGATCGTCTACAGCCCGGCCGTGCCGGTGTCGGAGGATGGCAGCTACACCAAGCTGCTGCCGTCGGCGAACATCAGCTGGTGGGCGCATGAAGATGTGGTCCTGCGCGGCGCGCTGGCCAAGGTGATGGCCCGTCCCTCGCTGGACAAGCTGGCGCCGACCCGCACCGACAACACGCTGGACCGCAGCTACATCCTCAACGTGGTCGGCGATCCGAAACTGAAGCCGACCGAGGCGGTGCAGCAGGATCTGTCGGCCGAATGGTACTACCGTCCCAAGTCGGCCATCACGGCGGCGATCTTTGCAAAACAGATCAAGAACTTCGTCACCTACCAGACCGACGAGCATGTGGATATCGGCGTGCCAGGCTACCTGTACACCGTGACGCACCCGGTCAACGGCGACAAGGCGCGCGTGCGCGGCCTGGAGCTGGGCGTGCAGCACCTGTTCGACAATGGCTTCGGCTTCAACGCGAAGTTCGCCAAGACCTGGACCAAGGCCTATCAGAACGGCGTGTATGTCGGCCAGCTGGAAGGGGTGGCGCCGACCGCGTCCTCGATCGGCCTGTTGTACGAAAAGAACGGCATCAACGCCTCGATTTCGTTTGACTACACTGGTGAATACACGCAAAGCACCAACGTGCTGGCGGGTTATCCGAACAAGGTCGATGCGCTGACCTGGGTGACGGCATCGGCATCCTGGGACGTGACCCGCAACATCACCTTGTTCGTCGAAGGGAAGAATCTTGGCGATGCGGTGATGCGCTCCAACCTTGGCCGCAGCGACGCGCTGTACGGCTTCGAGACCTGGGGCCGCACCTACGTGGCCGGCATGAGCGTGAAATTCTGACGGAGCGCCATGAATACGACGACAAGCACGATATCAACCGAAGGCGCCGCCGTGCGGCGCCCGGGCTGGCTGGGTTATGCGCTGGCCACCACGCTGCTGTGGGGCGTGTGGGGCGCGTTTGCCGGGCTGCCCAGCCAGCACGGCTTTCCTGAAACGCTGATCTATGTGGTGTGGGCGCTGACCATGGTGCCGCCGGCGCTGTTCGTGCTGGCGCGGGCCGGCTGGAAAGTGCGCCGCGACGGCCGCGCGGTCGCTTATGGCCTGGCGATCGGCCTGCTCGGCGCCGGCGGGCAGATGGTGCTGTTCTACGCGGTGAAGGCGGGGCCGACCTACCTGATCTTCCCCTTGATCTCGCTGTCGCCGGTGCTGACGATTGCATTGTCGTTCCTGTTCCTGCGCGAGCGCACCGGCATGATGGGCATGGCCGGCATCGCACTGGCGGTCTGCGCGTTGCCGCTGTTCGACTACACGCCGGGCGGTGCGCCGCAGCAGTACGGCCTGTGGTTCCTGCTGGCGCTGGGCGTACTGCTGGCCTGGGGCCTGCAGGCCTACTTCATCAAGCTGGCCAACGCCAGCATGGATGCGGAAAGCATTTTCTTCTACATGACGGTCAGCGCCTTGCTGTTCATCCCGGTGGCATTGGCGATGACGGACTTTACGCAACCGATTAACTACGGTCCTTCCGGGCCGCTGCTGGCTGCCGCCACGCAGGTATTGAACGCGGTGGGCGCGCTGACGCTGGTGTATGCCTTCCGCCATGGCAAAGCGCTGATGGTGTCGCCGCTGGTGAATGCCGGCGCGCCGCTGCTGACCACTGTCATTTCGATGGCGTTGGCGGCGACGCTGCCGAGCGGTTACCGGCTGGCGGGGATCGTGCTGTCGCTGGCGGCGGCGCTGTTCCTGGCGCTGCAGCCGGATGACAGCGGCGCATGAACTGATTATTCAAGGACTGATCGATGGACTATTTATTGAATCTGGTGCGCCGCCACAAGGCCGGCGAACCGGTCGGCATCCACGCGGTATGCTCGGCGCATCCGCTGGTGATTGAAGCCGCGATGGAAACGGCGCTGGAGCGTGAACTGCCGGTGCTGATCGAAGCGACTTCCAACCAGGTGAATCAGGACGGCGGCTATACCGGCATGACGCCGGCGGCGTTCCGCGATTTCGTGTACGGCATTGCCGACCGTACCGGCCTGGCGCGCACGCGCATCCTGCTGGGCGGCGACCATCTGGGACCGAATGCGTGGCAGGCCCAGCCGGCGGAGGCGGCGATGGCCAGGTCGGAAGTGCTGATCGAACAGTACGTGCGGGCCGGCTTCCGCAAGATCCACCTTGATTGCTCGATGTCCTGCGCCGGTGATCCGGTGCCGCTGCCGGATGCGGTGGTGGCCGAGCGCGCGGCGCGCTTGTGCGCGGTGGCCGAACGGGCATGGCAGGCGGTGGGGGGCGAGGCGCCGGTGTATGTGGTCGGCACCGAGGTGCCGGTGCCGGGCGGCGCCCATGAAGACCTGAAGGAACTGAGCGTTACCACGCCAGGCGCCGCGGCGCTGACGATCAAGGTGCACCGCCTGGCCTTTGCCGCCGCCGGCCTGGAAGCGGTGTGGCCGCGCGTGATCGGTCTGGTGGTGCAGCCGGGCGTGGAGTTTGATCACCACAAGGTCATCGACTATCAGCCGGAGCGCGCGGCGGCGCTGAGCCGCTTCATCGAGGGCGAGCCGACGCTGGTCTATGAGGCGCATTCAACCGACTACCAGACCCCGTCCAATCTGGCCGCGCTGGTGGCTGGCCATTTCGCCATTCTGAAAGTGGGGCCGGGCCTGACGTTCGCGCTGCGCGAGACCCTGTGGGCGCTGGCCGACATTGAAGAAGAGATGGCCGCTGGCAGCGGCTCGCGTTTCAAGAATACGGTGCTGGAAGTGATGCGCGCCGAGCCGGAATACTGGCGCAAATACTACGGCGGCGATGCGGCCAGCGCGCGTTTCGATCAGCAGTACAGCCTGAGCGACCGCATACGCTACTACTGGCCGCACCCCGCGATTCAGGCAGCGCAGGCGCGCCTGATTGACAATTTGACGCGCGCCGCGCCGCCGTTGACGCTGCTCAGCCAGTATTTGCCGGCGCAGTATGAGGCGGTGCGCGCAGGGCGCTTGCGCAACCAGCCTGCCGATTTACTCAAAGAGGGTGTAGCCAGGGTGCTGCGCCAGTACATGGACGCCTGCAACGCAGGCGCCGCAACAAAGGAGTTGGAAACATGCTAGTAGCAGACAAGGAGATTTTGGGCATCGGCGCAGACCGCCTGGACGCGGCGGGAGGTGGCCAGACTGCGCGTGAAATCGCGCAGCAGCCGGCCGTCTGGCCGGAGATCGATGCGCTGGTCAGCAGCCGGCGCGGTGCCCTCGACGCTTTCCTCAAGCCGCTGCTGGCGCGTGCCGATCTGCGCGTGGTGCTGACCGGCGCCGGCACTTCGGCCTTCCTGGGCGAATGCCTGGCGCCGGCCCTGCTGGGCCAGGGGCTGCGCGCCGAAGCCGTGCCGACGACTGATCTCGTCTCCGGCCCGCTGCGCTTCCTGCAGCCGGCGGTGCCGACCCTGATGGTGTCGTTTGCCCGTTCCGGCAGCAGCCCGGAAAGCACGGCCGCTGTGGCGCTGGCGGACCAGCTGGTGGAGAATGTCTGCCACCTGGTCATCACCTGCAACGCGGATGGCGAGCTGTATCGCATGGCACAGGGACGCGACAATGCCTTTGCCATCCTGCTGCCGGATGCCACCCATGACCGCGGCTTTGCCATGACCACCAGCTTCACTTCGATGCTGCTGACGGCGGCGCTGGCGTTCGGCGTGCTGGCGCCACGCGCCGCCGCCGCCGCTTCGGCCGCGGCCAGCCGTCTGCTGGAGGCGGAACTACCCTTGTTGCAGGCGCTGGTGGCGCGCCAGTTCAAGCGCGTGGTCTACCTGGGCAGCAATGAGCTGCGCGGACTGGCGCGCGAGGCCTCGCTCAAGCTGCTGGAACTGACCGACGGCCGCGTGGTGGCGCTGTTCGATTCGCCGCTGGGCTTCCGTCACGGTCCCAAGACCGTTGTCGATGCCGACACACTGGTGGTGGTGCTGCTGTCGAACGATCCCTATGCCCGCCGTTATGACCTGGACCTGCTGCGCGAGCTGCGCAACGATGGCCGCGCCGGCCGCGTGCTGGCGCTGAGCGGCCGCGCTGCGCCGGAGCTGGAGAACGATTGCGTGGTGCTGGAGGGCGCCGAGCATGCGCCGGACCTGGCGCTGGCGCTGCCTTATATCCTGTTCTGCCAGTCGTTCGCACTGTTGCAATCGCTGGCGCAGGGCATCCGCCCGGACACGCCCAGCGCTTCCGGCACCGTCAACCGCGTGGTGCGTGGCGTGACGATCTATCCGTTCGCAGGAGACGAGCATGTTCCTCGGGGTTGATGGCGGCGGCACCAAAACCGCCTTTGCGCTGATCGACAGCCAGGGGCAGGTGCTGGCACGCCATATCGAAAGCAGTGCCTATTATCTGGAAGTGGGCCTGGACGGCATGGCGGCGATGCTGGCGCGCGGCTGCCAGGCGCTGCTGGCTGAAGCTGGCGTCACTGCCAGCGACCTGACCTTCGCGTTTTTCGGTCTGCCGGCATATGGCGAAGACCGCGCGGTCCAGCCGCAACTGGATGCGCTGCCACGCGCCATCCTTGGCCATGCGCGCTACCTGTGCGGTAACGATATGGTATGCAGCTGGGCCGGATCGCTGGCGTGCGCCGACGGCATCAGCGTGATCGGCGGCACCGGTTCGATGGCGTACGGTGAACTGGACGGCCGCCGCGCCCGCGCCGGCGGCTGGGGAGAACTGTTCAGCGACGAAGGTTCGGCCCACTGGATCGCGCGCGCCGGCCTGGCGCTGTTCTCACGCATGAGCGATGGCCGGGCGCCGCGCGGATCGCTGTACAAGCTGGTGCGGCAGCGCCTGGCCCTGGCCGACGATCTGGATCTGTGCCAGGTGATCTACGGCGAACTGCAGGCGGAGCGCAGCCGCGTGGCGGCCTTGTCGCGCCTGGTGAGCGAGGCGGCCGCGCTGGGCGACCTGCAGGCGCAAGCCATCATCATGGAGGCGGCCGCGGAACTGGTGGCGCTGGTCGATGCGGTGCGCGGGTCGTTGGGTGTGCCGGAGGATGAGGAAGTGGCCGTGTCCTACAGCGGCGGCCTGTTTGGCGCCGATGGCCCGCTGCAGGCGCCGTTTGCGCAAGCGCTGGCAGCCAGCACAGGCCCGTACCGTCTGACGCCGCCGCGCCTGGCGCCGGTGCTGGGTGCGGCACTGTATGCGGCCCGCAGTGCCGGTGCGCCGTTGAGCGATGCGGCGCTGGAACGGCTGGCCAGCGCCGATTGAGCACATCAAAGGAGATCTCCATGCCTTGGACCGTGATACCCGCCATGCTGACAGCGCTGCTGATCATGCCGCAAGGCGCCGCAGCCGCCGACGGCTACACCATGGCGGATTTCGCCCGGGTGCCGAAGATCGATGCGCATCTGCACCTGCACGGCGCCAATCAGGAGGCCTGGCTGGCGCTGGCGCGCAAGGACAACTTCCGCGCGCTGACCATCAATGTCGACTATCCGGACTTCCCGCCGCTGGAACAGCAGCGCCGCGTGGCCAGCGCGCTGGCGCACCAGCATCCGGAGCAGGTGGCCTGGGCGGCGACGTTCTCCACTGAAGGCTTTGAGCGGCCGGAGTGGAGCGCCGCCACGCTGATGGATCTGGATAGTGCGCTGGCCGACGGCGCGGTGGGCGTCAAGGTCTGGAAGAATATCGGCATGAGCTTGCGCGACAGTCAGGGCAAGCTGGTGATGATTGACGATGTCCGCTTCGATACCCTGTTCAACGGCCTGGCGCAGCGCGGCGTGATGGTGCTGGGGCACCAGGGCGAGCCGCACAATTGCTGGCTGCCGATCGCACAGATGACAGTAAAGAACGACCGCGAATATTTCGCCGCGCATCCGGCCTACCATATGTATGCCCATCCCGAGATGCCCGGCTACGAGCAGCAGATGGCCGCGCGCGACCATCTGCTGGCCAGGCACCCGGCGCTGCGCTTCACCGGCGTGCATCTGGCCTCACTGGAGTGGGATGTGGAAAGGCTGGGCCGTTTTCTGGACGCCCACCCCGGCGTCCAGGTGGATGTCGCTGCACGCATCGGCCAGTTGCAATACCAGTCCCAGCGCAACCGTGCGCGCGTGCGCGCCTTCTTCATCAAATACCAGGACCGGCTGATGTATGGCTCCGATCTGGCGCAGTCCGCGGAGCAGGACGACGCCGGCTTTGTGGCGGACATGGATCAGGTGTGGCGGCGCGACTGGCGCTACTTCGTCACCGCTGACCGCTTCAGCGTGCCGGAACTGGAGCAGCCGGTGCGCGGCCTGTCGCTGCCGCGCGCGGTGGTGGACAAACTATACCGGATCAACGCCGAGCGGGCGTATCCGCAAGCGTGGCATCAGCCGCAATCAGAAAAATGACGAGGAGATCAATGACACACCCACATGACCAACGCCGCCGCACCTTGTTGCAGTGGCTGGCCGGAACGGCCGTGGCAGGCGCGGTAGGCACTGCCGGCGCGGCCGCGCCCGGCGGCAAGGACATTGCACGCATCGGCGACGCCGCGATGGCGCTGGAATTCGATGGCCAGTTACGCTGCCGCGTGGTGTCGCGCCGTGGTCCGCGTCCTGCCGCCGTGACGGCCTTCGCGCCGAGCGAGTGCCTGCGCCTTGCGGATGGCCGCTGGATCGAACACTTTGCGCTGGCCTCGCAGGCGGCCGACCGCGTCGACGGGCCGCAAGGCCCCGGCGTGCGCCACCGTTTGAGCGGCAAGTCGACAGAGGGCATTGAGAAAACGGTCGTCATCACCTTTTACGAGCGCCAGCCCGGCTTCGCCGTCATCCGGGTGTCCTACCGCAATGCCGGCACCCGGGCGGTGCAGCTTGCGGCATGGGCCAACAGCGCGCACACGCTGCGCCCGGCGGCTGGCCGCAAGGCAGAATTCTGGACCTTCTCCGGCGCCAGCCATCAGGACCGCCGCGACTGGGTGCTGCCGGTGAGCGCCGGTTTTGAGCAGCGCAACTTCATGGGCATGAACGCCTCCGACTACGGCGGCGGCACGCCGGCGGTCGATGTCTGGAACCGCGATTGCGGCCTGGCGGTCGGTCATCTGGATGTGGTGCCGCGGCTGGTCGAGCTGCCGGTGCGCGCTGTGCCGGGCGGCGCCTCGCTGGCGGTCGAATTCAAACAGGCGGCCACGCTGCAACCGGGCGGCACGCTGGATACGCTGGACACCTTCCTCACCCTGCACACTGGCGATTACTTTGCCGCGCTGGACAACTACCGCCAGGCGATGGC
This sequence comes from Duganella sp., assembly GCF_039595735.1. NCBI lineage: Bacteria > Pseudomonadati > Pseudomonadota > Betaproteobacteria > Burkholderiales > Oxalobacteraceae > Duganella > Duganella sp. The sequence goes on from NZ_JBCNLB010000002.1 coordinate 57,117, forward strand.
GGCGCGCGGCCTGCGCTCGCCGGATTGCCCACCGGAGTGCTATGAGCCGATCTGGTGCGCGTGGGGCTACGAGCGCGACTTCACCATCCCGCTGATGGTCGGCACGCTGCAAAAGGCCAAGGAACTGGGCCTGGAGTGGGCAGTGCTGGACGACGGCTGGCAGAACAACGAAGGCGACTGGAAGCTGGACAGCAAAAAATTCCCCAACGGCGAGGCGGACATGCGCGGCCTGGTCGACGCGGTGAAGCAGGCCGGCCTGAAAGCGCGCCTGTGGATCACGCCGCTGGCGGTGGATCCCGGATCGGACCTGCTGCATGACCATACCGACATGCTGTTGCTGGACAAGGACGGCGCGCCGCAGCTGATCTCCTGGTGGAACAGCCTGTATCTGTGCCCGGCCTACGAACCCACCATCGAGATGACGCGGCAGTGGGTGCGCAAGATCTTTGGCGAGTGGGGTTATCAGGGCCTGAAGATCGACGGCCAGCACCTGAACGGCGTGGCGCCGTGCTACAACCCGGCGCACAAGCACGCACGCCCGGAGGAATCGTTCGAGAAGCTGCAGGACTTCTGGAAGATGGTGTACGACACCGCGCGCGAGATCAACCCGAACGCGGTGGTGGAGCTGTGCCCATGCGGCACCTCGTACGCCTTCCACAACTTCCCTTATATGAATCAGGCGCCCGCCTCGGACCCGCTGTCGTCCTGGCAGGTACGGCACAAGGGCAAGACGCTGAAGGCGCTGATGGGCCGCAGCGCGCCATATGCCGGCGATCACGTTGAGCTGAGCGACGGCGGCCAGGATTTCGCTTCCACCATCGGCATTGGCGCCGTGCTGTCGACCAAGTTCACCTGGCCGCTCGATCCCAAATCCAAGGACAGCTTCCTGCTCACGCCCGAGCGCGAAGCCAAGTGGCGCAAGTGGATCGGCATCTACCGCGACAAGATGCTGGCCAATGGCGTCTATCGCGGCGAGCTGTATGACATCGCCTTCGACAAGCCCGAAGGCCACGTGGTGGAAAAGGAGGGCAGGGTGTACTTCGCTTTCTTTGCGCCGCGCTGGGACGGGCCGGTGGAAATCCGCGGCCTGGGCGGCGGCCGCTGGCGCTTGCGCGACTATGTCGAGGGCAAGGAGGTCGGCGTGGTGGAGGGCGGCCGCAATCGCCTGACGCTGCGCTTCGAACACGCACTGCTGCTGGAGGCGGTGCCGGTGTAATCCCGCGTGCCACCCGCGGATTGGGTGGCGATCATCTGGAGAATTGCCTATGAACTGTGTCAAAGCCTTTGCCACAGGCGCGCGTCTGCTCGCCGGCCTGTTGGCTACCACTCATCTGATCGCGGCGCACGCGGTCACTATTACGGTCAGCCCGGGGCAGTCGATCCAGGCGGCGGTGAATACGGCGAACGCCGGCGATACGGTGCAGGTGAAGGCAGGCACCTATACGCAGAAGGTGCTGATTTCCGGCAAATCGGGCACCGCCTCGGCCTTCATTACGCTGAAGGGCGACGCCGGCGCCATCATCAGCGGCAGCGGCCTGGCGCCGTCCGGGCGCGAAGGGCTCATCACCCTCAAGAATTCGAACTACGTGCGGGTCGAGGGCTTTGAGGTGAAAGGCCTGACGTCCAGCGGCAGCAATACCCCGGTCGGCATTCTGATCGAAGGCAATGGCGCCAATCTGCAGATCGTCAATAACAAGATCCACGACATCAAGAACACCAGCACCTGCAAGGACCCGTGCGCGGTCGGGGCGCATGGCCTGGCGGTCTTTGGCAAGAACGCGACCGGCGTGACCGATCTGCTGGTGCAGGGCAACGAGGTGTACCAGAACGTGCTGCAGGCCAGCGAGGCGCTGGTCATCAACGGCAATGTGGACCGCTTTGAAATCCTCGGCAACAACGTGCACGACAATAACAACATCGGCTTCGATTTCATCGGTTATGAAGGCGAGTGCTCGGGGTGCGGCGAAAATGATCGTGTGCGCAATGGCCTGGTGCGCGGCAATACCTCGGCCAACAACTCCAGTTCCACCAACCCGTGGTATGGCGGCGAAGGCTCGGCCGGCGGCTTTTATGTGGATGGCGGCCGCAACATCATCTTTGACCGCAATATCTCGACTGGCAATGACATCGGCTTTGAGTTCGCCAGCGAACATAGCGGCAAGGCCACCGAAGATATTTTGATGACCAATAATTTTGTGTACAACAACCGCGAAGCCGGCTTGTCGCTGGGCGGCTATTCGTCGGGCGCTGGCCAGGCGCGCCGCATCAATGTGCACAACAATTCGTTTTACAAGAACCAGGGCTGGGGCACTGAGGTGGTATTCCAGTACAAGGTGATCGATTCCCGCTTCAGCAACAACATCTTCTTTGGCAAGGGCACGGCGGCGGAGAGTTATGGGGTGGAAGGCAGTGGCCATAGCGGCAATGTGTGGGGCGTGAACCAGTGGTGGGGCACCAGTTCCAGCTCGTCCGGTCTGCCTGGCACCCTGAAGATTTCCAATCCGCTGTACGTGGCGCCGGCCACCGGCAACCTGCGCCTGCAGCAGGCCTCGCCTTCGATCAATTCCGGTACGGTGGGCACGCCGCTGAGCACCTGGAGCTCGCCGTTGTGGACGCGTTATTTCCCTTCCGGCGCGATTCCGCTGAACGGCACGCGTGACATCAACGGCGAGGCCCGCGTTGAAAACAGCCTGATCGACCTGGGCGCGGACGAATACGGCACCACGCCAGGCACTAACTAAAACAGCTGGGCGGTGTACAATCTGGGCGCTTAAATCCCAGCTCATACACTGCCCATGCTTTCACGCCGCTTAGCTCTTGCCAGTTTAGCTATCCTCTCTGCCGCCGCGATCGTCGGCTGCAAGACCACTCCCGTCGCCGAGACCCCGGCCATTCCCGTGGCGGCACCCGAGCCGCTGCCGCCGAAGAAAATCAAGATCGGCCTGGCACTGGGCGGCGGCGCCGCGCGCGGCTTTGCGCACATCGGCGTGATCAAGGCGCTGGAGGCGCAGGGGATTTATCCCGACATCGTGGTCGGCACCAGCGCCGGCAGTGTGGTCGGCGCGTTGTACGCCGCCGGCAATACCGGCTTCCAGCTGCAGAAGCTGGCGATGGAAATGGACGAGGCGCAGATTTCCGACTGGGCCTTGCCGCTGTTCCGCAAATCGACTGGCGTGTTAAAAGGCGAGGCGCTGCAAGCCTACGTCAACAAAGCGGTCGGCAACCAGCCGATGGAAAAACTCAAGATCCCGTTTGGCGCCGTGGCGGCCGACCTCAAGGATGGCAAGCCGATCCTGTTCCAGCGCGGGAATACCGGCATGGCGGTGCGCGCTTCCTCGGCGGTGCCGGGGGTGTTCCAGCCGGTGACCATCAACGGCCACACCTATGTCGATGGCGGCCTGGTGGCGCCGGTGCCGGTGCGCTTCGCGCGCGACATGGGGGCGGACTTCGTCATTGCCGTTAACATCTCGACCCAGGCCGACGTGCAAGCCACCGTCAGCTCGCTGGATGTGATCATGCAGACCTTCTCCATCATGGGCCAGCGCATCAATGAATATGAGCTGCGCGATGCGGACATCGTCATCACGCCGCCGCTGGGCAAGATGGCCAGCAATGACTTCAACGGCCGCAATCAGGCCGTGCTGGCGGGGGAGCAGGCCGCCGCGCAGGTGATGGCGCAAATCAAACAAAAACTCGAAGCTAAACGTCGACCATAAGGAAGCAGTCATGCAAACCAAACCCTACCTGTCGCTTGCCGACGTTAAAAAAATCGCTGCTGCCGCTGAAGCCGAAGCGGTGGCCAACAACTGGGCAGTGGTGATTGCCATCGTCGACGACGGCGGCCACTTGCTCTGGTTGCAGCGCCAGGATGGCGCCAACCCGTTGTCGTCGCACATCGCCCCGGCCAAGGCGCGCGTCTCGGCGCTGGGACGCCGCGAATCCAAGCTGTACGAAGACATGATCAACAACGGCCGCGTATCGTTCCTGAGCGCGCCGGCGCCGATGGCGGACGGCATGCTGGAAGGCGGCGTGCCGATTATCGTGGACGGCCACGTCATCGGCGCGGTTGGCGTCTCCGGCGTGAAATCGACCGAAGATGCACAAATTGCAAAAGCCGGCATCGCCGCGCTGAACTAAAAAAATCGGCCGCCGGTGCAACGCCGGTGGCTTGCCAAGCAGGGCAGATTTGGTTATAATTCAAAGGTTTAGCCAAATCATATCTCTGCCGTAGCGACTACCACTCATCCATCATCAATCTGACCAACTCCCCCGTGGTGCGCAAGCGCCTGGGTCGCTTGAGGGTCGTCTGACGTGGCGCAGCTACGGTAACTTTATCAGGAGTTGCCCTTGCCGCCATTTTTTTCTGGCCCCGCCGTTCCAGCCATCCTGGCCCTCGCTGACGGAACCATTTTCAAAGGTTTTTCGATCGGCGCTGCCGGCCATACGACCGGTGAAGTGGTCTTCAATACTTCCATGACCGGCTATCAGGAAATCCTCACCGATCCTTCCTACAGCCGCCAGATCGTCACCCTGACGTATCCACACATCGGCAACTACGGTATCAATACCGAAGACGTCGAATCCACCAAAGTGCACGCAGCTGGTCTAATCATCCGTGACCTGCCGCTGATCGCTTCGAACTTCCGCTCCTCGCAATCGCTGGCCGACTACCTGAAGGCCGAGAACATCGTCGCCATCGCCGGCATCGATACCCGCAAGCTGACCCGCATCCTGCGCGAAAAGGGCGCCCAGTCCGGCGCCATCGTCACCGGCACCCAGGGTAACGAACCGTCGGTGTCGCAGGCGCTGGACCTGGCCCGCTCGTTCCCTGGCCTGTCGGGCATGGATCTGGCCAAGGTGGTCACCGTCAAAGAGAAGTACGAGTTCACCGAGACCGAATGGGCGCTGGGCGAAGGCTACGGCAAGCTGGCCGATGCCAAATACCATGTTGTCGCCTACGACTTCGGCGTCAAGAAAAACATCCTGCGCATGCTGACTGCGCGCGGCTGCAAAGTAACTGTTGTTCCTGCGCAGACCACCGCGGAAGAAGTGCTGGCCCTGAACCCGGACGGCGTGTTCCTGTCGAACGGTCCTGGCGACCCGCAGCCTTGCGATTACGCCATCGCCGCCGCCAAGGTGTTCATGGAGAAGAAGATCCCGCTGTTCGGCATCTGCCTTGGCCACCAGATCATGGGCCTGGCGTCCGGCGCCACCACCCTGAAAATGAAATTCGGCCACCACGGCGCCAACCACCCGGTGCAGGACCTGGACAGCAAACAAGTGCTGATCACGTCCCAGAACCACGGCTTCGCGGTCGATCCGAACACGCTGCCGGCCAACTGCCGCGTGACCCACGTATCGCTGTTCGACGGTTCGCTGCAGGGCTTCGCCCGCACCGACACCCCGGCCTTCTGCTTCCAGGGCCACCCTGAAGCATCGCCTGGCCCGACTGACGTCGCTTACCTGTTTGACCGCTTCATCGGCCTGATGGAAGCTACGGAGAAAAAATAAATGCCAAAACGTTCTGATATTAAAAGCATTCTGATTATTGGCGCTGGCCCGATCATCATCGGCCAGGCCTGCGAATTCGACTATTCCGGCGCCCAGGCCTGCAAGGCCCTGCGCGAAGAGGGCTACAAAGTCATTCTGGTCAACAGCAACCCTGCGACCATCATGACCGACCCGGAAATGGCCGACGTCACCTACATCGAGCCGATCACCTGGCAGATCGTGGAAAAGATCATCGCCAAGGAAAAGCCGGACGCCATCCTGCCGACCATGGGCGGCCAGACCGCGCTGAACTGCGCGCTGGACCTGCACCGCAACGGCATCCTGGACAAGTACAAGGTTGAGCTGATCGGCGCCACGCCGGAGGCCATCGACAAGGCCGAAGACCGCGCCAAATTCAAGGACGCGATGACCAAGATCGGCCTGGGCTCCGCACGTTCCGGCATCGCGCACTCGATGGAAGAGTCGTGGGCGGTGCAGCGTGAAGTCGGCTTCCCGACCATCATCCGTCCATCGTTCACCATGGGCGGCAGCGGCGGCGGCATCGCTTACAACGAAGAAGAATTCGAAGCGATCTGCAAACGCGGCCTGGAAGCGTCGCCAACCAACGAGCTGCTGATTGAAGAATCGCTGCTGGGCTGGAAAGAGTACGAGATGGAAGTGGTGCGCGACAAGGCGGACAACTGCATCATCATCTGCTCGATCGAGAACCTGGACCCGATGGGCGTGCACACCGGCGACTCGATCACCGTGGCGCCGGCGCAGACCCTGACCGACAAGGAATACCAGATCATGCGTAACGCCTCGCTGGCGGTACTGCGTGAAATCGGCGTGGACACCGGCGGTTCGAACGTGCAGTTCTCGATCAACCCGAAAGACGGCCGCATGATCGTCATCGAGATGAACCCGCGCGTCTCGCGTTCGTCGGCACTGGCGTCGAAAGCCACCGGCTTCCCGATCGCCAAAGTGGCGGCCAAGCTGGCAGTGGGCTTCACCCTGGATGAGCTGCGCAACGAAATCACCGGCGGCCAGACTCCGGCGTCGTTCGAGCCTTCGATCGACTATGTCGTGACCAAGGTGCCGCGCTTCACCTTCGAGAAGTTCCCGACCGCCGACCACCACCTGACCACCCAGATGAAATCCGTGGGCGAGGTGATGGCGATCGGCCGCACCTTCCAGGAATCGTTCCAGAAAGCCCTGCGCGGCCTGGAAGTGGGCGTGGATGGCCTGAACGAGAAGACCAAGGACCGCGAGAAGATCGAAGAGGAACTGGGCGAGCCAGGTCCGGAGCGCATCTGGTACGTGGGCGACGCGTTCGCGCAAGGCTTCACGCTGGAAGAAGTGCACCAGCTGACCAAGATCGACCCATGGTTCCTGATCCAGATTAAAGAGATCGTCGACCTGGAACTGTGGATGGACACGCAGAAGCTGGAACAGCTGGACAAGACCACGCTGTACAAGCTGAAACAGAAAGGCTTCTCGGACCGCCGCCTGGCCTTCCTGCTGCAAACCACGCCGGCCGAAGTGCGCAAGTACCGCCACTCGCTGGGTATTCGTCCGGTGTACAAGCGCGTTGACACCTGCGCCGCGGAATTCGCGACCAACACCGCGTACATGTACTCGACCTACGACGAGGAGTGCGAGTCCAACCCGACCGACAAGAAGAAGATCATGGTGCTGGGCGGTGGCCCTAACCGTATCGGCCAGGGTATCGAATTCGACTACTGCTGCGTGCACGCCGCGCTGGCCATGCGCGAAGACGGCTACGAGACCATCATGGTCAACTGCAATCCGGAGACCGTGTCGACCGACTACGATACCTCGGATCGCCTGTACTTCGAATCGCTGACGCTGGAAGATGTGCTGGAAATCGTCGACCTGGAAAAACCGGCCGGCGTGATCGTGCAGTACGGCGGCCAGACCCCGTTGAAACTGGCGCTGGACCTGGAAGCCAACGGCGTGCCGATCATCGGCACCTCGCCGGACATGATCGACGCCGCCGAAGACCGCGAGCGTTTCCAGAAGCTGCTGCAGGACCTGGGCCTGCGCCAGCCGCCTAACCGCACCGCGCGCACCGAAGCGGAAGCGCTGGCGCTGGCACAGGAAATCGGCTACCCGCTGGTGGTGCGTCCTTCCTACGTGCTGGGCGGCCGCGCGATGGAGATCGTCCACGAGCAGCGCGACCTGGAGCGCTACATGCGCGAAGCGGTCAAAGTGTCGAACGATTCGCCGGTGCTGCTGGACCGCTTCCTGAACGACGCCATCGAGTGCGACGTCGATTGCATCTCGGACGGCGAAACCACCTTCATCGGCGGCGTGATGGAACACATCGAACAAGCTGGCGTCCACTCGGGCGACTCGGCCTGCTCGCTGCCGCCATACTCGCTGGCGCAGGAGACCATCGATGAACTGAAGCGTCAGACCTCGCTGATGGCCAAGGGCCTGAACGTGGTTGGCCTGATGAACGTGCAGTTCGCGATCCAGAAGCAGGATGGCCAGGACGTGGTCTACGTGCTGGAAGTGAACCCGCGCGCTTCGCGTACCGTGCCTTACGTGTCGAAAGCGACCGGCCTGCAGCTGGCCAAGATCGCCGCGCGCTGCATGGTCGGCCAGAAGCTGGCGGAGCAGGGCATCACCAAGGAAGTGGTGCCGCCTTACTTCAGCGTGAAGGAAGCCGTGTTCCCGTTCGTGAAATTCCCGGGCGTGGATACCATCCTTGGCCCTGAAATGAAATCGACCGGTGAAGTGATGGGCGTGGGCACCACCTTCGGTGAAGCCTTCGTCAAGTCGCAGCTGGGCGCCGGCGTCAAGCTGCCGAAGTCGGGCAAGGTGTTCCTGTCGGTGAAATCGTCGGACAAGCCGCGCGCCGTGAAAGTGGCGCGCGATCTGGTCGACATGGGCTTCACCCTGGCGGCCACCAAGGGCACCGCGGCGGTGATTTCGGCGGCCGGCATCCCGGTCACCGCGGTCAACAAAGTGGTGGAGGGCCGTCCGCACGTGGTCGACATGATCAAGAACCACGAGATCGTCCTGGTCATCAACACGGTGGAAGAGAAGCGCAACGCCATCATCGACTCGCGCGCCATCCGCACCTCGTCGCTGGCCTCGCGCGTGACCACGTACACCACCATTGCCGGTGCTGAAGCGGCGGTGGAGGGCATCCGTCACCTCGACGAATTGCAAGTGTACGATTTACAAGGGCTGCATAAAACCTTAAACTAAGGTTTAATAGGTTTAGGTAGTACCCGGACCACAGAGCCCGCGCTGCTGTCAGGCGCGGCCTCTGTGGTTTTCCATTGTAAAAACAGAGTAAATAGACAACATGACTTCAGTTCCACTTACCAAGTTCGGCGCCGAGCTGCTCAAAGAAGAGTTGCACCAGTTGAAGACCAAAGAACGCCGTATCGTGATTGACGCGATTGCCGAAGCACGCTCGCATGGCGATCTGTCGGAAAACGCCGAGTACGATGCCGCCAAGGAGCGCCAGGCGTTCGTGGAAGGCCGCATCGCGGAACTGGAGGGCAAGCTGAGCACCGCCCAGATCATCGACCCGACCACCCTGGACGCCGATGGCCGCGTGGTGTTTGCCGCCACCGTGGACCTGGAAGACCTGGAAACCGGCGACAACGTCAGCTACCAGATCGTTGGCGTGGACGAAGCCGACATTAAGCTGAACAAGGTCTCGGTGACCTCGCCAATCGCGCGCGCGCTGATCGGCAAGTCGGCCGGCGACGTGGTGGAAGTGCAGGCCCCAGCCGGGCCGCGCGAATACGAAATCCTGAAAGTGCGTTACGTCTGATGTTACTTGCCCGCACACGTTTGCTGGTCGCGACCCTGTGGGCCGGCAGTTTATGGGCGGTGGGTTATCTGGCTGCACCGACCCTGTTCGCTACGCTGAGTGACCGCGTGCTGGCCGGCACCATTGCCGCCAGCCTGTTTACGAATCAAGCCTGGCTGTCCATCGCGTGTGCGCTGGTGATGCTGGTGCTGCTGTGGGCCACCAATACTGGCACGGTGGGCATTTTTGCCGGTCCGGCCGTGAACATGGCGGCCAAGTCGCGCCGCAACCTGCTGCTGATTGTGGTGGTGATGCTGGCGTGCACGCTGGTGTCGCACTTCGGCCTGCAACCGATGATGGCCTCGCTGCGGGCGGCCGCAGGGCCGGGCGGGGTGATGGAAGGCGCCGCGCGCAACGAGTTTGGCATCCTGCACGGGATTTCCAGTGCGATCTACCTGGTCCAGAGCCTGCTGGCCGCGTGGCTGGTGGTAAAACAGTAACGTCATCCCGGCGCAGGCCGGGATCCATGGAACGCTGGCGTAACCTGCGAACTCAGCATGGTCCGCGGCGGCGGACCATCCGGTCTTCGCCGTCTTAACCGAGCACGGTCTTCTTGGTCGACTTCTGGCGTGCCTTGGCGCGCTTGATGTTGCCGCCCTGGGTCACACGTTCATTCCCCTTCAGCAGTACCTTGGTGACCGACGGACGCTTGGTGCCGGTCGGGCTGGCCTTGACGATGGTGACTTCGCGCATGCCTTTGCCGGCGGTGCTGCTGCGGGTTTTCTCGGTTTCCACTTTCGGACGGTACAGCACCAGCAGCTTGCCGATGTGCTGCACTGGCGCCGCTTTCAGCTGTTCGCAGATGGTTTCATACATGGCAATCCGCGCTTCGCGGTCGTCACCGAATACACGGACCTTGATCAGGCCGTGGGCGTCCAGGCCCAGCGAGATTTCTTTGAGAACGTTGGCGGTCAGGCCGGCCTCGCCGATCAGGACGATAGGTTTCAGGCCATGGGCTTCGGCGCGCAGCGCGCTGCGCTCAACGGGAGTCAGTTTGATCATAAAATTATTTTTTGTAGGTTCCTTAAAGGCAGTATTCTACGCGAATGGCTAAGAACAAAATAAACAAAAACTGGATTCACGACCATATTAACGATCCTTACGTGAAATTGGCCCAGAAAGAGGGCTATCGCGCCCGTGCGGCTTTCAAGCTGAAAGAGATCGATGAGGATGAGAAGCTCATCAAGCCGGGCCAGGTGATCGTCGATCTGGGCTGCACCCCCGGCAGCTGGGCCCAGTACACCCGGCGCAAGCTGGCCGGCAAGGAGGGCGGCGGCGTGCACGGCACCCTGATCGGGCTGGACATCCTGCCGATGGAGCCGGTGGCTGATTTCCACTTCATCCAGGGCGATTTCCGCGAGGCCGAGGTGCTGCAGCAGCTGGAAGCGGTGGTGCAGGGGCGGAAAGTTGATCTTGTGCTATCGGATATGGCGCCCAATCTGTCCGGCATCCCGGATTCCGACGCCGCGCGCATGGAGCATTTGATCGATCTGGCAATTGAATTTTCGCAAGCCCATTTGAAGCCGGAAGGTGCGTTGCTGGTGAAATGTTTTAAGGACATGGGGTTCAACGACATCGTCCATAAATTCCGTGCCGAATTCAAAACCGTGATCCAGAAGAAACCAAAAGCCAGCCGCGACAAATCGTCCGAGATATTCCTGCTGGGCCGTGGCCTGAAAAATCCGACCGCAGGGAGCATGGCGTCGGCCCAACCGCTGGATTCCGATGGCTGGCGGCCTTGATATTTGCTGAACAACCCGCACATCGAACTCCGGAGGAGCAGTTTTATCTTGATTGCAGGGTGTTTTTGCTCAAATAATATGCTTTTCAGCCGGTTTTAAGCCGGCGCACGGCAGGGTTCTGGCACCGCCTGCCTATTGCGAGTAAAATCGAATTTCAGCCAGGTTTATCGATGCGCCTCGCATCCAAGGAGTTTTCGTGAATAACATGTTTTCCAAATCAGCCATCTGGGTAGTCGTGGTACTGCTCCTGCTCATGCTGTACAAGCAGTTTGACAGCCATGGCGTAACCGGTGGAGCCAAAGCCATCGCTTATTCCGACCTGCTGGATGACGTGAAAGCCAAGCGCATCAAGGACGTCGTGATTGAAGGCGGCAACATCACCGCCACCCGCAGCGACGACACCAAAGTCCGCACCACCGCCACGCTGCTCGACCGCGGCCTGATTGGCGACCTGCGCGACAACGGCATCCATTTCGACGTGAAACCGCCTGAGGAACCATCGTTCCTGTCGCAGGTGTTCGTGTCGTGGTTCCCGATGCTGCTGCTGATCGGCGTGTGGATTTTCTTCATGCGCCAGATGCAGGGCGGCGGCAAGGGTGGCGCGTTCTCCTTCGGCAAGTCGAAGGCGCGTATGATGGATGAAACCAATAACACCGTCACCCTGGCCGACGTGGCCGGCTGCGACGAAGCCAAGGAGGAAGTGGCCGAGATCGTCGACTTCCTGAAAGATCCAAGCAAGTTCCAGAAACTGGGCGGCCGCATTCCACGCGGCGTGTTGATGGTCGGTCCGCCGGGTACCGGTAAAACCCTGCTGGCGCGTGCCATCGCTGGTGAAGCCAAGGTGCCGTTCTTCTCGATTTCCGGTTCGGACTTTGTGGAAATGTTTGTCGGCGTCGGTGCCAGCCGCGTGCGCGACATGTTCGAGAACGCCAAAAAGCATTCGCCATGCATCATCTTCATTGACGAGATCGACGCGGTGGGCCGTCATCGCGGCGCCGGCATGGGCGGCGGTAACGACGAGCGCGAACAGACCCTGAACCAGCTGCTGGTGGAAATGGACGGCTTTGAAGCCTCGTCCGGCGTGATCGTGATCGCCGCCACCAACCGTGCGGACGTGCTGGACAAGGCGCTGCTGCGTCCGGGCCGTTTCGACCGTCAGGTCAACGTGGGCCTGCCGGACATCCGCGGCCGCGAACAGATCCTGAACGTGCACATGCGCAAAGTGCCGATCGGCACCGACGTCAAGGCCGACATCCTGGCACGCGGCACTCCGGGCTTCTCGGGCGCCGACCTGGCCAACCTGGTCAACGAGGCTGCGCTGTTTGCCGCCCGCCGCTCCAAGCGTCTGGTCGACATGCAGGATTTCGAGGATGCCAAGGACAAGATCTACATGGGGCCTGAGCGTAAATCGATGGTCATCCGTGAAGACGAACGCCGCAACACCGCATACCACGAGTCTGGCCACGCGGTGGTGGCCAAGCTGCTGCCGAAGGCGGATCCGGTCCACAAAGTGACCATCATGCCGCGCGGCTGGGCACTGGGCCTGACCTGGCAGCTGCCGGAGCACGACAATATTTCGGGCTACAAGGACAAGATGCTGGAAGAAATTTCCATCCTGTTCGGCGGCCGTATCGCGGAAGAGATCTTTGTCGGCCAGATGTCGACCGGCGCCTCGAACGACTTCTCGCGCGCCACCAAGCTGGCCCGTTCGATGGTCACCAAGTTCGGCATGTCGGACGCGCTGGGCGTGATGGTGTACGAGGACAGCCAGAACGACGGCTTCCTGGGCGGCACCAACAAGACCATCTCGGAAGCGACGCAGCAGAAGGTGGACGCGGAAATCCGCCGCATCCTGGACGAGCAATATGCGCTGGCCCGCAAGCTGCTGGAAGACAACCGCGAGAAAGTGGAAGTCATGACCAAGGCGCTGCTGGAATGGGAGACCATCGATGCAGACCAGATCAACGACATCATGGCCGGCCTGGAGCCGCGTCCGCCGAAAGCCGGCGTGTCGCTGCGCAAGCCACCACCAAGCGATGGCGGCAGCGGCGTATCGCCCAGCGTGACCGCACCGGCTTAATCGCGCGGTCTTCGCATTCCACAAAAGGGTGAGGAGCAATCCTCGCCCTTTTTCATTCCAGTGACACATGCAATCTACCTTACAGTTTGGCCGTTTCAATTACCCGTGGCGGGGGCAGGGCGTGCGCGCCCGCGTGATGGGCATCCTCAATGTCACCCCTGATTCGTTTTCCGATGGCGGCCATTACCAGTCGCTGGAGTTTGCCCTGTCGCATGCCGAGGAAATGATCGAGGCCGGCGTTGACATCATCGACGTCGGCGGCGAATCGACCCGCCCCGGCTCGCCGCCGGTGTCGCTGGAAGACGAGTTGCAGCGCGTGATGCCGGTGTTGTACGCGGTGCGCGACCTCGGCCCGGCGATCTCGGTCGACACCTACAAACCGCAGGTGATGCGCGAAGCCATCATCGCCGGCGTCGACATGATCAATGACATCAATGGCTTCCGCGCGCCGGGCGCCATCGACGCCGTGCGCGACAGCGACTGCGCGCTGTGCATCATGCACATGCAAAGCGACCCGCAGCACATGCAGCTGGCGCCGTCCTATACCGACGTGGTGGCCGAAGTCAGCGCCTTCCTGCGCGAGCGGGTGGCGGCATTGCTGGCGGCCGGGATTGATCCGCGTCGACTTTGCATCGATCCCGGCTTTGGTTTTGGCAAGACTGTGGAGCATAATTACGCCTTGCTGAAAGCCACCTCGCGCCTGATCGACGAACTGAATTTGCCGCTGCTGGCGGGCCTGTCGCGCAAGTCCATGGTGGGCGCGGTGACCGGCAAGCCGGTGGAGCAGCGCATGGCGGGCAGCATCGGCGGCGCGCTGGCGGCAGTTGCGCAGGGCGCCCTGATCGTCCGCGTGCACGATGTGGCGGAGACCGTCGACGCGCTGAAGGTATGGCACGCGGCACAATAACAATGACTGAAAAGAGCACATAACATGGCACGTAAATATTTTGGCACCGATGGCATCCGTGGCCTGGTCGGCGAAGCACCGATCACGCCTGACTTCGTCATGCGCCTGGGCTATGCGGCAGGCAAGGTCCTGGCCAGCAAGCGCACCGGCTCCGGCCGCCCAACCGTCCTGATCGGTAAAGACACGCGCATCTCCGGCTACATGCTGGAAGCGGCGCTGGAAGCCGGCTTTTCGGCCGCCGGCGTGGACGTCATGCTGGCCGGTCCGATGCCGACCCCGGCCATCGCCTACCTGACCCGGGCGTTGCGCCTGTCGGCCGGCGTGGTGATCTCGGCCTCGCACAACCCATTTCAGGACAACGGCATCAAATTCTTTTCGGCCCAGGGCACCAAGCTGCCGGACGCGGTGGAACTTGACATTGAAGCGGCGCTGGACCAGCCGATGAACTGTGTGCCGTCGGAAAAGCTGGGCCGCGCCAAGCGCCTGGACGACGCCCAGGGCCGCTACATCGAATTCTGCAAGAGCACCTTCCCGAACGAGCTGGACCTGCGCGGCCTGAAAGTGGTGGTCGACTGCGCCCACGGCGCCGCCTACAATATCGCGCCGCACGTGTTCCACGAGCTGGGCGCGGAAGTGATCGCCATCGGCAACAAGCCGGATGGCTTCAACATCAACCTGGAGCACGGCGCCACCGCGCCGAAAGCCATGGCCGCCGCGGTGCAAGCCCACGGCGCCGACCTTGGCATCGCGCTGGACGGCGACGCCGACCGCCTGATCATGTGCGACCACAACGGCCGCCTCTACAACGGCGACGAACTGCTGTACCTGATGGTGATGGACCGTCTGGCCACCGGCCCGGTGGCCGGCGCTGTCGGCACCCTGATGACCAATATGGCGGTGGAAGTGGCGCTGAAAGAGAAGGGCATCGGCTTTGCGCGCGCCAAGGTGGGCGACCGCTACGTGCTGGAAGTGATGCAGGAAAAGGGCTGGATTCTGGGCGGCGAAGGCTCGGGCCACCTGCTGGCGCTGGACAAGCACACCACCGGCGATGGCATCATCTCGGCGCTGCAGGTGCTGTCGGCGCTGAAGCGTGCTGGCAACTCGCTGGAGCAATGCTGCAGCGAGCTGATCATCTTCCCGCAAACCCTGATCAATGTGCGCGTGCCGGCCGGTTTCGACTGGACCCAGAACGCGGCCATGGTGGCCGAGAAGGAAAAAGTCGAGGCGGAACTGGGCAGCAGCGGCCGCGTGCTGATCCGCGCCTCCGGCACCGAACCGCTGATCCGCGTCATGGTCGAAGCGCGCGACGCCGACGCCGCGCAGTCGATGGCCCGTCGGATTGCCGACAAAGTGGAGACCCAGCTGGCTGCATAAAGTTTTAGCACTGAAATATAAATCAGGTGCTTTGATTGACGTGTGGGGCGAGTGAGGCTAAAATACTGTTCATCGGAGTGTAGCGCAGCCCGGTAGCGCATCTGGTTTGGGACCAGAGGGTCCAAGGTTCGAATCCTTGTACTCCGACCAAAATATCAAAACGGGTTGTCTTCGGACAGCCCGTTTTTCATTTCAGCCGCAGATTCCTGCGGCTTCTTTCTGCCCATAGCTCAGTTGGATAGAGCACAAGCCTTCTAAGCTTGGGGTCGCTGGTTCGAACCCAGCTGGGCAGGCCATTCAGCAGACGGTCAGCATTGTGGCACCCAGCCTACTGCTAGCATGCCACTAGTATCATTTATGTTGATTTTTGGAACTTTCTTCTGCATACTGGGCTCAACTTAATGCAAGACGCTGCGCACCGTCCCCAGCTTAGCCGGTGTTTAGTCAGCAAAATTGTCCCCGCCCCGACTTCCCCTCTCTCCGCCGCCCAGATCACGCGAGCCTGTTGTGCTCACAGGAGCGTCACATGGATTCACTCAAGAAGTTAAAAATTGGCACCCAGCTGTCGCTGGGATTCGGCATGCTCACGGCGCTGATGGTGGTGCTGGCGGTGTTTTCGGTGGTACGGGTGTCGTCGTTGTCGGGCGCTTTCCATGCGCAAACCCGCATCTCTTCCGAGCACCTTGAACCCTTGTATCTGGCGCGGGAAGCGCTGGCACAGACCGGTCTGGCGGCGCGCAATGCCTACATCTTTACCGACGACGCCGAAGCGGCCAAGGAACTGGCCATCGTCGATGAGCAAAAAACCGCCTATCTGGCAGCGCTGGACAAGATGACGCCGGCCTACGCCAACGATCCGCAGTTTGCCAAGGTCAAGGAAGGCCTGCTGGCAATGGCGAAGGAACTGCAGCGTCCGCGCCAGTATCGCGAGGCCGGCAAAATGGAAGAATACGGCAAGTTCCTGGTCAATGAGTGCAGCCCGCTGCGGCGCCGCATCGTGCAGGATATGGCAGTGCTGATCACCTCGGCCGAGAAGGAGACCGAAACCGCCACCGGTGTGGTGGAGGATTACGCCAGCAGCGCCCAGCGCATGGTCACGGTACTGGCCGTGCTGGCCTTCGTCCTGAGTGTGGTGATTGCCGGCCTGATCAAACGTGCATTGTTGAAGCAGCTGGGCGGCGAGCCGGCGTATGCCGCAGAGATCGCCAGCCGCATCGCCAAGGGCGATCTGGCGGTCGATGTGCAGTTGCAGCAGCAAGACCAGGATAGCCTGCTGTTTGCGATCAAAGGCATGCGCGACAGTTTGGCCGGCATCGTGAGTGAAGTGCGCCATGGGACGGAAGCCATCGCGCATGCGTCGCAGGAAATTGCGGTGGGTAATCTCGACCTGTCGCAGCGCACCGAGCAGCAGGCACAGTCGCTGGAGCGGGTGGCCACGGCGATGGAGGAATTGACCTCCACCGTCAAGCAGAATGCCAGCAATGCCCAGCAGGCAAATCAGCTGTCGCAATCGGCTTCCAGCGTGTCGGAAGAGGGCGGCGAAGTCATGCGCCAGGTGACCGATACCATGCAATCGATTAATGATTCGTCGAAAAAGATTGTGGACATTATTTCCGTGATTGACGGCATCGCGTTCCAGACCAATATCCTGGCCTTGAATGCGGCGGTGGAAGCGGCACGTGCAGGTGAACAGGGCCGTGGTTTTGCAGTTGTCGCCAGCGAAGTGCGTGTGCTGGCACAGCGGGCCGCACAGGCCGCCAAAGAAATCAAAGTCCTGATTGACGATTCGGTCGACAAGGTCGGCAGCGGTTCGGAACTGGTGGCAAAAGCCGGGACTACGATGCAGGAAGTCGTTTCCAGTGTCCGCCGGGTCACCGAGATCATGGCCGAGATCAGCGATGCCAGCCAGGAGCAAAGCATAGGCATTCAGGAAGTCAGCCAATCGCTGGGGCAAATGGATGGCGTGACGCAGCAAAATACCGCCTTGGTGGAAGAGGCCAGCGCGGCAGCGGAAGAGCTGAAAGAACAGGCGGCGCGTTTAACCGATGTGGTGGGCCAGTTTAAACTCGATGCAGCAGCTTCTACGATATCGGAAATGCTGAAAAAACCTGGCCGTCACGCCAGGCAGTCTGCGCGTCCCAACTTGCGCCTGGCCACTGGCTAAATGAAATACATTCGCGCCAGCGTAATTCGCTGGCGCGATATTCACTTCCATTCCCAGATAGCCGGCCTGCGTATTCCGATGCGCTGCGGCAGGAGGTAAAAACCGTCACATTAATTCGTCCGGTTAAACAGGAATTAATCGAGGGTATTCCTTGGAGAATGGATAATATCCCGCCAGCTATCGCCTACTTTATTATCACGGCAAACCCCGGCGCAGCGCCAGCCGCTGGAAAGGTGGATGTTTCCCTATCAGGGGCTATTTGGACGGCCAGCCGCCGCCAGCGCAGGCAATTCAGCATTTCCTACAGCGGGGCGCCTCAAAATCGGCTAATATCATGCTCAAATTTGGCATGAACATGCCGGTTTCTAGTACGGAGAGGGGCGTCATGAAGATAGACTATGTGCACTTCACACCATGGGCGTCGCTCGCCGGCGGTGTGCTGATCGGCCTGGCGGCGGCGCTGCTAATTGCACGCATGGGCCGAATTGCTGGTATTAGCGGGATTATTGGCGGATTATTTCGGCCGGTAAAAGGCGATATTGGCTGGCGGCTGGCGTTTATTGCCGGCTTGATTATCGCGCCAATGGCAGCTGCGGTTTTCGGCTATCGGCCCGAAGTACAAGTGGATGCCTCGTGGACGAGCTTGATTATTGCCGGCTTATTGGTTGGCCTCGGTACCCGATATGGCTCGGGATGTACCAGCGGTCATGGCGTGTGCGGGATATCCCGTCTTTCTCCACGGTCGTTGGTTGCCACGCTGAGTTTCATGGCGGCCGGATTTATTACCGTTTATCTTTTACGGCATTTATGATGATCCCGTTTATTGTTGGCCTGATATTTGGCCTGGGCCTGATTGTTTCCGGGATGGCGAATCCGGCAAAAGTTCTGGGTTTTCTGGATTTAGCGGGAAACTGGGATCCATCGCTGATGTTTGTCATGGGCGGCGCCATTGGCGTCGCTTTCTTTGCCTTTCGCTGGGCTAAATCCCGTCATATACCTTTGCCGACAGGAACGAATATCGATCGCCGCCTGATATTCGGCTCGCTGGCATTTGGCGCGGGTTGGGGCATTGCAGGATTCTGTCCCGGCCCGGCATTGGTGGCGCTGGGAATGGGCTTGCCCAAGGCCCTGGTTTTTATTGCCGCTATGCTAGCCGGCATGGGCATTTACGAACTGGTCAACCGTGCTCAGAAGCGATAGCGCGCCGTCAGTTGTACCGAGCGCGGAGCACCAGGCAGGTTGAGATTCTTGTTACTGCCGTGCCCGGCGATGGTGTACGCCTTGTCCGCCAGGTTCAGCAGATTCAGCGTCAGGTCCAGGCCGCGATCGCGGTAGTAAACCATGGCATCGGCTGTCACATAGCTTGGCAGCACCACTGTGTTGCCGGGATTGGCAAAGCGGTCGCCCACGTAGTTCAGGCCGGCGCCAGCGCCAAAGTGGCCTGCCAGCGCCTTGGTCAGCCACAGGTTGGCGCTGTTTTTGGGCGTCAGCGTCGGACGTTTGCCTTGCACGAACTGGCCGTCGTCCTTGGCGACGGAGGCGATCATCTTGCCGTCCAGCCAGGCATAACCGGCCCACGCCTGCCAGCCGTCGCCCAGATCGCCGCTGAAGGTCAGTTCCACGCCATTGGTGCGCTGGGTGCCGACCGGCAGCAGCTTGTTGCTGACCGGATCGGTGGATTTCATGTTGTCGCGGGTTAGCTGGAACAGCGAAACCCCAGCCGAGGCGCGACCGCCGAACAGGTCGTATTTGGCGCCGATTTCCTTGTTTTTGGTGGTTTCCGGCGCGATATCGACGTTATTCGCCGCCAGCGCGAAGCCTTCGCCAGATGGCTGGAACGAGCGGCTGAAGGAGGCATAGTAGGACTGCGCGCTGTCTGGCTGGTACACCAGGCCGGCGCGCGGGCTCCAGTTGCGGTCGGTGCGGGCCAGATTGGCGGCGCTGGCAATGCGCTGCAGGGTTTGCTGCTCAAAACGGTCGTAACGCACGCCTGCCAGCGCTTTCCATTCCGGCGAGAGCGTCACCAAGTTCTGCACATAAGCGCTGGCGACGCGGAATACGCCCAGATTGTTCGTCGTCGGCGCACCGCCAGCGGTAAAAGGTACAACTGGCGCGACGGGATTGAACAATGACACGGTGGCGGCATTGGCTTGGGAGCGCACCAGCTGGTACTTGTTCTGCTTGCCGAACTCCACGCCGTACAGCAGCGTGTGCTGCATGCCGCCCAGTTCGGCGTGCTGGGTCAGCTCGGTCTGGTTGCTGTAGCCGTCCTCGTCGCGCAGGACGTTGCCGCGCGTCAGCGACACGGTCTTGGCCACCTCGTTTACGGAGCCGACCAGCGTATTATTCCGGTTCAGCGAATAATCGTAGTGACGGAACGCGTTTCTAATCGAAAACTGCTGATTGAAGCGGTGATCCAGCGTAAAACCGTAGGCGTACACGCGCGATTCGCTGAAGTCGAACTGGCGGGCGTTGGCCGCGCCATAGTAGGTGCTGGCCGCTACGTTCACCGGCCGCCCCTGGTAAGACGGGTTGCCGAAGTCGGTCAGGCGCTTGTCGTGCAGGTATTCGGTCTGCAGCAGCAATTGCGTATCCGCACTGATGCGGAACAGGGCGGAAGGCGCCAGCGCCTGGCGCTCAAGGAATTGCTGATCGCGGTAGCTGTCGGCGTCTTCCACCGCGCCCGTCAGGCGCACGGCGGCGTTCTGGTCGGGCAGGTTGCGCGCCAGGTCGAATTCGCCGCGCTTCTGGCCCCAGCTGCCAACCTGCAGGCTGACTTCAGTGCGGTCGACGCCCGGTTTCTTGGTGATGCGGTTGATCATGCCGCCCGACGAACCCCGGCCGTACAGCACCGAAGCCGGGCCTTTGACGACCTCGACTTGCTCAATATTCGACAAATCGCGGAAATACGGGGCATCGTCGCGCATTCCGTCGACAAACTGGTCGCTGATGGCGCTAAAACCGCGGATGGTGACCTGGTCGCGCTGACCGTCGCCGGTTGAAAGGCCGATGCCCGGCACATTCTTCAGCGCGTCCTGCAGCGAACGCGCGCCCTGGTCGTGCAGCAACTGGGCCGGCACCACGTTGACGGTTTGCGGGATGTCGCGCAGCGGAGCGTCGATTTTGGCGGCACTGCTGGAGGTCGCGATGCGGTAGCCGTCTTCGCTGGCGCCGGTCACGGTCACCGTTTGCATGGTCTGCTCAGTCTGGGCGGCAACGAAAGAAGAAAAGGAGAGGCCCGCAAGCATTAGCGCCAGCGGGGTTTTTTGCATAGCCATGGTAGTCCTTGAAGTAGTTGCATGGCTGGCTTTTGGCTGGCTAAATGAGAATTGTTATCATTGAATTATGCTCCTAAGTTGAAAGCCGCGCAAGCGTGGGAATCACCGTGCGGTGGATAACTTAGCTGCGAAAAAATTACGCAGCAAAACTTTATCTTTTAAATACAAGGGCTTGGGTGGTACTGCTGGCGCTTGTTAACAGCCTTATCCACAGAATTTGTTAACAACCGGACGGCAGGCTGTCGATCAGCGCCCGGCTGGCGGCGGACATGCGGCGGTGCGGTGGATAAATCAGCGAGAACGGCCGGCTGCGGCCGCGCAGGCCTGGCAGCACTTCCACCAACTGTCCGCTGCGCAAACGTTCCTCGGCAACGAACTGATAGGTCTGGCAAATACCCAGTCCCTGCTGCGTCAGCGAGACTACACCCAGCACATCGTCTGTCACCAGCATGCGCGCCGGCGCCAGCCAGTCGACATTGTTGCCATCGACCTGCAACAGCCATGGCGCTTGCCGGCCACTGCTGGGCATGACGAAGGGCAGGCAGGCGTGCGCGGCCAGCTCTTCCAGGCTGGACGGAGTGCCAGCCTGGCGCAGGTAGGCCGGCGCCGCGACCAGGCACAGCGCCTCGTCGCCCAGTCGTCTGGCGGCCAGCCCGCTATCGGCCAGTTCGCCAAGGCGGATCGCCATGTCATAGCCTTCATCCACCAGATCGACATTGCGGTTGCTGATGCTGAGTTCGATGGTGACCTGCGGGTGCTGCTCCATGAATTGCTTCAACAGCGCCGGCAGACGGTAGTGTCCCCAGGTGGTCGGCACGCTGATGCGCACCTTGCCCGACAGTGCGCCGCCTTGGCCCTGGATGGCGCGCTCGGCGTCGGCTATCAGGGCGAATGCGCTGCGCGCCTGCTCAAGATACAGGTTGCCGGCCTCGGTCACGCTCAGGCGCCGGGTGGTGCGCCGGATCAACTGCACGCCCAGCCGCGTTTCCAGCCGCGCCACCGCCCGGCTCAGCACCGATGGCGTGGTGCCCAGCGCCACCGCCGCGGCGCTGATGGTGCCTTTGTCGACGATGGTAACAAAGGCTTCCACGTCCGCCATGTGATCGAATTGCCGTGCCATTCATGCCTTTCAAGAACAAATGATTTGGTTGTGAGCGTATTTAATCATAGCAAAGGCATGAATACACTGTCGTCATTGCAAACAAGGAGTCTGACCATGACAAATACCATCCGCCCAACCATCGCCGGCGCCGTGCTGGGCCTGGCCGCCATCGGCGCCAATGCCGCCAACGTGCTGGTCGTGCTGTCCGACGAATCCCGGCTGGCGCTGCGCGACCAGCGCAGCTTCGATACCGGTTTCTACGCCAACGAGTTGATGCAGCCGGTCAAGAAGCTGCTGGACGCCGGTCACACCGTCACCTTCGCTACACCGCTCGGCAAGGCGCCGACAGTGGACCGCAGCTCGCTCAACAAAATGTACTTCGGAAATGACGAAGTCAGCATGCAGCAGCATGTGGCGCTGCTGGACAAACTGCAAATCACCTCGGTGGCCAATTCGCCGGTGATCAGCCTGGCGCGCGTGGAGCAGGCCGGGTACGATCGTTACGACGCGGTCTACATTCCCGGCGGCCACGCGCCGATGCAGGATTTGCTGCACAGCGCGCCGCTGGGGCGCCTGCTGACCAGCTTCCATCAGCAGGGCAAACCGACCGCGCTGGTGTGCCACGGACCAGTTGCGCTGCTGTCGACGCTGGCGCAGCCGCAAGCCTTCACCAGGCCGCTGGAAACCGGCGCCAAGGCAGGCAAGGCGCCAGCCTGGATTTATGCCGGCTACCAGATGACGGTGATCAGCAACGACGAGGAAGAAGCGGCCAAGCCGATGTTGAATGGCGGCCAGATGAAGTTCACACCGCAAACGGCCTTGCAGCGTGCCGGCGGCATCTACAGCAGCGCCGCCAACTGGCAGGCGAAAGTGGTGGTGGATCGCGAACTGATCACCGGCCAGAATCCCGCCTCGGCCAATGACGTGGCGGACCAGCTGCTGGCCCGCCTCAAGCCTTAATGCGGCTGCGGAGAGAACAGCCGGGGCTGGAAGGGATTGATTTCCTTGCGCAGCAGACGCGGCAGTAGGGGGTCGGTTACGAAAGCCTGTGATTTGTAGAAGTTGTCGGTGCCGTCGCCGGCTTCCAGCAGCAGGCGGCGGATGCCGATGCTCAGCGCATATTGCTCGATCCGCTTCATGATCCAGTGGCCGATGCCTTGGCCACGGTACTGGCTCAGTATCATCAATTCCGACACGAAGCAGAATTCCGGCGCCGCCAGCTCCAGCCGGGCGATGCCGATCTGCTTGTTCTTGTGCTCTACCGCCACCCATTGCACCTTGCCGCGCGCGTCGGCCGCGCTGGCGCGCGGCAGGGCGCCCTCAGTGTCGGCGTCCCGGCGGAATGCCATCACAACCTTGGTTGAGGGCGCTGTTTTCAGCAGGCGGAATAGCAGATCGAGGTCCATGATACGTGTTTCCTGTAAGCGATTCACGTATGCTGCGGCGCGCACGGCAGGGGCGCAACCCCCAATTTGTATAAATTGTTTCCCATCTGGCATGTGCGACAATGGGGCATGGACAATCAATACTTCTACCAGCCGGCACAAGGACACGGCCTGCCGCACGATCCCTTTAACGCCATTGTCGGCCCGCGGCCTATCGGCTGGATTTCCAGCCGCTCAGCAGATGGCATGCTGAACCTGGCACCTTACAGTTTCTTTAATGCCTTCAATTACACGCCGCCACTGATCGGCTTTGCCAGCCTGGGCCGCAAGGACACCTTGCGCAATATCGAAGAAACCGGGGAATTTGTCTGGAATCTGGCCACCCGCCCGCTGGCTGATGCCATGAACGCCAGTTGCGCTGCCGCGCCACCGGAAGTGGATGAATTCCAGCTGGCCGGCCTGGCCACCGCGCCGTCGCGCATTGTCTCGGTGCCGCGCGTGGCGGGCAGCCCGGTATCGTTCGAATGCAAGTGCAGCCAGATCATCCGCCTGCAAGGCGCGTCCGGCGTGGAGACCAACAGCTGGCTGATCCTGGGCGAGGTGGTGGGGGTGCACATCGCCCACAGCGCGCTGCGCGACGGCATATACGACACGGCCGGATCGCGCCCCATCCTGCGTGGCGGCGGCCCGGCCGATTACTTTGAAATCACGCCGGATAGCTTGTTCCGCATGACGCGGCCCAGCTACCCGTAAGCGCGATCAATAGGTGTAGAACATGCGCTGAATCTGCTTGGTGTCGCTGGTCTTGGTCAGCGCCAGCATCAACAGGATGCGGGCTTTCTGTGGATTCAGGGTGTCGGAGGCAACGAAGTCCAGCTCATCATCGTTGGCTTCGCCGTTGCGCGCTACGATGCCCTGGCCAACGCGGGCCGAACGCACGATCAGCACGCCTTGTTTGCGCGCCGCCACCAGGCCGGTCTTGACCGAGGTCGCCAGGCTGCCGTCACCCACGCCGGCGTGGATGATGCCCTTGGCGCCAGCGGCCACCAGCGCGTTCAGCGCAACCGGGCTAACATTGGCGTAGCCGTAAACGATGTCCACTTGCGGCAGCGTGTCCAGCTTGCTGACGTCGAACTCGCTGTCCACGGTGTGTTTGCGGGTCGAGGCACGGTAGAAGTACGGCTTGTTGCCCTGGATATAGCCCAGCAGGCCCAGTTCCGGGGTCTTGAAGCTGTCCGGGGTCGAGGTATTGGTCTTGGTGACATCGCGGGCGGCGTGGATCTGGTCGTTCAGCGCCACCAGCACGCCTTTGCCGACCGCGTCCTTGCTGGCGGCCAGCAGCACGGCGTTATACAGGTTGATCGGACCGTCAGCCGACAGCGCGGTGCCCGGGCGCATGGCGCCGACCAGCACCACCGGTTTGCTGCTCTTGACGGTCAGGTCCAGGAAGTAGGCGGTTTCTTCCAGCGTGTCGGTACCGTGGGTGATGACGATGCCGTCCACGTCGGGTTGCGCCAGCAGGGTGTTGACGCGCTTGGCCAGCTTCAGCCAGTGGTCGTTGCTCATGTTTTCGCTGGCGATCTGGAACACTTGCTCGCCCTTGACGTCGGCTACCTTGGCCAGCTCCGGCACCGCCGCGATCAGGCGGTCCACGCCGACGGTGGCAGCGGTGTAGCCAACCGTGGTGGTGGTGCTGGCGCCGCTGCCGGCAATGGTGCCGCCGGTGGCCAGAATGGTTACGTGGGCCAGTTTTTCTGCTGCCCCGGCATAAGAACTGAGCAACATTGCACAGGCGAGCACGGCTTGGCCCCAGCGGTTAGAATTATTATTAAAGAACATGAAGTCTCCTGATGGGTTTGTAAAGTTTTACATTTTAACAAAGCGACTGCCTGTCAACAATGCGCTGCGTTGCTGCGTTAATACGAGGTTGCGGGATAATAAAGAGAATACATATGAGATTGGTTATCACGATCGCATTATTGCTGGCGCTGGGCGCTTGCGGCAAGACTGCGGAGCAAAAACAGCGCGAAGAAGCCGCTGCGCTCACCACACTGGGTGAAAAATACGTCAGGGAGAAGGTGTTGGAGCCGACTCAGGCGCAGTTCCGCAACCAGTTCATCGGCAAGGGCGGGGCGCCGTGCGGCGAGGTCAACGCCAAGGATGCGTTTGGCGGCTATATCGGTTTCCAGCGCTATATCTCGGTGGCGCGTGACTTGACCGTGCTGGCGCAGGACGTCCCGCCGGCGGAATTTGAGGCACAGTGGCGGCAGCTGTGCCGTTAAATAAAAAACGGAGCCAGCTGGCTCCGTTTTTACGCGATACCGCGCGGGGTGCGGCTCAGGCCTTGCGGCGGCGAACCAGTGCCAGGGCTGCCAGGCCAACGCCCATCATGGCCCAGGTCGAAGGCTCGGGAACAGCCGGCAGGGTGCCGAGGAAGGCGCGGTCGTGCAGTTCGCCCGGACCGGTGTAGCTCTCGGCGTACAGGAAACCGTTCATGGCCGAACCGGCTTGCACGTCCGAGGTGCCGGCCAGCACGGTGCCGTACCAGCCTTTGAAGTTGACCTGGGTGGTATCGACGAAGTTCCAGATGATGCGGTTGCCCAGGTGGGTGTCATCGTTGAAATTGCCGTTGATGGTCAGGGCTTTTTCGCCATTGGCGGCGATCGAGCCGTCGTAGCGCACATTGATCACCACGGTGTTGGCGGTGCCGGCAAATTTGATGGTGGCAGCCGAGGCCAGCTGGCTGGTGGTGATGTTGAACACCGAGGTGCTGCTGGCGTTGCCGGTCAGGCTGAAGGTGAAGTTGTTCGGATCAGCCGCGTTCAGCACGCTGTTGGCGCTGCTCAGGCCGGCCAGCTGGCTTTCCAGCGCGTTCAGCGGGGTGGAAAAGTCCGAGATGGAGAAGGTTGGCACGCCGTGCTTGACGCTGCCGCCGCCGTTCAGGTTGAACGCGCCGGCGTTGCTGTTGACGTAGTTGACGCCGCCGCCATTGTTGACGTTGCCGCCGCCGTTGGCGCCGATATTGATGGCGTTCACGGCCGAGTAGTCCGAGGCGGTGCCGCGCGGGTTGTTATAGAAAGTGGCGCCCTTGACCAGATTATTGACGACCAGGCGGCCCTCGATATCGCTGGTGGTGGAGACGTCGCCGGTAACCACGGCGTTGAACTGGTTGAGGATCTGGCTCGAAGTCAGCGAGGCAGCCTGAGCCGATACGGCAGCGAAGGTCGCCACGGTGCCGATTGCAAACGTTTTCAGAAGGCGCATAGTCAGAAAATAAAAAGGTAAGAAGAAGTGTCCGGCGCTATTCTAACCCAAAAGCAATACGAATTAGTAAATTTGAATCAGAAATATTTTTTCAGCACTATTATTGCAATATTGCAACGACCGGCGCAGCCATGGAATTAGCGCTATCATGGTGGTCGCATTACACGCGAGGACATGCATGGAACAGAAAAACGGGAGCATCACGGCGCCTCACCTGGCATCATCGGACGTCGGCAACCGCCGCCACCAGATTTTTCCCACGCTGAGCGAAGACCAGTTCGACATTCTGATGCGTTATGGCGAGCGCCGCCACTTTGCCGCCGGCGACGTGCTGTTCCGCCAGGGCGACCGGCACATTGCCATGTACGTCATCATTTCCGGCTCGATTGAAATCGCGCGCGGATCGGCGCTGGGCTCGACCGTGATCGGCGTCCATGGACCCGGCATGTTTACTGGGGAGATGGGCTCGCTGGCCGGCCGGGCCGCCGTCGCCACCGCGCGCGTGGTGGCCGACAGCGAGCTGCTGGTCATCAGCGAGGACTCCTTGCGCACGCTGGTGATTTCGGAAGCGGCGCTGAGCGAAACCATCATGCGCGCCTACATTTTGCGGCGCGTGGTGTATATGTCCGACCAGACCGCCGGCGTGGTGCTGTTTGGCGCGCGCGATTCGCAGCAAACCCTGATCCTGCGCCATTTCCTCAACCGTAACGGCCAGCCGGCCGCCTACTTCGATACCGATGCCGACGAAGAGGCGCAGGCGCTGATGGCGCGTTTCGGCGTCACGCCGGACGACGTGCCAGCGGTGGTCACCCTGAATGGCGAGGTGCTGCGCCGGCCGACGCTGCGCCAGCTGGCGGATGGTATCGGCATCAGTTCGGACAATGTCGACGGCCGCCTGTTTGACGTGGTGGTGGTCGGCGCCGGCCCCGCGGGTCTGGCGGCGGCCGTGTACGCGGCCTCGGAAGGCTTGACGGTGGCGGTGCTGGACGCGAAAGCGCCCGGCGGCCAGGCCGGCGCCAGCTCCAAGATCGAAAACTACTTTGGCTTCCCGACCGGCGTGTCGGGGCAGGCGCTGGCCGGCCGCGGCCTGTCGCAGGCGCGCAAGTTCGGCGCCGAGGTGGCGGTGCCGTTCAAGGTCAGCAACGTCAATTGCGACAGTCCGGAATACGCTATCCAGGTCGATACCGGCGAGCGGTTGCGCGCGCGCGCCATCGTGATTGCCAGCGGTGCGCGCTATCGCAAGCCGGACCTGCCGGGCCTGGAGCGCTTTGAAGGGAAGGGGGTGTATTACAGCGCCTCCTTCATGGAAGCGAACTTCTGCGCCGATGAAGAAGTGGTGATCGTTGGCGGCGGCAATTCGGCCGGGCAGGCGGCGGTGTTCCTGTCGTCGCACGCCAGACATGTGCACATTGTGGTGCGCTCCAGCGGACTGGCAGCCAGCATGTCGCGTTATCTGATCCAGCGTATCGAAGCGTCACCGCGCATCACGCTGCACACACACAAGCAGATCGTCGAGCTGCGCGGCGGCGACCGGCTGGAAAGCATCTGCTGGCAAAGCGCCGGCGGCGAGCCGCGTGAGGCGCCGGCGCGCCATCTGTTCCTGTTCCTGGGCGCGGAACCCAGCACCGCGTGGCTGGGGGATTGCGTGGCGCTCGATGATAAAAACTTCGTCCTCACCGGACCGGACGTGCCGGAGGCGAAGTGGCCGCTGGAGCGTCCGCGCCACTTCCTGGAAACCAGCCGCCCGCGCATCTTTGCCGTCGGCGATGTGCGCAGTGGTTCGGTCAAGCGGGTGGCGGCGGCCGTGGGCGAAGGCTCGGCGGCGGTGGCTTCCTTGCATCAGGCGCTGGCTTCGGACTTCCTTTAAGGCTCGATGCTGCTGAGAGGTTTGCTGTGCCGGTTGGCGCGGCGGATCGGCGGCTGCTGCAACGGCGGCCGCGCCAGCGCTTCCTGCGCGCGTGCATAGCCGAACTGCCACTGATCCTTCATGTGCTGCACGAAGATGGCGTAATTCGGCGGCATGCGCAGCTCAATGCGGTTGCGCAGCCAGTCCAGCTTTTGCTGCAGCTGCTGCTTCTCCAGCACCACCGAGACATCCGACGAATCGATGCGCATGTCGGCCAGGTGCGAGTTGGCGTAGCGCAGGCGCGCGTTGCCGTCCACGCCCAGCACTGAGCGCCAGGCGGGGATCGAAAACACCTGGTCGAAGGCTTCCTTGAATTCCATGATCACTTCCACGCCCAGCCTGCGGGCGATTTCAACCGGGAACAGATCCAGCACACCGCCAATATATTCGTCGCCGCGCAGATGGGCGCAGCGGAAGTAAATCATGTCCGCGATGGAGATGCGGGCGGCTTCGGTGACGCTCACACTGCTGTCGGTCAGCAGCTCGCGCGCGATGGCGTGGTCGCCCCAGCGCGGATCGCTCAGCGGCGAGTCCATGCCTTCCAAAGCGGCGGCCGCGCGCTCCTTGCAGAATACCGTCTCCGCATACAGCTTGCGCTGGCCGCGTGGTTGGCCGACGTCCGCCTCGCTGAACAGCAGCTTGCCGCCGATGATGGCGACGTCCACTTCAGGTGTGGCGGCGGCGGGCGGGAAGGGCAGCTGCGGCGGAATCTCAAACAGATAATCGTTGAACAGGTCCGGAATCACGGGCGCGCTGGCGCTGCTCATCTTGCGTCTGGCCGCGCGCAGCAGCGTGCCAAGCAGCACGGCATTATCGGTCGAACGCAGGCTGCACCAGAACTGATACATGTCCTCGGACGACAGCCAGGCCCGCTGCGCCTCGGGATCGGGCAGGTTGTGGATGATGGCTGCGGCGATGGCGCCGCCGCAGCTGGCCAGCAGCACGTCCGGCGCCTTGCCGGCCTGCCGCAGCGCGGCATACATGCCGATGTAGATTCCGAAACGGAATCCGCCACCGCCCATCACCATGCAGCGTTTATACGGTTTATACGATTCTTGCGTCATAGCCCGCCACCATACCACAGCAAGCAGCGTCCAGCTTGCTTGACGGTTCTCACGACAGGCATATGATGAGCCATGGACAGCCAAACAACATCGCTGGAAGAAGCGCTGCGTACCTTGTTGGCGGTCCGAACTCTACAAGGCGATCGAAGCGCAAACCTGGCGTTTGCTGATCTGGATGACCGCAGTTTGTTCCGGGTTGACTGCCGCGGTCTACTACATCGCGCGAAATGTCAGTTGATCACAACTGCTGCTCCAGCATGACGCGAAGGGTGGCGTGGGTTGGCGTCAGGCGGATGCGTTGCATGGCGCCGCTGCTGTCGGTGTAGCGGTAGGTTTCGCTGGCTTGCTGGCGCAGCAGGTTGCTGGCGGAAAAGCGCAACTGCGTTTTGGCGTTCAGCTTCCACAGCGCGTACAGGTCCAGTTCGCGCTTCGGGCTGGCGCTGGCCAGCACGGCCAGCGATTGACGCGTTGGCCCGGCGGCCTGGTAGTTCAGGTTGCCGCCCAGCGTCCATTGCTGCCAGCGATAATCGGCGCCGAGATTGATGGTGGCCGGCGTCTGGTTTTCCAGCCGGTTGTCCGGTCCCGGCACGTTATCCACCCGCGACCAGTTGCGCGACAGGTTGGCCCGCAGGTCCAGCGTCTTGGTCAGCGGCAGTCTGGCTTCCAGTTCCACGCCGTGCGCGCGCGCGTTGCCGTCGTTGAAGGGCGCCTCGACCCACACGCCATCCTGCTGGAACAAGCGCGATTGCGTGACGTCGCGGATGCGCCGCAGATAGGCGCTGACGCTGAGCAGTGCGCCGCCGCCGGGATAATGTTCATACGCCGCGTCCAGTCCCCACGCCAGTTCCGGCCGCAGATGCGGATTGCCCTGTTCATCGGGATTGGTCTGGTTATTGTTGTTATCGCTGGTGTAACGGCGCGGCACCAGCTTGACCAGCGGCGGTGCCTTGTAAGTGCGGCTGACCGCCAGCCGCAGCACGTCCTTGTTGGCCAGTTCGTAGCGCGATTGCAGGGACGGACTCCAGACCGCCGAGCTGCTGTCCAAAGCATCCGGCGCATTGGCGGCATTGGCTCGGCTGGCGGTGTCCAGCCGTTCGTGGCGCAGGCCCAGGTAGAGCGAGTACTGCTTCGTCATCTGCCATTCGTCCTGTGCGAACAGGGCCAGGCGATTGACGTTGGCGCGGTAGTCGGCGTTGTTGGAACCTGTCTGCCTGCCGTCGCCATCGAACAGGATTTCGTTGCGGTCTTCGCTGCGCACGGCGTGGCTGGCATCCCAGCCGATGGCGATCGCATGCTGCTCGCCGATCGGATGGCGATAGGTGCCGGTGCTGGTGACGGCGTTTTCCACCGGGCCGGAGTCGACATGGTGGCGGCCCAGCGGCTTGCCATCGGCGTCGCGGCCGTGGAAGTCGAATGTGCCGGTGCGGCGGTTGGTGCTGGCGCCAAGTTTCATTTCCAGTTTGGCGCCGTCTGCCAGCAGGTGCGTCCAGTGCAGGTCGCTGCGCAGCATGACGAAGTTGGCGATGAAGTTGGCGTCATTGTGCGGGTACTCGCTGTGCGTGCCAATCAACGCGGTTTCATCGGCGCCGGACAGATTGTCCACGCGACGCAGGTAGGCGAAGCTTTGCCAGCTCAGCGTGTCGCCGTCCGCCAGCTTCCAGCTCAGACGCGGCGTCAAGGTGAGGGCGTCGGTGCGGCCGGATTCCGTTTGCGGCGTATGGCGCAGCAGCGTGAGGGTGCCGTTGGCGTCGCGTTGTTCCTGCCAGTCGGTGAAAGGCTTTGCATTGCGCTTGCGCGTCAGCGTGGCGGCCAGGCTCCAGGAATAAGCATCGCTTTGATCCGAGAGCTGGGCGCTGACGGCGGGTGTGGTTGCGCCGCCTTGCCGCGCGACGCTGGCGCTGACCGAACGCTGGCCGCGCGTGGCCTTCTTCAGGATGATGTTGATGGCGCCGGCCACCGCCTGGTTGCTGAGTTCCGCGGTGGTGCTGCGCAGAATGTCGATGCGTTCTATGGTTTCGGGCGCGATGCTGTCCAGCGAGAAGCCGGCGGCCACCGGCTCGCCGTTGAGCAGGATTTGCGTGTAGCCGTTGCCCAGGCCGCGCATCTGGATCGCGCCGCTGCCGGAGATGCTCACGCCGGGCAGGCGCTTGAGCACATCGGCCAATGTCTGGTCGCCCTGGCGGACGATGTCGGCGTGGTGGATGGTGATGGCGGTGGTGGTCTCGCGCTGGCGCTGATCGGTACGTGTGCCGGTGATCTGGACCTGTTGCGGTGGCGTTTCCGAAGCGTAGGCGCAAGCGGAGACCGCCAGCAGCAAGCTGCTGGTGATGCGTTGTACAGCCATGGTTTATCCCTTTTGTTGGCGGCGTACTTTGAGCGCGCGCGGTGTGGCGTAGGCGTCGAGGTTGGCGAGTCTGGTGGCCGGATCGATGATCTTGCCGTTTTCGCGCACTTCGAGGTGCAGGTGCGGGCCGGTGGCGAAGCCGCTTTGGCCGACCGCGCCGATCAACTGGCCGGCTTGTACGCGTTGGCCGGGCGTGACGTTCACGCTGTCCAGATGGGCGTACAGGGAGCGCTGCGCGCCGTGCTCGATGATGACGGTGTTGCCGTATCGGCCGCCGTTTTCCGTGATCGGCCCGGCGGCGATGACGATGCCGCTGGCGGTGGCGCGCACCGGCGTGCCTTTGGCAGCGGCGAAGTCGATGCCTTTGTGCGCCGTTGGCATTGCACTGCGCATCACGCCGAAGAAGCTGGTAACGCGCACTTTATCCAGCGGGGCGCGCCAGGCTTCGCTGGCTACGGCCGGTGGCGCGGCAGCCAGCGCTGCGCGCGTCAGGTTGCCGTCAGTATGCCCGATGCTGGTCGCCGTGGCACCGGCTGCGGCTGGAGAACTGTACGCTAATGCCGGCTGCAGCACTGCGGCCAGCGCGAGGATGGCTGCCAGTGCGGCGGTGATCAGCCATACGGTCACGCCGCTCAAGGCCGGCAGGCCGTTCTGCTGCATGCTGCGGATGCGCGCGGTAATGGTCGCGCCGCCGAAGGCCGCGGCGCCGGCTGGCGTGAACGCTGTCCATTGCTGGAGCAGGGCTGCGGCGTACTGCTTGCGTTGTTGTTGCGGGCGGCCGGCGAGGACGTGCTGATCGCATTGCAGCTCCAGTGCCCATGCCATTTGCCTGGCCATCCAGCGCTGGGCGGGATTGAACCAGAAAACCGTCTGCAGCGTTGCGGCGATGGCGAGGCACAACGGATCGCGGGTGCGCAGATGATGCAGTTCGTGGGCGACGATCATGTGCTGCTGTTCTTTGGTGAGCGCGTCCAGATGGGCGGGCAGCAGGAGATGCGGACGGCGGAAGCCGATCAGCATCGGGGACACCGCGGCGTTGGTGCGCAGCACGATCAGTTTGCGCTGGGCGATCTCGCTCAGTTGCGCGGCGCTGAATGCGCCGTGGTCGCGCAACGCCTGCGGCGACAGACGCTGCGCACTGGCCAGCAGCCGGCGCCACAAACGCCGCGCACGCAGCGATCTCGCGCAGTAGCGCGCCAGGCCGGCGGCGTAAATCAGCAACCAAAGCGCAGCCAGGCCGAGCGCACCAAGCAGGACTTCTGCGCCAGCATCCGCGCCGGCAGCCCCGGAGGCCCGGACGTCTGCCGCCGACACGCCGTGCGGCGCCACCGCATGCCGCTCAGCCTCGATCATCCCCAGCAAGCTGACCGCTGCTGCCTCGGCGGCGGGCTTCGCCGCGGTGCCAGGTGCGTCACCGCCAGTCTTCGCTGCGCTGGGCCGCGCAATAGCCGTGCCAGGCGTGCCGTCGCCGCCCGCCCCGCTGGAGCGAGGCAGCTCGGCTCCCAGCGTACCCACGCCGGCCTGCGCCCCGCTGGAGCGAGGTAGTTCGACGCCCGGCGTATCCACGCCGGTCTGCGACACGTTGGGGCGCGATGCGATGGCGTCGGGTCCGCGCGCCTCGGTGTTGAAGGCTGCCGCTGGCGCCAGCGTGATTTGGGGGGCGATGCCGGCGTGCGGCAGGAAGGGCAGCACGGCGGCGGCAGCGGTGACGATTTGCGCTGCCAGCCATACATCCCGGCGCGTCCGCAGCGCTGGCCAGCGCCGCGCCGCGACGCTCAGCAGCGCCCACGCCAGCAAGCCCACCACCAAGCAGCTGACGCTGGCCAGCGCCCATTGAAGCATCCAGATCGACCAGATCATCATCAGGTTTCGTCCGCCGGCCAGTCGTGCAGCATCTGCTCCAGCTGCGCCAGCTCCTGCTGATCCACCAGCTTGCTGCCAGTGAACATGGCCACCGGCAGCGGCGCATCCATCTCCATCACGCGCCGCCCGAAATCATGCGCAAACGCCGCCAGCGTGCCAACCTTCTCCAGCCGCGCGCTGTAGACATTCACCCCATGGACCGCCTGCACCGCCACCATCTGCTTCTCCAGCATGCGGTCCAGGGTCTTGCGCGTGGACGAAAACGACCAGTCCAGCTCCGCGCCGGCCGCATCATGAATCTCGCGCGCGCTCAGCGGCTGCTGTTTCCACAGCGCCTTCAGCAAAGTCAGCTCCGTAACCGATGGAATAACCATGAAATATCCTCTATGCGACTAACAGGATTAGTATGCGACAAATGTCGCATGCCGGTCAAGCGAATGTATCTCATTTTGTAACATTGCTTCTTATTAATTCTAAATATGCTACGATGAATTTTTTGCTAACTAGCAACAAGGCATGTGCATGAAGCTGGCGGCGCGTGGCGGCGAGGCGCTATACAATGCCGGTGGCCGCAGCTATCCCAGCCGCAGCCGGCCCTGCATTGGAACCCATTTATGTATTACGGAGAGCGCTTCAATAGCATCACGCACACCGTGGGTGCGGCGCTGGCGGCCATCGGCGGCACACTGCTGATCATCCAGGCTGCCCGCAGTGGCGACGCCTGGAAAATCGTCAGCTTCAGCATCTACGCCGCCACGCTGCTGGCCCTGTACCTGACGTCCACGCTGTATCACAGCCTGCGCGGACGGGCCAAGGACGTGTTGCGGCAGCTGGACTACTGCGCCATTTACCTGCTGATCGCCGGCAGCTACACCCCGTTCACGCTGGTCAGCCTGCGCG
This sequence comes from Duganella sp., assembly GCF_039595735.1. Lineage (NCBI taxonomy): Bacteria > Pseudomonadati > Pseudomonadota > Betaproteobacteria > Burkholderiales > Oxalobacteraceae > Duganella > Duganella sp. The sequence continues at coordinate 91,836 of NZ_JBCNLB010000002.1, forward strand.
GACCGTGGGGCTGGAGCCTGTTTGGCGTGGTGTGGGGACTGGCAGTCATCGGCATTGTGCAGGAGCTCATGTTTGCCAAGGGCGCGCGCTTGCTGTCGCTGCTGATTTACGTGGCGATGGGCTGGGTCGGCGTAATCGGCGCCAGCCCGCTGATCGACGCGCTGGGCTGGGATGGCTTCATGTGGCTGGCGATCGGCGGCCTGGTGTACACGCTGGGCATTGCCTTCTTTGTCACCGACCACAAGTGGCGTTACGGCCACGGGGTCTGGCATTTGTTTGTACTGGGCGGCAGCGCATGCCATTTCGGCGCGGTGCTGCTCTACGTGGCGTAAGGATAGAACACCGGTGGACATCAACTCGGACGACTTAAAAACCTTCATCACCGTGATCGATAGCGGCACCCTGAGCGCCGCTTCGGTCCACCTCGGGCAGACCACCTCCGGCGTCAGTCGCGCGCTGTCGCGCCTGGAAGACAAGCTGGCCACCTCGCTGCTGACGCGTACCACGCGCCGTATGGAGCTGACCGAGGAAGGCCAACTGTTCCTGGAAAAAGCCCGCGCCATCCTGGGCGCCATGGAAGAAGCCGAAGAAACCATCCGCATCCGCCGCCAGAAGCCGGCCGGCCGCCTGTGTGTGGACGCCGCCTCGCCGTTCATGCTGCATTGCGTGGTGCCGCATGTGGCCGAGTTTCGTGAAATGTACCCCGAGATTCGCCTGGAATTGAGCAGCAACGACCAGATCGCGGACCTGATCGAGCACCGCACCGACATCGCCATCCGCATCGGCACGCTGACCGACTCCACCCTGCACGCGCGGCCGCTGACCTCCAGCCCCTTGTACGTGCTGGCCAGCCCGGACTACCTGGCGCGCCACGGCACGCCGCAGACCCCGGAACAACTGGCGAAGCATTCGCTGCTGGGCTTTGTGCAGTATGAGCTGGGCAACCAGTGGCCGCTGCGCCATGCGGCCGGCAACACGCTGCCGATCACGCCGTCGGTTTCCGCGTCCAGCGGCGAGACCTTGCGCCAGCTGGCACTGGCGGGTCAGGGCATCGTCTGCCTGGCGGACTTCATGACCCGCGCCGACATCGAAGCCGGCCGCCTGGTGAAGGTGCTGGAGCCGGACTACACCGGCTACCGCCAGCAGATCCACGCGGTCTACTACCGCAACACCCAGCTGGCCCAGCGGATCAGCTGCTTCCTGGAGTTTTTGCAGCAAAAACTCTGATCTGCACAGTGTGCGCGCCCGTACAGAGCGACGGGCGGGGTAGGCCTACACTGAACCTACCAAATAACGATGTTGCCGCCACATGGAGGTCATCATGACGCCCACTACGCATCCTTCGAAGTACCTGGTCCGTGCTTATCTTGAACGTCGTTCGCACGAAGTGAAGCCGCCGCCAACCCCGGAAGAGATTCGCCGCCAGCTGGGCTGGGGCCTGATGGCCTTCGAACAAAAAGTCGGCAACGGCCGCAACTGATCCGCCTCCCCACAGCCGGCGAACGCCTCCTTTCGCCGTTCACCGGCCCATTTCCGCCATTCACCGAATAGCGGTTCCCCCGCCAGCAGTTCCCCGGTATTGTTACATTCATACCGACTTGGGGGCATACACATGAACGTAGAAACCGCTTACCGCTGGCGCAAGCAGCTGGTCTGGGGCTTGTCGCTGATCGCCATTGGCTCGGCCGTCCTGCTGGAACGCGCCGACATGCTGGAGCTGGACATCAACTGGACGCAGATCTGGCGCTACTGGCCATGGCTGCTGGTCATCAGCGGCATCACCAAGATTATTCCACCAACCACCCCGCGTTACCTGCTCAACGGCTGCTGGGAGATTTTCTTCGCCGGCTGGTGGTACGTCTCGTTCAACCGCATCTGGGGCTGGGGCTTTGGTGAAACCTGGCCGGCGCTGCTGGTGGCGTGGGGCGTGGGTCTGCTGCTGCGCCCACTGCTGGACAATCTCTTCGCATCATTCAAGGAGCAAGCATGAAAACCCGCCGCGACCGCAACCCCGCCACGCAGATGGTCATCGGCCTGTTCGTCATCGGCCTGGGCATGCTGTTCCTGTTGGATAACCTGGGCTGGCTGGATATTGACCTGCGCATCCACATCCTGCCGACCATTCTGATCGGCGCCGGCATCCTGAAGGTGCTGCAGACCCGTACCCAATCGGGCATCGTGGTGGGCGGCGTGATGATCGCAGCCGGCAGCCTGATCATGCTGAAAGAGCTGGGCTTCATCGACATCAGCTGGCGCACCCTGTGGCCGCTGCTGCTGATTGGCGCCGGCGTGGCGGTAGTGGTCAAGTCCACCGTCAACCGCTCCGCGCTGGAGCAGCAGCTTGGCTCGCTGGACAAGCCGGACGCCGATGCGGTGGTCAACTACACCGCCATCATGGGCGGCTTCAAGCACCGCATCACCACGCAGGACTTCCGCGGCGGCGAAATCACCGCCATCATGGGCGGCTGCGATCTCGATCTGCGTCAAGCCTCGGTGACCGGCGACGCCGTGCTGAATGTGTTTGCCCTGTGCGGCGGCATCACCATCAAGGTGCCGGTCGACTGGACCGTGGTGTTTGACGGCACGCCGATCATGGGCGGCTTTGACGAAAAAACCGTGCCGCCAACCGGACCCGGTTCCGGCAAGCGCCTGATCGTGCGCGGCTACGTCATCATGGGCGGCATGGAAGTCCGCAACTGATGCAGGAGCTGTCCGCAACGCGCCGGGGGACGGTCATCTACCTGCTGGTATGGCTGTTCCTCGGCAGTGCATTGGGCGGGGTGATCTCGTTAGCCAGCGATACGCCGCTGGCCAACGCCATGCTGTTCGCCATTCCCATGAACCTGTGGTACGCGTTCGCGGCCGGCTACTCGGCCTACTACCTGTGCCGCGCTTATCCGCTGGGAACGCGTGGCCCCTGGCAGACCGCAATGGGACTGACGTTGGCGGCGATGGTGCTGGGCTTCCTGTGGCTCATTATCGGCAACCTGTGGAACGCGGTGTGCCTGCTGCTGGGGACTGAATGGAGCGGCATCGTCATCACGCCGCAACTGTCGGTGCTGATCGTGGTGCTGGGTGTGCTGCTGTATGGCTTTGCGGTCGCGCTGCATTACCTGGTGATTGAGTTCGTGCGCGCCAAGAATGCCGAACAGCGCGAGCTGGAATCGCTGCTGATGGCGCAGGAGGCCGAGCTGCGCATGCTGCGCACGCAGATCGATCCGCACTTCCTGTTCAACAGCCTGAATTCCATCAGCGCGTTGACCTCGCAAGACCCAAAAGCGGCGCGGCGCATGACGCTGGAACTGGCCAGCTTCTTCCGCCAGAGCCTGGGCATGGAAGCGCACAAGAAGGTGACCCTGGGCGAGGAGATGGTGCTGATCCGGCATTTCCTCGCCATCGAGCAGGTGCGCTTTGGCGAGCGCCTGCAAGTGGAGGAGGACATTGGGGAGGGCGCGGCCGAGTGCCTGGTGCCGCCCATGATAATCCAGCCGCTGGTGGAGAACGCCGTCAAGCACGGCATCTGCAATATGCCGGAGGGCGGTACCATACGGATTACCGCACGGCGCGCGGGATCGATATTGAAGATCGGCGTGGCCAATCCGGTGGACGAGGACATGGCGTCGATCCGCAGCGAGGGCCACGGCATAGGTCTGAGCAACGTGCGCCAGCGTCTGGCCGGCGCTTACAAGCACGAAGCCGGCATCCAATGGGGACGGCATGACAACAGCTTTGGCGTGGACATCACAATGCCCGCGCAAACGAGCGAACAAGGGGATTGAGGTATGCGTATCATCATCGTGGACGATGAAATGCTGGCGCGCGGCGTGGTGCGCGAATATTTGTCCGAGCATGCGGACGTGGAAGTCGTGGCTGAATGCGCCAACGGCTTCGAGGCGGTAAAGGCGATTACCGAGCTGTCGCCGGACCTGGTGTTTTTGGACATCCAGATGCCCAAGCTGGATGGCTTTGAGGTAGCGGAACTGGCGGGCAACAAGACGCGCTACATCTTCGCCACAGCGTACGACCAGTATGCGATCAAGGCGTTTGAATTCCACGCGCTGGATTATCTCCTCAAGCCCTTCAGCCAACAGCGCTTCGATCAGGCGCTGGCGCATGCGCGCGCCAACCTCGGAGCAGGGGGCGATGCCGTCGACAAGATGGTGCGCGAAGCGGCCGGCCGCAACAAGCCGCTTGGCCGCGTGCTGATACGCGACGGCGCCAAGGTCCACGTCATCAACGCCGAAAAGATCGAGCATATCGAAGCACAGGACGACTACGTGCAGATCCGCTCGGAGGGCAAGTCCTACCTGAAGAACCAGCGCATGTCGGAACTGGAGGAGCAGCTCGATGCCGGGCAGTTCCTGCGCGTCCACCGCTCTTACATCGTCAACATCGCGTTTGTGGACCGCATCGAGCAGGCCACCAAGGACAGTCACGTCGCCATCCTGAAAGACGGCAGCCGTGTGCCGATCAGCCGCAGCGGCTACCAGAAGATACGCGCGGTGGTGCAGTAATGCTGCATGAGGAATTTGATACGCCCGCCGATCTGCGCGAGGCCGTCAAATGCTTTTGGTACAACCGCTGGGACTTCGGTCCGCAGCCGTCCAGCTTTGAGGTGCTGCCTGACGGTTACGCGGAAATCATCTTCTGCTTCGGCCGTGTCGCGCGTGATGGCGCTGTGCTGCGGTCGCCGTTCATGATGGGCTTGCTGAGTCAGCCGGTGACGTTCAGCGCTGCGGGGCGGCTGGAAATCCTCGGCATCCGCTGCTATCCATGGACCGTGTTTGACCTGCTTGGCCTGCCGTCCGGGAAGCACGGCGTGCACACGTTTGAACATCCTGTCGCGCAGCTGCAGCCAGTGTTGGCGCGGCATCTGCAGGCCGGCGATATCGCTGCGGCAGTGGCCGAGCTGCGGCGCTACTTTCTGCAGGCGCGCGCACAACTGGCGACCGACAGCATGCTGTTCAAGGCCGGCGAAGCGATGCGCAAGGCGCATGGCGCCATGCCGGTCAGCGAGGTGGCGGCAGCGGCCCATGCCACAGTGCGCACGCTGGAGCGCAAGTTCAAGCACTCGTCCGGCCACACGGTGAAAGACGTCTCCGGCCTGATGCGCTTCGAGCAGGTGCGCAACCGCCTGTGGCACGCGCCGCAGACCAATCTCGCCGCGCTGGCGCAGGAACTGGGCTATACCGATCAATCGCACCTGAGCCGTGAATTCAAGCGCTACAGCGGCACCACGCCAGCCGCCTTTGCCCGCAATGCGCGGGCGGCCAGCAAGGAAATTGTCGCATTTGTACAAGCCCGGACGGGAGATGCGCCCTAGACTGCGGGGCATGAAAACACCTTATCACGTCATCATTGCAGGCGCCGGTCCGGTCGGCCTGTTCCTGGCCGGCGAGCTGGCGGCGGCCGAGTGCTCGGTGCTCATCCTGGAAAAAGCGGCGGATCCGCATTCGCCATTGAAGCAGCTGCCGTTCGGCATGCGCGGCTTGTCCGCTCCCTCGATTGCAGCGCTGCACCAGCGCGGTGTGCTGGATGTCAGCGCCGCGTCCATCAAACCGGGAGGCCACTTTGCCGGGATTCCGTTCGACGCCGCCAACGTCGACACATCACAGTGGCCGACCGATCTGCCGCTGCACTGGTTATCCGAACTGGCGGAACTGGAATCCGCCTTGACGCAGCGTGCGCTGGCGCTGGGCGTCGACATCCAGCGCGGCCATGCCATCACCGGCTGCCGGCAAAGTCAGGACGGCGTGTGCGTACAGGCCGGCGATCGCAGCTTCCATGCGGACTGGCTGGTCGGCTGCGACGGCGCGCGTAGCGTGGTCCGGAAGGAGGGCGGCTTTGAATTCGCCGGCACCGAACCGGAATTCACCGGCTATTCGGCCAAGGTCGATCTGGTCGATGCCGACCAGCTGCAATCGGGCCGGGTCATGACGCCGCAGGGCGTGTACGTGCACTCGCAGCCGGGCTACCTGAACCTGCAAGATTTTGACGGCGGCGCTTTCCACGGCCAGCCGGTCACGCGTGAGCATCTGCAGGCGCTTTTGCGCCGCATCTCCGGCACCAACGCCACCATCAGCGCGCTGCATATTGCCACTACCTGGACCGATCGCGCACGGCAAGCCACGCGCTACCGCAACGGCCGTATCCTGCTGGCCGGCGACGCCGCCCACATCCACTCGCCGCTCGGCGGCCAAGGCCTGAATCTTGGCCTGGGCGACGCCGTGAACCTTGGCTGGAAACTGGCCGCCACCATCCACAACTCCACGCCGGAAGGCCTGCTGGACAGCTATCACGCGGAACGTCATCCCGTCGGCGCCAAGGTGCTGGACTGGTCGCGCGCGCAGGTGGCGATCATGCGCCCCACGCCCGCAAGCCGTGCCCTCAACGCCATCTTCCGCGACCTGATGAAAACCCGCGACGGCGCCACCTATTTCGCCAGCCGCGTGTGGGGACTGAGCGATCCCGCCTAAGCGCGATGAATCGATACGCCGCCATCCGCCAGCAGCGCGGTGCCGGTGACGAAGCTGGAAGCGTCCGACGCCAGGAACAGCGCCGCCTGCGCGATTTCGGCCGGATCGGCAATCCGCTTCAACGCGTGGAGTCCCTCGACGTATGCGCGTGCGCCGGGCGCGCTGGTAGCTGCACGTCCCATCGGCGTGTCGGTCCCGCCGGGCAGCAGCGCATTGGCGCGTATGCCCTGGCTGCCGTATTCGGCGGCGATCGTCTGCGTCAGACCGATCAGCCCCGCCTTGCTGGCCGCGTATGCGCCCATCCCCGGCATGCCAGCAGTGTGGCCGACAAAAGTGGAGGTGAAGATTAGTGAACCGCCGCCACGCGCCACCATCGCCGGGATCTGGTATTTCGCGCCGAGGAAAGCGCTGGTGAGGTTGACGGCCAGAGTGTCGTTCCAGTCGCCCAGCGCGACGCCCGGCAATTGTTCCGCAGGCCCCATGGTGCCGGCGTTGTTGAAAGCGATGTCCAGCCCACCGTAATGCTCCAGCGCGGTATTCACCAGCACGCGCGCCAGCCATTCTTCGCGGACGTCGCCGGCGATGGCAACAGCGCTGCCCTGCTCAAAGCGGATCTGTTCAACCAACGCTTGCAGCTCCTGCTTGCGCCGCGCTGTCACGACCAGCCGCGCACCCGCACGCGCAAACAGCAAGGCTGCCTGATAGCCGATGCCCGAGCTGGCGCCGGTAATGATGGCGACTTTGCCAGCCAGTTGTTCCATGTGTCTCTCCTTATCGTGGTTGCATTGAGCGCCACGATAAGCTTCAGCGCACGGCGGGGATATCCGTATCTTGCGCCTGAATCTCCACGCGCCACCAAGCCGGCATCAATTCCTGGATCTCCGGCCGGCCGAAGCGGTCGTCGATCAGGTACACCGTGCCGCGGTCGGACGTGGTACGGATCACGCGGCCGGCCGCCTGCACCACTTTCTGCATGCCGGGATAGGTGTAGGTGTAGTCGTAGCCGGCGCCGAAGATGGTGTCCATGCGCTGGCGTATCTGCTCGTTGACCGGGTTGACTTGCGGGAGGCCCAGCGTGGCGACGAAGGCGCCGATCAGGCGCGCACCCGGCAGGTCCACGCCTTCGCCAAACGAACCGCCCAGCACTGCGAAGCCGATGCCTTCGCTGTCCAGCGTGAAGCGGTCGAGGAATTGCGCGCGTTCCGCTTCATCCATGCGGCGCGACTGGCGCCAGGTCGGCACATCCGGATATTGTTCGCTGAACTGGTTGGCCGCCTTTTCCATGTAGTCGAAACTGCTGAAGAAGGCCAGGTAGTTGCCGCGCTGCCGCGCGTACTGCTTACCCATCAGCTCCGCGATGGGCTTCAGCGATTGCTGCCGGTGCTGATAGCGCGTGGAGATGTGTCTGGCCACCTGCACGGACAATTGCTCCGCCACGAACGGCGATTCCACGTCCACCCACGCGGTGGTTTCCGGCATGCCGAGCATGTCGCCAAAGTAGTTCCATGGACTGAGGGTGGCGGAGAACAGCGCCGTGGTGTGCGTGCTTTCAAAGCGCGGCTTCAGGTACGGGGCCGGTACGATGTTGCGGATGCAGAGCACGGAGTTGCTGTTGCTGGCGCGTGCCCCCGGCGCTTTTTCGATATCGAACAGCGCGTGGTCGCCAAAGCTTTCCGCCAGCCGCGCGAACATCAGCGCGTTGAAGTAGAAGCTTTGCAGGTCCGGTTCCACATAGCCGGGATGATCGGCCATGTAGTCGGAGATGGCGGTGGACGCGGTCTGCAGCGCGCCCATGAATTTCTCCGGCAGCTCGGCGTACGACTGGTACTCGGCCGTCTGTTCTTTCTCCAGCTGGTTCCACTGTTTGTGCACGCGGTCCAGCGGTTTTTTCAATTCATCCGGCACGATCTTGCGCAGCAGGCGCAGGCTGTCGTGTTCCATGTCGGCCGAATACATCTTGCGCGCGCGGGAGACCATGTTGTGCGCCTCGTCCACCAGCACGTTGACCTTCCAGTCGTTCAGCTGCGTGAGGCTGTACAGCATGGCGCTGATGTCGAAGTAGTAGTTGTAGTCGCCAATGACGATGTCGCACCAGCGCGCCAGTTCGCTGCTCAGGTAATACGGACAGACATTGTGGGCGAGGGCGATGGCGCGCAGCGTGTCGCGGTCCAGCGCCGGCGGCGCGGCACCATTTGCTGATGGCGCCATGACGGCCAATGCCGATGCGCGCGCCGCCGGCAGGCGATCATAGAAGCCCTTCGCCAGCGGGCAGGATTCGCCGTGGCAGGCCTTGTCCGGATTGACGCAGGCGGTGCTCTTGGCGGCCAGTTCCAGTGTCCGCAGTGGCAGCAGCGGGGCGCCTTCGCGGATCAGGTCCACGGCGTCGAGCGCCATCTGGCGGCCCGAGGTTTTCGCCGCCAGGAAGAAGATTTTGTCGACGCCATGTTCGGCACTGGCTTTCAGCATCGGGAACAGGCTGCCGACGGTTTTGCCGATGCCGGTCGGCGCTTGCGCCAGCAGGCACACCTTGCGGTTGCTGGCGCGGTACATGGCTTCCGCCAGCTGGCGCTGGCCGGGACGGAAATCGCCGTAGGGGAAGCGCATCGCTTTCAGTTGCAGGTCGCGTTCCGCGCGGTGCGCCATTTCCTGCTGCGCCCATTGCAGGAACAGGCCGCACTGCTGCTCGAAGTAGGCTTGCAGATCAGCGGCCGTGTAATCTTCGTGCAGCACGGTTTCCTTCTGGCTGCCGATGTCGAAGTAGACCAGGGCCAGGCGGATTTTTTCCAGCCCCTGATCCTTGCACAGCAGGTGGCCGTAGATCTTGACCTGCGCCCAGTGCAAAGCGCGCTGGTTGTCCGGCATCTTCTTCAAGTCGCCGCGGTAGGTCTTGATTTCTTCCAGGCGGTTGGCGCGGACGTCATAGCCGTCGGCGCGGCCGCGCACATGCAGCGGGCCGAAGTCGCCCGAGAGCGCGATCTCGGTCTGGTAGTCATCATCGCGGCGCGAGGTGACCACGCCATGGCCGGCGATGCCTTCCTGCGCGGTGGGCGAAGGCGTGAAGCGCAGATCGAGATCGCCGGTCTTGGCGGTGAACTCGCACAGGGCGCGTACAGCGACAGTGTAAGTCATGCCGCCCACTGCAGATAGCAGACCGAAACCGGCATCTGATGCGCGGCGCAGTACTCGATCCAGCGCAGCTGGTTGTCCTGCAGGCGGTCGCCCGGGCCTTTCACTTCGATCATGTTGTAGCGGCGTTCGGCCGGCCAGAATTGAATCAGGTCGGGGAAGCCGCTGCGGTTGGATTTGATGTCCAGCAGGATGCGCTCAAAGGCGCGCTTCAGATGCAGCGGCGGGATGCAGTCCAGCGCCAGGTCGAGCAGTTCTTCGTCGATCGCTTCCCAGTACATGAACGGCGACTGGATGCCGTATTTGGCCGCATAGTTGGCGCGGATGGTGGCGCGATATTGTTCGCTTTCCAGCTGTGCCAGCGCATCCGCAAACTGCGGCGCGCGGCGGCGCTGGAAGTCGGCGCTGTGCAGGTCAGCCGGACCGCGGTGATACGGGTGGAAGAACGCGCCCGGGATCGGCGCGAACACCACGTCCCAGCACAGCAGGCCAAACAGGGAATTCATCAGCGAGTTCTCGACGTAGAACACCGGCGCCTCGTCGCTGTGCAGGTGATCGCGCACCACGAATTCAACGTAGGTGGCTTCCTCCGGCGGCGGCAGATTCAGATCGATGCGCGTCGCCTGCGCCAGCGTTACCGGCGGCGGCCTGGCGTGACCGAGCTTGCGCGCCAGCCGTGGCGCCATGCGCAGCAGCTGCTGGCGTTCGGCCTCGCTCTCGGGCGCTTGCATGGCGCTTTGCAGCAGGTCGAAAGCCTCGCGTGGTTGCTCGTTCTTTTCCAGCACGCGAATGGCGCGCGCGCGGGCGCCAGGATAATCGCAATCGGCATACAGCGCATACGCGGCCGGCCAGTCGGCCTGTTTTTCCACGTGCTGGGCGATGGCGTAAATCAGCTTGCTGCGGCGGCTGCGCAGCCATTCGTTATCGGCGGCGCAGGCTGGCAGGTCGGCCATCACGTCGGCCACTGCTTCGCCTTCGGCAAAGCGTTCGTGGCATTGGTGAATGGCGAGGAAATCATCGATATCGCGCCGGCTGCGAAAGCCGCGCGCAGCCGGCGAGAATTCCACTTTTTCGTACTGGTAGATGCCGAGATCGGACAGCACGAAGTCGGTCCAGTCCTGGTGATAGTTGCCGAAGAAGATGAGGCGCAGACGGTCGCACAGAGCCTGCGTCTGGTTGCGGTAGACATGGTCGCCGGAATCGGCGTACCAGCCGGAGAAACGGCGCTCGGCACCATATTCTTCGCGCAACGCCTCCAACTGCTCGGCCTTGCGCAAATGCCTGACGTGCGCGGCCAGTTGAAAGACTTTGGCGATTTCCGGTTTTTGCAGCAGGTCGAACAGCTCGTCCAGGCCCAGTTGCGGATCCTCTTCGATCAGGCCGCTATCCGCCAGCGGCCGGGCCGCCTCATGCGTGCTGCCTATCTCGGCGTAGACCAGCTTGCTGGCGCGGAACACCGTGCCCTTGCGCATGACCATGCGCACCAACAGCGCGCGCGAGGATTGCGGCAGGGAAGGGAAGATGGTCAGGAAGTGGCGTTCCTCGGCGTTCAGCAGATCGTCATAGCGTTCGCTGATCCACGCCAGCACCTGGTGAAAATTCTCCAGATAGTAGAACGGATTTTCCAGGACTTTGATCATTGCAGCGGGGACGAACGGCGATTAACTGTATTTTTGTACAGTGTATCGCGTTCGTCCGCGCTTGCCCAGCTATTTCTTGCTGTTGGCGGGCGTGGCCTGGGCGGCCACCAGCGCGTTGGCCTTGGCGATTTCCGCTTCCACCGCCTCGACCGCCTGCTTGGTGGCCTTGGTCACCTGCTCGTAGCCGGCGAAGGCGTTGTCGATGGCGGTCTTGACGATCTGCACGGCGTTTTCCGAACCCGGACGCACGTTCCTGGTAACGTCGTGGATCAGCGCGCTCAGATTGTTCTTGGCTTCGGCCATGTGCGCGTCGGCGGCGCGGGTGAATTCTTCGCGGATCTCGGCAACGATATCGCCCAGCTGCTGCTGGTAGGCTGCGGCGCCGGCCACGCCAGGCTGGATTTTGTCGGCGGCGGCCTTGAGTGCCGCCTTGGGATCTTGGGCCTGGCTGATTTCCTTGCCGGCGGCCAGACTGTCTTCCAGCTGGGATTTGGCGGTGGACATGTTGAGGGCGATCACCTGTTCCACGCCTTGCACGGTTTTGCTGGTCAGGGTGTTGAACGTTTCAAGTTGGAATTCAAACAGCGCCTTGGTGGCGTTGGCAAATTGCTCGGGATTCGTAAACATACAGTCTCCTCATGGTTAATGTAGGGATGCAGCTTGCAGCGATTCCGGTTCACCCGTGTTTTTGTGTTTTGATTATCTAGTAACAATGAGTTTTACGCAACGGGCATCGCGGAACGGCCCGTAAGCCTTTTCCCAGCCCGGCCCCAGCGGCGTCTGCGAGCAGACCAGCGCGCCATCGATCTTGCTGCGCCACTTCCACCACGGCGCCGGTTCGGCATTCAGTGCACTGGAATACATGGCGATGACTATCATGCATAGTCGGATCGATGCGGTTCGCGCAAGGGGACGCAGGAATGGAGTGCCCATTTATAGTCTCGGCTTTAAAGGCGGGCTATCAATCACTCGTCTGGGTTCAGGCGGTGCTGGTGGCGGTGGAGCGGGTTCTGGACGGTTATTTGTTGTCATTCGCGCGGGCTCCTTGCTGACTTGGTTGTGGGCGCTTGATAATTTCGACCCCTTCACGGATCTGCCGGGGGGGCGGAGGTGCTGGTGGAGGTGGCGGTTTCGCAATGGACATGATTTAATACCGACGTTCGTTTTATGAATACGCAGCGAGCGTGTGTCGTTTGCATCAGTATTTTTCGACGAATACTTCACATAGTAATCCATTATGTAATCGTTGAATGCGGCAGAAGACAATTCCCCATCGGTTTCGTAAGGAGCAAAATGATTGATGAGCTGCTGACGATAGGCTTCGCTTTCCACTGCTGGAGGAAGAAAGAAATACTCTGTCCCCATCCATGACTTCACAAAAAAATACATTGCTACTACCAATGAAACAGCGGCTGCGCTGGCAAAAATGATGAAGAATGCCGCAAGAAGAGCACCGCGCTGATGGCTGTAGTTTTGAACCAGAAATGCCAGTGCACCGATTAAAGACACGATGAGTGTCAAAGGTGTTTGTAAGCGTGAATTCAACTTTTCCCGCGCATCAATCTCATGGAATAGAGTTTTTCGTAGAGCTGGAATAGTTCTTTCTTGTCCATGACCTCTGAGGCTAAACCAGTTGTTGCGCGCAGACGCGGTTGCGGCCGCTGTTTTTCGCAGCGTACAGCAAATCGTCGGCGGCGGCGATCATGTTGAGGTGCGCGTCGTGGGTGGAGGTGGCAAAGTCGACGCTGGCCACGCCAAAACTGGCGGTGACCTTGATCTGCTGTCCGGCATGCTCGACCGGCGTACTGGCCAGCGCCTGGCGCAGGCGTTCGGCCAGCAGTTCGCCGCCGGCCAGGTCGGTTTCCGGCAGGATCAGCAGGAATTCCTCGCCGCCGTAGCGCACGACGCTGTCGATGCTGTCGCGCGTCATCGATTGCATCAGGGCGGCAAAGCTTTGCAGCACGGCGTCGCCGCCGTAATGGCCATAGGTGTCGTTGACGGCCTTGAAATGGTCGAGGTCGCACATGATGACGGTCAGGCTAAGCCGGTAGCGCTGGGCGCGCGAGATTTCGGTTTCCAGCAGCTGCTCGTGCAGGTGGCGCCGGTTGTAGCAGCCGGTCAGCGGATCGCGCACCGACAGGTTTTTCAGCACCATCTGCGCGCTGTATTCTTCCCGCCACAGGATCTGGTAGCGCCGCGCCGCCACGTAGCCAAACAGATTGGTCAGGGCCAGCAGCGCCGCCATGGTGGCCAGTTCCATGGTGTGCAGCTGTCCCAGCCACCACGCCAGCAGCATGAACAGGGTGGTGGCCGCCGCCGCAATGCCGGCCGCGTACACCAGCCGGTTGGGAATGTAGATGTACAGCACGATGATGACAATCGACATCGAAATCGCGTGCAGCGAAAATTCGCTCGGCCGCAGCGCGGCAATCAGCAGGAAGCCGACCGAGCCCGCCACTTCGACGATAGTGGCGGCCACCCGCGTGAACGGAATCGAATCGGGCCGCCGCTTGAGCAGGGCCAGGCAGGTCAGCACAACGGCGGCCACGCCCATGCGCGCGCCCACCAGCAGGCAGGTTTTCAGCTCGTAGCCGACCCACAGCAGGTCGGTCAAGGCAAAGCACAGGTAGAACAGGGCGCAGAACAGGAAGGTGACGCGTAGTTGCGCCTGCGTCATGGCCAGGTGGTGACGCAGGAACTCAGTCTCGGTCGTGGCGTCGCAAAATTCGCAACGCAAGGGCGCGACTTTAATTGTTCTGGACGAAACGGGGTTAGGTGGCATGGCCGCGTGCTCTCCGTTGGCGCCGGCTGATTGCCGGTCTGATAGCGACCATTATACGACTGCAACAATTGCGAGGCGGAAAAAACTTCGCGCTGGTCAGAGCGGCGCCACCTTGGGCAGGCGCAGCATGAAGCTGGCGCCGTGGCCGGGCGTGCTGGCGGCCTCGATGCGGCCGCCCAGCACGCCGGTCACGATGTTGTGCGTTATATACAAACCGAGGCCGGAACCGCCCGCGCCCAGCTTGGTGGTGAAGAAGGGATCGTAGATGCGCGGCAGGTGCCCGGCGGCGATGCCGCTGCCGGTATCGCTCAGGGTGATGGCAATTTCGCCGTTGCCGCTGTCGTGCGCGGACAAGGTGATGCTGCCTTGACTGCGGTTGCTGCGGGTGTCAAAGCCGTGCAACAGGCTGTTTTCGATCAAGTTGTGCAGCGCTTGCGACAGCGGCCCGGGGTAGCTGTCCATTTCCAGCCAATGCTCGACATCCTCGATCAGTTCCAGGCCGCGCTGGCGCACCTCGCCTTGTACCGATTGCAACAGCTGGGCGATGACGTCGCCCAGCACGAAGCGGCTGCGCTGGCCATCGACGCCATCCACGGCAATGCGCTTGAAACCGGCCACCAGCGCGGCGGCGCGGTTCAGATTGCGCAGCACCACCTCATCGGCGGCCGCTGCCTGGTCGAGATAGTCCTGCAGCACCGAGCGCCGCAGGCCGCTTTCCAGGTCGTGCCGCAGGGCGGCGGTACGCTCGCTCATGCTGCCGGCCATCATCAGGCTGTTGCCGATCGGCGTGTTCAGCTCGTGGGCGACGCCGGCCACCAGGGCGCCCAGCGCGGCCAGCTTGTCGCGCCGGGTCAGTTCCTCCTGTGTCCGGCCGAGATTGTCGAGGGCCGTGGTCAGCTCGTGGTTGGCGTCTTCCACTTCGTCTTTGGCTTGCTGCAATTCGGCGGTGCGGGCGGACACCAGTTCTTCCAGATGTTCGCGGTGGCGTTGCAATTCCTCCTCGCGCCGGGTGCGGGCGATGGCAATGCCGGCCAGATGGGTGGCGGTATGGATCAGGCGGCGGTCTTCCCCGGTTGGCGTGCGCACTTCCGGGTAGTACATCGCAAACGAGCCCAGCACGATATCGCGGTCCAGCAGGATGGGCATCGACCAGCAGGCGCGCAAGCCATAGTGCAGGGCCGCCTCGCGGTAGGGTTCCCAGCGCGGATCGTTCAGGATATCGCTGACGATCACGGTGTCCTTGTGGTACATGGCGGTGCCGCAGGAACCGGCCGCGGGGCCGATCTGCAGGCCATTAAGTGAGTCCAGGTAAGCCTGCGGCATGCTGGGGCCGGCCGCGCTTTGCACCGTGGCGCCATCGGCATTGAGCAGCATGACGGTGCAGTGGCCGCCCTCCAGCTGGGCTTCGATCAGGCGCACCAGCTTGTCCAGCGTTTCCTGCAAGGGAGCGCCGCGCGCAATCATTTCCAGCAGGGCGTTCTTGCCGTCGCGCAGCTCGGCCGCCAGCTTGCGCGGCGTGACATCGACGATGCGCAAGTGCATCAGGCGGTGATCCTGCGTGGTCAGCGGCACCATGCGCAATTCGCACGCCATGGCGCGGCCAGAGCTGTGGCGCATGTCCAGCTCAAACACCTGGACTTCGCCGGACATCACCTGTTCCAGATCGGTGGCGAACACCGCGGCGCTGGGGCGCCCGTCCGCCTGCGTGGCCGGGCATAAGGCCAGCAGGTCGGTCTGCAGCATCTCGGCCTCGCTCATGCCGAACAGCTGGCGCGCGCGGCGGTTGACGTCGAGGATCAGGTTGCTGCCGCGCTGGATCAGCAAGATGGCGTCCGGCGAGCCGGCCAGAATGGTGTGATAGTTGACTTCCAGCGTCGCCATGGTCGGCAGGCCGGCCAGCACCGGCGCCGGCGAAATGGCCTGCAGGTAGAGCAGAATTTTTTCCGCCATGTCATCGACCGGGAAATTCATCGGCAGATAGGCGGCGGCTCCGGCCTCATAAGCGCGGACGCGTTCTTCCTCGCTGGGGTGGGTGGACAGCAGGAACACCGGCAGCGGCTGCTGGCTGGTCTGTTGCAGGCGGGCGCACAGCTCCAGGCTGGCACTGCCGGCCAGGGCCACGTCCAGCAGGACCAGGGCGATCGGCCCACGGCGGGTGGCGGCCAGCGCTTCGTCGCCGCGGCTGACGGCGTGCACTTCAAAATGATGGCGCGCCAGCATCTGACGCAGGGCTGCGGCATCGTAAGCCGTGCTGGAGGCTATCAGGATGGTGTGCGGCTGATCGGCTGAGAACGGCGGCATCATGTCTGGCTGGTGCGGCTCCGGCAAGGCGGCGTCTGGTCAGTGTATTACAAGATTGGCATGCGCGGCCAGTGTTACGCCGCCTTCTGTGTGTAGGCTTGCTGCGCCTGTTGGATCAGCGGGAAATTGTCCTCGATCCAGTCGACCAGCACTTCCAGCCGTTCGGCGGCCGCGCGGCCCAGCGGCGTCAGGCTGTATTCCACGTGCGGCGGCACCACCTGATGCGCTACCCGCAACACCAGGCCGTCCTGAGTCAGGGCATCCAGCGTTTGCGCCAGCATCTTCTCGCTGACCCCGCCGACGGCGCGGCGCAGCTCGCTGAAGCGGTGGGTGCGCTCCAGCAGCATCACCAGCACCAGCACGCCCCAGCGGCTGGTGATATGGCCGAGTACGGCGCGGGAAGGGCAGTCGGCCGCCATCACCTGGGCGCGTTGCGGATCTTGCTGCGTCATCTGCTGGATGGTCTTGAGCAGGGATTTGCTGGTCATGGCGGGCTCCTTGGGGTACTTACTAAAATGTGCGTACTTACAAATCGTAAGTATAGCCTATATCATGGCCTCATCAACTTTTTGAACGGAGGATTCCATGATTGTCGTTACCGCTGCAACCGGCCAACTGGGCCGTCTCGTCATTGCCAACCTGCTTAAAACCACCCCTGCGGCGCAGATCGTTGCCGCCGTGCGCGATCCGGCCAAGGCGGCCGATCTGGCGGCGCAAGGCGTGCAAGTGCGCCGCGCCGACTATACCGATCCGGCCTCGCTGGACGCGGCGTTTGCCGGCGCCAGCAAAGTGCTGCTGATTTCGTCGAACGACCTGGGCAACCGCGTGGCGCAGCACCGCAACGCGATCGACGCCGCCGCGCGCGCCAAGGTCAGCCTGCTGGCCTACACCAGCGTGCTGCATGCGGATCGTTCGACGCTGGGGCTGGCCGGCGAGCACCGTGAAACCGAAGCTGCGGTACGTGCTGCAGGCTTGCCCTACACCTTGCTGCGCAATGGCTGGTATGTGGAAAACCACACCGCCGGTTTGGGCGGTGCGGTAGCGCATGGCGCGTTGGCTGGGGCGGCGGGCGAGGGCCGCATCTCGGCGGCGGCGCGGGCGGACTATGCGGAAGCGGCAGCGGCGGTGCTGACCAGCGCCGGGCCGGTCGCGCAAGTGTACGAACTGGCTGGCGACACTGGCTTCACCCTGGCAGAGCTGGCGGCGGAAGTGTCGCGCCAGACTGGCAAGAACATCCCGTTCCACAACCTGCCGCAACAGGACTTCCGCGACATGCTGGTGAGCGTCGGCCTGCCGGCGCCGCTGGCCGACCTGATCGCGGACTCGGACGCCCAGGCCGCAAAAGGCGCGCTGTTCGACGACAGCCGCACCCTGAGCAAACTGATCGGCCACCCGACCATCGCGCTGGCGGACGCGGTCAAAGCGGCGCTGTAAGCAGAAATGAAAAAAGCCTCCCGAAGGAGGCTTTTTTGCGGAATTCCTGGTGCCCACGGAGGGACTCGAACCCCCACACCTTGCGGCACATGGACCTGAACCATGCGCGTCTACCAATTCCGCCACGTGGGCATGTGTAACTTGCAGCTATCAGCGCTTGGTGCCCACGAAGGGACTCGAACCCCTACACCTTGCGGCACATGGACCTGAACCATGCGCGTCTACCAATTCCGCCACGTGGGCGCTGATGCTGTCTCGTTACTTTCTGCTGCGTTGTTCTGCAACAGAAGGCACGCATCTTAAAGGGCGATCGGCCAACCGTCAATAGTAAATTGCTGCTTTTGTGAAATTATTTCCGCGACATCATTCAACTCAGGTCGTGCAGGTCTTTTTCCAGGGCAGGCGTGAGGGCAAAGTCTTCAAACCGCACCGACAGGCCGGCGCGCTCCGGCGTGCAGCACATGACGCCCACCGCGCACTGGTCAAAGCCGGGAAAGTGGGCCAGCCGCAGCAGCGGCCAGTGCCTGCCATCGGCCGAGTATTGCAGGCGCAGCGCATCGCCCTTGCGGGTCAGACGCATCCAGAATTCCCTGGCGTCGCCGGGGAAGACGCCGGTTGCCCAATCGGAGTGCTGCAAGGTGAGCACGCTGCCGATGGCCGGTGCGCCATCGTTGAATTCGATGCCGGCCTTGAGCCAATGGGTTTCGTCGCCCAGCAACATGATGCCGGCCTGATCGTAAAGCGCCTCAAAGCCGGCCTTTACGTTGACCTGGAAAGTGAAGTCGCCGCTGACATCGGCGCCATAAAAGTGTCCGGAGAAGCGTTCAAAACCATACCAGGTCTTGCTCCAGAAGTCGGTTTTGCCATCCGTGACGACCGACAGGGTGTCGCCATCACGGTGCCATGCCCTCGGTTCATTTACCCAGTAGAAATTGTTCATCGCAAGCTCCTTGGCGGCATTATGGCACCGGAAAACAAAAAAGCCTCCCGAAGGAGGCTCTTTGCGGAATTCCTGGTGCCCACGGAGGGACTCGAACCCCCACACCTTGCGGCACATGGACCTGAACCATGCGCGTCTACCAATTCCGCCACGTGGGCAATTTTACTGCTGCTCTGTTGCGTTTTGTCCGCGTCAGAGGCCAACATTCTACGGGTGCGGCTTGTTTTTCGCAAGTATTTTTCTTCTTGCATCTTGTGATGCTGTTTCGTAAGCTTAATACTGTCATTTCAACAATCCGGAGGCGGGAAATGGAAATGATCAGTAACTGGTTCAGCAGCGAAGGATTCATGCCTCACGGCCACTGTTTTCTGTGGATTCCTTCCATCCTGTGGACGAGTGTGATCTCCGACGCCCTGATCGCGCTTGCTTATCTCTCCATTCCGATCAGCCTGATTTATTTCATCCGCAAGCGGCGCGACATGCCGTTCGACTGGATGTTTATCGCTTTCGGCATTTTCATCCTGGCCTGCGGCGCCACCCACGTGGCCGATATCTGGGTGGTGTGGAAGCCGGACTATGTGCTGTCGGTCAGTCTGAAAGCCATCACTGCCGCCGCCTCGGTGGTGACCGCCATTGCCATGATCCGCCTGGTGCCGATCGCGCTGCGCATCCCCAGTCCGGCGCAACTGGCGGCGGTCAACGCCGAACTGCAAAAGGCCAACGATGATCTGCGCGCCGCCATGGAGCGCGCCGAGGTGGCCAACCGCGCCAAGAGCGCTTTCCTGGCCTCGATGAGCCACGAGCTGCGGACGCCGTTGAATGCCATCCTCGGCTACACGCAAATCCTCAAGCGCGACAAGAGCCTGACTGCGCAGCAGCAGACCGGCATCAGCACCATCCATCAGGGCGGCCAGCACTTGCTGGCGCTGATCAACGATGTGCTCGACCTGTCGCGTGTGGATGCCGGCAAGATGGAGTTCCATCCCAAGCCGGTGGGGCTGGGGGAGTTGCTGTCGGTGGTGGCCGACATCATGCGTGTGCGCGCCGAGCAAAAGCATCTGCACTTTGAGCTGGTGCTGGTGGCGGATTTGCCGCCAGCGGTCAGCGTCGATGAAACGCGGCTGCGCCAGGTGCTGCTCAACCTGCTGGGCAATGCGCTGAAATTCACCGACCGCGGCGCGGTGCGCCTGCGCGTCTCGCCGCTGCCGGCGGAGCAGGGGCAGGCCGCCGACGTGGCGCGCTTGCGTTTCGAGGTGCTGGATGACGGTATCGGCATTGCCGCGGATCAGCACGAAGCCATCTTCCGGCCGTTCGAGCAGGCTGGCGATGCTGCGCGCCGTGCCGGCGGCACCGGCCTCGGACTGGCCATCAGCCGCCAGCTGGTGCAACTGATGGGCGGCGTGTTGCAGGTGGAAAGCGCGCCGGGGCAGGGCAGCCGCTTCTGGTTTGATGTGCCGCTGCCGGTGGCCGAGGTGGCGGGCGTAAAAGTCGGGACTGAGCAGATCGCCACCGGCTACGTCGGCCCGCGCAAGACCATCCTGGTGGTGGACGACGTGGCCACCAACCGCGCGCTGCTGCGCGATCTGCTGGGCTCGCTCGGCTTCCGCACGCTGGAGGCGGAAAACGGCATGTCGGCGCTGATGCAAACCCAGGCCATCCGGCCCGACATGGTGCTGCTGGATATGGTGATGCCGGGCATGGATGGCATCGAGACCTTGCGCCGCCTGCGCGCCGACGCCCGCACGGCCGACACGCCGGTGCTGATTATCTCGGCCAGCTCCACGCCGGAAGAGGAAGAGCGTTCGCTGGAGGTTGGCGCCAAGGCTTTCCTGCCCAAGCCGGTCAACGAGCATGATCTGCTGCGCGAAATCGGCGCCCATCTGAAACTGGAGTGGACAGAATGAAAAAAGCCGCCGGACATGAACGCGATCTTGAGCGCGTTCAGCCGGGCGGCTATTTTTTGCGGAATTCTGTGGTGCCCACGGAGGGACTCGAACCCCCACACCTTGCGGCACATGGACCTGAACCATGCGCGTCTACCAATTCCGCCACGTGGGCACTGATGCTGCTCAACAACTCTGCTATTATATTGACCGGGAGAGTTTTGCGCCAGATGAACTGTGACATTCCTTACTGCACATCAACCCTGTCTTGCAGATCCCGCTGCTTGCGCTGCGGGAGACCAGAATTATAGAGGAATCTTTGGCGAAGTCAAATGCCTCCCGTAAAAATTTTTGGCCGGCGTCCGCCACGCGGCGTGAAATGGTCAAGGCTGGCGTTTCCAAGTACACTACGCCTGTCGCCGTGCCATATATATGCTAACACTGTAAAAATAAGAAAAACTTTTGAACCAATCTACCCATACCATTCCCAGCCGTGAGGAAATTCTCGGCATCTTCCGCAGCGCCCAAGGCCCGCTAGATCTGCGCGCGCTGGCGAAAACGCTCAAAGTCGCCACCGAGGCCCAGGCCATCCTGTCGCGCCGTCTGAACGCCATGCAGCGCGACGGCCAGATCATTGTGGACGACAGCGGCCACTACACGCTGGCCACGCAGACCGGCTTCATCGCCGGACGCGTCAGCAGCCACCGCGATGGTTTCGGCTTCGTGATTCCGGATGAGCCGGGCGAAGACCTGTTCCTGCCTGAGAAGGAAATGCAGAAAGTGCTGCATGGCGACCGCGTGCTGGCCAAGATTGTCGGCGTGGACCGCCGAGGCCGCCCGGAAGGCACCATCGTGGAAGTCACGCAACGCGCCAACACCCACATCATCGGCCGCCTGCTGAACGAAAACGGCACCTGGGTCGTGGCGCCGGAAGACCAGCGCATCCAGCAGGATGTGCTGGTGGAAGGCGCGATCGGCAAGGCCAAGGCCGGCCAGATCGTCAGCGTCGAGCTGACCGAACAGCCGATGCGCTTCAAGCAGCCGGTCGGCAAGATCGTGGAAGTGCTGGGTTCGCTGGACGATCCCGGCATGGAAATCGAGATCGCCGTGCGCAAGTTCGGCGTGCCGCATATCTTTTCGGACGCCGCGCTGAAACAAGCCAACAGGCTGCCCGACCACGTGCGCGAAAGCGATTGGGGCGACCGTGTCGACCTGCGCGACGTGCCGCTGGTCACCATCGACGGCGAAGACGCACGCGACTTCGACGACGCGGTCTACTGCGAACCGATCAAGATCGGCCGCAGCAAAGGCTACCGCCTGATCGTCGCGATTGCCGACGTCAGCCACTACGTCAAGCCGAACGATGCGCTGGATGCCGATGCCCTGCAACGCAGCACCTCGGTCTACTTCCCGCGCCGCGTGATTCCGATGCTGCCGGAAAAACTGTCGAACGGCCTGTGCTCGCTGAACCCGGCAGTCGACCGTCTCACCCTGGTGTGCGACGCGGTGGTCACCGCCAAGGGTGAAATCAAGGCTTACCAGTTCTATCCGGCCGTAATCCACTCGGCCGCGCGCCTGACCTACACCGAAGTGGCCGACATCCTCGGCAACACCAGGGGGCCGGAAGCCGCGCGCCGTCCAGGCATCGTGCCGCACCTGCTGAACCTGTACGACGTGTTCCAGGCGCTGCTGAAAGCGCGCGCCGAGCGCGGCGCCATCGATTTCGAAACCACCGAAACCTACATCGTCTGCAACCCGAACGGCAAGATCGAAAAGATCATCCCGCGCACCCGCAACGATGCGCACCGCCTGATCGAGGAGTGCATGCTGACCGCCAACGTGTGCGCGGCCGATCTGCTGATCCGCCACAAGCATCCTGGCACCTACCGCATCCACGCCACGCCGACTGCTGAAAAGCTGAAGCAGGTGCGCACCTTCCTCAAGCAGGTCAATCTGCACCTGGGCGGCGGCGACAAGCCGGCCGCGGCCGACTACGCCGCCCTGATGAAGGAAATCAAGGAGCGTCCGGACGCCTCGCTGCTGCAAACCATGCTGCTGCGCTCGATGCAGCAGGCGGTGTACTCGCCGGACAATATCGGCCACTTCGGCCTGGCGTATGAGGCGTATGCCCACTTCACCAGCCCGATCCGCCGCTATCCGGACTTGCTGACGCACCGCGCCATCAAGGCCATCCTGCTGGGTAAAAAGTACGAGCCGAAGATCGCCGACAACAGCGTGCTGAACACCAACGTCTCGAACGCCACCCGCAAGCAGCAGGCCAAGGACAAGGCCGAAGGCAAGGAGAAAAAAGCCGCCGACATGACCGTGTGGGACGCGCTGGGCGTGCACTGCTCGGCCAACGAGCGCCGCGCCGACGAAGCCTCGCGCGACGTCGAGAACTGGCTGAAGTGCTACTTCATGCAGGACAAGCTGGGCGAGGAATACACCGGCATCATCACCGGGGTGACCACCTTTGGCATCTTCGTGCAGCTGGACCAGTTGTTCGTGGAAGGCCTGGTGCATGTCACCGATCTGGGCCAGGATTACTTCCAGTACGACGACGCGCGGCACGAGCTGAAAGGCGAGCGCACCGGCAAGAAGTTCCAGCTGACCGACCACGTCAGCGTGCAAGTGGTGCGCGTGGACCTGGAGTCGCGCAAGATCGACCTGCGCCTGGCCGGCGCCGACGCGCCCGAGCCGCGCGAAGGCAAGCCCGACGCGCCGTCCAGGGACCGCAAAACCAACATCAAGCCTGGCCCGGCGATCCCGGCCGCCAAGCCGACGACCCGCAAGCCGGCTGCTGCGCCTACAAAGCCAGCCGCCAAGAAGGCTGCCAGCAAGCCCAAGGCGGCCCCGGCAGCCAAACCCAGAGCAGTCAAAAAAGCTGCCCTAAAAAGTAAGAAGAAGCGATAAATGAGCAAGAACAAAATGATTTTCGGTTTCCACGCGGTGACCTCGCGCCTGCGTCACGAAGCCGCCTCGGTGGAAGAAATTTTCGTCGACGCCACGCGCGACGACCGCCGCATGAAAGACCTGATCGCCAATGCGAAAGCGGCTGGCGTGCGCGTGATGCCGGTCGATGCCGCGCGTCTGGATAAAATCGTCGGCACCCGCCGTCACCAGGGCGTGATCGCGTTTGCCTCGCAGATCGCGCTGGCGCGTAATCTGGATGAGCTGCTGGACGCCATTGACGGCCCGCCGCTGCTGCTGGTGCTGGACGGCATTACCGATCCGCACAACCTGGGCGCCTGCCTGCGCGTGGCCGACGGCGTCGGCGCGCACGCGGTGATCGTGCCGAAGGACCGCGCGGTCGGCCTGAATGCCACCGCCGCCAAGGTCGCCTCCGGCGCGGCCGAGACCGTGCCTTACATCACCGTCACCAACCTGGCGCGCACCCTGCGCGAACTGAAAGAACGCGACATCTGGCTGATCGGCACCTCGGACGACGGTGAAAAAGGTCTGTACGAAGCCGACTTCACCGGCCCGACCGCGCTGGTCATGGGGTCGGAAGGCGAGGGTATGCGTCGCCTGACGCGCGAAACCTGCGACATGCTGGTCAGCATTCCAATGTTCGGCTCGGTTGAGAGCCTGAACGTCTCCGTTGCATCGGGCGTCTGTCTGTACGAGGCCCGCCGCCAGCGTCTCGCCAAGGAAGTGTAAGCGCGATACGCATTCACCGGCGGCCGACTTCGAGGGCCGCCGGTTCTCTCCCTCCTTCAAAGTCAGCCGCTGTTCAGCAATCCCCAGCCGGATACGCTACCATGCAAATACCGGTTGTCATTCTGGATAAGCCATGTTTCATCGTCTGCGCCAAGACATCAACAGCATCATCGAACGCGATCCCGCCGCCCGCAACGCCTGGGAGGTATTGACCTG
Organism: Duganella sp.; assembly: GCF_039595735.1. Taxonomy (NCBI): domain Bacteria; kingdom Pseudomonadati; phylum Pseudomonadota; class Betaproteobacteria; order Burkholderiales; family Oxalobacteraceae; genus Duganella; species Duganella sp. Next base: position 116,294 of record NZ_JBCNLB010000002.1, read on the forward strand.
CTATCCCGGCCTGCAAGCCATTGTCATGCACCGCTGGGCGCACTGGTGCTGGACCCATCAGTTGAAATGGCTGGGCCGTTTCATCTCTTATCTCGCGCGCATCATTACCGGAATTGAAATTCACCCCGGCGCCACCATCGGCCGCCGCGTGTTCATCGACCACGGCTTCGGCGTGGTGATCGGCGAGACCGCTGAAGTGGGCGACGATTGCACCATCTATCAGGGCGTGACCCTGGGCGGCACCTCGCTGCATACCGGGACCAAGCGCCATCCGACGCTGGCGCGCGGCGTCATCGTCGGCGCCGGCGCCAAGGTGCTGGGCGGCTTTACCGTGGGCGAATACGCCAAGGTCGGCTCGAATGCCGTGCTGCTGAAGCCGGTGCCGCCAGGCGCGACGGCGGTCGGCAATCCGGCCCACATCGTGCAGAAGGAACTGAATGCCGTGCCGAATCCGTTCGCCGCGTATGGCGTCACGCCAAATGGCGACGATCCTTTATCCAAGGCCTTGCGCGGGCTGATCGAAAACGCCGTCAAGCAGGAGCAGCGCATCGAACAACTGGTGGCAACCATGAAGGCGGCGGGGTTGGAGTGTCAGAGCGTACCCGAGTGTGATAAATTGAATTCCGCCCAACTGAACAAGCTTGTCGAATAAGGAAGCAGTCATGGAAGAAGGTGCAGAAGTACTGGACCCGTTTGAAATCCGCGTACTGGCCGTGCTGGCCGAAAAGGAAGCGCTGACGCCGGATAATTATCCGATGTCGCTCAACGCGCTGGTGAATGGCTGTAATCAGCTGTCGAGCCGCGATCCGGTGATGGCATTGTCGGAAGAGACGGTGGCCGATGTGCTGCAGCGCCTGATGCAGCGCAAATATGTCAACGGCATCACGCAAGCGGGCGCGCGCGTGACCAAGTACGAACACCGCATGCGCATCAAATGGTCGCTGGAGCAGGACAAGCTGGCGGTGCTGACCGTGCTGATGCTGCGCGGCCTGCAGACCGCCGGCGAAATCCGCACCCGCACCGGCCGTCTGCACGACTTCAAGTCGGTGGGCGATGTGGAGCTGGCGCTGCAATTCCTGATCGATAAATATCCGCCGCTGGTGTCGCGCCTGGCGCTGGCGCCGGGCACCAAGGAGCCGCGCTACGGCCAGCTGCTGGGCGGGGAAGAAGCGCTGGCGCGCGAAGAAACGGCGGCCAGCCTGGGCGGACCGGTGAGCGGCGGCGGGCAGGGCACCCGCATCGGCGCGCTGGAGCAGGAAGTCCAGCAACTGCGGCGGCAAGTGGATGAACTCACCGCGCAGTTTGCCGAATTCCGCAAGCAGTTCGAATAAGGCTTACACCTCTTCGCGGCGGCGGCGCATGATGACGGCGACGGCAATCATCGCCACGCCGGCGGCGGCGCCGACCCACATGCTGGGGTTGCCCAGCGACGCCCACGACAGGTTGAAGATCACTTCCGGCACGGCCATCCGCTGCGCCGCCGCTTCGGCCATCTCCTCTTTGTGGGGGAAGTTCAGCCACGAGCCGGGCACCACACTCAGCAGCAGGCGGCTGGTGACGTTGCTGGCAAACCAGCCGGTGTTGAAGCCCAGGTGCAGCGCTTTCTCGGCCCACAGCATCAGCAGCGTGGTGATCAGCGGCGTGCCGACCGCCCACAGGAACACCTTGGAGCGCGCCATGCTGGACACCATCAGCAGCCAGCCCACCGTCGGCAAGGCCCACAGCGCGTACACCGGCAGCAAGCCCACCAGCCGCAGCGGGGTCAGGTAGAAGTCCGGCTGCGACAACACTGCGCCAAACATATTCGTGCCGTGCATGGCCAGCATCACGCAGGCGGCCAGCAGGATGACCAGGCCCAGCGCGATGGCGATGCCCATCGCGATCAGCGGCGCCACCACCACCGCCAGCAGCAGCTTGGACATCACCGTGGTGAAGTCCGACACCGGCAGCGATTTCCAGAACAGCAGGCTGCGGTCGCGGCGTTCGTCGTGCAGCGCGTTCAAGCAGTAGAAGAACACCAGCAGGCTCAGGATCATCAGCACCGGCATGCCGGCGGCGACGTACACCTGCGCCATCATCTCGGCAATCTGCGCACGCATCTTGCCCTCGATGGTGACGCTGCCGAGGTGTTGGCCCTGCACCTCGAAGTTGCCGGACTTGCCGAGGAAGATGCTGGCCAGGGCCAGCACGGCCACCGCGGCGGCGATCGCCACCGGCGTCCACAGCAGCATGCCCTTGTTTTCCCACATCTCGCGCTTGATCAGCCATTTCATGGTTTTCATGCGTAGCTCCCTTTCATGGTGGCGACGAACAGATCGGCCACGCTCGGCGTGCGCAGTTCGCCAAAATTCGACAGTTGCTGGCGCTGCACGCCATCAAACAGCATCACGGCCTTGCCGAACACGGTGCGCTGGCTCAGCGGCCGCAGCGCGTTGGCGGCGGCCACGAACTGCGGCTCCACCATCACTTCGGTAAAGCGCTCGCCCACTTCATCCATCGACGCGGCCAGCGAAATCTTGCCGTTTTCAATGAACATCAGGTCGGTGAGGATGTGCTCGACTTCCTCGATCTGGTGGGTGGTGATGAGAATGGTCTTGTTCTCGTCGAAGTAGTCTTCCAGCAGGTTCTGGTAAAACTGCTTGCGGTACAGGATGTCCAGCCCGAGGGTCGGTTCGTCCAGCACCAGCAGCTTGGCGTCGATGGCCATCACCAGCGCCAGGTGCAGCTGCACCACCATGCCCTTGGACATGGCTTTCACCTTCATGTCCGGCGTCAGCTTGGTGTTGGCGATGTATTTTTCCGCCTTGGCGCGGTCAAAGCGCGGGTGCACGCCTTCGACGAAATCGATAGCGTCCTTGACCTTGAGCCAGCGCGGCAGGATGGCGACATCGGCAATGAAGCAGACCTCGTTCATCAGTTCCTCGCGCTGGGTGCGCGGGTCCATGCCCAGTACCGACAGCTCGCCCTCGAACTGCGTCAGGCCGAGGATGGCCTTGAGGGTGGTGGTCTTGCCGGAACCGTTGGGGCCGATCAGGCCGACAATGCGGCCTGCTTCGACTTGGAAACTGGTGCCATCCAGCGCGGTCTGCTTGCCGTAGCGCTTGCCGAGATTGGTGGCGGTGATGATGGCGCTCATACGGCACCTCCGGGCGCCGCCTTCAGCAAGGCTTCCAGATCCAGGCCAAGGCGGCGGATGCGTTCCAGCATGGCCGGCCAATCTTCGCGCAGGAAGCGTTCGCGTTCGCTGGCCAGCAGTTTGTCGCGGGCGCCATCAGTCACGTACATACCTAAACCCCTCCGTTTTTCGACCAGCGTCTCGTCCACCAGTTCCTGGTAGGCACGCGAGACCGTGATCGGATTGAGTTGATAATCGGCGGCGATCTGCCGCACCGAGGGCAGGGCATCGCCCGGTTTCAACAGGCCGTCCAGCATCATGCCGACGACCTTGTCTTTCAGCTGCCGATAAATCGGCGCATTGTCATTCCACATACATAGTTACCCCTTACGCTGTGTTGATGAAGTGGTGTTGTAGTGAAGTATAACACTAGAAATCAAAAAAACAAGCGATTTGTCAGATGCGCACGATAGAAAGCGGTCATTGTTGACTGAATGCTATATAGTGCGATGGTTACATCAACCAAAATCTGGGGATTGAATGAGCACCAATGACACCGTCCAGCGCCTGAGCGCACTGATCAAGCAGCATGAGCACGATATCCTGTCGGTCTGGACCGGCGAACTGCAGGCCAAGAGCTTCCGCAGCGACGCCAACACCAGTCAGCGCCATACGCAACAGTTCCTGGCCTTGCTGCCGACCGCGATTGCGGCCGGCGGTTTCGAGGATATCAATAGCCGCCACTGGGACGAGGTGCGCGACCTGCTGGGCGATATCTCCAGCCAGCGCGCGCGTCAGGGATCGACCCCGAATGAGACGGCCACATTTGTGTTCTCGCTCAAGCAGTCGCTGTTCAGCATGGTGCGCCGCGAGCTGGTGCAGGAGCCGCAATTGCTGGCCGACGCCCTGTGGGCCGTCAGCACCTTGCTTGACCAGCTGGGCCTGTACGTGGTGGAAGTGTTCCAGAAAAGCCGCGACCAGATCATCGTGCGCCAGCAGCAGGAGCTGATGGAACTGTCGACCCCGGTGGTCAAGCTGTGGCACGACGTGCTGGCGCTGCCCCTGATCGGCACCCTGGACAGCGCGCGCAGCCAGGTGGTGATGGAAAGCCTGCTGGAAAAAATTGTCGAGACCGGCGCCGCCATTGCCATTATCGACATCACCGGCGTGCCGACCGTGGACACCCTGGTGGCCCAGCACCTGATGAAGACCATCGCCGCCGCCCGCCTGATGGGGGCCGACTGCATCATCAGCGGCATCCGGCCGCAGATCGCCCAGACCATCGTCCACCTGGGCGTGAACCTGGAAGATGTGGTGACCAAGGCCACGCTGGCGGATGCTTTCGTGGTGGCCCTGGGCCGGGTCGGCGCCACCATCCACCGCAACAACGCCTGAGCCGCCCATGGACCGCATTCCTATTTTGCGCATCGGCGACCTGCTGCTGGTCACCATCCAGGTGGACATGCACGACCGCCTGGCCATGACCTTGCAGGATGACCTGACGGAACGGATCGTCAGCGACCGCGCCAAGGGCGTGCTGATCGACATCTCGGCGCTGGATCTGGTCGACTCGTTTATCGGCCGCATGATCAGCAACACGGCCGCCATGGCGCGCGTGCTGGACGCCGACACGGTGCTGGTCGGCATGCAGCCGGCAGTGGCCATCACGCTGGTGGAACTGGGCCTGACACTGCCCGGTGTAAAAACCGCGCTCAATGTGGAGAAAGGCATGCTACTGCTTGGGAAGAATTACCACTGATGGCCGCCAACGGTACTGTGGACATCGCCCGCTACGGTTCGCCGCTGCTGACGCGCTACGACGGCAAGGCCGACGAGCAGCACCTCTTGCCGCTGAGCTCGGACGAGCACGTGGTGGGGGTGCGCAAGGCGGTGCGCGAGCACGCCATTGCCATGAAGCTGAGCCTGGTCGACCAGACCAAGCTGGTGACGGCCGCCAGCGAGCTGGCGCGTAACACCATCAAGTACGGCGGCGGCGGCGTGGTGCTGCTGGAGCGCTTGCGCGACGGTGTGCGCCAGGGGCTGCGGCTGGTGTTTGCCGACACCGGCCCCGGCATCGCGGACATCGAACTGGCGCTGCGCGACGGCTATACCAGCGGCGGCGGGCTGGGATTGGGACTGGGCGGCACCAAGCGCCTGGCCGATGAGTTTACGATAGATTCACGCCCCGGCGAGGGCACAGCGGTAGCAATTATTAAATGGAAAATCTAAGCAGTTCCCTGTCTCCCTCCGAGTGGATCGCCATCACCCATGCCAGCGACGTTGCTGCCGCGCGCCGCATCGGCCAGCGTCAGGCCGACGCGCTGGGCCTGGATGAGACGCGCAGCGGCCAGCTGGCCATTATCATCACGGAGGCCGCGACCAATATCCTCAAGCATGCCGGCGAAGGCCGCATGCTGTTGTCCACGGTCAGCCACGGCGGCCAGATGTGCGTGGAAGTGCTGGCGATCGATCGCGGGCCGGGCATCGCCAACCTGGCGCGCGCCATGCAGGATGGGGTGTCCGGCGCCGGCACCTCGGGCACCGGCCTGGGCGCGATGCGGCGCCTGGCCGACCGGTTTGACGTGTACGCGCCGGCGGGACAGGGCGCCGTGCTGTTCATGCGCATGTGGGGCGCCGCCGCCGCAGTGCCCGGCTGGCGCGCCGGCGGCGTCTGCCTGCCGCTGGCCGGCGAGACCGCCAGCGGCGACGCCTGGGCCGTGCGCCGCCACGGCGAGACAGTGGTGCTGATGTTGGCCGATGGCCTCGGCCACGGCCCCGAGGCGGCCAAGGCCGCAGCAGCCGCGCTGCGGATGCTGGGCGCCACCAGCACGCAATCGCCGGCCACCCTGATGCTGGCTTGTAACGAAGCGCTGCGGCCGACGCGCGGCGCCGCGCTGGCCATTGCGGCGGTCGACACCGTGGGGCAGCAATTGCAGTTTGCCGGCGTCGGCAACATCAGCGCCAGCATTCATGCAGAAGGCGGACGGCGCCAGCTGATGTCGCACAACGGCATCGTCGGCCACAATATGCGCCGGGTGCAGGACTTGCCATTTGCCTGCCCGGCCGGGGCGGTGGTGGTGCTGGCCAGCGACGGCATTGCCAGCCAGTGGGACCTGGACAAGTATCCGGGCCTGGCCGGCTGCGAGCCGGTCCTGATTGCCGCGGTCCTGCTGCGCGACCACGCCCGCGGCCGCGATGACGCCTGCGTGCTGGTGCTGGCCAGGATGGCGGCATCATGACGCAAGCGATCCGCATTCTGCAGGTCGGCATCGACAGTGCCGAGGACGTGGTGGCGGTGCGCCAGCGGGCGCGCCAGATTGCCGCGCTGCTCAACCTGAGCGTGCAGGACCAGGTGCGCATCGCCACGGCGGTCTCGGAAGTGGCGCGCTGCGCGCGCGACCGGCAGTCCGGCGGGCGCGCCACGTTTGCGGTCCGGCCGCAGCCGCCGCAGCTGCACGTGACCATCGTGGCCGAGGGCGGCGCACGGCTGGACTCGGCCAACGACGCGGCGCCGGCCTTGCTGGACGAGGCCCTGATCACCGCCCAGCGCCTGATGGATGATTGCCAGATCGAGACCGCCACCACGGGCGCGCTGCATGTGGCGATGAGCAAGGCCATCCCGGCCGCCGGGCTGAGCCTGCCGCAGCTGGCCCGGCTGGGCGCGCTGCTGGCTGGCACGCCGGTGCAAAACACGTTTTCCGAAGTCGAGCAGCAAAACCGCGAGCTGGCGCAGGCGCTGGCCGAGCTGCGCGAGCGCCAGGAAGATCTGCTGGAGCTGACGCGCGAGCTGGAAGACACCAACCGCGGCGTGGTGGCCCTGTACGCCGAAATCGAGGACAAGGCCGAACGCCTGCGCAAGGCCGATGAAATGAAATCGCGCTTCCTGTCCAACACCAGCCACGAGCTGCGTACGCCGCTCAGCTCGATCCGCGCGCTGACCACCTTGCTGCTGGACCGCATGGATGGGCCGCTGACGCCGGAACAGGAGCGCCAGGTCAGCTTCATCGCCAACGCTGCCGCCGACCTGTCCGAGCTGGTCAACGACCTGCTGGACCTGGCCAAGATCGAAGCCGGCAAGGTGGAGGTCAACCTGGCGCCGATCCAGCCGGGCGAACTGTTCAGCGCCCTGAAAGGCATGCTGCGGCCGCTCACGCGCAACTCGGCGGTGGAGCTGGTGTTTGTCGACCCGGCGCCGCTGCCGCTGCCGCTGGTGTCGGACGAGGGCAAGGTCACGCAAATCCTGCGCAACTTCATTTCCAATGCGCTGAAGTTCACCGAGCAGGGCCAGGTGGTGGTCCAGCTGCTGGGGGAGGAGGACGGCCGCATCACGTTTGCCGTGAGCGACAGCGGCATCGGCATCAGCCCGGAAAACCAGCAGCTGATCTTCGAGGAATTCAGCCAGATCGCCCATCCGCTGCAGCGCCGCGCCAAAGGCACCGGCCTCGGCTTGCCGCTGTGCCGCAAGCTGGCGGTCTTGCTGGGCGGCGAGGTCGACGTCCGCAGCGCGGAGGGCGAAGGGTCGACGTTTTACCTGCGGCTGCCGGGCGCCGCAGCAGAAAGGAAACCGTGATGGATAACAGCTCTATCCTGATACTCAACGTTGATGACAACGACGGTGCGCGCTACGTCAAGACCCGCATCCTGCAGAGCGCCGGCTTCCAGGTGATCGAGGCCGAGAACGGCACCGACGCGCTGGAGATGGCGCGCAAATGGCTGCCGGCGCTGGTGCTGCTGGACGTCAAGCTGCCCGACATCAGCGGCATCGAGGTGTGCCGCCGCATCAAGGCCGATGTTGCCACCTGCACCGTGCTGGTGCTGCAAACCTCGGCCGCGCTGATCGGCCGCGACGACAAGATACGCGGCCTGGACGGCGGCGCCGACAACTACCTGGCCGCGCCGATCGAGGCTGACGAGCTGATCGCCAACGTCAACGCGCTGCTGCGCCTGCAGCGCACCCAGACCGAACTGCGCAACAGCGAGGAGCGCTTCCGCCAGTTGGCCGAAAACATCGAAGACGTGTTCTGGATGTTCCGCACCGCGGATGGCTGCCTGCTGTACGCCAGCCCGGCCTATGAGCGGCTGTTCGGCCTGCCGCTGGCGCAGCTGGAACAGGCTGCCGACGACTGGACCCGCGCCATCCACGCCGACGACCGCGCGCGCGTGCTGGCGAGCTGGGCTAACTTGCTGCACAGTGGCCAGTACGACCAGGAATACCGCCTGAGCGGTGGCGGCGAGCGGGTGCGCTGGGTGCGCGACCGCGCCTTCCTGGTGCGCGACGACCAGCAGCAACCCTATCGTATCGCGCGCATCAGCAGCGACATCAGCGAGCGCAAGAACATGGAAGGCTTGCTGCGCGCGGCGGACGAGAACAAGAACGACTTCCTGGCGACGCTGGCGCACGAGCTGCGCAATCCGCTCAGCCCGATCCGCAACGCGGTCGCGCTGATGAACACGCTGCCGCCCGAGCGGCCGGAACTGCACCAGAAAGCGCGCGACGTGATCTTGCGCCAGGTCGGACATCTGACCCATCTGGTGGACGACCTGCTGGACGTGGCGCGCATTTCGGAAGGCAAGCTGACCTTGCGCCATCAGGATGTGGAACTGCACGCCGTGGTCGAGCCGGCGCTGGAAACCGTCCGGGCGCTGGTCGAGTCGCGCGGCCACACGCTGCGCGTCAACCTGCCGCAGCAGCCTTTATGGCTGCATGGCGACCCGGTGCGGCTGGCGCAAATCATCGGCAACCTGCTGCACAACGCTGCCAAGTTTACCGATCCCGGCGGCCAGATCGCGCTGACGGTGAGCGTGCCGCAGCCGGACCGCATCCGGATTGCCGTCAGCGATAACGGCATCGGCATCACCAGCTACAACCTAAAGCGCATCTTCGACATGTTTGCCCAAGGCGCGTCGACCGCGGACCGCGTGCATGACGGGCTGGGGATCGGGCTGTCACTGGTGTCCAAGCTGGCCGAACTGCATGGCGGCAGCGTGCAAGGGTACAGCGGCGGGATCGGCCAGGGCAGCACCTTTGAACTCGACCTGCCGCTGAAAGCCACGCGGTCAGACACCCCGGCACCGGCCGCAGCGGCGGCGCCGGGCGCGCCGCAGCGCCTGCTGCTGGTGGATGACAACACCGACTCGGTGGCGGTCATGGCCGAGCTGCTGACGCTGACCGGCCATCAGGTCTGGACCGCGAACGACGCCGCCACCGCGCTGGCGCTGGCGCGTGCCCATGTCCCGCAAGCGGTGGTGCTGGATCTGGGCATGCCTGACATGGACGGCTACGCGCTGGCGCGCCAGTTGCGCGCCGACCCGGCGCTGGCGCAGACGCGGCTGATCGCCCACACCGGCTACGGCGCCGAGCGCGACCGTGAGCGCACGCGCGAGGCCGGCTTCGATTTTCACCTGGTCAAGCCGGCCACGCTGGAAGAACTGGAGCAGGCGCTCAACGCGCCGCGCTAAACCTGCGCCAGAAGCTGGCGCAGGCGCAGGGCTTGCAGGGTCTGGCGGCCGGTCATGGTATTGTCGAAAACGCACCAGGCGTGCCGGCTGCCGGCCAGCGTGGCGGCCACCTGCTGCAGCTGCGCGTCCGCATACAGCGAGACGTAGATCTGCGGACTGCCGTGCAGGCGGACATACAGCGCTTCCGTGGTCGGCACATACGGTCCCGGTTTGCCGGCGGGCGGATCGGCAATCACGCGGGTCACCTGCTGCGCTTGCAGCAGCGCGGTGGCCGCTGGCGTGAACCAGCTGCCATGGCGGGCTTCACAGGCCAGCATGCCGGAAAAGCGGGCGCGCAGCTGCGTGAAAAACTGCTGCGCGGCAGCGGCGTCCAGCGCCAGGCTGGGCGGCAGCTGCACCAGCACGCAGCCCAGCTTGTGGCCAAGGGCGCCGGCTTCGGCGGCAAAACGGTCGAGCAGGGCGTCGGCGTCGTGCAGGCGCCGTTCGTGCGAGATGCTTTTGGGCAGCTTGACGGCAAAGCGGAAATCGTCGGGCACGCTGTCGGCCCAGCGCGCGTAGGTGTGCGGCTGATGGGGGCGATAAAACGAGGAATTGATCTCCACCGCGTTCAGCACGGCGCCGTAGCGCTGCAGGTGGCTGCCGTCGCCGGGAAATTCCTTTGCGGCATCGTTGCTGATACTCCAACCGGCGCAGCCGATTCGTGTCTGGGTCATATAATGTGGGGGTTCCAAATTTTCCAAGGATCTCCCGATGAATCTTAAACGCTATGCGAAATTTGCCGCGCCGCTGATGATGGCCGGTCTGCTGGCGGCATGCGCCGGCCTGATCGGCCCGCGCGAGGTGGAACTGCCGCAAGAGCGCCTGCAAACCAGCCTCGACCGTAAATTCCCGTTGCATCAGCGCGCGCTGGGTGTATTTGAAGTGGAACTGAGCCATCCGCGCCTGGCCATCATGCCCGAGAACGACCGCGTGGCGCTGACCGTGGACCTGGGCGTGACGCCGCTACTGGCGCGCCAGTCCTGGCATGGCAGCATGCTGATTTCCGGCCGATTGCGGGTGGACAGCCCGCGTAACGCCATCTACCTGGCCGACGCCCACGTCGACCGTTTCATCCTTGACAACCTGGACGAAGGCAAGCAAAACCAGCTGGCCAGCGTGGCCAACCTGCTGAGCGACCAGGTCATCCGCGAAGTGCCGTTGCACAGCTTCCGTCCGGAAGACCTGCGCTACGCCGGCGTGCAATTCGTACTGACCGGCATCGACACCCGTCCCGGCGGCCTGGTCGCCAAGCTCCAGCCCGCGCAATAAATCCGGGGTCAGGTCCGCCATTTCTACACGGTCTCATCCGTAACATGCGTTACGGATGAGACCGTGTAGAAATGGCGGACCTGACCCCGGAGTATTTCGCGCCGGCTGGCTGCATTTCGCGCCGCGCCGGCGCATTTCGTCGCAGCGCGCTCCGCGGCGCGGCCGGCACGCGCATCATGGCGCCATCGAAACGCACTTAACGGAGCTAACTATGATCAGCCAAATCCTCGCACATACCCCCGTCTACGTTTGGGCCCTGCTGGCCTTTCTGCTGTACCGCGGTTACCTGGCCACCCAGGATCGTGAGATGACCCTGCAAAAAATGGCCATCATCCCCGGCGTGATGCTGGTGCTGGCCGTGACCAGCATCAATCCCCACGGTGTGCTGGGCGCGGCGGTGTGGGCCGCCTGGGCCGCCGGCGTGGCGCTGGCCGTGGCGCTGGTCTGGACCCTGAGCAAGGGCGGGATCGCCGTCAACCGCGCCGCCGGCACTGTGTTCCAGCGCGGCAGCTGGGCGCCGCTGATGCTGATGATGGCCATCTTCATCACCAAGTACACCGTGGGCGTGTTGTCGGTAATGCGTCCTGAGCTGGTACACGGCCTGGCCGGCTCGCTGGTGGTGACCACCCTGTACGGCCTGTTCAACGGCGTGTTCATCGGCCGCCTGGCCCGCTGCGCTGCCGCCTACCTGCGCCAACCAGCGGCCGTGGCCGCCTTGTGATGCGCGGCCGGAGCTTCTACAATCTGGGTTCATTTTGATTGCAGAGGCAGGTCATGGAAATTTTTGGCGTGGGATTGCATGTGCTGGTGGCGATTTTCTTCGCCATCCATGCCATCCGCAGTGGTCAGCAGTTGTATTGGGTGGTGATTTTGTTCCTGTTCCCCGGCTTGGGCAGCATCGTGTACTTCTTTGCCATCTATCTGCCGAATTCGAAGATTCAGCACGGCGCGCGCAAGGCGGTGACGGTGGCGGCGAAAACGCTGGATCCGGGCCGGGAGTTGCGCGAAGCGCGCCAGGCTTACGAGTTCACGCCAACCGCGCAAAATCAGATGCGCCTGGCCAGCGCCCTGCTGGCGGCCGGTAACGCGGAAGAGGCGGCATCCACCTACGAGGCTTGCCTGCAAGGCCCGTTTTCCGGCGATCTGGAGATCCGCTACGGTGCGGCCCAGGCCACGCTGGCCTGTGGCCGCGCGCCGGCAGCGGTGTCGCACCTGCAAACCATCCGCGCCAGCGATGCCAAATTCCGCCCGGAGCAGGTGTCGCTGCTGCTGGCGCAGGCTCTGGCCGCCGCCGGCCGCAATGAGGAAGCGCGCGCCGAGTTTGAATATGCCCTGAGCCGTCACAACAGCTTTGCCGTGCAGGCCGAGTTTGCCATCTGGGCGGCCGGCGTGGGGGATGCCGACAAGGCCAATCAGCTGTACGCCGAACTGCAGCGCACCATGGACCGCTGGGCACGCCACACGCGTGATCTGAATCAGCAACTGGTGCGCCGCCTCAACACCGCCATGGCGGCCATCAACCGTTAAGCTTATCTGGCGGGTTTGCTGTGGCCGGGGTTGTTCATGCCGCCGGTCGCGGCAATCGCCTGATTGAGTTTGTTCATCACGTCCGGCGGCACGTCGCGGCTGCAGACGATGTAGCGCCGCAGGCCCGGCGGCATGTTGGGCAGGTCGTAGCGCACCAGGTTTTGCGCCGACTTTTCCTTGCGCCGGAAGAAGTCCCAGTCTTCGCGGTCGACAAACATGAAGGAGGCGCGGCCCACTGCCAGCATGCGCATCATTTGCGTGGTTTCCACGGTGCGGCTCATGACCTGGTTTTTGCTGGTCTTGATGGCCTGGTCCAGCACCGGGCCGTAGGATACGCCTTCAATCGCGCCCAGCGTCAGCGTGGTGTCCGACAGCAGGGATTCCAGCGTGCCGTGGGCCTGCACCCGCTGCGCCATGCCGGGCGCGATCAGGATGGTGTGCGGCAGGTCTTCGTGGATCGGCTGGCTGAATTGCGCCGCCGCTTCGCGCTCGGGCAGGCGATACCAGCTGATCGAGCAGTAGTGGGTGGCGCCGTGCTGGAAATTGGCCCAGATGCGTTTTTGCGGCTCGTTGACGAAGCGTGTGCTGAGGCCGGCGGCGTCGAAGATCGCGCGCGCCCGCGCCAGCAGAAAGCCCCTGGGCTGGCCGTTTTCAATGTAGTGGTAGGGCGGTTTGTCGCGCCACGCCACTGTGTACTGCGGCGGCGCCGGCCACGCTGTGTTGCCCAGCAGGGCGCAACACAGGCCGGCAAGCAGCGGATATTGTTTCACGATGCGATGACCGCACCGCTGAGGTCGTGACGCGTAATCACGCCATGGTCATCGATGGCGATCCAGCCGCCGCGCGGCGGCGTGGCGTCCGGTTCCCAGTCCGGCAGCACGTAACGGCGCTTGCCGTCCACCTGGTGCAGGGCGGGGCGGTGGGTGTGGCCGTGGATCATGACGTTGGTGCCGGTTTCTGCAAACACGTCCGCAATCGCTTGCGGCGTCACATCCATGATGTCGTAGGATTTGCCGCTTTGTTCCTTGCGGCTGTCGGCGCGCAGGCCGGCGATGATGGCCTTGCGCTGCGCCAGTGGCATGGCGGTAAATTGCGCCTGCCATGCGGGCTGCCGCACCATGGCGCGGAATGCCATGTATTTGCTGTCTTGCGTGCACTGGGCGTCGCCGTGCAGCACCACGACCTTCTGGCCGCCGATCTCGGCCACCCAGGTTTCGGGCAGCAGGATGACGTTGGCCGCCTCGGCAAAACGGGCGCCGACCAGGAAATCGCGGTTGCCGGCGATCCAGTAGACCACCACGCCGGCGTCGCTGACGGCGCGCAGCGCCGCCACCACCTGCGCGTGGAAAGGCTCGGCGATGTCGTCATCGCCGGCCCAGTATTCAAACAGGTCGCCAAGCAGATACAGTTGCTGCGCGTGCCGCGCATGCCGCTCCAGGAAGTCGAAAAACGCCGCACTGGTCGCGGGATGCGCGGGCTGCAGATGCAGATCGGAGATGAACAGCGCGCAGACTGCAGTCATTCTCAAGCAGCCAGTTCGATGCTTTCGATGACCACGTCTTCCGCTGGCACATCAGCGAACATGCCGCTGCGGGTGGTTTTAACCTTTTTGATGGCGTCCACAACCTCGGTGCCTTCCACCACTTTGCCGAACACGGCGTAGCCCCAGCCGTCCTGGCCTGGGTAGTCCAGGAAGGAGTTGTTTTTGACGTTGATGAAGAATTGTGCCGACGCCGAGTGCGGCGCCGAGGTGCGGGCCATGGCCAGGGTGTAGGTGTCGTTCTTGAGGCCGTTCTTGGCTTCGTTTTCCACGGTCTGGTCGGCTGGTTTTTGCTTCATGCCTGGCTCGAAACCGCCGCCCTGGATCATGAAACCATCGATCACGCGGTGGAAGATGGTGTTGTTGTAGTGGCCGGCTTCCAGGTAGGACAGGAAGTTGGCGACGGTTTTCGGCGCTTTCTCCGCGTCCAGTTCGGCAGTCATGGTGCCCAGGTTGGTTTTGATGATTACTTTGGTCATGTTCTTGTCCTGAATGGTTAAAAATTACAGCAAGGCCGCTATTTTACTGTTTCGGCTGGATTGGTGTCTTCAAAATCGTGGCGGACTTCACCGTGATCGGAATCACCGGGATGTTCTGGAAGATGCCTTTGTCGTCCACCAGCACGCCCTTGATCTTGTCCACGGTCTCAAAACCTTTGACGACTTTGCCAAACACGGTGTAGCCGCCCGAGCCATCCGGACCCGGATAATCGAGCGGGGCATTGTCTTCGACGTTGATGAACCATTGCGAGGTGGCCGAATTCGGATCACCCATGCGCGCCATGGCCAGCGAGTATTTCACGTTGCTCAGGCCGTTATTCGACTCGATCGGCACCGGTTTGTTGACCGGTTTGCCCTTGAGTTTTTCATCGTAGCCGCCACCCTGGATCATGAAGCCGTCGATCACGCGGTGGAAAATCGTGCCTTTATAGAAACCGGACTTCACATAGGTGAGGAAGTTGTCGACCGTCTTCGGTGCTTTCTCGCGATTCAGTTCCACCACGATATCGCCCATGGTGGTCTTCAGTTCAACCTGGGTGACGGCGGGCGCGGCCAGCACAGCGGCGGAGAGCGTCAGGCCGGCGAGGGCGGTCAGCAGTTTTTGATACATCGGGCATCCTCTTCAAGATGTTGGATAGGCAAAATCCAGTTACAGATGAGGCCTATGCTGTTTTTATCAATGCTATACTTGTTCCATTCTACCCCTTAGAAGGTAGAAACAAGAACATTCCCAAGGTTCCCTCAGGCACACGATGATGACTGGTGCGCGCTGCTTCAGATGACGCACCGGGCCATCGTATTGCCCGTGGACCCAGCAAAACCGCAAGAGTCCGATGAGCAATTTAAAGATTTACAACACGCTGGCGCGTGACAAGCAAGTATTCGTACCGATCGAACCGGGCAAAGTCCGCATGTATGTATGCGGCATGACCATCTACGATTACTGCCACGTCGGTCACGCCCGCATGATGATGGCGTTTGACGTCATGTACCGCTGGCTGCTGGCTTCCGGCTACGACGTCACCTACGCCCGCAACATCACGGACATCGACGACAAGATCATCAAGCGCGCGGTGGAAAATGGCGAGACCATCTCGCAGCTGACCACCCGCTTCACGCAATACATGGACGAAGACACCACCGCGCTGGGCATCCTGCCGCCAACGCTGGTGCCGCGCGCCACCGAGTATGTGCCGCAAATGCTGGCGCTGATCGAGAAGCTGGAAGCCAGGGACCTGGCCTACCAGGGCGAGGACGGCGACGTCAACTACGCAGTGCGCAACTTCCCGCAGTACGGCCGCCTGTCCGGTAAGTCGCTGGACGACCTGCGCGCCGGCGAGCGCGTCGACATCAACACCGGCAAGCGCGATCCGCTGGACTTCGTGCTGTGGAAAGCCTCGAAAGAATCCGAGCCGGAAGAAGTGAAGTGGGATTCCAAGTGGGGCAAGGGCCGGCCGGGCTGGCACATCGAGTGCTCCGCCATGTCGTGCGAGCTGCTGGGCGAACACTTCGACATCCACGGCGGCGGCGCGGACCTGCAGTTCCCGCACCATGAAAACGAGATCGCGCAGTCGGAAGGCGCCTCCGGCCATCCGATGGTCAACTACTGGGTGCACAACGGTTTCGTGCGCGTGGATAACGAAAAGATGTCCAAATCGCTGGGCAATTTCTTCACCATCCGCGACGTGCTGAAGAAGTACGACGCCGAGGTGGTGCGCTTCTTCATCCTGCGCGCCCACTACCGCAGCCCGCTGAATTACTCGGACGCGCACCTGGACGACGCCCGTGGCGCGCTGACCCGCCTGTACACCGCGCTGGATGGCGTGGCGGGCGACGGCCAGCCGCTGGACTGGAAAGAGGAACACGCCGCCCGCTTCGCGGCAGCGATGGACGACGACTTCAACACGCCACTGGCCGTGGCCGCGCTGTTTGACCTGGTCACCGAGCTGAACAAGTCGAAATCGCCGGTGCTGGCGCGCCAGTTGAAAGGCCTGGCGGCCGTGATCGGCCTGCTGGACCGCACGCCGCAGCAATTCCTGCAGGCGTCGGTGGGCGGCGCGGGCGGCGACGATGCCGCCATCACTGCGGCCATCGCCCAGCGCGCGGCAGCCAAGAAGGCGCGCAACTTCGCGGAATCGGACCAGATCCGTGCCGACCTGCTGGCGGCCGGCATCATCCTCGAAGACAAGCCTGACGGCACCACCAACTGGCGCCGCGCATAACATGGTGATCGCCAGGGATAACGAGGCCGCGGGCGGCGTGCCGCCGTACTGGGAGCAAGCCAAGGCTGAGCTCATGAAGCGGGACCGCATCATGAACAAGCTCATCCCGCAGTTTGGCGACCTGCACCTGCGCGGCCATCATGATCCGTTTACCACCTTGGCGCGTTCCATCGTCGGCCAGCAGGTGACCGCCAGGGTTGCCGACGTGGCCTGGAAAAAACTGCTGGATATCAGCCCGAAATGCACGCCGGCGCAGATCATCAAGGCCGGTCCCGAGCAGCTGGCGGCATGCGGCCTGTCCAAGCGCAAGACCGAGTACATCCTTGACCTGGCCGACCACTTCAAGAACAAGCGCGTCCACACGGCCCAGTGGGACCAGATGGACGACGAGGCGGTGATTGCCGAGCTGGTGCAGATCCGCGGCATCGGCCGCTGGACAGCCGAGATGTTTTTGATATTTAATCTGCTCCGACCTAACGTTCTGCCGCTGGACGACCCCGGCCTGATCCAGGGCATCAGCCAGAATTACTTCTCCGGCGAACCGGTCTCGCGCAGCGATGCGCGCGAGGTTTCCGCCAACTGGGAACCCTACCGCACGGTCGCCACGTGGTATTTATGGCGTAGTCTCGACCCGGTTGCTGTAGAATAGATACTCTAATCGCTGTGCGAGGACTTTTTGTGCCTGTCACAAACGGGCAACTGAGCCGCAGCTGAGAATAAACACGGAGGTACAATGACCAAAACGACTTTCCTCAATTTTGAGCAACCGATTGCTGAACTCGACGGCAAAATCGAAGAACTGCGCTTCGTACAAGACGATTCCGCTGTCGACATCTCTGAGGAGATCGACCGTCTGGCCAAAAAAAGCCAGCAGCTGACCAAAGACATCTACGCCAAGCTGACGCCATGGCAGGTATCGCAAATCGCGCGTCACCCACAACGTCCATACACCATGGACTACGTGAATGAAATCTTCACCGACTTCCACGAACTGCACGGCGACCGCACCTACGCGGACGACCTGTCGGTGGTGGGCGGCCTGGCGCGCTTCAATGGCCAGGCTTGCATGGTGATCGGCCACCAGAAGGGCCGCGACACCAAAGAGCGTGCCATGCGCAATTTCGGCATGCCGAAGCCGGAGGGCTACCGCAAAGCCATGCGCCTGATGAAGCTGGCCGAGAAATTTGGCATTCCGGTGTTCACCTTTGTGGATACGCCGGGCGCCTTCCCCGGCATCGACGCGGAAGAGCGCGGCCAGTCGGAAGCGATCGGCCACAATCTGTACGTGATGGCGGAACTGAAAGTGCCGCTGATCGCCACCATCATCGGTGAAGGCGGTTCTGGCGGCGCGCTGGCAATTGCCGTGGCCGACCAGGTGCTGATGCTGCAATATGCGACCTATTCGGTGATCTCGCCGGAAGGCTGCGCCTCGATTCTGTGGAAGACCTCGGAGCGCGCGGCCGACGCCGCCGAAGCGCTGGGCCTGACCGCGCACCGCCTGAAAGCGATCGGCCTGATCGACAAGATCGTCAGCGAGCCGCTGGGCGGTGCACACCGCGATCCGAAGCAGATGGCCACGCTGCTGAAGCGCGCGCTGGCCGACTCGCTGCGTCAGTTCCACGGCATGAAGACCAAAGACCTGCTGGAAGCCCGTCACGAGAAGCTGATGAGCTACGGCAAATTCAAAGAAACCACGCCGCAGGAATAAATTGGGTACCGGCGTTCGCCGGTATGATGCCGTCGCACCGGCGAACGCCGGTGCCCATAGAACACCACCGGGAGCCCGCGCCTGCGCCGCTCCCGGTTTGCATTTGGAGCCACACCTTGAAGCAGCAGAAACCGACACTGGAGTCCACCTTCCACCACGCCACCACCGCCGCCCGTGGCGACGCCTCGCGCATCGCCATCGCCCTGAGCGGCGGCCTGGACTCCTCGGCGCTGCTGCACCTGGCCCATGCCTACGCGCAGCGGCACGAGCTCACCTTGTGCGCCTTCCACATCCACCACGGCCTCAGCCCCAACGCCGACGCCTGGCTGGCCCATTGCGAACACGCGTGCGCCGCGCTCGGCGTTTCTTTTGAAGCGCGCCACATCCAGCTGCAGGACGCTAACAAATCCGGCACCGAAGCCGCCGCCCGCAAAGCCCGCTATGCCGCTTTGGGCGCGCTATGCCGCGAGCACAAGGTGCAACTGCTGCTGACCGCCCACCACCTCGACGACCAGGCTGAAACCGTGCTGCTGCAACTGCTGCGCGGCTCCGGCCCGGCCGGCCTGTCCGGCATGGACGCCGCCAATACCGCCGCCGGCCTGCTGCAAAATGACCAGCTGGTGATGGCCCGGCCGCTGCTGCAAGCCTCGCGCCGGCAGCTGGAAAGCTACGTCAGCCAGCACAACATCAGTCACATCCACGACGAATCCAACGACGACCCGTGCTACGCCCGCAACGCGCTGCGCCACACCGTCATGCCGGCGCTGGAACAGCACTTCCCCGGCTTCCAGGAGCGCTTCGCCCGCAGCGCCCAGCACGCCCAATCCGCCACCCGCCTGCTGACCGAACTGGCCGAACAAGACCTGGCCGCCACGCAGGACGGCGACCAGCTCGACATCAGCAAACTGCGCGCCCTGGGCCAGGACCGCGCCTACAATCTGCTGCGCCACTGGTTTGGCACGCGCGGCTACAGCATGCCCAGCACTGCCTGGCTGGCGGAAATGCTCACGCAGCTGCTGGAAGCCAAATACGACGCCCAGCTGCTGGTCACCCATCCCGACTGCCACGTGCGCCGCTACCGCGACCGCCTGCATCTGACGCCCAAACTGGCCGAGCTCGAAGGCACCCGCGAAGACCAGTTCGACGACAAACCCGGCACCGGCTTCAGCTGGAACGGCGAAACCGCGCTGGCGTTCCCGGCCTATGGCGGCGTGCTGCACTTTGAGCCGGCGGAAGAGGGCTTCGATCCCGACTGGCTGCGCGCGCAGCCGCTGCTGATTGAATTCCGCCGCGGCGGCGAAAAACTCAAGCTGGCGCCCAACCGTTCCACCCGTCCGGTGAAATACCATTATCAGGCCCTCAACATTCCAGCCTGGGAGCGCGGCCGGCTGCCGGTTGTCAAGAATGCCAGCCGCCTGCTGTTCGCCGCCGGCATCGGCATGGACTGCCACCATCTGGGCGCGGGGGCAGGGCGGGTGCGTCTGCGCTGGGAAGCTGTATAGACATTGAAGCGCTTTCTGCCGAATTTTGTATGTAGATATGTCTATTCAGTATGAGTTTATGAGCTTTTTGACTTGTTATTTTGCACTGCGACATGTAGAGTTAAGGGTTCCATTTACCTTTATTTGAGCGGAAAACTCACTGTTATGGCTTTAATCGTGCACAAATATGGCGGTACGTCGATGGGTTCGACGGACCGTATCAAGAACGTCGCGCGGCGTGTCGCCAAGTGGCATGACGCCGGGCACCGCATTGTGGTGGTCCCGTCGGCAATGTCGGGCGAGACCAACCGCCTGATCGCCCTGGCCAAGGAAATTCAAGCCCAGCCCGATCCACGCGAGCTGGACATGGTTGCGTCGACCGGCGAACAAGTTTCGGTCGGCCTGCTGTCGATGGCGCTGCAAGCCATTGGCAAGAAAGCCATTTCCTACGCCGGCTGGCAAGTCGCGATTAAAACCGATTCCGCATTCACCAAAGCCCGTATCCAGTCGATCGACAACGAAAAGGTCAACCGTGATCTGGACGAAGGCAAGATCGTCATCATCACCGGCTTCCAGGGCGTGGACGAAGAGGGCAACATCTCGACGCTGGGCCGCGGCGGTTCGGACACCTCGGCAGTGGCGATAGCCGCCGCCATGAAGGCCGACGAATGCCTGATCTTCACCGACGTCGACGGCGTCTACACCACCGACCCGCGCGTGGTGTCGGAAGCGCGCCGCCTGAAAGCCATCACCTTTGAGGAAATGCTGGAACTGGCGTCGCTGGGCTCGAAAGTGCTGCAGACCCGTTCGGTGGAATTCGCTGGCAACTACCGCGTGCCGACCCGCGTTTTGTCGTCGCTGACCGACCCGATGCTGGACATCGAAGAAGAAGCCAACTCCGGCACCCTGATCTCGTTTGAGGAAGATACACACATGGAACAAGCAGTCATCTCCGGTATCGCGTTCAACCGCGATGAAGCCAAAATCACCGTGCTGGGCGTGCCAGACCGTCCGGGCGTGGCCTACCACATCCTGGGCCCGGTGGCCGATGCCAACATCGAAGTCGACATGATCATCCAGAACCAGTCGGTGGATGGCAAGACCGACTTCACCTTCACCGTGCCGCGCAACGACTACCAGCGCGCGCTGGACGTGCTGAACGGCACCAAGGCTGAACTGGGCGCGGCCAGCGTGACTGGCGACGCCAAAGTCTCGAAAATCTCGGTGGTGGGCGTGGGCATGCGTTCGCACGTGGGCGTGGCCTCGAAAATGTTCCGCACCCTGTCGGAAGAGGGCATCAACATCATGATGATCTCGACCTCCGAGATCAAGATTTCGGTGCTGATCGACGAGAAATACATGGAACTGGCCGTGCGCGCGCTGCACAAGGCGTTCGAACTGGAAAAGGCGTAAATTTTTCCAAAAAAACCGCCGGGTTGCCTTGACCAAACGGGTCACGGTCTATACTATGGCGGTCGTCTGCTTCACGGCGGACATAGTTGAGCGATCGACTAGGAGACGTGGCCGAGTGGCCGAAGGCACTTCCCTGCTAAGGAAGCATACGGGCAAAACCTGTATCGTGGGTTCGAATCCCACCGTCTCCGCCAGAACAAAACAAAAAAGCCTCCCCTGCGGGAGGCTTTTTTGTTTTGTTCGGACGGAGACGGCGGGATTCGAAGGGTTTGCGCTTGCAAGCGCAAACCCTCTCCGAATCGTCCGACTGCTGGGCGCGCGCCCAGCCCCGCGCGCCGAGGGCGCGCGACGCATGCTCCGCTGGGCTGCCTCCCTTGACCAAACGGACCCCAGCCTATACTATGTCGCACGTCATCTCTGCAGTTGCAGAAACGACATAGTTGAGCGATCGACTAGGAGACGTGGCCGAGTGGCCGAAGGCACTTCCCTGCTAAGGAAGCATACGGGCAAAACCTGTATCGTGGGTTCGAATCCCACCGTCTCCGCCAGAACATAGCAAAAAAAGCCTCCTTTGTCGGAGGCTTTTTTGCTTTTCTGGCGCGGTAGCGCAGTGTCTAAAGACGGCAGCACAAGACTGGTCAACAATCGTGGAGGTAGCAATGGTGGGGAAGTCCAGGCGCGCCCGCAAGACGCCATCGTCGGACGCTTTGCTGGCGGTCGCTGACCGCCTTGTCCGCATCGAGGGCCTCGCCGGCCTGACCTTGCGGCCTCTGGCCGAGGCGCTGGGCGTATCGGTGACTGTACTTGGTTCGCGTGCGGAAATGCTGGAGGCAATCTGCCGCGCCGCCGCCGAGCAGGACGCCTCGCTGCTGGCCGCGTGGCAGCAAACGCTGGATGCGTTGCCTGGCAGCCTGTCCTCCGCAATGGCCGCGCAACTGGCGGAAGCCGTTCTCGACGACCTGGTCACACGCCAGCGCGCCCTCTCCATGCTGTATCTGGAGCTCCTGCACGCCGCCACATGGGACGAGGCGGCGCATACCGCGCTGCAGCCATGGGCCGCGCGCCGCCGGGCGTTCTGGCAGGGTTTCGGCCAGAGGGCGGGACTGCCGCCCGCGCTGCTGGATGGTGGTTGGTGGAATGGCTATATCATCAGCGAGCTGGCGTACAGCATGGTGCTGGAAGCGGATCTGTCTTACCGGATGCTGCGCCGCCTATGCCTTCAGCGCTTGTTCGCCGGCGGTCTCGGTGCGCCTGACCAGCCTGCGGACGCCGCGCTGCACGCCGCGCTGCAGCGGCGCATGCACGCTGATATCGACAAGGCCGCGAGCGGGCCTGAATGGTCGGCACGCGCAGCGCGTGCATGCGGAATCCGGCTGGCGGCCCAAGGCGTCGGCGGCCTCACGCACCGCGCCATTGCGGCCGATATCGGCATCGCGCCGGCCACGCTCAGCTACCACTATCCCACTCAGCGCTCGCTGGTCGTCGCCGGGCTCGAATCGATCATCGCGCACATGTTGACTGCGGTGGACTCGGCCAGCCTGGCCGAACTGGAGCGCCTGCGTGCGCAGGACGACGGCAAGAAGCTCGATCTCGCACGCGCCGCGATGGCGGTTGCGGTGGCCGCAGCGCGTATGCCGGAACTGGCCGCGCACACGGCTGACATGCGCGGCCGGCGTGGTGGGCATCTGGCGAAGGTGCTCCAAAAATACCTGCCCGATACACAGGGCATCGATGCGCTGTGCGCGCAGATCATCTCGATGGGCCTGACCGGCCTGACGAATATGGAGCCGCCCGGCGATGCCTCCGAGCGGTCCGTGGCGGCGGCATTTGGCGCCGCCGCGCAGTGGCTAAAGCGGAGCGCCTACTCCGCGTAGGCCCACAGATCGACCAGCGTGCTGCCGCTGGAGGTCAACAGGCGAAACGTCGCTGGTGCGTAGTCGCTATCCGCCACCAGATAACCTTCCGATTGCGCCGGCAAGTCGCCGCACGACGACGCCGTCAGCGACGCCTTCAGCGTGTTCGGCAAGGTGCTGGTGGACAGTTTGCCGGTCAATTTGCAGGTGGTGGCGCCGGCCACGATATCGCCGGCGCTGCTGATGGTGAAAGCGGCGGCCGTTCCGCTCGACAGGCGCACCATATAGCTGCGCGCAACCGAGGTCACATTCAATACGGTCGACGGCACCGCACTGCTGTTCAGCAGGTCCAGCGTGGTGTTCTGCTTGGCCGTTGGCGTCATCTGCCAACTGCCATTGCCTTCGCGCCGATACAAAGCCGAGGCCTGCGCCGAGCTGTTATTCAAGACCAGCAAGCGGCTGCCATCCGACGCCGCATAGTACTTGCCGGCCTCAGGGGTGCTGGCGTCGCCGGTGGCGACCGCATACACACCGGCCGCCAGTTCAGTGACTTTCACTTCAGGCGCCGGAACGTTGTTGTTGCTGCTGCCGCAGGCGGCCAGCACCAGTAGCATGCCCGCGCCGATGCACGCGTTGATATGACGGTTCATGGCGCGGCTCACTGGGCAAACAGATCGCGCAGACGCAGGCGCAGCCACTGCTGGCCAGCCGGGCGCTGATCGTATGCCACTTGCATGGCGGTGACGGCAATTTTGGTTTTGTAGACGATTGCCTCATCCTCGGCCTGCTCGGCAGTGGCGGCGGCCGGCAGTGACCCGGACAGGCCCCACGGGGCGGCACTGCTGAATTTCAGGTTGTAGGTATCGTAGGTGCCGATGCGCGAGAACGCCCAGCCGGTATTGGCATTCACCGCGTCCGGGAAGTTAACGTTGAGCGCCAGGCCGTTTGGCAGCAGGGCGGATGAACCGGCCTTGGCTTGCAGCGCTGCGATCAGCTTCATCGATTGCTGCGCAACGATCTTCGAATTGGCGTTGGCCAGGGCGGTGTTGTCGATGGTGTTGGTACCAGCACTGAGGGCGATGGCGGGAATGCCGCGGCCAGCCGCGAACTGCGCGTTGCCGATGGTGCCCGAGCTGATCACCACTTTACCGACGTTCTGGCCCTCGTTCGGGCCGGACAGTACCAGATCTGGCGCCTTGCCCCAGCGCGCCTGCGCCAGCACGTCCAGGCCGTACATGGTGGCCATGACAGGCGTGCCGTGCACGTAATTGAAGTCGCCGCCAGTGTAGCCGCTCTTGGTGAATGGACCGACAGCCGGCGCGCCGGTGGGCGCGGCGCCGTTGTGGCAGCCGCCTTCGGCATCGATCTGGGTCTTGTCGTTGTCCGGAATGATGGTGGTGGTGCTGTACATGACGATGGCCGAACCGCGGCCGCTTTGGCCCGAGCAAGGCACAGAGACGATCACCGAATGGCCTGCAGCCTTCAGTTGATCGTACAGCGCTTTTAGATTGCTGGTCAGGCCATCGTCATTGGCCAGAAGGATATTCAAGGCGAAAGCAGGGCTGGCACACAGCGCCAGTCCCGCGCCCATCATCATGCGGTAATTCATAGCTTCCTTTGCTTGATAGGGGAGGTGGAAGCCGTGATCATATTCAGCTATTGTTACTGCATTATGACGAGTGTTCGATTTTAACTGGTCGGCCAGGCCATATTTTATTTAATAAAAAACGACTGTATGAATTTATTTGTCCGCCAGCGGTGCCCCGAAGTCCGGCGTGCCATCGCTGCGCCAATGGATGAGCTGGGCGCGAGTGTGGCGGTTGGGATCATTCAGCGGATCGCCTTTGATGTCGCGGTAGTTGCGCGCGTGGTAGACCAGCACGTCCTGCTTGCCGTCCGGCGTGGTGGTGAAGGAGTTGTGGCCGGGGCCATATTGGCCGTTGGCGGCGCTGCTGCTGAACACCGGCTGCGACGATTTTTTCCACGCCGCTGGATCGAGCAGGTTGGCCGAGGCGTTCGCGGTCAGCATGCCGAGTGTGTAGTTGGCATCGGTGGCGCTGGCCGAGTAGGTCAGGAACACGCGGCCGTTTTTCACCAGCACCGCCGGCGCTTCATTGACATCAAAGCCGATTTTCTCCCAGGCGTACTCCGGCTGGCTCAGCAAGACCGCCGGCCCGGTGATCGATACCGGGCTATCCATTTTTGCCAGGTAGATCGCTGTCAGGTGTTTGGCCGACGATGCCGGCCGCTGCGTCCATACCAGATAGCGCTGCCCAGCAAGCGCAAACGTGGTCGCATCCAGCGCAAATGATTCCCAGCCGGTCTTCAGCTGGCCGCGCTCGGTCCACTGGCCATCCAGCGGATTGGCGGACGCATTCTCCAGCACGTACAGGCGAATATCAAACGGCGCGTCGGCGCGGCCGGCCGTGAAGTACAGATACCACTTGCCGTCGATGTGATGGATCTCCGGCGCCCAGATATTGGCGCTCATGACGCCGCTGGCATGTTTGCGCCAGACCGTCTTCGCCTCCGCCTTGCCCAGTTCATCGAGGTTCTTCACGCGCCGCAGTTCAATGCGATCGTACTCCGGCACGGTGGCGGTGAAGTAGTAATAGCCGTCGCTGTGCAGCATCACCTGCGGGTCGGCGCGTTGCAGCAGCAGCGGGTTATTGAATGCCGAGGCCTCAGTCATCCACAGCGCGGCGGCCAGCGTGCAAGCCAAGCGGATCATTTCTTGTCTCCTGTAGGTTTTTTCGAAGCATAATGTGATGAAATCGCAGCAGCTGCCAATAACTTTTTAGCGTTCAGCGATAACTTTTTATAACAAAGGAGATTTCATGACGTTGTTTCGCGCGATCGCGTTGATCGCACTATGCTGTGCCGCCCTGACGGCGCGGGCGCAGCCAACCACGCCGGTGAAGGTGTCCGGCGGCGAGATCGTCGGCGTCCATGCCAATGCCATGAATACTTATTTCGGCATTCCCTATGCCGCACCGCCAGTGGGCAAGCTGCGCTGGCGCGCGCCGCAGCCGGTGGCGCCATGGAAGGGCATCCGCCAGGCGACCAGCTTTTCGGCCGCCTGCGCGCAAACCGCCGTCTGGATCACCGATCCCAAAAGCGAGGACTGCCTGTATCTGAATATCTGGGCGCCGGAAAAAGCAGAGAAGCTGCCGGTGCTGGTCTGGATCCACGGCGGCGGCTACTACGGCGGCACCGGCGCGCAGCCTGGCTTTAACGGCGCCAACCTGGCCAGACGCGGTGCCATTGTCGTGACCATCAACTACCGCCTGGGCATTTTCGGCTTCTTCGCCCATCCGGAACTGAAGGAAGACTCCGGCAACCAGGGCTTGCGCGATCAGATCGCCGCGCTGCACTGGGTGAAGAACAACATCGCGGCCTTTGGCGGCGATGCCAGCCGCGTCACCATCTTTGGCGAATCGGCCGGCGGCATCTCGGTCGGCATCCTGATGGCGTCGCCGCTGGCCCAAGGCCTGTTCCACCGCGCCATTGCCGAAAGCGGCAACGCTGGCTGGCCGATGAATCCCGAAGAAAACGCCCCGTACACGCAAAAAAGCGTGGAAGCCACCGGTGTGGCGCTGGCCAGGACGGTGGGCGCGAAAAACCTGGCCGCCCTGCGTGCCATGAGCGTGGAGGCGCTGCACAAGCAGCCGTGGAGCGCGCGCGTCAGCGTGGACGGCCGCGTGCTGCATGAGGATCAGACCAGCCTGTATCGCAACCATCGCCAGAACGACGTGCCTTTGCTGGTGGGCTGGAATGCGGAAGAGGGCAAGGACCTGGCGCCGGAAATCCTCAATACCGCCGAGTTCACCGCGGCCCGTCATAAAGAGCTGGTGACCAAGCTGATCGGCCGCGCGCCTTCGGATGACCTGCTGGCCGCCTATCCGGGCGCCACCGACGCGCAAGCCAAAGCCTCTATCGACCAGCTGACCACCGACTGGTGGGGCTGGCGCAAGGCGTATTGGGCGGGGCTGCAGGCCAAGTACGGACAGTCGCGTGCCTATGTTTACTACTTTACCCATCGTCCGGCGGAACCTGCCACGCCGTGCGGCTATGGCTGCGGCGCTGGTCATGGCGCGGAAATCCGCTACGTCTTCGACAACCTCGATCAGGACCAGCGTCGGTGGAGCGCCGCCGATCGCCAGCTGGCGGCGCGCATGGCCGACACCTGGGTGCAATTCGCCCGCACCGGCAGCCTGCCGGATTGGCCCGCCTACGACGGTTCCACCGCCTCCATCGTGCGCATCGGCGAGGGCAAGGACAAGCTGCCGGACTTCTCGCTCTTCCAGTAAGCGCAGTCTTACGCGCGCACAGCGTGCGCCCCGATGCCGTCGCGGTACACGATTGCAGATAATCTTCCGCACGATAATTTTATGTGGATGAATAATGACAGCAATCGTGGTCCACGGTGGCGCCGGCGCCGGTCAACAATTGAGCGACGGCTGCCAGCGCGCCGCCGAAGCCGCTGCGGCGCGCCTGCAGGCCGGCGATGATGGCTTGGCCGCCGCCATCGCCGCAGTGCTGGTGCTGGAGGACGACGAGCGCTTCAACGCCGGTACCGGCGCTGCGCTCGGCCTCGACGGCACAACCATTGAAATGGATGCTGCTGTCATGGACAGCCGCGGCACGCTGGGCGCCGTCGCCATCCTGCGTTCCGTCAAGAATCCGGTGCTGGTCGCGCGCGACGTGGCGCGCACGCCGCATTGCCTGCTGGCGGGCGAAGGCGCGCTGCGCTTTGCGCGGGCCATGGGCCATGCGCCGTACGACGTGGTAACCGATACAGCCCGCCGCGAGCATGCCGGCATGCTGGAACAACTGTCCAGCGAGGAACCGGCCATGCCGGGCGTCGATAACGATGCCTTCGCCCGCTACTGGAATTACGCCTGCTCGCCGGCCTTCCGTGGCCGGCGCGGCCACGATACGGTGGGCGCCGTAGTGCGCGACGCCGACGGCCACTTCGCGGTAGCCGGCTCCACCGGCGGTTCGGCACCATCGCTGCTGGGGCGGGTGGGCGACACGCCGCTGATCGGCAGCGGTTTCTACGCCGGGCCGGACGGTGCGGTGGCCGCCACCGGCGTCGGTGAATACATCATGCGCCACACGCTGGCCAGCAAGGTCTACCACTGGATCGCGGCCGGCATGGATCTGCAGGAAGCCCTGCAGCGCGGCATCGCGCTAGTGCCGCCCGACGCCGACACCGGCCTGATCGCGGTCAGCAAGACCCAGTCGGGCTGGTGTGCCAATGCCGAGACACCCATCGCGCAGATCTCACGTGCTGTGTGAGGGGCCGCACACAGTCTCGGGCTGCAAGTCTTTACCATGATTTCTCCGTCAACGTTGTTTTATAACATTAAAGGGGGTCGTATGAACTTCATTATCTGGTTGGTGATCGGTGGTGTGCTGGGTTGGCTGGCAAGCATCATCATGCGCACGGATGCGCAGCAGGGCATGTTCCTGAACGTGGTGGTTGGCATCATTGGCGCCGTGCTGGGCGGCCTGGTGCTGGCGCCGATGATCGGCAGCGGCACCATCAATGATGGCGACTACAGCCTGGCCTCGCTGGGGGTATCGTTTGTCGGCGCGATTGTGCTGCTGGCCATCGTCAACCTGCTGTTCCGCGGACGCGCCCGTTAAGGAATCACCCCTTTGACGGCTATGTCTGAGTGCGTCGAGCGCACGGGCACAACCTGAAAACATCAGTGTCGGCCTGCGGCGCAACGCGCTGGTGGTGTTCACTGGGGTATCAGGATCGGGCAAGTCGTCATTGGTGTTTGGCGCGCTGTACGCCGAGGCGCAGCGGCGCTTTCTGGAATCGGTGTCGCCCTGTGCGCGGCAGATTTATGTATTGAGATAAATCAAAGAACTGGCTCGTGTGTCCGAATGTCAGAGCTGACCCCGAATTCCCGATCACAGAGGGGAATACTCATGAAACATACTGAGCAGGAGAACGCAGCGGGCGGTTGGGGATCGTTAAAGGAAGTCGGCAATGCGCTGCTGCATGAGCACGTTGTGCTGGAAGGCAGCAAGCTGCTGCTGCATCAGAATAAGCCGGATGGCTATGCCTGCGTCAGTTGCGCATGGGCCAAGCCGGCCAATCCACATCCGTTTGAATTCTGTGAAAGCGGTGCCAAGGCTACGGCGTGGGAGGTCACCAGCAAGCGCTGCTCGGAAGAGTTCTTCGCCCAGCACAGCGTTGGCGAGTTGCTGGGCTGGAGCGACCATCAGCTGGAAGCTGTCGGCCGCCTGACCACGCCGCTGCGCTGGGACTCGGCCAGCGACCGTTATCTGCCGATTGACTGGGATTCCGCGCTGCAGGAAATTGGCCGGGAGCTGCGCGCAGTGCCGGCTGAGCAGCGCAAGGGCGTGGTGTTTTACAGCTCCGGCCGTGCTGCGCTGGAAGCGTCGTATATGTACCAGCTTTTTGCCCGCATGTACGGCAACAATAATCTGCCTGACAGTTCCAATATGTGCCATGAGAGTACTTCGGTGGCGCTGCCCAAGACGATTGGCGTGCCGATCGGCACGGTGTCGCTGGAAGATTTCGAGCAGACTGACTGTATTTTCTTCTTCGGTCAGAATGTCGGCACCAACAGCCCGCGCATGCTGCACCAGCTGCAGGAGGCGCGCCGCCGTGGTGTGCCCATTATTACCTTCAATCCGTTGAAGGAGGCGGGGTTGATGCACTTTTCCAATCCACAGTCGCCGCTGGAGATGTTGACGCCAACCGAGACCACCATCAGCACGCAATACCTGCAAGTGCGCGCCGGCGGCGATATCGGCGCGCTGCTCGGGCTGTGCAAGGCGCTGGTGGAGGCCGACGATACCGCACGCGCCTATGGCACGCCGCGCGTGCTGGATGTGGCTTTCCTGGCTGAGCACGCCGCCGGGCTGGAAGAGTTCCTGGCAACAGTGCGCGCCACTACGTGGGAGCGCATCGAGCACGAGTCCGGGCTGATGCGCCAGGACCTGGTGGCCGCCGCTGCCACCTATGCGGCCGCCGAGAAAGTGATCGGCATCTATGGCATGGGCCTGACCCAGCACCGGCATGGCGTGCTGAATGTGCAGATGCTGACCAACTTCCTGCTGCTGCGCGGGAATATCGGCAAGCCGGGCGCGGGCGTGTGTCCGGTGCGCGGCCATTCCAATGTGCAGGGCCAGCGCACGGTGGGCATCACGGAAAAGCCGGAGCTGGCACCGCTGGACCAGCTGAAGGAGCTCTACCATTTCGAGCCGCCGCGCGAGAAGGGCTTGAATACGGTGGAGGCCTGCGAAGGCATGCTGGATGGATCGGTCACAGCATTCATCGGCCTGGGCGGCAATTTCCTGCGCGCGGTGCCGGACACGGAACGCATGGAGGAAGCCTGGTCGCGCTTGCGGCTGACGGTGCAGGTGTCCACCAAGCTCAATCGCAGTCATCTGGTGCATGGGGAGATTGCCTACATCCTGCCTTGCCTGGGTCGGATCGAGATCGACCGCCAGGCCAGCGGCGAGCAGTCGGTATCGGTGGAAGACAGTACCGGTTGCATGCACGGTTCCAAAGGCAGGGCGGAGCCGGCAGGGAAGCTGCTGCGTTCCGAACCGGCGATTATCGCTGGGCTGGCGCGCGCCACGCTGGACGACAATCCGGCTGTGCCATGGGATGACTGGGTGGCCGATTACAGCCGCATCCGCGATGCCATCGCCCGGACGTATCCAGAGATTTTCCATGATTTCAATGCGCGCATGTGGACGCCCGGCGGCTTTCGCCGTCCCGTCGCGGCTGCGCACCGGCAGTGGAAGACGCCCAACGGCAAGGCCAACTTCATCGTGCCGGCGGTGATGGATGCCGATCCTGATCAGGCCCGGCCGCACAACGGCATTCTGCGCCTGTTCACCCTGCGCAGCGACAGCCAGTTCAACACTACCATCTATAACGAGGATGACCGCTTCCGTGGCATCAAGGGCGGCAGGCGCGTGCTGCTTATCAATGCTTCCGATCTGACGCAACTGGGCTTGCAGGAGGATCAACTGGTCGATGCGCATGCGGTCAGCACGGATGGCGTCGAGCGCACCGTGCATGGCTTGCGGCTGGTGCGCTATGACGTGCCGTCCGGCTGTGTGGGCGGCTACTACCCGGAGTGCAATCCGCTGCTGGCCTTGTCGCATCATGCGCTGGAAAGCAAGGTGCCGGCCGCCAAATCGATAGCGATCACGCTGACGCCATCGCAGCTTGCAGCCGCAGTCGGCGGCTAGTGCGATGAGCGGCGACAAGTCCGCCATCATTCCCGTTGCCCAGGACGTATTGCGTCCCGGCGGCGTGCAGGCTGAGCATATCCTGAATCTGTGGCATGGCACCCTGGCGCTGTGCACGCTGGTGTTTGTGCTGATGCTGGGCGCGGTGTTGCTGGCGCTGTGGCGTGCGCGCCGCCGCGCTGCGCCAGATGCCGCTGGTACGCCAGGCGCGCCGGACCTGGCGCCGCTGTCAATGGCGGAGGCAGGCCCGCGCCGCGCCGTGACCTGGGCGGCGGTGTTGTCGACCATCGGGCTGGCCGGCCTGCTGTGGGCTGATGTGCGGACCGGCAGCGCGCTGGCGCAATTGCCGGCCGAGGGCGCGCTGCGCATCGAGCTGACCGGCAAGCAGTGGTGGTGGCAGGCGGTCTACGATGATCCTCAGACCGGTATGCGCTTTACCACCGCGAACGAACTGCATTTGCCGGTCGGGCGCGCGGCCATCATCACCTTGCGCAGTGATGATGTGATTCATACGCTGTGGATACCTAACCTGCATGGCAAGAAGGATTTGATCCCGGGGCGCTTGACGGAGATGCGGTTGCGGGCAGATCAGGCGGGCTTGTATCGTGCGCAGTGCGCGGAGTTTTGTGGCGAGCAGCATACTTTGATGGCCTTGATGGTGGTGGTCGAGCCGCCGGCGCAGTATGCGGCATGGGCGGCGGCGCAGGCACGTCCTGCGGTGGCGGCGGAGGGTGCGGCGCAGCGCGGCCTGCAGGTATTCATGGACAGCCGCTGCGCCAGCTGCCACACGATCGCGGGCACGTCGGCGGCGGGACAGGGTGGTCCGGATCTGACGCATGTGGCGTCACGGCAGACGCTGGCGGCCGGCACGCTGCCCAATACGCGCGGCCACCTGGGCGGCTGGATCGTCGACGCGCCGTCGCTCAAGCCCGGCACCATCATGCCTGCCACGCCGCTGCCCGCCGACCAGTTGCACGCGCTGCTCACCTACATGGAGACGCTGCAATGACCCGCGCCGACGCGGCCGGGCCGCTTACCACCGCAACGCCCGCCGCCGCCGGCGCACCGCCGCCGGCCGCCTCAACGCAAGCTGCCGACGGTGTACCGCCGCCGGCCGCCCTAACGCACGCTGCCGGAGGCGTACCGCCGTGCGCCGCTGCAACGCACGCGAACGCCGCTTCGGCCGGCAGCTCGGTGGACGCCGCAGCGCTGGAGGCGACGTGGCGCGACCCGCCGGGATGGCGGGGCTGGATCTGCGCCGTCAACCACAAGACCATCAGCCGCCGCTTCATGGTGGCCTGCTTTGGCTTTTTCATCGCCGGCGGCATCCTGGCCCTGCTGATGCGCCTGCAGCTAGCGCAGCCGTCGCTCAAGCTGGTCGATGCCAGACTGTATAACCAGCTATTCACCATGCACGGCACCACCATGATGTTCCTGTTCGCCGTGCCCATCATGCAGGCCGTCGCTACCTACCTGGTACCGCTGATGATCGGCGCGCGCACTGTGGCATTCCCGCGCATGAACGCCTTCGCCTTCTGGACCTTCCTGTTCGGCGGCCTGATGCTGTACGCCGCCTTCCTCGCCGGCATCGGCCCGGATGCCGGCTGGTTCGCCTATGTGCCGCTGTCCAACCTGCATTATTCGCCGGAGAAAGGCGTCGACTACTGGGCGCAGATGATCACCTTCACTGAACTGTCCGGCCTGTTGGAAGCGATCGTCATCATCACCACCATCCTCAAGATGCGCGCACCCGGCATGAGCTTGCGGCGCATGCCGCTGTACGTCTGGAGCATGCTGGTGACCTCGGTGATGGTGCTGTTTGCGCTGCCGGCCGTCATGCTGGGCAGCACCGCGCTGATCACCGACCGCCTGGTCGGCACCCATTTCTATGCGCCGGCACAAGGAGGCGATGTGCTGCTGTGGCAGCACCTGTTCTGGTTCTTCGGCCACCCGGAGGTGTACCTGATCTTCATCCCGCCGCTGAGCTTTATTTCCAGCATCATCGCCACCTTCGCGCGGCGGCCGGTATTTGGCTACACGGCCATGGTGCTGTCGCTGGTGGCCACCGGTTTCCTGGCTTTCGGCCTGTGGGTGCATCACATGTTCGCCACCAATCTGCCGGAACTGGGCAAGACCTTCTTCACCGCCGCCAGCCTGATGATCGCCATTCCGACCGCCATACAAATTTTCTGCTGGATTGCCACGCTGTGGCGCGGACGGCTGGTCTTCAAGACGCCGTTGCTGTTCGTGCTGGCTTTCTTTGCGATTCTGCTGCTGGGCGGGCTGACCGGATTGATGCTGGCCTCGGTGCCGCTGGATCTGCAACTGCACGACACCTACTTCGTGGTGGCGCATTTGCACTACGTGCTGCTGGGTGGCGCGGTGTTTCCGCTGTTTGGCGCGTTTTTCTACTGGTTCCCCAAGTTCACTGGCCGGCTGCTCAGTGAGCGGCTGGGGCGCTGGCAGTTCTGGCTGTTCTTCATTGGCTTCAATGTCAGCTTCTTCCCCATGCATGTGCTGGGACTGCAGGGCATGCCGCGCCGCGTCTACACCTACGGCGCCGAGATGGGCTGGGCCAACCTGAATCTGACCGCCAGCGCCGGCGCGGTCATGATTGCAGTCAGCGTGCTGCTGTTCATTGTCAATGTATGGCGCAGCCGGCAGCCGGCGGGCGATGACCCTTGGCGTGCGGGCACGTTGGAATGGGGAACCTCCTCGCCGCCGCCCGCCGCCAACTTCCCGCTGCTGCCGGTGGTGCGCAGCCGCTTCCCGCTGTGGGAAAAAGACGGCGTGGCAGGCCATGTCTGCGGCTTGTCGAACACGCAGCGCGAGGTGCTGATTACGTCCGGCCCGGATGCGCACCCGGACCATCGGGCGCGGATGCCGGAACCGACCCCGTGGCCGTTCATTGCCGCGCTGGCGACCACGGCGCTGTTTATTGGCTCGATCTACACGCCGTGGGCGGTGGTGTGGGGCGCGGTGCCGGTGGCGATCGCCTGCACGGCGTGGTTCTGGCCGGGCCGGCAGGGGAGTAAATCATGAGTGAGCCGCATAATGTCGATGCCGCCGCCTTGCCGGATTACGCGTTCGGTTCGTCCAGTCCGATGTGGTGGGGCACGATCGGCATGATCGTGGTGGAGGGCATGCTGTTCGCGCTGACCATCATGAGCTATTTCTACCTGCGCAGCCAGGCGCCGGAATGGCCGATCCGCGCGCCGCCGCCGGATCTGCTGTGGGGGACGCTCAACACGGTGCTGATGCTGTTGAGCGGCCTGCCCAATGCCTGGACCAAGCGTTGCGCCGAGCGGTTCGATCATGAACGTGTGCGGCGCGGCTTGTGGCTTTGTGCCTTGACCGGCGTGCTGCTGATGGCCGTCCGCGTTGTTGAGTTTGCCACACTCAACGTGAAATGGGATGACAACGCTTACGGCTCGGTGGTCTGGATGCTGATGGGCCTGCACACCACGCACCTGATTACCGACACCTACAACACTGGCGTGCTGGCGGTGCTGTTTTCGGACCAACCGCTGGAGCGGAAGCGTTATGTGGATGTCAGCGAGAATGCGGGATATTGGTACTTTGTGCTGATCAGCTGGCTGGCGGTGTACGCCGTGGTGTTTTGGGGAGCGCGGCTATGATGCGCACGCGGTCGCTCTTATTTGCGTTGCTGCCAGCCGTTCCCGCTTCGGCACACGTGGCGGCAGCCGGCGGTGAGCCGGGATTGACCTGGGGCGCCGAGCGGTGGGTGCTGGTGTGTCTCGCGCTGTCGGTGGCGATGTATGTTGTTGGCGCAGTGCGACTGTACGCGCGCGCGCGAAACGGCCGGGCGCGGTTGCTGCGGCAGGCTGGCTGGTTTGGCGCCGGTTGGCTGGCGCTGGTGCTGGCGCTGGCGTCGCCGCTGGACGCGGCAGGAAGCGTCTCGTTTGCGGCGCACATGGTGCAGCATGAGTTATTGATGATCGTCGCCGCGCCGCTGCTAGTGCTGGGCCGGCCGTTGGGCGTGTGGCTCTGGGCTTGGCCGGCAGTGGCGCGACGCAGCGGCGGCGCGGTCACGCGACAGCCGGCGCTGCAGGCTGCATGGCGCTGGCTGACCCGCCCGCTGCACGCATGGGTAGTGCACTTTGCCGCGCTGTGGCTGTGGCATGCGCCGTATCTGTTTCAGGCTGCGCTCACCCATCCACCACTGCACGCCCTGCAGCACGCCAGCTTCCTGTTTCCGGCGCTGTTGTTCTGGTGGGCGGTGCTGGACGGCGTGGCGCGCGGCCCGGCCATCGCCTATCTGTTCACGACCATGCTGCACACCGGCGCGCTGGGGGCGCTGTTTGCCGTGTCCGGGCGCATCTGGTATCCGGCGTATGGCGGCGGCGCGACGCAGTTTGGCTTGTCCGCACTGGAAGATCAGCAGCTCGGCGGACTCATCATGTGGGTGCCGGGCGGACTGGCATACCTGATCGTTGCGCTGGCGCTATGCGCGCGCTGGCTGGCGGCGGAAAAGAACGGCGCCGGGGAGGCGGCATGAAACGCCTGCTGATGCTGTGTGTGTGCCTCATGCTGGCCGCGTGCGAGCAGGATCGCGCCGCAGTGCCGCCGGCAGAACGCAGCGGTAATCGCTATGTCGGCAAGCAGTTGCTGGAGCGTTATGGTTGCGCAGCCTGTCATCGCATCCAGGGCATGCCGCTGCACGACACGCAGGCAGGCCCTTCGCTTGAACGTATCGCGCACGCCAGCTATGTGGCCGGCGTGCTGCCCAACACGCAGCGCAATCTGGAGCGCTGGATTATGCAGCCATCGCCCGGCAGCGCCATGCCGAATCTGGGTGTCAACGAGGCTGAAGCGCGCGATATGGCGGCTTATCTCTACAGTCAGGAGACGAAGTAATGCGGGTACTGCGCACTGTGCTGATCACCTTGGGCGTGGCGGCGCTGGCCGGCGCGCTGGGCGCCGCTGTGTTTGTAGGGCAGGGATGGTACAACGTTGGCGCTGTGACGCAGCATTGGCAGCCCGTGTTCACCTTGCTGGAGACCGGCCTGCGCTACTCGGTGCGCCATCATGCGCGCGAGATTCTGGTGCCTGAACGGACCTCCGCCATGGTGCAGCAGGGCGTGAAGGTCTACGCGCAGCATTGCGTGCAGTGCCACGGCGCGCCCGGTGTGGCGCCGAAGCTGGCCAGCCTGGCGTTGCAGCCGTCGCCAGGGCCGCTGGTGCACATGACGCAACGCTGGCAGCCGAATGAGTTATATTGGATCATCAGCAACGGCATCAAGATGACCGGCATGCAGGCCTGGCGCTTCCATCTGAGCGAGCGCGAAATCTGGAGCGTGGTGGCGTTGATTGAACGGCTGCCGCGGATGACGCCAGCAGAAGGACAAGCGCGGTTTGCCAGTCCGCCGGAGCCGATGGGCGAAGTTCAGGCGGAGATCGCGCGGCCGGATGGGGATCGCGGACGAGTCGCGCTGGCGCAATATGCCTGCCAGTCCTGTCATATTTTGCCTGGCGTGCCAGGGCCGAGGGTGGATGTCGGGCCTTCGCTGAAGGAATTCAGCCGCCAGCGTTATGTGGCGGGCCGCCTGCCGAACACGGAAGACAATCTGGTGCGCTGGATACGCGACCCCCAGCAGGTCAAACCGGGCAGCGCCATGCCATCGCTGCAAGTCACCGAACGCGATGCGCGGGATATGGCGCGCTGGCTGCTGCGCGACACTGCCAGGCAATAAGCCGCGCGGGCCGCCGCAGCTTACTTGTTGCCCGGCTTGGGGTGGTAATCATCCGGGCACAGCACCGGCACTTGCAGGCAGACGCTTTTGGTCGGCAGTACCGCCGACCATTTCTGGATCAGGTCGCGGTACGCCGTGCCCACCGGCCGGATCTTGCGGTCCAGGTCGTACAGGCCGAGGTGATTGACCACGCCGCGGTCCTCGCGCAGGGCGCAATCCCAATCGACCTGGTCGGTGAGGGAGTACCAGGTGAAACCGACGATGGGCACGCCGCTGTTGCGCACGCATAGCACGTTGGCCCATTCCTTGCGCAGCCAGCGCACCGCTTCATCGCCGTTAGCGCCCTGGCATAAGTTGGTTTCGGTGTGCATCACCGGCAGGCCATAGCGGCTGCAGTATTGTTCGGTGATGGTGGCGTAGCCGAAGACCTCGCCCGAAGCCCAGGTGTTGCCATCGCTGGACACGTAGTGCTCGTTGGTCTGGTAATAATCGTTGCCCATGATGCAGTGCTGCTTGAGGTTGTTGTGCATGAAGAAGCTGTACTCCTCGCGCGTCATGCCGTTTTCCATCAGGTACTCGTACATCACCGAATCGACGCGGCGGCCGTAGTTCAGGTCGAGCGACAGGAAGCGGCGCGAGTTCATGGTTTCCGCCGGTTCGATAGCGTCCGGATTCTCGGCGTGGAAATATTCGCTGGACTCGCTTTGCACGAACAGGGCTTCCGGCTGCACCTCCAGGATGGCCTGCATGGCCAGCACATTGGCCTGGACCAGATGCTTCAGCGCGGTGACGAAAGCGCGGTCGTCGCTCAACTGCTCGTTCCACCAGCCATACAGGGCGGAGAAGCGGGCGCAGATCGACATTTCATTGACCGGCGTGTACAGTTGCAGCCACGGGTAGCGCTGGGCGAAGGCGCGCGCGTAATCGGCAAACAGGGCAGGGAAGTCCGGGTTCTGAAAGTTGCCGAGCCAGTCGGGCAGGCCGAAGTGGCACAGGTCAATGATGGCCACCATGTTCCGGCGTCGGAGCTCGTTCAGGGTTTCATCGGCAAACGACCAGTCATAACGGCCCGGTCCCAGCCAAGTGGTGTGCAGCGGCGGCCCGTAGCGCAGCGCGGCGACCCCCAGCTCCTGCACCAGATCGAAATCGGTTTTCCAGTAACGATAATGGCCGCACTTTTCCATCTCATCCATGCGTGTGCGGCCGTGATTAATGGTGGGAATGCTGTTCTCGATACCGGTGGCAAAAATAAAACGACGAAACATGGCAGCTCCTCTCCGTGTATCAATGTCATGCTAGCGGAGTTGGCCACGCCGTGGCGTCCGTTAAGGATGTCAGTTATTTCCCTGCGTCCGTCTGCCAACCGCCGCCGAGGGCCTGGAACAGGGCGACGGTGTCGGCGTAGCGGCTGGCTTTGGCCTGGATCAGGTTGATGGTGGCCTGTTGCCAGGCCTGGCCAGCTTGCAGCACCGGTGGATAAGCGCTCAGGCCAAGCTGCCATTGGCGTTCGGCCATGCGCAAGCTGCTGCGCTCGGCTTGCTCGGCGTGCGCCGCGGCTTGCAGGGCGCGGGCGTCGGCGTCGATCGCGTGCAGGGTGTCGGCCACGTTCTGGAACGCTGTCAGCACGGCGGCGCGGTATTGTGCGGCCGCTTGATCGTAAGCTGCTTCCGCCGCGCGCTGCTGGTGCAGCAGTGCGCCGCCACGGAACAATGGTTGTACCAGGTCGGTGCCGATGCTCCAGAAGCCGGCGCCGGATTTGAACAGGGTGCCAGCATCCAGCGCGGAACTGCCCATGCTTGCGGTCAGCGCGATGTTGGGCAGGCGCGCCGCCCTGGCGATGCCGATCTGCGCCGATGCCGCCTGCAACTGCGCCGCCGCGGCGCGGATGTCCGGCCGCTGCTCAACCAGTCTGGCCGGCACGCTGAGCGGCAGCTCGGCCGCCAGCACCAGCTTGCTGAAGTCGAGATGCCGGTCGATGTATTCGCTCGGATAATGTCCCGCCAGCACGGCCAGCAGGTCGTGCTGTTGCGCCAGTTGCTTCTGCAATGGCGGCAGCTGCGCTTCGACCTGGGCCAGCGCGGCTTCCTGCGCCGCCACATCCGCCGCGCCCACCTGTCCCGCCTGCTTCTGCTTACGAACCGCGTCCAGTTGCCGGCCTGACTGCGCCACCAGTTGCTGCATGGCGGTGAGCTGGGCATGCAGCGCGGCTTCTTCGATGGCGGCG
Source organism: Duganella sp. (assembly GCF_039595735.1). NCBI lineage: Bacteria > Pseudomonadati > Pseudomonadota > Betaproteobacteria > Burkholderiales > Oxalobacteraceae > Duganella > Duganella sp. The sequence goes on from NZ_JBCNLB010000002.1 coordinate 155,608, forward strand.
CTGACCACGTTGGCGGCCAGGGTCAGGCGTGCGGCCTCGCGCTGGTAGCGCGCCACGTCCGTCTGGGCGTCAGCTGCTTCCACCTGCCTCCGCGTGCCGCCGAACACGTCCGGCGTGTAGCCGATGTTGAGTTGCGCGGTATGCAGGCTGTATAAGTTGGCGCCCGAAGCCGTCGGGCTGGACAGCGTATCGGCCACGCGCTGGCGGCTCGGCTGCAGGTGCAGGTCGGCGCTGGGGAGGTAGGCGCCGCGTTGGGCCGCTGCGGTTTCGCGCGCGGCGCGCAGGGCGGCATCCGTCGCTTGCAGTTCCGGATTGGCCTGCAGTGCCGCATCCACCAGTTGATTCAGTTCTTCCGAGCCGAACACGGTCCACCATTGGGCCGGCACTTCCTTGCCGGCGGCCAGGCGCTGGTCGGCGGGGCCGGCCAGTGGTTCGGCGGTGTAGCTGGCGACGGCGGGGGCGGCCGGGCGCGTGAAGTCGGGACCGGCCGCGCAGCCGCTCAGCAGCAGCGCCACCATCAGCTTCAGCAGCACGGTGGCCAAGGTCGCCGCCGGCGCGCCAGCCAGCGGCGCGGCCAACGCGCTCATGCGGATGGTCAGGACTTTGATCATGCTGGTTCTCCTTGGCCGTAGCGTTGTTCGATCAGGTAATACAGCGCTGGCAGCAGCACCAGCGTCAGCACGGTGGCCGTCACCAGACCGCCGACCACCACGGTGGCCAGCGGACGCTGGACGTCGCTGCCCAAGCCGTGCGCCAGCGCTGCCGGCACCAGGCCCAGCGCGGCAACGGTGGCGGTGGTCAGCACCGGCCGCACGCGCTCGCGAGCGCCCTTGATGACAGCGCTGCGCAGATCGCCGGGCAGTTGCTGGCGCCAGTGGTTCAGGCTGGCCAGCATCACCACCGCGTTCAGCACCGACACGCCAAACAGCGCAATGAAGCCGACCGCCGACGAGACGTTGAGCGTCATGCCGCGCAAGTGCAGCGCCACCAGCCCGCCCAGCAGCGACAGCGGCACCGCCAGCAGGATCAGGCCCGGCTGGCGCAGGTTGCCGAATGCCGCGAACAGCAGCACAAACATCAGCGCCAGCACGGCCGGTACGATGACTGCCAGGCGGGCTTGCGCGCGCTGCTGATTCTCAAACTGGCCGCCCCAGCTGATCTGGTAGCGCGCGTGATCGTACGGAATCTCGCGGGCAATGCGGCCCTGCGCCTCGGCCAGGAAGGACGACAGATCACGTCCGCGCAGATTGGTGCGCACTGTCAGGTGACGCCGGTTCATCTCGCGCGTGATGGTGGTTTCGCCCTCGGCCAGGCGGATGTGCGCCACCTGCGCCAGCGCCACGTGGGCGCCGTTGGCGGCGTTCAGCACCAGGTCGCCGATGGCCTGCGGATCGTTGCGGGTGGGGCCGCTGAAGCGTGCCGCCACGTCGTAGCTGCGGTCGTCCACGTAGACCTGCGCCACCGGGCTGCCGCCGATGCCGGTCTGGATCAGCGCCATCACGTCGGCCACGTTGATGCCGAGGCGGGCCGCGGCGGCGCGGTCGACGTCGATGCGCACCTGCGGCAGTGGCGGTTCCTGGTCGATGATCACGTCCTGCGCGCCCGGCACCGTGCGCAGCAGGCGCTCGACCGCGCTGGCCAGCTTGCGGGTGGCGTGAAAGTCGTCGCCGTAGACCTTGACCACCAGGTCACTGTGGGCACCGGCCAGCTTGTCCAGCACGCCGTCGATCATCGGCTGCGAAAAGCCCACCTCGGTGCGCGGCAGTTGCTTGTAGCGCGCTGCCAGCTTGTCAATCAAATCTTGCTTGCTCATGCCGGATGGCCAGGCGCTGTAGGGTTGCAAGGTCACCGCGCATTCGATGTGCGAGGGCGTGAATGGGTCGGTGCCTTCGTCGTTGCGGCCCAGTTGCGTGACCACGTGGGCCACTTGCGGCTCCTGCAGGGTGGCGGCGCGCAGGGCGTCGGCCATCTGCGTCGCCTTGGTCAGCGAGATGCCGGGCGGCAGCGTGACTTGCAGCCAGATCGAGCCTTCATCCAGCGTCGGCAGGAAGTCGCGGCCGACCGCGCCGCCCACCAGCACCACCGCCGCCAGCGTGGCGCCGGCGATGGCCAGCACCAGCTTCGACTTGCCCACCAGCCGTTGCAGCAGTGCCTCGTAGCGCGGCATCAGCCATTCCAGCACGGGATTGTGGAAGATCTTGCGTGGCTTGCGGAAGGCCCAGAAGGCCAGGCCAGGAATCAGCATCATGGTCATCAGCAGCGCACCCAGCAAGGCGAAACCGACCGCAAACGCCATCGGCGAGAACAGCTTGTATTCGATGCGCTGGAAGGCAAACAGCGGCAGGTAGGCGATCATGATGACCAGCATGCCGAAGCAGGTCGGCTTCATCACCTGCAGCGCGGCATGCACGGCGTCGCCGCCGGACATCAGCCCATCGGGTTGTTCCTCGCGCTTGCGCAGGATGGCTTCCAGCACGAAGATGGCGCCGTCGACGATGATGCCGAAGTCGATCGCGCCCAGCGACAGCAGGTTGGCCGGGATCTTGAAGTGCTGCATCAGGATGAAGGCGGTCATCAGCGATACCGGAATGGTGGCCGCCGCGATCAGCGCCGCGCGCGGGCTGCCCAGGAACAGCACCAGCACCAGCGTCACCAGCACCACGCCTTCCACCAGCGTCTTGCCGACCGTGTGCACGGTGGCGTCCACCAGCGTGCTGCGGTCCATATAGGGCACCACCTTGACGTCCTTGGGCAGCAGGTGCTCGTTGAGGTCCTGCACCGCCGCGTGCACGCCGTCGATCACGCGCGAGGGGTTTTCATGCTTGAGCAGCAGCACTACGCCGGACACGGTATCGGACAGCTGGTCCTTGCCCAGCACGCCGTGGCGTTCCTGCTGGCCCAGTGTCACGTTGCCCAGGTCCTTGACCAGCACCGGGACGCCATTCTTCTGCGCCACCACCACGTTGCCGAGATCGTCCAGACTGCGGATCAGGCCGACACCGCGCACCACCAGTCCCTGCTCACCGCGCGTCAGCACGCTGCCGCCGGCGTTGGCGTTATTGGCCGCGATGGCCTGCGTGATTTGCGCCAGCGACAGGTTGTACTTGGACAGCTTGGCCGGATCGAACTCCAGCAGGAATTGCGTGGTCAGGCCGCCGAAGTTGCTGACATCGACCACCCCAGCCGCCTGTTTCAGGCGCGGAATCACGGTCCAGCGCTGCAGCTCGGACAGCGAACGCAGGTCGCGGCTTTTCGATTCCAGCGTGTAGCGGTAGATCTCGCCAATGGGCGAAGTCAGCGCATCGAGCGAGGGCTGGGCGCCGTACGGCAGCGTCACGCCGGCAATGCGCTCCTGCAGGCGCTGGCGCGACCAGTAATCTTCCGCGCCATCCTCGAACACCACGGTAATCAGCGACAGGCCGAAGGTGGATTTGGAGCGCATCACATGCATGCCGGGCGTGCCCATGATCTCGCGTTCCAGCGGAATGGTGATCTGCTGCTCGACCTCCTCGGCGGCCAGGCCGTTGACCTGGGTGACCACCTGCGAGGTGACATCGGCGATATCGGGATAGGCTTCCAGCGGCAGCTGGGTCCAGCAGTAGCCGCCGTACAGCGCGACCAGCGCAAACACCAGCGAGACGATGCCGCGCCGGTTGAAGCACAGGGTGACCAGACGTTCAATCATTGAGCAGCACTCCATCCTTGGCCACGATACGTTCGCCGGCTTTGAGGCCGGCCAGGACTTCCACCTGTTCGCCGATTTGCGCGCCCAGTTGCACGTCACGCGGCGCAAACTGCCACGGCTTGACTTCGACAAAGGTGCGGCTGGTGAAGCCGCTCTGGATCACGGCGCTCATCGGCACCAGCAGGCCCTGGTGCGGACGCGCCAGCAGGGTGGCTTCGGCAAACATGCCTGGTTTCAGGCGGCCGTCGCGGTTGTCGAAGGGCAGGCGGAGCTTGATGGTGCGGGTGTCGGGGTCCAGCATTTCGCCGATATAGCGCACCTGGCCAGTGAGCGGCTGCGGCCAGGCGTCGAGCTTGACACGGGCCTGCTGGCCGACATAGAGCTGAGGCAGGTCTTTTTCCTGCGCGCTGGCGCTGATGAAGACCTGGGACAAGTCGGCCACTGTCATGACCGGCGCGCTGGCGTCGTTCCACCAGGCGCCGGTGGCGGCCGACAGCTCGACCACGCGGCCGGCGATCGGTGAGCGCACCACGATGCGGCCGCTCCCCGTGCCGGCGCGCGCGCCCAGCTGGGCCAGACGGGCGGCGGCGCGGGCCGCTTCGGCGGCGGCATTGTCGTAGTCGCCCTGGGCCTGCTCGACGTCGCGTTTGGCGGCGATATCGGACTGCGCCAGTTCATGCTGGCGTTGCAGGTTGCTCTGGGCCAGGACCAGCGCAGACTGTGCCTTGGCTTGGTCGGCCCCGGCCTGGGCCATGTCCGGCGCGTCCATGGTGAACAGCACCTCGCCGGCCTTGACCTGATCGCCCAGCTGCTTGTTGAGGCTGATGATGCGGCCAGCCAGCGGCGGCGTCACCTTGACCAGGCGGCCGGGATCGGCCTCCACCAGCGCCGGCAGCGTGAATGGTGCGGCAATGCTTTGCGGGTCGATAGCGCTTACCGTCAACGAACGCCTGAGCGGAGATTGCTCCGGTATGCGCAGCAGATCGCCTTCGTGCAGCAGCGCCGGCGTGTCCGCAGCCGCCGGTGCTTCCCTGGCGTGGCTGCCGTACAGGCGCAGCGCGGCCGCGATCAGCAGGCCGGACAGGATCAATTTGAATAGCGTGGCTCGTTTCATGGTGGTTCTCCGCAAAGTGCCGCCATGGTAGGGAAATTTGCTGCATTGCATCCTGAATTCTTCTTCAGGAAACACCGGCCGGGCCGCTGTTATACTTGCTTCATGCACATATTGCTCGTAGAAGATGATCACAAAGCGGCGCGGCTGCTGGCCCGTGGCCTGGAAGAAGAGGGCTATGTGGTGACGGTCGCCCATGCCGCGCAGGAGATTGAGCCCAGTGACCTGGCGCGCGCCGACCTGGCCATCCTCGACTGGATGTTACCGGGCAAGGATGGCATCACGCTGTGCCGCGAATGGCGCCAGCGCGGCCTGCCATTGCCGGTGCTGATGCTGACCGCACGCGATGCGCTGGCCGACCGCATCGCCGGCCTCAACACCGGCGCCGATGATTACCTGACCAAACCGTTTGAATTCGACGAATTGCTGGCACGCGTGCGGGCGTTGCTGCGGCGCGCAGTGCGCGCGGCGCCGGCCTTGCGGCAGGTGGCGGACATGACGGTGGATCCGCAGACGCACGAGGTGCGGCGCGCTGGCGTCAGCCTGGATCTGACGCCGAAAGAATACGCCATCCTGGAATTCCTGCTGCAACACGTGGGCGAGGTGGTCAGCCGGCTGCAGCTGGCCGAACACGTCTGGCATGCCGACCTGATCGCCATCGACAACCTGATTGACGTGCACATGAAAAACCTGCGCCGCAAGGTTGACGCGCCGGGCAGCGTGGCGCTGATTGAAACTGTGCGCGGGCGCGGCTTCCGTCTGGCGCCACCGGGAGCGCTGGATGCTTAGCCTGCGCCGCCGCCTGGTGCTGATGCACCTGATGGTGAGCGTGGCAGCCATCTCCGTCACGGCGGTGGCCGGCTGGTGGCAGTTGTCGCGCTCGGTGCGTGGGCAGCTGGATTCGGCGCTGCTGGCCCTGGCCGACACCGAAGCGGGCATGCTGGCCGACAGCGCGGGTGCCGTGGTGCGCGTGCATGAAGCGCCGGCCGGCAGCGCGCCGTTGTCGCTTACCCGGCTGGACCGGCTGGTGCAAATCATCGACGGCAACGGCCGGGTGCTGGCGCGCAGCGCCAACCTGGGCGACGACAAGCTGCCGCTGCCGGCGTCGCTGCTGGCGCAACTGGGCGCCGGTGAAACCGTGTTCGATACGCTGCCCGATGCGCGCGAGGAACCGCTGCGCATGGTCTCGGTGCCGGTACTGGTGCGTGGCGAGCGCTACGCGGTGCAGGTGGCCGGCTCGCTGGATGATGCCGACCAGATCCTGCAATCGGCCGCCATCCTGTTTGCGGTGATGGCGACCGCCTTGCTGGCCCTGGTCGGCTGGGCCGGGGCGCGCCTGTCGCGCAAAACCTTTGTGGCGATTGAAAACATCGTCGATCAGGCGCGCAAGATCGGTGACAGCAGTCTGGACAGCCGCCTGCCGCACCCTGGTGACGATGACGAGATCGGCCACCTGGCCGACACGCTGAACGCCATGCTGGACCGCATCGAGCACGCGTTCGAGGCGCAGCGGCGGTTTACCGCCGATGCCTCGCATGAGCTGCGCTCGCCGCTGTCGCGGCTGCGCACCGAGATTGAAATCACCTTGCGCCGGCCGCGTAGCGAGGCCGAATATGTCAGCACCTTGCGCTCCTGCCTGGACGAAGTCGGCGGGCTGACCATGCTGGTGGAGGAATTGCTGATGCTGGCGCGGCTGGACGCCGGGCAGCAGCTGGCGCAGGTGGAACTGGCGTCGCTGTCCGCGCTGGCCGGGGAAGCGGTGCAGCGCCTGAGCGCACCGGCGGCCGAGCGGCGCATCCGCATCCTGCTGCAGGACGAATTGGCCGAGCCGGTGCAGGTGGACCGTGCGCCGGTCAGCCTGGTGCTGCGCAACCTGCTGGAAAATGCCCTCAAGTTTTCGCCGTCTGACGGCCACATCACCGTGCGCATCCAGCGCGTGGCGCAGGGTGTGACGCTGTCGGTGGAAGACCAGGGCGCCGGGATCGCGGAGCACGAGCTGCCTTTCCTGTTTGAACGCTTCTTCCGCGGCAGCGGCGCGCGGGCCGGGGAGGTGGACGGCGTCGGCCTCGGGCTGGCGCTATCGCAGGCCATCATGCAGGCCTGCGGCGGCAAAATCACGGCAGAGAACGCAACAACAGGCGGCGCGCGCTTCACGCTCCACTTGCCGTAGCCAGGGCTGTGTTCGCCTCATGCGGAGAATAAGCGCATAATCTCCGCATGGAACGCGGAGATTGCCTCTATATCTGGCAGGCCCCCGATTGGCCTCGTTGGCGCTATGATCTGGCAGTGCTGGGGACCGCGATGTCCGAAGTTAGCCGCGCCCGAGGCTATCTGCTTGGCCGGCTGGAAGAGGCCGGTTTGCTGCTGCGTGATCAGCTCAGCCTGACAGCGCTGACGGCAGTCCGCAACGTTTCCATAGCCTGTCAGCGCAAATTCAGCGTGAACGCAAGGCTTATTACCGCATATTGGAGCAGACACAGAAAGCCACGATGGACGTGACGGCGTGGCTTTCATGGTTTTTAACCACCTTGCGCCATGCGGTCGATCAGGCGCACGCTGGGCTCGATTCTGCGCTGACCAAGGCGCGCTTTTGGCGGCAATACGCAGGGCTGGCGCTGAACGAGCGGCAGGTGAAACTGCTTAACAGATTGCTGGATGGCCTGGAGAGGAAACTTACCAGCAGCAAATGGGCAAGCATCGCAAAATGCTCTCCCGACACCGCGCTACGCGACATCACCGATCTGTTGAACAGAGGCCTGCTCCGCAAGACCGCGGCCGGTGGCCGCAGTACCGGCTATGAACTGAGCAAATAAAAATGCCCGCGCGAGGCGGGCATGCGGGACAACGGCAAGCGGAAATTAGCCGACCTGCTCGTCCGGGAAAGCGTTGGTGGCTTTCGAGCCCCAGACAGCGTAGAACAGCACGTACAGTTCGCAGGCCGCGGTCAGCAGGAAGGACAGTTGCAGGCCGACGGTGTCGGCCAGCCAGCCTTGCACCACCACCAGCGCGCCGCCGGCAATCGCCATGATCAGCAGGCCGGCGCCTTCTTCGGTCAGCGGACCCAGACCCTTGATGCCCAGCGTGAAGATGGTCGGGAACATCACCGAGTGGAACAGGCCGACCGAGATCAGCGCCCACATGGCCATGCTGCCGGTGCCCAATGCCGCGATCATCATCACGATGAACGCGCCGATCGCGCAGAACGCCAGCACGCGCTCGGCGCTGGTTTTGTTCATGGCCCAGGCGCCGACGAAACGGCCGACCAGCATGCCGCCCCACAGCAGGAACAGATAGTGCGCGCCTTGCTCATGGCTCAGGCCGCCGATCTCCGGCTGGCCGGTGAAGTTGATGAACAGGTTGGCCACGCCGATTTCGGCAATCAGGTAGATGAAGATGGCGGGAATGCCGAACACCAGGTTGCGGTGCTTCCACAGCGACAGCTTGGCGCGCTCGCTGCTGCTAACGCGGCTGGTGGCGCTGTGGTGCATGGCCGGCATCTTGAAGCGCGCGATGACCAGCGCCAGGATCACCAGCACGGCCGCCACGATCAGGTACGGCAGTTGCACTGCCTGCGCATCGGCCAGTTTCTCGGCCTGCGTCAGCAGGTGGCCTGCTTCGGCTGTGCCGGAGTTGGAGCGGCCCAGGATCAGGTAGGCGCCGAACAGCGGCGCCAGCGTGGCGCCCAGCGAGTTAAACGCCTGCACCAGATTCAGGCGCGAGGAAGCGGTTTCCGGCGAACCCAGCACGGCCACGTAAGGATTGGCCGACACCTGCAGCAGCGTGATGCCGCAAGCGATCACGAACAGTGCCACCAGCGTCACGCCGTAGGACGGCAGGCGGGCGGCCGGTATCATCAGCAGCGCGCCGACCGCCATCATGCACAGGCCGAACACCATGGATTTCTGGTAGCCGATGCGCTCGATCAGGCGCGCCGATGGAATCGAGGCAAAGAAGTAGGCAATGAACCAGACCGATTCGATCAGCGTGGTTTGCGTGTAGTTCAGGTCGAACACGCTGCGCAGGTGCGGCAGCAGGGTGTTGTTGATGACGGTGATGAAGCCCCAGGTGAAGAACAGGCTGGTCAGCAGCGACAGGACCGCGCGTGGACTGGTGGAATGGGACTGCGTCGGCAGGGCGCCGGTGGCGCTGGGCAGGGGAGCTGGCATGGGGGTGTCTCTGTGAGTTTTCTTAACTCGGTATGCTATCCCAGCGCTTGTCTGATCTCCAATGCCAAAGAGACCAGGATCAATATCATTTGGATATAGCTCGGCCGGGGTTGAGCTTGCCGACCAGGAAGTCAACAAAGGTGCGCACCCGCAGTGATAAATGGCGCGCGTGCGGATACAGCAGGATGAAGGGGCGCGAGGTGCCGCCATGCTGCGGCAGCAGTTCCACCAGTGCGCCGCTGGCCAGATCCTGCTCGACGATGAAGCGGTAAGTCTGCACCAGGCCGGCGCCGCTGCGCGCCAGCGTGACGATGCCCAGCACATCTTCCGAGCAACTGAGGCCGCCCTCGGTCGGCAGGTCGGTCGCTGCGCCATCCTGCATGAAGATCCATGGAATGCGTTTGCCGGTGCTGGGCAGGTCGAACTGGATGCATTCGTGTTTGGCCAGGTCGGCCAGCGCCTTCGGCTTGCCGGCGCGCTTGAGGTAGGAGGGCGCGGCCACCAGCACCAGTTCCGCATCTTCCAGCTTGCGCGCGATGAGGTTGGAGTCGGCCGGCGCGCGGCCGCGGATGGCCAGGTCGTAGCCCTCGTCGGCAAAGTCGATATTGCGGTTGCTGACATGGATGTCGATGGTGACGTCCGGATATTTGCGGCGGAATTCGCCCAGCAGCGGCAGCAGGCGGTAGTGCGCATACGGCGTCGGTGCACTGATGCGCAGCGGACCGGATGGCTCAACCTGGGCGCCGGTGATCTGGCGTTCAGCCTCGGTCAATTGCGACAGCGCCTGCCGGCATTGTTCAAAGTAGACGCGGCCGCTGTCGGTCAGGCGGATCTGGCGCGTGGTGCGCACGAACAGGCGCACGCCTAGCCGCTCTTCCAGCCGCGAGACCGACCGGCTGACGGCCGCCGGCGTCACCCCGGCTGCAGTGGCGGCGGCGGTAAAGCTGGAGAGTTCAGCGGCAAGGCAGAACAGTTCGATGCTGCCCAGCAGCACATCGTCAAATTGGCGTTTCATGGCAGTGGATTGATTACGCGATGTATCAATTGTCTTGTTTTTCAGGGTATTTATCAAGGTATGAGTCACGAATATAGTGACTCCACCTCAACACAACTCTGAAAGGAAACATCATGAGCAAGACTGTTATTGTGACCGGCGCATCGAGCGGTATTGGTTTCGCTGTTGCCGAGGCTTACCTGAAACGTGGCTACAACGTGGTCGGCAATGCCCGCACCATCGCCCGCCTGAAAGAAGCCGCCGATAAATTGGGCAATCCGGCCAACTTTCTGCTGGTGCCGGGCGATATCGCCAAGCCGGCAACCGCCAAGGCGCTGTTTGAGCGCGCCGTGGCCGCCTTTGGCAAGGTCGACATCCTGATCAACAACGCCGGCATCTTCATCGCCAAGCCGACCATCGACTACACCGAACAGGAACTGGATGACCTGCTCAACACCAACCTGAAGGGGGTGTTCTTCCCGTCGCAGCAGGCGGCCGCACACATGGGCGCCAACAAGTCCGGTCACATCGTCAACATCACCGCCAGCATTGCCATGCAGCCGAACGTGAAAGTGCCGGCGCTGCTGCCGGTGCTGATCAAGGGCGGCCTGAATCACGCCACCCGTGCGCTGGCGATCGAACTGGCGGCTTCCAACGTCAAGGTCAACGCGGTAGCGCCCGGCATCATTGCGACCCCGATGCATAGCACGGATGAGGCCACGCAGTCGTTCTTCCGCACACTGTCGCCGAGCGGCACCACCGGCATCACGGACGACGTGGTGAACGCCGTGCTGTATCTGACCGAATCCAACTTCACTTCCGGCACCATCCTGCCGGTCGATGGCGGCGCCACTGCCGGTACCTGGTAATCAACTTCAAGGAGCATCACAATGCCATACGTAAATATCCGCGTCACCAATGAAGGCGTGACGGCTGAGCAGAAACAGCAACTGATCGAAGGTTCGACTGACCTGTTGCAAAAAGTGCTGAACAAGGACCCTGCCACCACCTTCGTCATCATCGATGAGGTGGAAACCGACAATTGGGGCGTCAACCGCGAAAACATCACCACGCGCCGCCAGCGCGAGAAGGCGGCCAAATGAAGCTGCTGTACGTGGGCGACCCCATGTGCTCGTGGTGCTATGGCTTCGGCAAGGAAATGACCGAGCTGATGGCCATGCACCCCGAACTGCAACTGGAGATTGTTGTCGGCGGCGTGCGCGCCGGCGCCACCGATGTGCTGGATCAGGCGGGCAAGGATTTTCGCCTCGGTCACTGGGCGCGGGTGGAGGCGCACAGCGGACTGCCGTTCAACCGCGCGGCCCTGCAGGCGCGCGAGAATTTTGTCTACGACACCGAGCCGGTCTGCCGTGCGGTGGTGACGGCGCGCAAGCTGGCGCCGCAGGCGGATTTGCTGGCAGTGTTCCGCGCCTTGCAGCATGCGTTCTACGTGGACGGGCTCGATACCACCAATGGCCGCGTGCTGTCCGCAGTGGTGGCGGCACAACTGCAACTGGAGGTCGATGCCGTGCTCCGGGTTTGGCAAGACACTGATACCATTATGCAAACCAAGGCCGACTTCGTGCGTGCGCGTGCGCTGGGCGTACGCAGCTTCCCGGCACTGTTGTTGGACACCGGGCAGGGCATCATTGAGATCAGCGGCGGCTACAGCCATGCGGCGCAGCTGAACCAGCAATTGCAACGCGCGCTGGCAGCGGGCTGAGCCCATGTGCGGCAGCATACTGAAGCGATGGTTCGCTTTCGGTATGCTGCGTATTTCTATGGGGATCAGCGATGACATTGGCAACGGATCAGAAGGAAACCGCAGCAGGGCTGTCGGCCACCTCCAGGGCCATGTTGGCCTTGCGCGAGCAGGTGATCGACCTGTGGGAAGCCAAGTTGCGCGAGCATGTGCAGGAGGCGCAAGGGGTATCCGGCCCACTGCTGGTCAATACCTTGCCCGCCTTTTATGACAATATCGCGGAGGCGCTGACGCCTTCGTATCCGCGCAGCCATGGCGCCAGCCACACCACGTCCATGTCCGCCCATGGCGGCGAGCGCGCCCGCATGACGCCGTTTCGCGCCGATCAGATCATCCATGAGTATCAATTGTTCCGCGACGCCATAGGAACCGTGGCGCAGCGCAACGGGCTACAGTTTACGGCGGACGAATGGCAAATCGTGGTGCGCTCGGTTGACGTGGGCATGCGCGAAGCGGTGCGCGAGTATGCGCTGATCCAAGAATCGATCCGCGAACGGCTGGCGGCCACCTTGTCGCACGATATGCGCAATCCCTTGTCGCTGATCACAGCTGGGGCGCAGCTGATTGCCTTGGTGCCGGACTTGCCGGCGGCATGCCGCACTGCCGAAAAAATCCAGCACGGCGCCGCGCGGCTGGAGCACATGCTGATTCAGCTGGTGGATGCGCTGACGTTCGACCGCGGCGTCACCTTGCCTTTGAGCCTGTCGGAATTCGATGTGCAGAGCGTGGTCAGTACCGTGGTCCAGGAGTTTGACTTGCTGGTGGTCGGCAAAATCGAGACGCGGGTGGCGCCGGTGGTGGGCCACTGGTGCAAGAATTCGCTGCTGCGGGCGCTGGAAAACCTGGTCACCAATGCCTTCAAGTACGGCGACGGGCAGCGCGTGCTGATTGCGGCGCAGAGCGAGCGTGGCCGTTTGTCGTTGAGCGTGCACAACACCGGCAATCCGATTCCCGAGGAGCGGCGCGAGCGGATTTTTGAATATCTGCGGCGCGAAGACAGCGGCAACCGCGCGGACGGCTGGGGCATTGGCCTGCCGTTCGTGCGCAGCGTGGCCGAGGGACATGGCGGCAGTGTGGTGGTCGACAGTTCCGCCGCCACCGGCACCACCTTTATCATTGATATTCCGATTGATTGCCGGCCGCATGTAAAACGGCCGGCCAGCGGAAGAAGTTCTGGAACACGGGAGACAGCGTAAGATTGGCGGCGTAGTTCAGGAACAGGCCAGGCTGGATGTCCTGATTGACTTCGCGGTTTTCCAGGCTGGGATCGGCCCAGTGCGCAAATGCGAGGATAGCGACTGCGTGCTGTGGTTCCACGATCAAGCCAAGTCGCACCGCCGCCGCTGGTGCAGCATGGCGCTGTGCGGCAACCGCAACAAGGTCGCGTCGTTCCGCCAGCGCCAACAGAAAGAAGCTTAACCGGCCGTCTTGGCCGCCGCTTCCCTGGCGCGCTTGCGCAGCTCGGTCACGGCGGTGCCACCGACGCCCCAGTTGTCAGTCTCCACTTCATCAATGATGACAAAGGTGGTGGCCGGGTTCTTGTTCAATACCTTTTGCAGCAGATCGGTCACACCCTGGATCAGTTCCTGCTTTTGCTCGGCAGTGGCGCCTTCATTGGTGATGCGGATATTTACGAATGGCATAGTTTTTCTCCTTGGTTAAAAATCGTCAGATAGGCCAGCAGCGCGCCGCCCAGCAGCAGCGCGGTCGAGACGGCCATGGCGGCTTCGATGCCCGCCAGGATAGCAGCCGTGGTCGGGGTCGCCACCAAAGCGCCATATACTGCCACACCCATGGCGCCGCCGACCTGGCGCGCTGTATTCAATACGGCCGAGGCGGTGCCGCCCTGGCGCTTGTCGACCGCTGCCAGGATGGCGGTGGTCATGGCCGGTACGGCCAGCCCCATGCCGGCCGGAATCAGCGCCAGGCCGGGCAGCATGGCCCAGAAGCTGGCCGTTTCCGAAATCCCGAACATGCCCAGCAGAGCATAGCCGCTGCCGCCGATCAGGCCGCCGATAATCATGGGCTGGCGCGAACCGACCCGCGCTTGCAGCCAGCCGCTGGTGATGTTGGCAAACAGGAAGGTGCCGGTCAGCGGCAGGAAGATCAGGCCCGCATGCAGGACCGAAAAGCCGCGCACCTTTTGCAGGTAAAAACTCAGCACGAAAATCACGCCGTAGTAGGCAAAGTTGACGAACACGCCGAACAGCACGGCCGGCGTGAAGCCGGTCAGGCGGAACAACTGCAGCGCCAGCATGGGCGCGGCGCTGCGCCGCTCGACGCGAATGAACAACGCCGCCGCCGCCACCGCCACCAGCAGTGCGGCCAGCACGGCCGGATGCGTCAGGCCCAGCGCGTGGATTTCAATCACGGCGCCGATGAAGGCGGTCAGCGCCACCACCGCCAGCAGCTGGCCCGGAATGTCGAAGTGGCGTGCCGGGCCGCTGTGGCGCAGCGGTGGCACCACGCGCAAGGTCAGCCAGAAGCCCAGTATGCAGATCGGAATGTTGACCCAGAAGATGGAGCGCCAGCCGAACACCGACATCAGCAAGCCGCCCAGCACTGGCCCGGCCGCGATCGAGACGCCGCCGGCCGCGGTCCACCAGGCGATGGCCTTGGCCAACATCTTGCGATCCCCGGCGTAGACGGCGTTGAGGATGGCCAGCGAACTGGGCACCAGCAGCGCCGCGCCGACGCCCTGGGCGGCGCGGGCGAGGTTGAGCGACATCGCGTCCGGCGCCATGGCACAGGCCAGCGAAGCGACCGTGAACAGCCCGAAGCCGCCCAGGAAGACGCTGCGCGAGCCGAAACGGTCGCCCATGGCGCCGGCCGACAGCAGGAACACGGCAAAGCCCAGCGTGTAGGCATCCACCACCCATTGCAGCTGGCTGACGCCGGCCTGCAGCTCGCGGCCGATTTCCGGCAAGGCGACGTTGACGATGGTGACGTCCAGCTGGACGATGATGAAGGCAAAGCTGCATGCCAGCAGGATGGCGAGGGAAGGGGAGGATTTCATGATGAGACTCCAGGTTCGATAGTGCCACTATAGGCTGGCTGGTGCATCATGAAAAATGAATTATAATGAACCAATGATTCTTTAATCGAGAACTTAACCATGGAACTCTCATCCCTGCGCATTTTCAAGACCGTGGCCGAGGAGGGCGGCGTGACGCAGGCTGCCGCGCGCCTCAACCGCGTGCAGTCGAACGTGTCCGCCCGGTTGACCCAGCTGGAGGAATCGCTGGGCGTCAGCCTGTTCCACCGCTCCGGGCGGCGCATGTTGATCACCGAAGAGGGCGCGCGCCTGCTGGCCTACACCGAGCGCCTGCTGCAACTGGCCGACGAGGCGCAGGAAGCCATGCGCGGCGACCGCCAGCCGTCCGGCCAGCTGCGCATCGGTTCGATGGAAACCACTGCCGCCGCGCGTCTGCCGCTGGTGCTGGGGCAGTTCCACCGCCAGTATCCGCAGGTCGACCTGGTGCTCGATACCGGCCCCACCGATTACCTGATCCAGGCCGTGCTGAATCACCGCCTGGACTTGGCGCTGGTGGCGGCGCCGGTCGAGCGTCCTGAACTGATGCAGCTGCCGGTGTTTGACGAGGAACTGGTGCTGCTGACCGATAGCCTGCACGGCCCGGTCAAATCGCCGGCCGACGTGGCGCGGCGCACGCTGCTGGGTTTCCGCAGCGGTTGCTCCTACCGGCGCCGGCTGGAACGCTGGTTTGCGGAAGGCGAGGTGTCGCCGGCGCGGATTGCCGAATTTGGCACGTTTGAAGCCATCATCGGCTGTGTGGCGGCTGGCATGGGCGTGGCCATGATGCCGAAAGAGGTGCTGAAACAGCGCGAACTGGCCAAGTCGGTCCGCGTCCATACATTGCCGGCCGACGTGGCGCGCGTGCAGACCGTGCTGGTGTGGCGCCGCGACATCGCCCAACATGCCGCGCGTGATGCGTTTGCCGCCACATTTGGCACGCTGAAGGGTGACTAGATTGTTGATAGTCATGTGTTGAATGCCGTATGATTGTTGCATGAGACCATGTCGTGCAATTTCATTGCTGCTTGCCGCAGCCATTCTGGCCAGCAGTGCTCAGTCTGGGGCGGCGGAGCCAGCACCGCCCCAGACCGATGCCGAAGCCGAGCGCTGCATGACCCTGAGCGCCAGCGATCCGGCTTCCGCATTGAAAATGGCCGAGGCCGGGCTGGCGCAGCAAGGCGACCAGCGCCGCATGGCTCGCCTGCAGCTGTGCAAAGGCCACGCCTTGCTGATGAGCGGCAAGCGCGAGCAGGCCATCGATGCGTTCCAATTGTCCGTATCGGAAGCTGAACGCCTGCAGGACCAAGCCTTGCTGGCCAATGCTCTGCTGCTGCGCGGTGAACAGCGCGGCAACGATGGTCAGTATGCCGACGCCATTGCCGACCTCAAGCGGGGGTACGAGCTGGAAGTCAAGCTTGGCAACGTTCACAACCAGAATTACGCGCTGACGGCCATTGCCAACCTGTACGCCGACAGCAACGTCAAAGATTACGAACAGGCGCTGGCATATTACCGCAAGGCGCTGGCGTCGGGCGAGGGGCCGCACCGGTTGCAAAATCAGGGCGTGGCGCATTTCAATATCGCCAGCACGCTGGAAAAGATGGAACAGCTGGAGGCGGCGCAGCAGGAGTTCGAACACGCATTGGCGATCGACCTGCAGCGCGGGGCCGATGCCGATGTGGCCGAGGACCGGCGCGCGCTGGCGGTGGTGCTGTCCAAGCGCGGCCGGCACGAGGAGGCGCTGCGCCTGCTGGAGCAGGCTTTGCAACAGCAGCGCAAGGACAAGGACGAGGATGGCGCCGCCGCCGTGCAGCTGTCGCGCGGCGCAGCGCTGCGGCGGGCCGGCCGTTACGCGCTGGCCATTCCCGATCTGCAGGCCGCGCACGCGCACTACAGCAAAGGCGGCAATCTGCGTTTCCTGGACAAGATCTACGAGGAACTGGCGCTGGCCCATGCCGGCGCCGGCAACTGGCATGACGCTTATCTGGCGCGCGGCGAGCAGATGCGTGTCAAGCAGGCACTGCAAACGCAGCTGCTCGACGAGCGCAGCAGCCGTTTGCGGGTGCAGTTCCACACCGAGCAGACCCAGCGCAATAACGAAGCGCTGGCGCAGGCGCTGGCGGCGGCCAACACCCTCCGCCGCTGGCAATATGCGGCGCTGGCGCTCAGCCTGGTGGCGATCGCTGCGCTGGGCGTGATGGTGAAGCGTCAGGTGACCCAGGCACGCCGCATGCGCGACCTGGCGCTGACCGACGAGCTGACCCGGCTGCCGAATCGCCGTCACTTCCTGGAACTGGCGCGCAGCGCGCTGGCGCAGGCGCAGCGCGACGGCAAGCCGCTGGCGTTTGCGGCGCTGGATATCGACCACTTCAAGCGTATTAACGATACCCATGGCCACGCGGTGGGGGATGTGGTGCTGCAGAGGGTGTCTCATGCGGCGCGCAGGGCGCTGCGTCCCGGCGACGTGATCGGCCGCATCGGCGGCGAAGAGTTTCTGGTATTGCTGCGCGCGGCAACGCTGGAGCAGGCGGTGAGCGCGGCCGAACGCATCCGCGAAGCGGTGGCGGCCGCCGATTGCACCGACCAGGCGCCGGACCTGAAGCCCAGCATCAGTATCGGCGTGGCTGCCTACGATGCGCTGGCCGGCACGCTGGAGCTGATCTGCAAGCGTGCCGATGATGCGCTATACCGCGCCAAGGCCAATGGCCGCAACCGGGTGGAAGCGGCCCTGGCTTAGCAACGCGTTGCTGACGCTTAGCGGTTGTTGCTTGGCGGCGGCGTTTCGTTGGTGGCCGGCGGCGGCGTCTGGGTAGGTGCGTCAGGCGCTGGGGTGGTGGCGTTCGGCGTGGTGGCGCCAGGCTCGGTGGTTGGCGTCGGCGGCGTGGTTGGCGCCGGCGTAGCCGCTGGTGCCGGGGTGGCTTCAGGCACTGGTGGCTGGTCCGCGTCTTTTTTCTGGCAGCCGCTGATGACGGCGACGGTGGCAATCAAGGCGCAAGCAATTTTACCGCTGAGATGGAACTGTTTCATGGTGGTTCCTCCTGTTGGATGGATAAGCGCTCATGGTAAGCATTCCTGAGACCGCGTCGTATCGGCGGGATTGCACTGCGTTTGTAGGACTAATGCCCGTCGTGCTCCGGTAGAATGGCGTTTGTTCAAATTCAGGAGATGTCATGCGTCGTTACATCGCAGTTGTACTGCTGGCTTTTGCCGCGCTGGAGTGCAGCGCCAGCGAGTCCGCCAGCGGCAGTTTTACCGCCACCCAGAGCTGCGAGGCTTATTCCTCCTTCGCCAGGCGCACCAATCCGGGTGACGTGAAAGTCACGGCCGGCACGTCCTACACCGTTCGTGAAATCAACAAAACTGATTATGACTGGCTGCGGGTCGATGTTCCAGGTGCGCAACCATCGTTGCGCTGGGTGCAGCGCACCTGCGGCACGCCGGCGCTGGAAGACAAGCAGGCCGGCCGTCCGGACGAAGGCGTCAGCGGCGCGGTATGCTCGGCGCCCAACCAGCAGGACAGCTATGTGCTGGCCATCACCTGGCAGCCGGGCTTTTGCGAACACGCCAAGTACAACGGCAAAAAGCCGGAATGCGACGCCATGAACAGCGGCGCGCTGGCAGCGAAAACCCTGAGCCTGCACGGTCTGTGGCCCAACAAGAAGGAGTGCGGCACGCAGTACGGCAGCTGCCAGGGCAAGCAGTTTGAACTGAGCAAGGACACCATCGAGAAAATCGCGCCGTGGATGCCCAACTTCTTCTACGAGCGCACATTTGGCGCCTATGAGTGGAACAAGCACGGCAAGTGCCAGTCGCTGCCGCCGGACGATTATTTCATCAAGGCGGTGTCGGCGGTGCGGGTGGTGAACGATTCGGAAGTGGGCAAGCTGGTGCTGGGCAATACCGGCAAGAGCTTCAAGGTGAACGATTTCTTTGACCGCGTGAAGGCGCGCTACGGCGAGAAGGTGGCCGACACCATCACGCTGGTGTGCGTGCAGCGCAAATACCTGCAGGAGATCCGCGTCTCGCTGGCGCTGGACTTCAGCACCGAGCGCGACCTGCCGCAGATGGTGGCGAACGCCCGCCCGGTGGGCGCCCGCACCGTCGGCTGCGCCGACGAAGTGTACGTCGAGGCAGCCGGCAAGAACTGACGCTTACGCTTACGCCGCGAAGCCGCCGTCGATCAGCAGGTCGGCGCCGGTGACGAAAGCGGCTTCCGGACCGGCCAGGTAGCTGACCATGGCCGCCACTTCATCGGCGGTGCCGTGGCGTTTCAGGGCCATCAGGCTGTGCATGCCGCTGGCGAAATCGCTGTCGGCCGGGTTCATGTCGGTATCGACCGGGCCGGGCGACACGTTGTTGACGGTGATGCCGCGTGGGCCGAGATCGCGCGCCAGGCCTTTCACCAGGCCGACCAGCGCCGATTTGCTCATCGCGTAGGCTGCGCCGCCTTCGAACGGCATGCGCTGGGCGTTGGTGCTGCCGATGTTGATGACGCGGCCGCCTTCTTGCATGTGCTTGACCGCAGCCTGCGTGGCGACAAACACGGCACGCACATTCACCGCCACGGTGTGGTCGAAATCTTCCAGCGAGAATTGTTCCACCGGGCCAAGGCGCAGCACGCCGGCGCTGTTGACCAGGATGTCGAGGCGGCCGTAGCGGGCGGCCACGCTGTCGATGGCGTGGGTCAGGGCAGCGGCGTCGGCGGCGTCGGCCTTGATGGCGAAGGCGTCGCCGCCGGCGGCCTTGATTTCCTCGACCAGCGCTTCGGCGGCGATGGCCGATGCGGCGTAGCCGATGGCGACTTTGGCGCCCTCGCGTGCCAGGCGGCGGGCGGTGGCAGCGCCGATGCCGCGCGAACCACCGTTGATGAAAGCGACTTGACCGTTGAATTTGGTGTTCATGATTTGTTTCCTTTCGGGTTGGTTGATGAACACAGTATGGTCGCCGCCGGCTTGTCGCGGTAGTCATGAATTTGCATGTACAGTTTCAACCAATGGTATAAGATGAGCGCATGTTTACCGAACTGAGCAGCTATCTGGATGCCTTTATTGCTGCCGCCGACGAGGGCAGCTTTTCGTCGGCCGCGCGCCGGCTCGGCCTGACGCCGGCGGCGGTCAGCAAGAGCGTCAACCGGCTGGAGCTGCGGCTGGGCGTGCGCCTGTTCCAGCGCAGCACGCGCAGCCTGTCGCTGACCACCGACGGCGAGCGCCTGTACGGGCAGGTGCGTCTGCCGTGGAGCGAGATCGGCGATGCGCTGACGGACCTGAGCCAGGGCGCCGGCAAGCCGGCCGGCACGCTCAAGGTGTCGTTGGCGCCCACGGTGGGGCGGCAGTACTTCGTGCCGCTGCTGGAGGAATTCTCGCGCCGCTATCCGGACGTGATACCCGATCTGTATTTCGATAACCGCCAGGTCGATCTGGTCGCGGAGGGCTTTGATGTCGGCATCGGTGGCGGCTTTGAACTGACCGATGCGCTGATCGCGCGCGAGCTGGCGCGGGTGGATGTGGTGCTGGTGGCGGCGCCGGCCTATCTGAAGACGCACGCGGCGCCGGCGGCGCCGCAGGAGCTGGCGCGTCATCGCGGCCTGCTGCGCCGCTCGCTGAGCACCGGCCGGCTGATGCCGTGGACCCTGAAGCACAGCGCCGGGCAGGAAGTGGTGGCCAGCGTGCGCCCGGTGGCGGTGCTGGATGATCCGGAAGCCATCGCGCGTGCCGCCGCCTGCGGCATGGGCATTGCCATGCTGCCGCTGCCGCATGCCTTGCCGCTGCTCGACAGCGGAGAGCTGGTGCGGGTGCTGCCGGACTGGCATGCCGAAACCCGGCCGCTGTCGATATATTATTCAAGCCGCAAACTGGTTCCGGCCAAGGTGCGGGTTTTTGTTGATGACATGGTGGAGCAGTTCCGCGCCAGCGGCCACGCTGCGCGCTTCCGCCAACACTAAAGGAGATGGTTCAATGAAGTTCAAAGCAGGATTGGCAGCCTTGCTGCTGGCAGGGCAAACGTTTGCAAGCGTGATGGTGGGGGCGGACAACCCGCAGCTGCAGTACACCGGCCGCATTGACTTTGCCGATCGCGCGCGGCCGGTGCTGTCCTGGCCCGGCACCAGCATTGCCGCCAATTTCACCGGCAGCAGCTTGTCCATCACGCTGGACGACCAGTTGGGCAAGAACTTCTTCAATGTCTTCATCGATGACGAGCCGGTGGTGATCGAGGCGGCGCAGGGCAGCAAGACCTACGCGGTGGCCAGCGGCTTGCAGCCGGGCGCGCACCGCCTGCTGATCACCAAGCGCACCGAAGGCGAGGAGGGCAGCACGGTATTCAAGGGCCTGGAACTGGCCGACGGCGGCCAGTTGCTGGCGCCGCCGCCGCGCAAGCAGCGCCGTATCGAGTTCTTTGGCGATTCCATCACCAGCGGCATGGGCAACGAGTCGCCGGATGATGGCCCGGACCATCTGCTGAAGGACAAGAACAACTACATGTCGTATGCCTCGATCACGGCACGCGCGCTGAATGCCGAGGCGCATATCACCTCGCAGAGCGGCATCGGCATCATGATCAGCTGGTTCCCGTTCACCATGCCGGACTTTTACGACCAGCTGAACGCGGTCGGCAATAACGACAGCAAGTGGGACTTCAGCTCGTGGACGCCGGACGTGGTGGTGGTCAACCTGTTCCAGAACGACCGCTGGCTGATCGACCGCGAGAAACGCCTGTCGCCGATGCCAACCGACGAGCAGCGCATCCAGGCGTACAAGACCTTTGTACAAAAGGTGCGGGCGCTGTACCCGCGCGCCTACATCGTGTGCGCGCTGGGCAGCATGGACGCGGTGCAGGAAGGCTCCAAATGGCCGGGCTATGTGCGCACGGCGGTAGATCAGATGCGGGACGGCGGCGACCAGCGCATCGACACCATCATCTTCCCCTGGAACGGCTTTGGCGGTCATCCGCGCGTCAAGCAGCACCAGTACAACGCAGGCCTGCTGACGGATTTCATCCGCAAGAAGGTCGGCTGGTAAGGCCATGCTGGCGCGCGCGCGACAACTGCTGACGGCAACCGGACTGGCGGCCCTGCCTGCCGGCCCGGTGCTGCTGGAAGCCGGCTGCGACGCGCGCGCGGCCTTCGATCGGGCGCATATTCCCGGCGCCGGTTATATTGACACCAACACCATTGAGCACGCGCCACTGTGGGTGAAGGTGGATGACGCCGAGTTGCTGGCCGTGCTGCTGGCGCACGGCATCCGGCATGACAGCACGGTCATACTCTATGGCCGCAATAACCTGGCCGCCGCGCGGGTGGCGCAATTGCTGCTGTACGCCGGCGTCAGCGACGTGCGGCTGCTGGATGGCGGCTTCCATGCGTGGCAGGCTGCCGGTCTGCCTTGCGAGGCCGGCCCAGCGCGCGCCGCCGCGCCGGCAAAGGACTTTGGCGCCGCGTTTCCTGGGCGTCCCGAGTACATCATCGATACCGCGCAGGCGCGCCTGTTGCTGGCGCGCGCGGACGGCATACTGGCCAGCATCCGCACCGAGGCCGAGCACCTGGGACTGACCTCCGGCTACAACTACATCAGCGCCAGGGGCGAGATCCCCGGCGCCCACTGGGCGCGCGCCGGCGACAACGGTGACGTCAACAGCATGAGCGCCTACCAACAGGCCGATGGGGCCATGAAACCGGACGCCGACATTGAGCAGCAATGGCGCGCCGCCGGCATCACGCGCGAACACGAGGTCGCGTTTTACTGCGGCACCGGCTGGCGCGCCTCCATGGCGTTCTTCTATGCGTGGCTCATGGGCTGGCCGCGCATCAGCGTCTACGACGGCGGCTGGGGCACATGGAGCGCAGAACCGGCATAGGCGATTGTGCCGATTTCGTCACGCTTTTCGCGGCGCCAAAACAAGACGCCGGCGGCTCTCAAGTCGTACATTATTGGTTAAACACTGACCATGAGGGTACGTATGCACCGCCGACAGATATTGCAGGGCGCCGCCAGTCTGGGACTGGTCTCCGGCTGGAATATGAATGCCAACGCCGCCAGCGTGGCCCAGGGCGGTGCGCCCGCCACCGCGCGCGCCTTGCCGCTGTCGTCGGTGCGGCTGCTGCCGTCGGTGTACCTGGATGCGGTGCAGGCCAACCAGGCTTATTTGCTGCGCCTGAGCGCCGACCGCTTCCTGCACAACTACCACCGCTTTGCCGGGCTGCCGGCCAAGGGCGCCATTTACGGCGGCTGGGAGTCTGATACGATCGCCGGCGAAGGGCTGGGGCACTACCTCTCGGCGCTGTCGCTGATGTATGCGCAAACCGGCACGCCGGCGCTCAAGCCGCGCATCGACTACATCGTGGCCGAACTGGCGCGCGTGCAGCAGGCCCAGGGCGATGGCTATGTGGCGGGCTTCATGCGCAAGCGCAAAGACGGCAAGGTGGTGGACGGCAAGGAGATCTTCCCCGAGATCATGCGCGGCGAAATCCGTTCGGCCGGCTTTGACCTGAACGGGTGCTGGGTGCCGCTGTATAACTGGCATAAAGTGTTCGCCGGCCTGTTCGACGCGCAGACCTATGCCGGCAATGATCAGGCGCTGCAAGTGGCTGTCGGCCTGGCCGGCTATATCGACAAGGTGTTCGCGGCCTTGAACGACGAGCAGGTGCAGCAGGTGCTGGCCTGCGAACATGGCGGCATCAACGAGAGCTTTGCCGAGCTGTATGCGCGCACGCTGGACAAGCGCTGGCTGGCGCTGGCACAGCGCCTGTATCACACCAAAGTGCTGGTGCCGCTGACGCAGGGCCGGGATGAACTGGCCAACCTGCACTCCAACACGCAGATCCCCAAGCTGATCGGCCTGGCGCGCCTGCACGAACTGACGGGCCGCCGCAGCGACGCCGACGCGGTGAACTTCTTCTGGAAGCGCGTCACGCAGCATCACAGCTACGTCATCGGCGGTAACGGCGACCGTGAATACTTCTCGGCGCCGGACAGCATCGCCGCCCACATCACCGAGCAGACCTGCGAGGCCTGCTGCAGCTACAACATGCTGAAGATGACGCGCCATCTTTACAGCTGGGCGCCGGATGCGGCGTATTTCGATTACTACGAACGCACCCACCTGAACCACATCCTCGCGCACCAGAATCCGCGTACCGGCATGTTCACTTACATGACGCCGCTGATGTCCGGCGTGGCGCGCGAATACTCCAGTGAGGAGAATGATTTCTGGTGCTGCGTGTTGTCCGGCATGGAGAGCCACGCCAAGCATGGCGATTCCATCTATTGGGAGAACGGGGACACGCTGTTCGTCAATCTCTACATTCCGTCGACGGTGGAGTGGAAGGCGGCCGGCGCGGCGCTGGAGCTCAACACGCGCTATCCGTTTGAAGGCGATATCGATCTGAAGGTGCGCGGCCTGGCCGGCGCGCGCGATTACACGCTGGCGCTGCGCGTGCCGGCATGGGCGTCCAGTCACACGCTGCTGGTCAACAGCAAACCGCACAGGGCAGGCAAGGACAAGGGCTACTTGCTGATCCGCCGCCGCTGGAAGGCCGGCGATACGGTGCGCCTGTCGCTGCCGCTGGATCTGCGGTTGGAGTCCGCCGCCGGCAACGATCATGTGGTGGCCTTGCTGCGCGGCCCGATGGTGCTGGCGGCCGACCTGGGCGCGGCGGACAAACCGTACAACGGTCTGGCGCCGGCGCTGGTGGGCGCCAATATTCTCGGGTCGTTTGCGGCAGTGGATAAAGCGAAGGCGGTGTACCGCAGCGTGGGCACCGGCCGGCCGGGCGATATGAAATTCACGCCGTTCTTCGCGCAGTACGAGCGGCGCGCGGCGGTCTACTTCAGCACCTATACCGAGCCGGAATGGGCGGCGTCGGAAGTGGCGTTCCGCCGGGAAGAGGCGCGCCTCAAAGACCTGGCCGAGCGCTCGGTCGATGTGATGCACCTCGGTGAAATGCAGCCGGAGCGCGATCACGATCTGCAGTCCGATATTTCGTACCCGGTGTCCTACCGCGGCCGCAATGGCCGCGACGCGCGCACTGGTGGCTTCTTCAGTTTCCGCATGAAGTGCACCAACGGCCCGCTGGTGCTGCAGGCCAGCTATTGGGGCGAGGAGCGCAATCGCGACTTCTACATCAGCATCGATGGTGAACGGATCGCGCATGTGCAGCTGTATGGCCGTCAGCCGGGCGTGTTCATCGACCAGGAATATCCGGTGCCGGAACGCCTCACCAGCGGCAAGGCCAGCGTGGTGGTACGCTTTGATCCGGAGCCGGGCCACACCGCCGGACCGGTATTCGGCGTCCGGCTGTTCACTGCGGCGCCTGTCCAACTTTCCATACAAACGCCTCCTGTGGCGTCTTGATTTTCAGACCGCCTGGCGGCGGTGTCGGTAGTTTCCTTAAAGAATCTCCTTTTCAGTCAAGCACTTGCGGCGCCTTCGGGCGCCGTTTTGCGTTGGCACAGGCATTGCTATCCAAGCCCGATAATCAAAAAACCTGGAGGAGCAAAATGAACAAGAAACGTCCGTTAACGCTGTACATCCTGATCGCCATGGTGCTGGGCGTGGCGGTGGGCTACGCCTGCCACGAAACCATCGCAGACCAGAAGCTCAGCGCCACCATTGCCAGCCACATCTCCATCGTGACCGATGTGTTCCTGCGCCTGATCAAGATGATCATTTCGCTGCTGGTGTTTTCCACGTTGACGGTCGGCATCGCGCATATGGGCGACGGCAAGGCGGCCAGCCGGGTCGGCATCAAGGCCATGGCGTGGTTCGTGATCGCGTCGCTGATCTCGCTGACGCTGGGCATGGTGCTGTCCAACCTGATGCAGCTTGGCTCCCACCTTGGCTTGCCGCTGCCGCCACTGGACGCGGCCACCGGCCTGAAAACCTCGGCCTTCACGCTCAAGGACTTCATCGCGCACATGGTGCCGAAGTCGCCGATCGAGGCGATGGCCAATAACGAAATCCTGCAGGTGCTGGTGTTTGCCGTGTTCTTCGGCGGCGCGCTGGGCGCGCTGGGTGAATCGGCGCGCCAGCTCACCGGTGTGATCGACCAGCTGGCGCAGGTGATGTTGCGTATCACCGGCACCGTGATGAATCTGGCACCGCTGGCGGTGTTTGCGGCCATGGCGTCGGTGATCACCACCAACGGTCTGGCCATCCTCGGCACGTTCGCCAAGTTCATGGGCGGCTTCTACCTCGGCCTTGCGTGCCTGTGGGCGTTGCTGATCCTGGGCGGCTTCGCCTTCATTGGCAAGCGCGTGTTCCGGCTGATCGCGCTGATCCGCGAACCATTCCTGCTGGCGTTTTCCACTGCCAGCTCGGAGGCGGCCTATCCCAAGCTGCTGGTGGCGCTGGACCAGTTTGGCGTGCAGCGCAAGATCTCCAGCTTTGTCATGCCGATGGGGTACTCGTTCAATCTGGACGGCTCCATGATGTACTGCACCTTTGCGGTACTGTTCATCACCCAGGCCTACGGCATCGAACTGTCGCTGGGCACCCAGATCACCATGCTGCTGCTGTTGATGGTGACCTCGAAAGGCATCGCCGGCGTGCCGCGCGCTTCGCTGGTGGTGATCGCCGCCACGCTGAATCAATTCCACATCCCCGAAGCCGGCCTGCTGCTGTTGATGGGCATCGACCAGTTCCTCGACATGGGCCGCTCGGCCACCAATGCGGTCGGCAACGCGGTGGCCACCGCGGTCGTCGCCAAATGGGAAGGCGCGCTGGCGGATGAGGAGCCGGCGCCTGCCGCCACTGCCGTGCCGCGCGCAGCTTGAACAAAAATTCATAAACAGGAGACTTATTGATGCAGAAGTATGTAATCGGCGCATGTGCGCTGGCCGTGGTATCGCTGGGCGCGCAGGCGCAATCGTCGTTGACCGTGTACGGCGTGGCCGACGCCGGCCTGTTGCTGGAACGCGGCGGCGAGGGCGGCACGGTGCAAAAAATCGGCAGCGGCATGGCATCCAGCTCGCGCCTTGGTTTCAAGGGCAAGGAGGACCTCGGCGGCGGCACGGTGCTGACCTTCATTCTGGAGAACGGTTATTCGATCGACACCGGTACGGCCAAGCAAAACGGCGCGCTGTTTGGCCGCCAGGCCTTGCTGTGCCTGAGCGGCAAGGCCGGCTCGCTGAGCGTCGGCCAGCAGTACACGCCGTTCTATAAGACCTTGAACAATGTGGCCGATCCTTTCGCCACCGGCATGGCGGGCAATGCGCAGAACGTGTTTGACGGTACCACGCGCATCAGCAACACGGTGGAGTACATCACACCGCGCGTGGGCGGCTTCCTGGTCGACGTGCAGTATGGCCTGGGCGAGGCGGCCGGCGACAGCGTGAAGAACCGCTATCTGGGCGCCAGTGGCAGTTACGAGCAGGGCCCGCTGACGCTGGAACTGGCCCACCAGCGCAAGGAGGATGCGCTGGCCAGCGCGCATAGCCGTAACACCATGCTGGTGGCACGTTACCGCTTCGGTGCCGTCACCGGTCACGCGGCCCACGCGCGCAATCGCGATGTGCTGGGCCGCGAAAGCCACGATACCCTGCTGGGCTTCTCCGCGCAGCTGGGCGGCACCAACAAGCTGTTTGCCTCCCTGATCGATCACCGCGACCAGGCCGCCGCGCAGCAGCACGCGCGCCAGGCGGCGGTGGGCGTCAGCCACGGCCTGTCGCGCCGCACCGATTTGTACGCGGCCTATGGTCATATTCGCAACAGCAATGGTGCGGTTTTCCACGTCGGCACGGCGGCCGACAGCGGTTCCGGCAGCACCGGGGTTAACCTAGGTGTACGTCATGTGTTTTAATGTTAACCTCACATGACTAACAGCAGGGAAGACTATGGCAAGAACGCGGGTGCGGCGACTGGCGCGGTGGGCGTTGGCGTTGGCCGTTGCCCTGGCGCTGGCCGGCCTGGCAGGGCGCTGGGCCGGTGACGCGGCCACCGACAGACTGCGGCTGGCCGGCGCGCAGCGGCTGGACGGCTACGCGGTCAGTCTTGAGAACCTGCTGTCCAAGTATGACTTCCTGCCAGGTACGCTGGAGCTGAACAAGGAGGTGGTGGCGCTGCTGGAGCGCCCCAACGACGAAGAGCTGCGCGACGAGGTCAATGCCTATCTGGAGCAGCTCAACCGCCAGTCCGGTTCCACCACCATCTACATCGTCAATCTGGATGGGGTGACGCAGGCGGCCAGCAACTGGCGCTCGATTTATAGTTTTGTCGGCGACCATGTGGCTTTCCGCCCGTATGTGCGCGACGCGCTGCGTGGGGTGCCCGGCGGTTTTTACGGCGTCGGCACCACCAACGGCGAGCCGGGATATTTTTTCGCCCACGGGATCTATCATAACGGCCGCATGCTGGGCGTGGCGACCGTCAAGGTCAACATCGAACGGCTGGAGCGCGGCTGGGAACAGGGCGCCGACAAGGTGCTGCTGGCGGATGCCAACGGCGTGGTATTCCTCAGCTCCGTGCCGGCGTGGAAGTACCGCACGCTGGCGCCCTTGTCGCCGGAGGCCACGCGGGAACTGGCCGTATCACGCCAGTATTCCGGCCATGATCTGACGCCGCTGGGCATGCGTGAACTGCGCCGGCTGGATGGCGAGGCCACCATCGTCGCGCTGCCGGAAGACCTGCGTAAGCCGGTGCTCAGCCAGACCCACTCGCTGATGCCGCGCCACTGGAAATTTGTGTATCTGTCCGACCTGGGCAGCGCACGCGCCAGCGCCCGCAACGTCTTCCTGTTTGCCTTGCTGCTGCAGGCGTTGTTGCTGATGCTGGTGTTGTATGCGCGCCAGCGCAGGCAGACACGCGAACATCTGGAAGCCATGGTGGCCGAACGCACCACCAGCCTGCGCGAGATGACGCAGCACCTGAGCGAGGAAAACAGCGTGCGCCGCGCCGCCGAGGAAAAGCTGCGCCGCGCCCAGAGTGAACTGGTACAAGCCGGGAAGATGGCGGTGCTGGGCCAGATGGCGGCCGGCATGACGCATGAATTGAACCAGCCGCTGACGGCCTTGCGCACCATGTCCGACAACGCCCAGGTGCTGATCGAGCGCGGAAGGCTGGAGGAGGCCAAGGGTAATCTCGCCACCATTTCGCAACTGGTGGCGCGCATGGGCGCGCTGACCGGCCAGTTGCGCCAGTTCGCGCGCAAGGCCGACGCCAGCCTGACCGCGGTGCAGGTGACGGCGGCGATTACTTCCGCGTTGTTCCTGGTCGAGCGGCGCGTGGAGCAGGAGCGCGTGAATTTCCGCCTGGCGGTGCGGGACCAGGATGTGTATGCGTTGTGCGACACCAACCGGCTGGAGCAGGTGCTGGTCAACCTGTTCAACAACGCGCTGGATGCGATGGCGGAAAGCGAAACGCGGCATCTGACCGTGAACGTGGAACGCGCCAACGGCCGCGCACTGATTGCGGTGACGGACTCCGGCCCGGGCATACCGGAAGAGATCCGCGCCCACTTGTTTGAACCATTTTTTACCACCAAACCGCAGGGCAAGGGCCTGGGGCTGGGGTTGGCGATCTCGGAACAGATCGTCCGCGAGTTCGGCGGCGAGTTGCGCGCCGAAGCGCCCGACACCGGCGGCGCCAGGTTTGTCATTGCCTTGCCATTGGCGCAGCAGGAGACACGATGAAGGTTTTACTGATTGAAGACGATGCCACCGTGCGCGCAGGCAGCGCACAGGCGCTGGATCTGGCGGGCTTTGCAGTGGAGGCTTATGCCGCCGCCGAACCGGCGCTGGCGCTGATCACCCCCGGTTTCGCCGGCGTGGTGGTGAGCGATGTGCGTCTGCCCGGCATGAGCGGGCTGGAATTCATGGCGGCGGCGCACGGTATCGATGCGCAGCTGCCGGTGGTGCTGGTGACCGGCCATGGCGACATTACCATGGCGGTTGGCGCAATGCGCGACGGCGCCTACGATTTTATCGCCAAGCCGTATTCGTCCGAACAGCTGGTGGATGTGGTGCAGCGCGCGCTGGAGACACGCCGCCTGATGCTGGAGGTGGCGGCACTGCGCCACCGCATCGAGCATGGCGAAGGGATCGAGGCCACGCTGCTGGGCGACTCGGCGCCGATGCGTGCCTTGCGCCGCCTGATCCTGGATCTGGCCGACGAACCGGCCGATGTGCTGATCTACGGCGAAACCGGCACCGGCAAGGAGATGGTGGCACGCTGTCTGCACCAGTTCAGCCGCCGCCACAAGCGCCATTTTGTGGCGCTGAACTGCGGCGCCATTCCTGAAACGATCTTCGAGAGCGAGGTATTCGGCCACGAATCCGGCTCCTTCACCGGCGCCGGCAAGCGCCAGATCGGCAAGATAGAACATGCCGATGGCGGCTCGCTGTTCCTTGATGAAATCGAGAGTCTGCCGATGGGCTTGCAGGTCAAGCTGCTGCGCGTGCTGCAGGAGCGCTACATCGAGCGTCTAGGCTCCAACACGCCGGTGCCGGTGGACGTGCGCGTGATTGCGGCTTCCAAGGTGGACCTCAAGGAATGGTCGGACCAGCAGAAGTTTCGCAGCGACTTGTACTACCGCCTGAACCTGATCGTATTGAATCTGCCGCCGCTGCGTGAGCGGCGCGAAGATATTCCGCTGCTGTTTGAGCATTTCCTGCTTGGCGCGGCGGCGCGCTACAAGCGCGAAACGCCGCCGGTGCCGGGCGCGCTGATGCAGTCACTGATGGCGCACAGCTGGCCGGGTAATGTGCGCGAGCTGCGCAACATCGCGGAACGCTATGTACTGGGCCTGGCCAGTGGCGCGGATGGCTTGCTGTCGGCGCGCAGCATGGAGGCGGTGCCGCTGGCCGATCAGGTTGGGGCGTTTGAACGCGCCGTCATCGAGCAGGAATTGCGCAAGACTGGCGGCAGCGTCAGCGCGGTCAGCGTGGCGCTGGGCGTGCCGAAGCAAACCCTGTACTACAAGATGCAGAAGTACGGCCTGACGGCGGACGGCTACAAGGCCTAGCGCTTTTTCACCGGCTGGGTCTTGGCTTCCTTGCGGGTTTCGTTGGCCTGCGCCAGCGCGGCGGCGCAATCCACCGGTTCCACTTTGCCCGGATTGACCAGCGGGATGATCGCCGCCGCCGGATTGACGATGGTGGCCAAAGCCACCGCGGCGCCGGCCTTCAGCGCCAGCGGGCCTTTTTGCGGGCCGACGTCCGGGTTGGTGAAGGTGCCGCGCGCGTACAGCGGCGTGCGCAGCGAGATGATGCGCACGCCCTTGGTTTGCGGGCGCACATCGAGGTCCAGCGTTTCCTTGGCCATGTCCACACTGCCGGTGACGTTAATCACGGCTTCCTTGGTGTCGACCACAAAGCGGCGCGTCTGCGCCTTGCCGTGTTCCACCACGAAGTCCCCGGCCAGGCAGTTGAGCTGGATCTGCTTGTCGCCAAACAGTTTGACGAACACCAGGTTGGCGATATTCAGACCCGCCGCTTCCAGGATGAATTTGCTGACCGAGCCTTCGCTGACGGTAGCACCCAGCTCGCCGCTGGAAGTGGCCAGCATGGCGGAGACGGAGTTGCCCTTGCCGGCCAGCGCCGCATCGGCGCTGACTTCACCCACGCTGGCCTGCATCGATTCCAGTTTGGGGAACAGCTGGCGTATCTTCAGGTGGCGCGCGGCCATGCGGATCTGGGCATCGATCTGCTTTTGGCGGCCATCCAGTTTGACGTTGGAGGTGATGTCGCCGCCGGCCATCCCGAAGTTGAGCGGCGTTAGGGTCAGCACCTTGTCCTTCATGATGATGTGGGTCTGAATATCCTGTAGCGGGATGTCGTGGGTACGTATCAGTTTTTTGCCGGTGAATTTGACGTCGGCATCCAGTGCGCCCCATTTGGCGGTGTTGAACTGATCGACCGGCAGGGCTTTATCGGTCTTGTCGTTGCCCTTGGTGCCGATGGTAGGACCGAGATCTTCCAGCCGCAGCTGGCGCGAGGTGAGGGCGCCGGTCAGCAGCGGGCGCGGTTTGCGCGGGCTGTAGGCCAGCGTGCCTTCCAGGTCGCTGCCGCCCACGGTGCCGGTGAAGTCCTTGTAGGTCCAGTTCCAGATGGCGCCGGATTTCTTGCCGATCAGGCGGCCGGTGGTGGTGTAAGGCGGCGTTTCCGGCAGCAGCACGCCGGTCAGCGGATACAGGTCGGCCATGCTGCCGCCGCCCAGCGTCAATTTCAGATCGAGACCGGCCGGCTTGCGTGGATCAGTCAGCGTGCCTTCGATGGCGATCTTGTTTTCACCGAGGTTGGCCTTTGCCTGCAGCGGGAAGTTGGCATGTTGATCGCGCAGGGCCAGCACTTTGCCGACCTTGCCGCCGCCGGTGACAGGGGCGTTGCGGTAGCTGCCGCTGAGGTCAAAGCGCAGGCCATATTTTTGCGCGTCCGCGCCTTCGTTGATGCCGCTGGCTTTGGCGCGCAGATCGAGTTTGATGCCGTCGTCGAGGTAGCGCAGGTCGCCTTCGCCCAGCGTCATGCGCTGGATGTCGATGTCCCACTCGGACGGACCGTTGTCCTTGAAGGTCCAGGTATTGCTGCCGTCAGCGCGGCGTTGCGCCGCCACGGTGACCTTGTCCACCGCCAGATCGGCGATGGCGACTTCCTTGTGCAGCAGCGGCAGCGGATGCACCGCCGCCATAATGCTGCCGACGCTGACCAGGCGCGGGCCGGTGCTGGTCCAGGTGGGATTGGCGATGCTGACGTCAGCGGCGCTGATGCGCGGGTGCGGCACATAACGGCGCCAGCCGGCTTCAGTGGCGTCGCCTTGTTCCCAGCGCACGCGCAGGTCGCCGTTGATGGCGAATTCGCGGCCGATGTTGTCCGAGACGCGCTGGTTAATCCATGGGCGGGCACGGTTCCAGTCGAAGGTCAGCACGAAGATGACGATCGCCGTCAGCACCAGCAGCAACGTGGCGAATAAGCCAAGCACGATTTTGAGGAGGCGCGATTTTTTCATGGGTATTCATGCTACGCCTCGTGCCTTGATCGTTATGTGCGCTATGCCACAGTGGCGTTAAACCGGTGGCTTGCCTACCAGCCAGGCGTGGAGTAGTTCCCGGTCTTCCTTGCCGCCCTGGTAGTGGAATTTGCCGGCGATTTGCGTGGCGGCCGGCAGGCCGTCGCGGAACAGGATGCGGTTGCCGGCCAGCGCAGGAACTTTGTCGCCAGGGAGCAGGGTGCCGCACAGGTTGAGCGGATCAACGCCGGAAATGCAGACGTAGCTGCCGTCGTGCGGCCGGCGGCGCATGTCGCGCAGCAGGGGGATGGCTTCCGGCAGCGCGAATTGTTCACCCGAGAGCCCGGCGACGAAACGGCCGCCGCGGATGTCGCCGCGCGCTTCCAGGCGATGGTAGACCGGCAGCAGCTCGCGCCAGTTGGGCATCCAGTTGGCTTCGCGTTCCAGCAGACGCCAGAACATCACACCGTAGCGCCGCAGCAGCGTCATGGCGATGTGCTCCAGCGTTTCCGGATCGGTGCGTCCGCGCTCGTTCCCGCGCAGACGCGAACCCATACCCGGCATGGCTTCCTTGCGCGGCGTGGATGACGCGGCATCGCCTGGCGGAGCGGCAAGGGCGGTTTCGACCAGGCGGACGGTGATGGTCACGTTATCGCCGCGCCGCACCAGCGCCCAGCGGCCGGCTTCCTCCATCGTCGGACCGGCACCACGGCGGCGGCGCTTGTCGTTGCTGGCGCGCTTGTTGGCCGGGACCAGCATGGCGCGCAGGCCGGCGTAGCTGTCCGCGTTGACCAGGCCGGTGGCCACCAGTTCGCCCAGCGTGTTCTCCAGTTCCGCCGGCAGCAGGCGGGCGTCGTGCGACAGCTCGTCGAAGAACATGGCGCCTTCGCGGCGCAGGGTTTCCAGCACGCGGGCGGCGCGCGGCGAGACTTCGATCTCGCTGGCCACGGCGGGCAGGGCGTGCCACAGGGCCAGCTGGCGGCGCGGCAGCAGCACCAGCGGCGTACTGCGTACCGGACCGCCTGCTGCGCTGGCCGGTGCGCCCACACGGGTCCAGACGATTTTGCCGGCGCGGCACAGGTCATCCAGCCACAGGGCAGAGTAGTCGCGCACGCGCAAGGCCAGCAGGTCGCTTTCCCAGGCGCCGGCGGCTGCTTCGTAGCCTTCCAGCTGGGCCAGTGCCTGCGGCAGTGCGTCGCTGCCTTGCAGCTGGGCGTCTGGCGTGAGGTGCTGCCATTCGAACAGGAAGCGCATGAAGTCCTGCAGTTCGACCGGTTCGATCTCGCGCCGCAGACTGCGGATGGTGTAGCGGTGGATGCGTGCCAGCAGATGGCGCTCGCACCATTCCTCCTCCGTGGCGCCGGGCGTGAAGCGGCCGCGCATCACATAGCCTTCGCTTTCCAGCTGCGTCAGCGCGATGGTCACGGTGGACGCCGTCAGCGCCAGCGGCGCGGCGATCGCCGCCACCGTCTGCGGTCCGAAGCCGCTCAAGCGCGCCCGCAAAATCTCCACCAGCGCCGCATCCCGCGTCCACACCTCGTCGCCGGCCGCAGCGGCGGCCAGCCCACCGGCCGCCGCTGTGCTCTTTGCGGCAGCCTCCGAGTCGACGGAGATGGTGGCCGCGCCGGGCCAGGCGGCTTGGGCGCAGGTCAGCCGTTCGAGCGCCACCCACAGGTCGGCGCCGCTGCTGGCGTCGCGCAGGCGCATGGCGCGGCCGCCGGCGGCAAGGCCATCTATCCATCCCTGCCAGCCTTCTTCGCGCGCCACCTCGGACGGCGTAACGCATGCCAGCGACATCAAGGCCTCGTGCATCTCATCGCCACTGCGCGCCGAAGGCCATGCCTCGGCCGCCACGGCCGCAATCGCGCCGGCGTCCAGCGCTCCCAGATCATCGGTCGACGCCGGATCGGTCCAGCGCCGGTTGGCCACCGCCCGCGCGCGCCGTTCCTCCAGCGGCGCATCATCCAGAAACGCATACGGCCGCGCATTCAGAATCTCCATCGCCAGCGGCGAGGGCGCCGGCAAATCGCGCGACAGCAAGCGCACCTCGCCGGCCTCCATGCGCCGCAGCAGTGCCAGCCAGCCCTCGCTGTCCATCGCCTCGTGCAGACAATCATCCAGGGTCTGATCCACCAGTGGATGGCTGGGCAGCTCCCGTTCTCCGACAATATTTTCCAGGCACGCCGCCTGATCAGGGAACACCGCCGCCAGCAGATCATCGCTCTTCATGCGCTGCAGCTGCGGCGCCACCTTGCGTCCACCGC
The DNA here is from genome assembly GCF_039595735.1 of Duganella sp. NCBI lineage: Bacteria > Pseudomonadati > Pseudomonadota > Betaproteobacteria > Burkholderiales > Oxalobacteraceae > Duganella > Duganella sp. The sequence continues at coordinate 190,555 of NZ_JBCNLB010000002.1, forward strand.
TAAAGCGCGGCAAGGCCAGCGCGGTGGTGGCATTCCAGCGCCATCGCACGTTGAACAAAGGGGCATCGAGCAAAGCCTGCACCAGCACATGCTCCGCAGTATTCGAACGCAGATAGCGCCACACCTCATCCAACGGAAAACTGTGGCTGTCCGACAGCGACAACACAATCGCATCCTCGGTGGCCGCCGCCTGCAGTTCAAAGTTGAAGGTCCGGCAGAAGCGCTTGCGCAAGGCCAGCCCCCAGGCGCGGTTGATGCGGCTGCCGAATGGCGCATGCAGGACCAACTGCATGCCGCCGGATTCATCAAAGAAGCGTTCCATCACCAGCGTATCGCGTGTCGGCAGCGCGCCCAGTGCGGCGCGTGCCCGCGCCAGATACTCGGCAATCTGGCGCGCCGCCGCATCCTGCAGACAAAGATGCCCGATCAGCCAGTCCACCGCGCTTTCAATACCCGCCTCGCCATCCGGCGCCGCCGCCAGCAGACGATCGATCTCGCCGCGCAAGCGCGCCACGCCGACCGACAACTCATCGCTGCGGCCCGGCGCCTCGCCCAGCCAGAACGGGATATTCGGCGCCGCCCCATGCGCGTCCTCCACCCGCACCTTGCCCGCTTCTACGCGCTGGATGCGATACGAGGTATTCCCAAGCTGGAAAACGTCGCCGGCCAGGCTCTCCACCGCGAAATCCTCGTGCACGGTGCCGATGTTCTGGCCCTGCGGTTCCAGCAGCACCGTGTAGTCGGCGTTGTCCGGAATGGTCCCGCCGGACATTACCGCCGTCATCTTGCCGCCGCGCCGCCCGCGCAGCGTGCCGCTCACCGTGTCGCGGTGCAGATAGGAGCCGCGCACGCCCTGGCGGCTGGTATAGCCATCGGTCAGCATGTGCAGCACATCGTCATAGCGCTTGCGTTCCAGCTGCGCATACGGCGAGGCGCGGCGGATCAGGTGGTACAGGTCATCCTCGCGCCATTCACGGCAAGCCACTTCCGCCACGATCTGCTGCGCCAGCACGTCCAGCGGCGCGACAGGGATGTGCAGCAGATCCAGTTCATCGCGCCGCACGCAGTCCAGCAGGGCAGTGCATTCAATCAGGTCATCACGCGAGGTGGGGAACAAGCGGCCCTTGGGCAGGCCGCCGACCTGGTGGCCGGAACGGCCGACGCGCTGCAAAAACGCCGCAATGCTGCGCGGCGAACCGATCTGGCAGACCAGATCCACATCGCCAATGTCGATGCCGAGTTCGAGCGAGGCAGTCGCGATCAGCACCCGCAGGGCGCCGCGCTTGAGGCGCTGCTCGGCGTCCAGCCGGTATTCCTTGGCCAGGCTGCCGTGGTGGGCAGCCACGTGTTCCGCCCCGATGCGCTCCGCCAGGTGACGTGCCATGCGCTCGGCCATGCGGCGCGTGTTCACGAAAATCAGCGTGGTCCGGTGCATGGCTGTCAGCTCGGCCAGGCGGTCGTAGACGCGCTCCCATACCTCGTTCGGCATCACCGCTTCCAGCGGCACCGGCGGCAGCTCCAGATTCAGGTCGCGCGCCCGCACGTGGCCGACATCGACCACCGCGCAAGGCCGCGCGGCGCCGGCCAGATACTGCGCCACCGCCGTTATCGGCTTTTGCGTGGCGGAGAGGCCGACCCGCACCGGCGGCCGGCCGCACAAGGCATCCAGCCGTTCAAGGCTCAGCGCCAGGTGGCTGCCACGCTTGCTGCCGGCCACCGCATGAATTTCATCGACGATCACCGTGCGCACGCTGGCCAGCATGGCGCGGCCGCTGTCCGATCCCAGCATCACATACAGCGATTCCGGCGTCGAGACCAGGATGTGCGGCGCGCGCCGGCGCATGGCTTGGCGTTCTGCCTGGGTGGTGTCGCCGGTGCGCACCGCAGCGCGGATGCCATGCGGCGGCTGGCCGGCGGCCTCCAGCTCGCGGCCGATTCCCTCCAGTGGCGCCAGCAGGTTGACGCGGATATCGTTGGACAGGGCCTTCAGCGGCGAAACGTACAGCACCCGCGTTTCGTCCGGCAGCGGCGCGCGGCGGCTCTCGCGTACCAGCGCATCGATGGCGGCCAGAAAGGCGGTCAAGGTTTTACCGGAACCGGTGGGGGCGGCAATCAGTGTGGTCTGGCCGCCCTGGATCAGTGGCCAGGCGCGCCGCTGGGCTTCGGTGGCCCCGGCAAAGGCCGCGTCAAACCAGGCCGTCACCGCAGGGTGAAAGCGATAGATCTCGGCGGTGTGCAGGGCGTCAGTCATGATCGGCGCATGGTAAGCTTGAAAACATTGTAAATCATGAATGGTCCAGACCCATGTCCATAGCGGCACCGGATGACATACCGATGTTCCTCAGCGCGCCGGGCGAGCTGGGTGCCCGTATCTGGGCGCACGATTGGCGCAGTACGCCGCTTGGCCCGATCGAAGGCTGGCCGCATAGCCTGAAAACCGTGATTAACCTGATGCTCAACTCCCCGCAGCCGATGTGGATGGGGTGGGGCGAGCAGGTGACGTTTTTATACAACGACGCCTATATCGATGTGCTCAGCATGGCCAAGCATCCGTGGGCGCTGGGCCGGCCCACGGTCGAAGTGTGGGCCGAGATCTGGGACTATTGCGGGCCGCTGGTGGAGCGCGTGTTCACGCATGGCGTCTCCACCATGGCCGACGATGTGCAGCTGTTCATGCGCCGCGGCGACTTCCTGGAGGAGACCTTTTACGCCTTTTCCTATAGCCCGGTGCGCGACGAATCCGGCCAGGTGGCTGGCCTGTTCTGCGCCAATCTGGATGTCACCAGCCGCCACCTGAACGCGCGCCGGCTGCGTACCCTGTCCGACCTGAATGTGCGCACGCTGCAGGAAAAGACCGTGCTGGGCGCCTGCGCCATCGCGCTGGATGCGATTGGCGCCAATCCCGACGACGTGCCGTTTGCCCAGCTATACCTGAACGATGGCCAGGGCAATGTGCAATTGCTGAAGTCCACCCACGCGCACATGGAAAACGCCAGCCAGCGCTATGCCGTCGGTACGGTGATCGCCGGCGCCGGGCCGTGTCTTGTCACGCTGGAGCAGGCGCCCGCCGGCTTGCCGCCAGGCCGGTCGCAGCAGCCGGTGCGGCTGGCGCTGACGCTGCCCGTGCTGGATTCGGGCGCGCTGGTGCTGGGCGTGAGTCCGGCGCGGCGGCTGGACGCCGAGTACCGCAGCTTCCTGGAACTGATCGCCACCCAGACCGGCAACGCCATGCGCCATGCGCGCGCAGCGGAAGACGAGCGCCTGCGGGCCGACATGCTGGCGGAGGTGGACCGCGCCAAGACCCAGTTCTTCGGCAATGTCAGCCACGAATTCCGCACGCCGCTGACGCTCCTGCTGGGGCCTGTGCAGGATGCGCTGGAGGACGATGGCGCGCCGCTGCCGCCGGCCCAGCGCGAGCGCCTGCAAATTGTTCAGCGTAACGCGCTGCGCCTGCAAAAGCTGGTCAACACGCTGCTGGAGTTTTCGCGGGTGGAGGCCGGGCGGGCTCAGGCCCGTTTCATCGCCACCGACCTGGCGGCGCTGACGATCGATCTGGCCAGCAGCTTCCGCTCGGCCATCGAGAGCGCCGGCATGCGTCTGCAGGTCGAGTGTCCGCCGCTGCCGTCGCCGGTGTACGTTGATCCGGCGATGTGGGAAAAAATCGTCCTGAATTTGCTGTCTAACGCCTTCAAGTTTACCTTTGAGGGGGAAATTCGCGTCAGCCTGCGCGCCACCGGAAGCCAGGTGCGCCTGTCGGTGGCCGATACCGGCAGCGGCATCCCGCACGACCAGTTGCCGCACCTGTTCGAGCGCTTCCACCGCGTCGAAGGTGCGCGTTCGCGCACGCACGAAGGCTCGGGCATCGGCCTGGCGCTGGTGCGCGACCTGGTGGAGCTGCACGGCGGCGCCATCGGCGTGGAAAGCGTGCTGGGACGCGGTTCGGTATTCAATGTGGCGCTGCCGCTCGGCAGCGCGCACCTGCCGTCCGACCAGTTGGGCGTGACGCCGGCACGGCCGGTGCAAAGCGCGGCGGCGGCCTATGTGGCGGAAGCGGAAGGATGGATGCAGCACAGTGCCGTGCCGGGCGCTGGCAGCGTGCGGCACGGACGTTTGCTGATCGTCGATGATAACGCCGATATGCGCGATTATCTGCAGCGCTTGCTGCAGCAGCAGTGGCAGGTGGAGGTCTGCAACAACGGCATCGAGGCGCTGGCCATCATCGAGCGCGGGCCGCCGGACCTGATCCTGTCCGACGTGATGATGCCGCAACTGGACGGCTTTGGCCTGCTGGCCGCCGTGCGCGCGCAGGAAGCGACCCGCCATATCCCGTTCATGATGCTGTCCGCGCGCGCCGGCGAAGAGGCGCGGCTGGAGGGCTTGCAGGCTGGCGCGGACGACTATCTCGTCAAGCCATTCTCCGGGCGCGAGCTGTCCGCGCGCATCGAGGTGCTGCGGCTGCGCCAGCGCATGCGCACGGTGCAGGACGAGGCCACGCGGCGCATGCGCAGCATTTTCAGTCAGGCGCCGGTGGCGATCTGCATCCTCAACGGCCCGCAACATGTGTTCGAGCAGGTCAATGACTACTACCAGCAGCTGATCGGCCCGCGGCCGTTGCTGGGCCTCCCGGTGCGCGAGGCGCTGCCGGAGCTGGAGTCGCAGGGCATTTTTGAATTGCTGGACGGCGTGCTGGCAAGCGGCCAGCCCTATGTCGGCCGTTCGATGCAGGTGCGGATGTTGCGCAGTCCGGAACTGCAGCTCGGCGACCGCTGGTTCGACTTCGTCTACCAGCCGCTGTTCGACGACGACGGCAAGACGCAGGGCGTGGCGGTGGTGGCGTTTGAGGTGACGGAATTGGCTACGGCCAAGCGCGATGCTGAAGCGGCCAACCGCGCCAAGGATGAATTCCTGGCCATGCTGGGACATGAGTTGCGCAATCCGCTGGCGCCCATCGTCACGGCGTTGCAGCTGATGCGCATGCGCGGCAGCGACTTTGCGCTCAAGGAGCGCGCCGTGATCGAACGTCAGACACGGCATCTGGTGGCGCTGGTGGATGACCTGCTGGATGTGTCGCGGGTGGCGCAGGGGAAGATCCAGTTGCGCCGGCAGGTGGTGGAGATGACCGATGTCGTTACGCGCGCGATCGAGACGGCCAGCCCGCTGATTGAACAAAAGCGCCATGCACTGGCGATCGAGGTGCCGCCGTCCGGATTGACGGTATTGGCGGACCCGGTGCGGCTGGCGCAAGTGCTGGCCAACCTGCTGACCAATGCCGCCAAATACACCGAGCCCGGAGGGCAACTGGCGGTGCGTGCGCGCCGCGACAGCCATGAGGTGGTGGTGGAAGTGCGCGACAACGGTATCGGCATCTCGGCGGCGATGCTGGGCTCCGTGTTTGAGCGCTTTACCCAGGAGCGGCAGGCGCTGAGCCGTTCGCAAGGCGGCCTGGGACTGGGGCTGGCGATCGCGCGCAGCATGACCGAGCTGCATGGCGGCCGCATTGCCGCCCACAGTGACGGCATCGGCTGCGGCAGCAGCTTCGAAGTACGCTTGCCGGCGTGGCTGGAAAGGCGCACCGACCCGCGCCGTATTGCGCCGTTGACGCCATCCGCGCTGCCGCCCGGGCATCTGAGAATCATGGTGGTGGATGACAATGAGGATGCGGCGCGGGCGCTGGGCGAGGGACTGGAGCTGCTCGGCCACACGGTGCAGGTGGCCTTCAGCGCGCCGGACGCGCTGGTGCTGGCGTCGCACTTCCGGCCGCAGGTCGGCATTCTCGATATCGGCCTGCCAGGCATGGATGGCTACGAACTGGCCCAGCGCCTGCGGCAGCAGGGCGGCGCCGGACTGCGTCTGTTCGCGGTAACCGGCTACGGTCAGGATGCGGATCGCCAGCAGGCTGCGGAAGCGGGCTTTGAACAACATCTGACCAAGCCGGTCGAGTTGCGCCAGCTGGATATGCTGTTGCAGAGCAGCGGCGTGGCCTGAGTCAGCGGGCGCGGAAGCTGTCGCGGTATTGCGTGGGCGTGACGCCGAAACGCTGCGCGAATACCAGCCGCATGCGCGCCGCGCTGCCGAAGCCGCAGCGGTAGGCGATGGTCTTGAGCGGCAGCGCGCTGCCTTCCAGCAGGTTGCGCGCGGCGTCGACGCGGGCGCGCTGCACAAACTCGGCCGGCGTCACGCCCATCTCCTTGACGAACTGGCGTGCAAAGCTGCGTGTGCTCATGCCTGCCACATCGGCCAGATGCTCGACCGGCAGCGCCTGCGCCAGATGATCCATCACGTGGCGCTGGATCACGGTGGCCAGCGCGTCCGGCGTGCCGGTCTCCGGCAAGTAAGGACTGAATTGAGATTGGCCGCCCTGGCGTTGCGCCAGCACTAGCAGCCGCTTGGCCGCCGCCAGCGCAATCGCTGGGCCGTGGTCTTCCGCCACCAGCGCCAGCGCCAGATCGATGCCTGCCGTGACGCCGGCCGACGTTACCAGGCCGCCATCGCGCACGTGGATGCGGTCATGCTCGACTTGCGCCAGCGGGAACTCCGCCGCCAGCCGCGCGGCGTCACGCCAGTGGGTGGTGGCGTGCTTGCCGTCCAACAGCCCGGCGCGTCCCAGCAGGAAAGCGCCGGTGCAGATCGAGCCGTAGCGTGCCACGCTGCCTGCCACTGCGCGCAGCCAGCTTGATAAGGCGGGATCCGCCGGCGCCTGCGGCAATTGCGGGCCGCCGGCCACCAGTACGATGTCGTAATCCATGCCAGCTTCGTTGAGCGCGCGGTCTGCCAGCAGCCATTGGCCGTTGGAGGCGCGGATGGGAGATGGCCCGGTGCCGATGGTGAGCAGCCGATAGTGCTGTCCCGGCGGGAGGAAGGCATTCGCTTCCGCGAAGACGTCCATCGGCCCGGACACGTCCAGCGACTGTACGCCGGGGAACAGCACGATTGCCACCGTCTTCAAGATGGGCGCCCCATGACCGGCGCTGGCGGGAAGTAGGCGCCGCGCGCCAGCAGGCGCAGCGAGCCCCACGCCACGTACAGCACCAAGACCAGGGTGGCGGCAAACACGGCGCCTGCCACGGCTTCCAGCACCGGATGGGCATGATGGTGAGCCATCAGCATCAATCCCTGGCCCAGCGTGGCCAGACCGAAGGTGTAGGCCCAGTAGCCCGGCGCGAATTCCTGCTGCGCCAGCCATGGCATGGCCAGCGCCATCGCGGCAAACACGAACAGGGCGTAGCCGGCCAGCGCGCAGGTGATGGCCATGTTGGCGCTGTCGCCAGCCAGCACCTGGTAGGCCACCAGCGCCACAACTGGCGGTGCGCTGTAAATGCCCATGAAATTGCGCGTCTGGTCCGGCAGGCCGCCCGTCATCAGCTGATGCGTGATGGTGGAGTCCAGCACCAGCCAGGAGATGCCGCCGGCGCCGAACAGCATCCAGCCGTAATCCAGGTAGCCGAAGCTGCCGGCCGCCAGTGCGTTCACCAGCACGCTGGCGGTGTAGGGGAGGTACAGCGGCGGCACGATGTGCGCGGCCTGGCGCTGGCAGCTCCAGTGCGCGGCCAGCCGCCATGCGCCGTAGGCCAGGTTGGCGGCGGAGCCGACCCAGAACAGCGGGCGCGCGGCATCCTGCGCGTACGGCTGCACCGCCAGCGCCACCAGAATCAGCGATTCCGGGATCAACGCCAGGAAGGCCGATTGCACGGGATCGCGTGCTTCGGCGACTGCCGCCGCGCGGTGCGCCAGCCACTTGTGTGCATACATCGCCGCGAACAGCACGAAGGACAGCAAGGCCAGCGCCTGCAGCGCCTCGCCGGCCAACGGCGGCAAGGCCCAGAGATCGTGTGCGAAGCGCCAGGCGTTGCCGGTTTCGGCCAGCCCCAGTGTCAAGGCAAAGAAGGAGGCGGGGAGCAGCTTGGTTTTCATGGCAGTGTCGTTGAGTGATCGATGGACCGATTGTAGGCGCGCCGCGTGGCGGCATAAATCGCTCAATGGGATCGAATCCTGCCAATGTAGCACTGTTTTTTGCGCCAGGCGCAAAAGTGTTGATGAGCGGGAGGCCCTTATCGGCACCGGTCACCAGCGCTACAGTGGCGCATCTTCCATCAACCGGAGTCACTCTCATGACCAAGCTGCTGCAACCGATCCAGATCGGCGACCTGACCTTCAACAACCGCATCGCCATGGCGCCTGTCACGCGGGCCCGTGCCGGCACCGACGGCGTGCCGGTGGCGCTGACTGCCGAGTATTACGCCCAGCGCGCCAGCGCTGGCCTGATCATCACCGAGGCCACCAACGTATCGCCAAACTCCGCCGCCTTTGAACTGGCGCCTGCCATCTACAACGATGCCCAGGTGGCAGGCTGGCGCCGCGTGACGGAGCAGGTGCACGCGGCCGGCGGCAAGATGTTCATGCAGCTGTGGCATAGCGGCCGGGTTAGCTCGTATGCGCTGCTGAAGGGCGGCGAGCCGCTGTCGCCGTCGGGCCTCAACGACGATCTCGGACTGCTGCAGGTCTACGGCGCGCTGCGCAATGGCCATTACACCCGCATCTACGCCTCGCCGTCGCGCGCGATGAGCAAGGAAGAAGTGTATGCCGCGATTGAAGAATTCCGCGTCGGCGCCGCAAACGCGAAACGCGCAGGACTGGACGGCGTCGAGATCCACGCGGCCAATGGCTATCTGCCGCAGCAGTTCCTGTCGCCGCTGGTCAACCGCCGCATGGACGAATTTGGCGGCAGCGTCGAGAACCGCGCGCGCTTCCTGCGGCTGGTGCTTGAAGCGGTGCTGACGGTGTTCCCCAAGGAGCGCGTCGGCGTGCGCATTTCACCTTATGCGGCTTATAACAACGCCGCCGATCCGAATGTGGCAGAGACCTATGGCTATGTGGCGCGCATGCTGAATGAATACGGCATCGCCTACATCCATGGCGCTGATACCAATGCCTGGGGCGGAGTGCCGGACATGCCGAAGCTGCTGGAGCTGATCCGCTCCAACTACAGCGGCGTGCTGATGGCCAACGCCGGCCTGACGCCGCAGGCCGCGCAGTGGTTGGCAGCGGAGGGCAAAGCCGACATGGTGGCCTTCGGCCGCCTGTATGTATCCAATCCCGATCTGGTGGCGCGCATTGCCGCCGGCGGCCCATACAACGAGCCGGACCCGTACACGTTCTACGGCGGCACGGAGCGCGGCTACACCGACTATCCCGCGCTCAGTTGAGGACCCGCCAGCGGCAGGTCGAACCAGCGCTTGCCGGTGGCGTCGGCCAGCGCATTGCCCAAGGCCCCGGCCATCGGTCCTTGCGCCGCTTCGGCCACGCCGAGGAATGGAGCGCCTGGGCGGTTGACCAGGACGACTTCCACTTTCTCCGGCACGTTCGAATAGCGCATGATCGGGTAGCTGGCCCAGTCCACGCTGGTGATGCCGTCTGGCGTGAACTGCAGCTTTTCATACAGTGTCCAGCTGGACGACTGCAGAATGCCGCCTTCCACCTGGTTGCGGATGCCATCCGGATTCACGCCCTGACCGCAATCCACCGCCGCCGTCACACGGAGGATGTGCACCGCACCGGTGCTGCGCTCCACCCGTATCTCCACCGCCAGCGCCACGTAGGCCATGATGTTCTTGTACTGGCCAAAAGCGAAGCCGAAGCCATGGTCGCGGCGGCGCTTGCGCTGGCTCCAGCCGAACTGGCTGGCGGCGCGTTCGACTACCTCGCGGGCGCGCGGATCGTCCAGGTGGCGCAGGCGGAACGCCACCGGGTCGGTGTGCGCGGCCGCCGCCAGTTCATCCATCATGCCTTCGATGGCAAACAGGTTGATGTGCGCACCGAGCGAACGCATGGCCGAGGTACGCAGCGGCGTCACCGGCAGGAAGTGGTTGACGATCTTCGCCTGCGGCAGCGTGTACAGCGGAATGGCGTTGCGGTCGCCGCCGCCTTCCGGCATCGGCATTGGCTGCGATGGACTCGGCACGAACGGTTGTGCCAGCAGTTGGGCGGGCAGCAGCTTGCCGGCATTGCCGGGACGTTCGTTGTGCGAGCCGCTCCACAATTCGTACTGCCAGTCGCAGATAGTGCCGCTGGCGTCCAGCGACGCCGCCAGCTGGGTGCTCATGGCGGGGGCGTAGGGTTCCCACTGATTTTCCTGGTCGCGCATCAGTTGCACGCGCACCGGCCGGTCCGGCATGCTGCGCGCCAGCAGCGCGGCATCGGCCGCCACATCGTCGGCGCCGTTCTGGCCATAGCAGCCGGCGCTTTCGGTATGGATGCAGCGCACGTCTTCCATTCTCATGGACAGCATTTCGGCCAGTGCCGCGCGCAGCGGGTAGACGCCCTGCGTGTGCGTCCATACTGTCATGCTGCCTTGCTCCAGCAGCGCCAGCGCGCAGGAAGGTCCGATCGAACCGTGCATCACGTACTGCTTGGTGTAACGGCGCTTGAGCGTCAGCACCGGCTTGCCGGCAGGGCCGGATTTGTTGGCGATCACGATGTCCTGCGAGGGCAGGGCACGCAAGGTGGCGTGGATGCTGGCGGGTGCCGGCAGCGCCGGGCCGCGCTGCCATCTGGCGCTGGCCGACAGGGTGCGCATGGCTTGTACCGCCTGCCATTCGTCCTCGGCGATGACGGCCAGGTAGTTGCCGTCCACATGCACCTTCAGTACGCCCGGCATGCGCTGCACGCCGGCGCTGTCGGCCGACAGCAGACGCGCCCCCGGCGCCGGCGGCCGCACCACGCGGGCGTGCACCATGCCGGGCAGACGCATGTCCTGCACGTAGGCGGCACCACCGGTCAGCTTAGCCGGGATGTCGACGCGCGGCAGCGATTGGCCGATCACGGTGTAATCGCTGGCTTTTTTCAGCGGCGACTTTACCTGCGCCACGCGGTGCAGGTCGAGTGCGCGAACCGCTTCGCCGTAATGCATTCTACGGCCGTCCGGGGCGATCACCATGCCGCCGCCGGTCTTGAGTGTCGCGGCATCGAGCTTGAACTGCCGCGCCGCGCCTTGCACCACCAGTGCCCTTACTTGCGCCGCGGCGTTGAGCAGCGCGGTGCCGCTGTCGGCCATGGTGTGGCTGCCGGCGGTGAAGCCCTCATTGGGTGTGCGCGCGGTGTCGCCGGTGACGAAGTTGATGGCGGCCGGCGCCAGGTCCAGCTGCTCCGCCGCCACCTGCAGCAGCGCGGTACGCACACCAGTACCCAGTTCCACCTTGCCGGTGAAGACGGTGACCTGGCCGTCCGGCGCGATCCTGATCCACGCGTCCAGCATCGGCGTGCGTTGCAGGCTGCCCGCCAGATCCTTGTTGGCGATGGGTGGCACGCCCATGCCGTTGAATTCCGCCAGCGCGCGGCGCGGCAGCAACGTGAACCCCAGTACCAGGGCGCCGGCATTCAGGATGGCGCGGCGGCGCAGATCGATGACAGCTTCGCTCATGCCTTGCTCCCTTCAGCCACGTCCTTGATGGCGGCGATGATGCGCATGTGGGTGCCGCAGCGGCAAAGGTTGGGTTCCATATGCCGGCGGATCTGCGCTTCGGTCGGATGCGGGTGCTGCTCCAGCAGCGATTGCGCGCGCATCACCATGCCGGCGATGCAGTAGCCACATTGGGCCGCCTGGTGCTTGATGAAGGAGGCTTGCAGCTTGCCCGGCTTGTCGGCGCTGCCCAGACCTTCGATGGTGCGCACCTGGCGCCCTTCGCAGGCAGCCACCGGCGTCAGGCAGCCGAAGACCGGCTGACCGTCCAGCAGCACGGTGCAGGCGCCGCACTGGCCCATCCCGCAGCCGAACTTGGCGCCGTTCAGTTCCAGCTGGTTGCGCAGCGCGTACAGCAGCGGCGTGGAGGGATCGATGTCCAGCGTGTGGCGGACGCCGTTGACGGTCAGGGTGTTCATTGTTGGTTCTCCTTGCGGATGTCGGCAGTGCGTTTTTCCAGGTTGTTCCAAGCCGGGCGCTTGCCGATATCGGCGCGCACATAGGCGGCGATGCTGGCGATCTGGGCGTCGCTCAGCGCAGCCGAGAAGGGCGGCATGAAGGTGGTTTGCTGTGCGTGGCTCCATGGCACGCCGTTCAGCACAATCTGGATCAGGTTGTCCGGCCGGTCGCTGTTGACGGCGGTGCTCAGGGCCAGTGACGGCCGGCCGCCCGCCGTCATCATGGGGGCGGCCGCGCCGTGGCAGCCGGCGCAGGCGCCGGCGAACAGCGTGGCGCCTTGCGCGACGCGTGCGGCATCAGCGGTTGCCGCCGGCGCCGGCGCGACGGCATGGGTTGCCGGCTGCTGCAACGACATGATGTAGGTGGCGATGGCGTTAGTGTCTGCCTCTGGCACTTGCGACAGGCTGTGTGCCACGGGTCCCATCGGGCCCGCAGCGGCGCCGTGCTCCGGCGACCAGCCGTGGCGCAAGTACAGCGCCAGCTGTTCACGCGTCCACGGCTTGGGCGCCTGCAGCAGCGTGGTGAGGGAAGGCGCATCCCAGCCGTCGACATTGCCGCCGCTGAAGGCCGGACTGCGTTCGCCGCCGATCGGGCCCAGCGCGCTATGGCAGGAAGCGCAATGGCCGGCGCCGTCGACCAGATAGCGGCCGCGGTTCCATTCGGCCGTCTGTCTCGGATCATCCGCCACCGGGCCGGGACGCAGATAAAGCAGATTCCAGCCCGCCAGCAGAGGGCGGAAGCGCAGCGGCAGCAGCAGGTCGTTGGCCGGCGGCTTTGCTGTCACCGGCGTGCGTGTCATCAGGTAGGCGTAAGCGTCGTTGATGTCGACGGTCGACATCCTGGTGTAATGGATGTACGGGAAGGCCGGGTATAGCAGATGGCCGTCGCGCGCCACGCCATGGCGCAGCGCACGCGTGAATGCGGCCAGCGACCAGGCGCCGATGCCGGTGTCCCGGTCGGGCGTGATGTTGGTGGTGTAGATGGTGCCGAACGGCGTGCGCAGCGGCAGGCCGCCGGCATATGGCGCACCGCCAGCCGCGGTGTGGCACACCATGCAATCACCCTGGGCGACAACGCGGGCGCCGCGCGCGATGCTGGCGCTGTCGAAGTCCGTATCCGCTGGCGGCTGGACCGGCGCTATTGGCGGCTGTATCACCCAGGCTGCGGCAGCGGTGGCCAGGGCCAGCGCTGCGCCCGCCCAGATTCGTGTTCTCGCTTTCATGCTTGCTCCCAAGTCGCTAAGCCTGCACTGTGCCACCGGCGGCGCTGGTTTGTAACCGGTCAAATGGCATGGCAGGCAGGGGAACAGGGAAACTAAACTTTAGTATGAGTTTGCATACGAAGGTGCAATTTCGCTCAGGCCTTCCTGATTTTATATTGGCATCTGTGTCAATCAGGGAGGGGTTATGTTTGTCAAACACTACAAGAAGCTGCCCGGTTTCCGCACCATGGCCGCCGAGTGGCTGATGCTGGGCTTTGTGCTGGTACTCAGCGGCCTGCTGATCGCGTACTTCGTCTGGAACGAGCGAGGACTGCTGATGACATCCAATATCGAGCGCATGCGCCTGCAAACGCTGATCATCGACGAAAACCTCAGCCACCAGCTGGAAGGTGTGCGCAGTGCGCTCGACAGCGTGCGCGACGCCCTGCGTGAAGGCGGCAACTGCGCGCTGGACTGCCGCCGCACGCTGCTGCAGTCGCTCAAGCGCGCCATGCCCGGCGTGCGTGCCTTGCTGGTGCTGGACCGCAGAGGCGCGATCATCATGTCCGACGATGACCTGCGCGACCGCCGCCTGGATGATCGCAACTACACCAGCCGCGTGGAGCGCATGCGCGATCCCGATACCCTGTACCTGTCGCAGCCCTACGAGAACACGCCCGGCGTCTTTAACATCAAGCTGTCGATGGCGGTGATCGGTCCGGACGGCGCCAACAACGGCGCGGTCAGCGCCATCCTCAATCCGGAATACTTCGACGCCGTGATGCGCTCCGCCCTGTACGCACCGGACATGAACAGCGCCATCACCGAGAACAGCGGCCGCCGCATCCTGTTCGTGCCGGCCGATCCCGCCGCCATGCGCAATACCAGCGCGGCGCCAGATCCTTTCTTTGCTCGTCATCAGCACAGCGGCCGTGCCGAGACGGTGCTGGACGGCTTCACCGCCAACGGCGAACAGCGGCTGGTAGTCCAGCGCACCATGCAGTTGCGCGGACTGGGCCTCGACAAGACCCTGGTGGTGAGTCTGGGGCGCAACCAGGCGTTGATCGCCGCCGGCTGGCACAGCATGGCCTGGACCTGCGGCGTGGCGTGGCTGGTATTCGGCCTGACTTCCAGCGGCGCGCTGCTGCTGGTGCAGCGCCGGCGCCAGGTGCTGGAAGACCTGGCCGCAGCGCGTGCGGACGAACAGGCCGCCGCTGCGGAAAAGGTTGAACTGGCGCTGAACGGCGCCAACCTCGGTCTGTGGGAATGGCAGATGGTGGACGATGTGCGCACGGTCGATGGCCGCGCCGCCGCCATGCTGGGCTACACCAGCGAGGAACTGAATGCCGGCGATATCGACTGGCGCAGCATGGTCAAGGCCGACGATATTCCGGCCGTGGAAGCCGCCCTGGCCGCGCATCTTGCCGACAGCTCGCGTTCCTTTGAGGCCGAATACCGCATGCGGCACCGGGCCGGCCACTGGATCTGGGTGCAGAGCCGGGGCCGGGTGGTGGAGCGCACCGCCGGCGGCCGGCCGCTGCGCATGCTGGGCACGCGCATGGACATCAGCGCCCGCAAGCTGGCGGAAGCGGAGATCGCCCACCTGGCGTTCTATGACGGCCTGACCAACCTGCCAAACCGCCGTCTGCTGCTGGACCGCCTGCACCATGCCATTGCCAAGGCGGCGCGCGGCGGCAATCATGGCGCGGTGCTGTTTGTGGACCTGGATAACTTCAAGTCGCTCAACGACACCATGGGCCATGACATGGGCGACCGCCTGCTGGAGATGGTGGCGTTCCGCCTGGGTGAGGTCACGCGCGAGACCGACACTGTGGCACGCCTGGGCGGCGACGAATTCGTGATCCTGCTGGAAGACCTGGGGACGGAACAGCAGCAAGCCATGGGCAATGCCGCCGCCGTCGCCGGCAAGGTGCTGGATGCGCTGAGCCGCAGCTACACGCTGGAGGCGCATGAACTGCGCAGTACCCCCAGCATCGGCGTGGTGCTGTTTGGGGCAGAGCACCACACCATCAATGACCTGCTGCGGCAGGCCGACATGGCCATGTATGAAGCCAAGGCGGCCGGCCGTGCCACCTTCCGCTTCTTCGATCCGCACATGCAGGTGGCGCTGGACGCTTCCGCCACGCTGGAAGCGGACCTGCGCTTCGCCCTGCAGCGCGATGAACTGCGCCTGTACTTCCAGCCGGTGGTGGATAACGGCGGCCGCGTCACTGGCGTGGAGGCGCTGGTGCGCTGGCAGCATCCGCTGCGCGGCCTGATCGGCCCCGGCGATTTCATACCTCAGGCGGAGAAGTCGGGCCTGATCGTGGAACTGGGCGAGTGGGTGCTGGAAGCGGCTTGCCGGCAGCTGGTGCAGTGGGCCGGCTGCGCCGACAGCGCGCATCTGAGCATGGCCGTCAACGTCAGCGCGCGCCAGTTCCGCCAGCCGGCGTTTGTCGATCAGGTGCTGGCGGTACTGGACCGCACCGGCGCCGATCCGCGCCTGCTCAAGCTGGAACTGACGGAAAGCATGCTGCTGACCGACATGGATGACGTGATCGCCAAGATGACAACCTTGAAAGCCCACGGCGTCGGCTTCGCGCTCGATGATTTCGGCACCGGCTATTCATCGCTCAGCTATCTGAAGCTGCTGCCGATCGACCAGCTGAAGATCGACCGCTCGTTTGTGCACGACATGCTGCACACGCGCCATGCCTCCAGCATTGTGCGCGCCATCATTACGCTGGCCTACAGCATGGATCTGGCGGTGGTGGCGGAAGGGGTGGAAACGCGCGAGCAATGGTCCGAGCTGGAAGCTTTTGGCTGCACCGCCTTCCAGGGCTATCTGTTTGGCCGTGCGGCGCCGCTGGCCGAACTGGCGCTGGCTGTACTCCCCAACGACGACACAGACTGTACTCCTGTCGGAAGCCAGGCCGAGGCTATGCTCGACACATCGATTTAAGGAGCATCCTGCATGGCCATCAAACCCTATCACCACGCAGCCGCCGGCTGGGGCGCGCTGAAATACGTCGCGATCAACCTGGTCAAGGAACGCGTCAGCGGCGTCAATTACAGATCGCTGCTGGCGCAGAACCAGCCGGATGGGTTTGACTGCCCCGGCTGCGCGTGGCCGGACCGCGAGCACGCATCCACCTTTGAATTTTGCGAAAACGGCGTCAAGGCGGTAGCGGCGGAATCCACCAGCAAGCGCGTGACGCCGGCGTTCTTTGCCGGGCACACCGTGGCGCAGCTGCTGGAGCAGTCGGACTATGAACTGGAACAGCATGGCCGGCTAACGCATCCCATGGCCTACGATCCCGCCAGCGACAAGTACCTGCCGATCGCCTGGGATGACGCCTTCAAGCTGATTGCGGAGGAATTGAATGCGCTGGACGACCCGGATCAGGCGGCGTTCTACACCTCCGGCCGCGCCAGCAATGAAGCAGCCTTCCTGTACCAGCTGTTCGTGCGCGCCTACGGCACCAACAACTTCCCGGACTGCTCCAATATGTGTCATGAGGCCACCAGCCGCGGCTTGCCGGGCACCGTCGGCATCGGCAAGGGCACGGTGACGCTGGACGACTTTGAACATGCCGATACCCTGCTGATCTTTGGCCAGAACCCGGCCACCAACCACCCGCGCATGCTGGGCGAGTTGCGCGACTGCGCCCGGCGCGGCGCCACCATCGTTTCCATCAACCCCTTGCGTGAGCGCGGTCTGGAGCGCTTTACCAGCCCGCAGCACCCGCTGGAGATGCTCACGCTGTCCAGCACCCCGATCAGTTCCATGTTTGTGCAGCCCAGGCTGGGCGGCGACCTGGCGCTGATCAAGGCCATGGCCAAGCGCCTGCTGGAGCTGGATGACAGGGCGGTGCTGATCGGCGCACCGCGCACGCTAGACATGGACTTCATCAGCGCGCACACGGTTGGTTTCGCGGAGTTCGCGCGCGACCTGCGCGCCGAAAGATGGCCCTTGCTGGTGGAGGAGTCGGGCGTCTCGCGCGAGCAGATCGACCAGTTGACGCATATTTATATCAACGGACAGCGCGTGATCGCCACCTGGGGCATGGGACTGACGCAGCATAAGCATTCGGTAGCCACGGTGCAGATGCTGTCCAACCTGATGATGATGCGCGGCCAGATCGGCAAGCGCGGTGCCGGTTTGTGTCCGGTGCGCGGCCACTCCAACGTGCAGGGCGACCGCACCATGGGGATCGAGGAGCAGCCGACCGCCGCCTTTCTGGACCGCATGGAGCGGGTGTTCGGCTTCGCCCCGCCGCACCGCCACGGCTATGATGTGGTGGCCACCATCGGCGCCATGGCGCAGGGGAAGATCAAGGTGTTCGTAGGGCTGGGCGGGAACTTCGCCATGGCCACACCGGATACGCCGCTGACCTTCAAGGCGCTGCAGTCCTGCGCGCTGACGGTGCAAATCGCCACCAAGCTGAATCGCGGACACCTGATCCACGGCCGCAAGGCATTGATCCTGCCGACGCTGGGCCGCACCGAGATCGACCTGCAGAACGGCGTGCCGCAAGGTGTGACGGTGGAGGATTCGATGAGCATGGTGCATATCTCATATGGGCTGAACAAGCCCGCTTCGCCGGAGCTGCTGTCCGAAATCGCCATCGTGTCGCGCATGGCCGAGGCCACGCTGGGCAATCGCCATCAGCTGAAATGGCGGGCCTACCGCAATGACTATGCCGTCATCCGCGACGATATTGAAAAAGTGTTTGATGACTTCTACGACTACAATGCCCGCGTCGCCAGGCCGGGCGGCTTCCATCTCAAGGTGGCTTCGCGCGAACGCGAATGGCTCACGGCCAGCGGCAAGGCGCAGTTTGTGCCGCAGGCGATCGCGCTGGACACGCCGATCCATCGCGCCCGCGCGCGCTACGGCCAGCGCCTGCTGGTGATGATGACCACGCGCTCGCACGACCAGTACAACACCACCATCTATGCCATGGACGACCGTTATCGCGGCGTGTTCGGCATGCGCCGGGTGATCTTTATCAACCAGGCCGATATCGACATGCTGGGCATGCTGGCCGGCGACTGGGTCGACGTGCAAAGCGTGTGGGACGATGGCGTCGAGCGCCGCGCCGGTGGTTTCATGCTGGTGGCGTATGACATTCCGCGCGGCTGCATCGGTGCCTACTACCCCGAGACCAACCCGCTGGTGCCGCTGGCCAGCGTGGCCGACGGCGCCGGCACGCCAACCTCCAAATCGATCCCGGTGCTGCTGACGCCAGCGGTGGCGTCATGATTGTCCGCCCGCCCGCCAACTGGCTGCGCATGCTGTTCGTGTGGGACGGATCGGTCCTCAAGACCATCGTGCCGCAACTTCTGCTGATGCTGGCGGTCAGCGTGCTGGCGGTGGCCACTGGCGGCCGTGTGTTTGGCGCCAGAATTCCGCTGGATACGGTGCCGTTCCCATTGGTCGGCGTCAGCCTGGCGATCTTCCTCGCCTTCCGCAACAACGCCGCCTATGCGCGCTATGTTGAGGCGCGCCAGATCTGGGGCCGCATCCTGATTGCCGCCCGGGCGTTGACTTCACAGGTGATCAATTACCTGCCCGAGGATGGCGACGGCTTTGAGCGCAAGCTGTTCGTGCAGCGCCTGATCGCCTTTGTCTATGCGCTGACGCACCAGTTGCGCGGCACCGATCCATGCGCAGACCTGGCGCGCTATCTGTCAAAGGATGAGGTGGAGGAGCTGCGCGGCATGCACTACGTTCCGGTGGCGCTGCTGGATCGCATCCGGCTGATGCTGGCGCGCGCCGGACGCAAGCGCGGCGAAGGCGAGCCGTTGCTGTGGATACTGGATGCCCAGGTGAGCGAACTGGCGGCGGCCGTCGGCGGCTGCGAACGCATCTCGCACACACCGATCCCGTTTGCCTACAGTGTGCTGTTGCATCGCACGGTTTATCTGTACTGCTTCATGCTGCCGTTCGGTCTGGTGGCGGATCTGGGCATGGCCACCCCGCTGGTGTGCGTGTTTGTGGCCTATACGCTGTTTGCGCTGGAAGCCATCGCGCAGGAGATTTCCGAGCCCTTCGGCACCGATCCGAACTGCCTGGCGCTCAACGCCATGACGCGCAATATCGAGCGTTCCCTGCTGGAGCAATGCGGCGAGGAGATGCCGCAGATGCTGGAACCGTGCGACCGCTATAAGGTCTTATGACGTCAGTTCGCCGGCCAGCAGACCGAGGGTGCGCACTGCCGCCTCCACGCCGGCGTTCCAGGGATAGCTGTAGTTGAGACGAATGCAGTGCTGAAAAGCGTCGCCGGTGGCGAAGATATTGCCGGCGCCGATGCTGATGCCGCGCTCCTGGGCGCGCGCATACAATTCCAGTGCGCGCACGCCGTGCGGCAGCGTCACCCACAATAGATAGCCGCCGGCCGGTGCCGATACGCTGGTCCCGGCCGGGAAGAAGCGCCGCACCGCCGCCGCCATGATGCTGGCCTGCTGCGCGTAAGCCTTGCGCACCTTGCGCAGGTGGTAGTCGTATCCATCGTTTTTCAAATACTCCGCGATCGCCAGCTGCGGCAGGGCAGGGGTGTTCAGCGTGTTCAGAAACTTCAGTTTTTCCACCTGCGCCTTGTAGCGCCCGGGCAGCGCCCAGCCAATGCGATTGGCCGGGCTGAGCGTTTTGGAGAAGGAATTGCAGTGCAGGACCAGGCCGCGCGTGTCGTAATTCTTCAATGAGGTAGGGTGGACGTCACCGTAATACAGCTCGTGATAAACGTCGTTCTCGATCGCCGGCACCTGGTGCCGGGCCAGCATCTCCACCATGGCGCGCTTGCGCTCATCGCTCATCTGGAATCCCAGCGGGTTCTGGAAATTGGGCATGACGATGCAAGCCGCCACACCCTGTTCCACGATGGCGCGCTCCAGCGCTTCCAGGTCGATGCCCTGTGCCGGGTCGGTGGCGATCTCCACTGCCCGCATGCCCATGCGTTGTATCGCCTGCAGCAGCGCGTAGTAAGTGGGCGACTCCACCGCGATGGCGCTGCCGGGCGGCGCCGCCGCCTGCAGGCATAGGTTGATCGCTTCGGTGGCGCCGGTGGTGACGATGATTTCGCCGGCGTCCACCGCCAGCCCGTTTTCCAGATGACGGCGGGCGATCTGGCGTATCAGTTCCGGATTCCCCGGCGGCAGGTCGGCGGTCATGCCCATCTGGCCGACGCGGCGCGCCAGGCTGCTGGCGTACTGGTTCAGGCGCGCCCACGGGAACAAGGCCGGATCGGGATATGGGGAGCCGAGCGGCACGCTGCCCTGGTTAATCGAGCGCAGGGTGGTGAGCACGAACTCGCTGGTGTCCAGCGTGTCGCCGCGCGCCATGTCGGCCGGCGCCGGCGGAACGATGGCGTCGACGGGTGCCGGCGCGGCGGGCTTGCGGCGCACGAAATAGCCGGATTGCGGACGGCTTTCGATCAGGCCCTGGCTTTCCAGCAGCAGGAAGGCGCGGATCACGGTAGAGACGCTCAGGTTGTGGTGCTGGCTGGTCTGGCGCACCGACGGGATTTTTTCCCCTTCGCGGATCACGCCCTGGGCGATCTGGCCGGCGATATCGGCAGCCAGGGTTTCGTACAGTTTCACGGACTAATCTCTCCCGGCAGTGCCTGAACTCATACTGGAGTATAGGATGCAAGTGGCCAGAATCACACTATAATTGGATAGATTGCCAATATAACCCATAAGGATAGGCATGTTACGGGTACCCCGCACTCCCTGGATGTCTGCGTTGCTGATTATTTTGATGTTGTTGATCTTCGCGATCGACACGTTTTCACCGCTGGACATGGCCATCGCCGTGATGTACGTGGTGGTGGTTCTGCTGTCGGCCGGGATCTGGGCCCGGCGCGGGGTGCTGCTGGCGACCGCCGCCTGCCTCGGACTGACCCTCCTGTCCTATGTGCTGACCCACAGCGAGGTGTTTTCCGCCGCCGCCTCCGGGCGTCTGCTGGTCGGACTGCTGGCGATCAGCGTCACCAGCGTGCTGGTGCTGCGCGCGCAGGCCGCCACCAATGAGCTGCTGGCGCGCGAAGACGCGCTGCGCCGCAGCGAAGCCTTCCTGGCCGGCACCCAGCGCATCAGCAAGACCGGCAGCTTCAGTTTCAAGTCGCCCGGCGGCGAGATGTATTGGTCGGACGAGGCGGCCCGCATCTATGGTTACCCGCTGGACGTCAAGCCCACCATGGAGCGCGTTCTGGCCCACACCTCGCCGGAAGACCGGCATGTGGTGCAGGCGGCGATCGACCAGTCGCTGCGCTGCGAAGGACCGATCGAGTTGCGCCACCGCCTGCTGCTGCCGGACGGAGAACTCAAGTACGTGCATGTGCTGTCGCATCCGCGTCACAACAAGGACGGCGAGTGCGAGTATCTGGGCGCGCTGACCGATGTGACGGCGGCGGTGCTGGCCGAACAGGCGTTGCACCGTTCGCAGGTACAGCTGGCGCACGCCACCCGCGTGACCATGCTGGGCGAACTGGCCGCTTCCATCGCCCACGAAGTGAATCAGCCGCTGGCCGCCATTTCCACCAATGGCGAGGCCTGCCTGCGCTGGCTGAACCGCCCGCAGCCCGAGTTGGACGAGGCCAGGGCCACTGTCACCAGCATCCTGGAGGCCAGCGCCCGCGCCACAGGCGTCATCAAGCGCATTCGCGCGCTGGCGCGGCGCAGCGATCCGCAGTATGCGCCGCTGGACCTCAAGTCGGTGGCGGAGGAAAGCGTGGACCTGGTGCGGCGCGAACTGAATAACCACCATGTCGCCCTGATGCTGGGATTGACGCCGGACCTGCCGCTGGTCTATGGCGACCGCGTGCAGCTGCAGCAGGTCTTCATCAATCTGCTGATGAACGCCATCCAGGCCATGGCAGCCTGCCAGCCCGGCCAGGCGGTGCTGACGGTGCAAACCCAGCGCAACGCCGACGGTGCGCTGCAGGTCAGTGTCAGCGATTCCGGCCCCGGCATCCCGCCGGCCGACGTGCCGCGCCTGTTTGAGGCCTTCTACAGCACCAAGGAGGACGGCATGGGCATGGGCCTGCCGATCTGCCGCTCCATCATTGAAAACCACGGCGGCCGCATCTGGGCCAAGCCAGCCGCACCGGACATCCCATTGGCCGGCGCCACGATTATCTTCACGCTGCCCATCCATGAACCAGATTGATTATTCCGACGCGCTGATTTACATCGTCGACGACGAGGCGCCGCTGCGCGACGCCATCTCCAGTCTCCTGCGTTCGGTCGGCATGCAGGTGGCCAGCTTTGCCTCGGTGGCCGAGTTCCTGGCCCAGCCGAGGCGCGAGATCACCAGCTGCCTGCTGCTGGACGTGCGCATGCCGGGCGTGAGCGGGCTGGATTTCCAGGCCGAGCTGAATCGCGACGGCGTGGCGCTGCCGATCATCTTCATGACCGGCCATGGCGACATTCCCATGTCGGTGCGGGCCATGAAGGCCGGCGCGGTCGACTTCCTGGCCAAACCGTTTCGCGACCAGGATCTGCTGGACGCGATCCACGCCGCCCTTAGCGCCGACAGCGAGCGGCGCCAGCGCGACCAGGCCCGCAACGGCATCACCGCGCGCTACGCCACCCTGACGCCGCGCGAGCGCGAAATCATGGCGCTGGCCGCGCGTGGCCTGATGAACAAACAGATCGCCGGCGAGGTCGGCACCAGTGAGATCACGGTCAAGATCCATCGCGGCAACGCCATGCGCAAGATGGAAGCCAAGACCTTCGCCGATCTGGTGCGCATGGCCGAAGCCCTGGGTTTAGCCTGACCTATACCCTTGTATAATTTTCTCAACTGGTAGCAAACTGTATTGTTCTCCCATGCGCTGGACGGCCGCGAGCCGCCGTCCGAACAAGGGAGTAACCAGTGTCTTATCCGGATCCACAATTTTCCAGTATCGCCATCGTTGACGACGACGCGGCCGTTCGCGTCGGTTTGCGCAGTCTGCTGCGCTCCTACGGTTACGAGGCCCATGCCTACGATTCCGCGCTGGCCTTCCTGGCCTCCGGCGCGCTGGGCGACTACCACTGCATCATCACAGACCTGCAAATGCCTGGGATGAGCGGCATCGAGCTGCTGGAGCAGCTGCGCCGCGAAGGCAACCCGCTGCCGGTGATCCTGATGACCGCCTTCCCCGAGGCCGCGCTGCGCAAGCGCGCATTTCAGGGCGGCGCTTCCTGCTTTTTGAGCAAACCCTTTGAAGCGAATGAACTGCTGCTTTGCCTGAAGCAGGCCAGCGGCAACCACAACGCCACCGCCGAGGAGTAAGCCGATGAATCACACCACCAGCAGTTCGCGCCGATTGATCTATCTTTTGCTGCTGCTGGTGATTGCGGCCAGCGTGGCGCTGTCGATCGTGATGGAGCACACCGCGCACAATATCCGCCGCAACGAAACGCCGCTGCTGAACAGCACCATCCCGCAGATGCGCTACCTGGGCGACTTTGAAAGCGCCTTGCTGCGCTATCAGCTGGCACTGGACAAACGCTTCACCGATTCGATCACGCCGGACCGCTTCCAGTTCCTGGAGAGCATGGGCCGCACCGAACTGGATGCCACGATCGCGCAACTGCGCCCCAGCCTGGGCGATGGCCCGGAGCTGGGTGCCCTGCGCGACGGCTATCAGAGCATCGTCCGCCTGACGCCGGAATTTGAGCGCAACGTCGACCGCAATCCGGCCGCCGCCCGCGCGGTGCTGATCAAGATGAACGAAGAGGTCAAACTACTGCGCGCCCATGTCGACGACCTGCAGCAGGATGTGGAAAACGCCATCTACGACAACGGCACCATGGCCAACCGCGCCATCGGCTGGATTACGGGGCTGGTACACGTGTTTGATGTACTGGCGCTGGTGACAAGCGTCTTCCTGTTCTATCACGTGCGGGCCCGGGTGCGGATGGAGGATGAGCTGAGCCACCAGGCGCGCCACGATCCGCTCACCGGCCTGGCGCACCGCCGCAGTTTCGAGGCGCGCCTGGCCGCGCTGCCGGCCGTGCCGCACGTGGTGGTGCTGGGCACCATTGACCGCTTCTCGCGCATCATCGGCGGCTTTGGCCATGCCTTTGGCGACCGTATCATGGTCGGCCTGGCGGCCCGCATCCGCGCCGCGGCGGAGCGCAGCGGCGGCGAAGTATTCCGTCTGGATGGCGCCAACTTCGCCATCCTGTACCGCATGTCGTGCGAAGACGAGGCATTCAGGCAGGCCCTGTCCAGCTTGCGCGACGAAGTGCGCAACCCTTACGATTGCGAGGGCCATGAAATCTACACCACCCTGAGCCTGGGCGCGGTCACTTTCCCGCTGCATGGCGCAACGCCGCACACCCTGCTGCGCAACGCCGACGCCGCGCTGCAGGCGGCGCGCAAGGCGGGCGGCGACCGCCTGGTGGTCTACTCGCAGCAGCTCAACGCCGAAGCCGGCGAGCGGCTGGACATGGAATCGCTGCTGCGCCACGCGGTGGAACGCAACGAGCTGGAACTGCACTATCAACCGCAGCAGGCATTGCTTGACGGCGGCTTGATCGGCTTTGAAGCGCTGCTGCGCTGGCGCCGTCACGGCAAGCTGATTTCGCCGGCCGAATTCATTCCGCTGGCCGAGGAATCGGGCCTGATCGTCGCGATCGGCAACTGGGTACTGGAGGAGGCTTGCCGCCAGATCAGCGTGTGGCAGGCGGAGACCGGCCAGCGGGTGGTGGTGGCGGTGAATATCTCACCGCGCCAGTTTGCCGCGCCGGGCTTCCTGGCCCACATCGAGGATCTGCTGGCCACCACCCACGTCGACCCATCCTGCCTGGAGCTGGAAATCACCGAGAGCGTGATGGTGGAAGACGCCGAAAGCGCGATCGCCTTGCTGCACCGACTGCGCGCGCTGGGCCTCAAGCTGGCCATCGACGATTTCGGCACCGGCTATTCCAGCCTGGCCTACCTGTCGCGCTTCCCGATCCACAAGCTGAAGATCGACCAGTCGTTCGTGCGCAATATGCACGCGGTGAGCGAGCAGGGCGCCATCGTGCAGGCCACCATCGGCCTCGGTCACAGCCTGGGGCTGACCGTGATCGCGGAGGGTGTGGAGTCTGAAACCCAGCGCGCCATGTTGAGCAACTGGCGCTGCGACGAAATCCAGGGTTATTACTACAGCCGTCCGCTGCCGGCGGCATCGGCCCTGAACTTCCTCGAAGGAAGCCTGCAACTGCAGGCAGCATGATTAATTAAGGAGATCGCCATGAAATGGTTCCGCAACCTGAAAATCGCAAAGAAATTGAATGTGGTGGTCGCCGCCATGCTGGCGCTGATGATGGCGCTGGGCGTGTTTTCCGTATTCCAGCTATATGAACTGGACCGTGTGACCAATGAAATCAATCATCGCTGGGCGCCCGGGGTGCGCAATGCGCTGGACATCAAGTACGGGCTGACGCGCTTCCGTACCTTTGAGCTGTTCCATGTGGTGTCGACCGAGCCGGACATCCTGCGCAAGTACGAACAGGACATGGAAAACCAGATGCAGCAGGTGCAGCAATCGGTGACGGCTTACGCGGCGCAGCCGCGCAGCGGCGAGGAGATGGAAATCATCGCCCAGTTGCGCGACTCGCTGGCGGATTACAGCGGCGCGGTACGCAAGGTGGTGTCGCTGTCGCGCGGCGGCGATGACGTGGCGGCGCTGGGCGTGGTGCGCGGCGATTCGCGCAAGTACGACTTCCAGGCCATGGCCCTGGTGGACAAGCTGGTCGCCATCAATGAAAACGGCAGCGCCCAGGCGGCGTTGTCGGCCGATCAGACCTATCTGCATGCACGCCACCTGATCTTCGGCTTCATGGCCGGCGCCCTGGTGCTGGGCCTGCTGCTGGCCGGCCGTGTGGCGCGTCTGATCTCGGCGCCGCTGGCGCGCGCGGTGGACGTGGCGCGGCGCGTGGCCGACGGCGACCTGCGGGTGGACGCTGAAGTGGCCGGCCGCGACGAAACCGCCGACCTGCTGCGCGCCATGAACCAGATGAGCGCCAACCTGCAGCGCATGGTGACCCAGGTGCGCAGCGGCACCGACACCATTGCCAGCGCTTCGGCGCAAATCTCGGCCGGCACCGGCGACCTGGCGCAGCGCACCGAAGGCCAGGCCGCCACGCTGGAGGAAACCGCGGCCACGGTGGAACAACTGAGCACCACGGTGGCCAACAATGCCGACAAGGCCGAACAGGCGTACAAGCTGATGGACCAGACGGCCTCGGTGGCGCGCGAGGCCGAACTCGCGGTATCCACGGTGACCGCCACCATGGAGCGCATCAGTGCCTCCTCGCGCCAGATCGGCGATATCGTCGGCCTGATGGACAGCATCGCTTTCCAGACCAATCTGCTGGCGCTGAACGCGGCGGTGGAAGCAGCACGCGCCGGTGAACATGGACGCGGCTTTGCGGTGGTGGCGGGCGAGGTGCGCGCACTGGCGCAGCGCAGCGCGCAGTCGGCCAGGGAGATCAAGGAGCTGATCGCGCATTCGCTGGCGGAAGTCAGCGGCGGCGGACGCGCCGTGAAAGAGGCCAGCGCCACCATCGACGACGTGGTGCGGGGCGTGCTGCGCGGCGCCGCGCTGATGGGCGACATCAGCAACGGCACGCGCGAGCAAAGTCTGGGACTGCAACTGGTGAACCGCACGCTGGCGTCGATGGACAGCGTGACCCAGCAAAATGCCACCCTGGTGGAGGAATCGCTGGCGGCCATCGTCTCGCTGCAGGAACAGGCCGAGCGCCTGGCGCGCAGCGTCAGCCTGTTCAAACTGGCCGGCAGCGCGCGCGAGGAATTGACCGTGATCGACATGCCGGCCCCGCTGGCGGCCAAGAAACCGCGCCACGCGCCAGCGGCCAGCGGCCTGAATTACGTCGCTGGCCTGGTTTGAGCGGCTGAGGTATGCTGGTGCTTTCCACAGCGGGGACCACCAGCCATGCGACGCATTCTTCTCATCCTCTTCCTGGCGCTGGGCGCGGGCGGCGCGCTGGCGGCGCAGGTGGCCGGCGTGGTGCTGCAGGTGAGCGGGCCGATGACGGCGCGCTCGCCGGCCGGTGTAGTAAAAAACCTGCAGGCGAAGTCGGAAGTGGAGAGTGGCGATACGCTGAGCACCGCAGCCGGCGCGTATGCGGTGGTGCGCTTCATCGACAACAGCGAGCTGGCGCTCAAGCCGGGAACCACCGTCAGGATCGAACAGTTTGCCTTTGACGCGGCCAGGCCGGAAGCCGACCGCGCGGCCTACACCCTGGTGAAGGGCGGCCTGCGCTCCATCACTGGCCTGCTTGGCCAGCGCAACAAGGACAGGTTCGCGATGAAAACCCCCAGCGCCACCATCGGCATCCGCGGCACCACCTTTTTTCTTGAATACCTGACCGGCAAAGGCGATGCCGACCCGTCGCCGGGACTGGAGCCGGGCCTGCACGTGCACGTCAGCGCCGGCGGCATTTCCATCGTCAACGGCGCCGGCGAATTCCGGTACGATCCCGGACAATTCGGCTTCATCAAGGACGATAAAACCAGGCCAGTGAAAATGTTTGCCAATCCCGGCATGCAGTTCACGCCGCCGGTCTCCTTCGGCACTGCCGATACCCTCACGCCCTAAGTCCGGCGCAGTTTTTTGGCCGCCATCGGCTTGATGGTGGCGGCGCAGTCCCCGCAAAAGCCGTACAGCGACAGCGAGTGCTCGTGCAGCACGAAGTTGCGTTCGGCCGCCACCGCTTCCTGGCGCTGCTCGATTTCGGCATCGAGGAACTCTTCCATGCGGCCGCAGTTGGTGCAGATCAGGTGGTCGTGGTGGCCGCCTTCGTTTAATTCAAATACCGAGGCCACCGACTCGAAATGGCGGCGGATCAGGATACCGGCGTCGGCAAACTGCATCAGCACGCGGTACACCGTGGCCAGGCCCATGTCGATATTTTCATCGTGTAGCAGGCGGTACACATCATCCGCGCTCAGGTGCTTGCTCTTGGTTTCCTGGAACAGTTGCAGGATGCGTAAGCGGGGCAGGGTGGCTTTCAAGCCAAGTTTGCGCAGTTCTTGAGGGATGTCCATGGGTCTTTAGAATGATAATGATTCCTATTCTCACTATAGCTGAAATTTAATTTCCTGGCAACGTGCGCGCACGCGCGTTAGCTTCCTGTCATCGAAATTGCCGGAATTGCACGGCAAACGTGTGATTTTTGGAGAGAATTTTTGGTATATTGCTCTAAAGTATCGACAGTTTCTTTCGGGAAGTATAAAGTTGATGGGTCAAATTAAATACCTCGCTGCGGCACCCCATCCTTGTGCCGCACGCCGGACCCTCTCCCATCCAGCCCAAATCAACGCTGCCTCGCGCGGACTGCGCACGCACGTAAGGAACTGTGTAATGAACGCCGATTTTTCGACGATGCGCGCCTCCATGGCCACCGTCACGATGCTGAGCTGCTGTGCAGCCCTGGCAGGCGAGCCTGTGGACGAGGAAGGCGCGCGCGTGAACTTCGGCGGATTCGGCACACTGGGCGTGGTGCACAGCAGCGACAGGCACTCGGACTTCACCGCCAACGCCCTGACGCCGGGCGACGCCGGGCACACCCGCCGCTGGAGTCCGGCGGTCGACAGCCGCCTTGGCGTGCAACTGGGCGTGGACCTGGACAGCAAGTGGTCGGCGGTGCTGCAACTGGTGGCCGAGCACACGCTGCGCAACGGCTACGCGCCGGTGGTGGAGTGGGCCAATGTGCAGTATCGCGCCACGCCGGATCTGAGCCTGCGCGTCGGCCGCATCGCGCTGCCGCTGTTCCTGAGCGGCGATTATCGCAAGGCCGGCTACGCCTTGCCGTGGGTGCGGCCGCCGGTGGAACTGTATGGCGCCATCCCGCTCTCCAACAGTGACGGCTTTGACGCCAGCTACCGCTGGCAGCTGGGCGATACCCATCATCTGACCCAGTTCTTCCTCGGGCATACCGATCTGCCGCTGGCGGCGGGAACGCGGGCGCAGGCGCGCCGCCTGACCGGCTTGTCCAACACCGCCAGCGCCGGCGCGCTGACCATGCGCGCCAGTGTGATGACTGCGGAACTGAGCGTGGACGTGGCGCGGCCATTGTTTGACGGCTTGCGCCGGTTTGGCCCGCAAGGCCAGGTGCTGGTCGAGCGTTACGAACTGGCGGCCAAGCGCGCGCTGGTGGTGTCGCTCGGTTTCAACTACGACCCCGGCCAGTGGTTTGCCATGGGCGAAATCGGCCGCATGAAAACGCATTCCTACCTCGGCGATAAAACCACCGGTTACCTGAGCAGCGGCTACCGCCACGGCGATGTGACGCCTTACCTGGTGTACGCCTTCTCGCGCGCGAACATGGAAACCAGCGTGGCCGGCCTCGATCTGGCCGCCATGCCGGCGCCGCAGTCGTTTGCCGGCACACAGCTGAACGCGGGCCTGAACCAGCTGCTGGCGGCGATCCCGCGCCAGCATGGCGTCAGCGCCGGTGTGCGCTGGGACTTCCGCCCCAACTACGCGCTGAAGCTGCAGGCAGGGCGCTTCACGCCGGAGCAAGGCTCCACCGGCACCTTTATCAACGTGCAGCCGGGCTTCCGCTCGGGGCGGCCGATCACGGTGCTGAGCGCCGCGCTGGATTTTGTGTTCTGACCATGCAGAAGCTCTTTTCCACATTGCTATTGAAGCTGGTGCTGGCCTGCCTGCTGCTGTGGGGCGGCGCGGCGGCGGCGTCCGACTTCGTGGTCATCGTTTCCGCCAAAAGCCCGGTCACGGCCTTGCGCGCCGAGCAGGTGGCGGCCATCTTCCTGTCGCAGACCGGGCACTTTCCCGGCGGCGAAGAAGCCACCGCGCTTGACCTGCCGTTTGGCAGCCCGCTGCGCGACGCTTTCTACAGCAAGGTGGCGGCGCGCACGCCGGCGCTGATGAAAGCCTACTGGACCAAGATGGTGTTCACCGGCCGCGCGCAGCCGCCGCGCGAACTGCCCAACAGCGCCGCCGTGCGCAAGATGGTGGCCGATAACCCGGCCATGATCGCCTACATCGACCGATCGGCGCTGGATGCCAGCGTCAAAGCCATACAGGTGACCCCATGAACTCTGCCAAGGAAACCCTGCGCGCGCGCTGGCTGCGGCGCGGTCTCGATACCCATGTTTCGCTGCCGCTGTTTGCCCTGTTGCTGCTGGTGTCGATCTGGGTGGTGACCTTCCACGAGATCGACGCCGAGCGCGAACACGCGCAGGACGCGGCCGTCGATTCGCTGCAGGAGATGCTGGGCACCTATGAGGCGCAGGTGGCGCGCAGCATCGACGGCATCGACCAGACCCTGCGCGTGTTGAAGTACGCGGTGGAGCGCAAGGGCGCGTTGGGCGCCTTGCCGGAACTGGGACGCGAAGGCTTGCTGCCGCCGGGCGTGGTCTTTGTGGTCAGCATCGTCGACCGCAATGGCACTACGGTGGCCAGCAATCCGCGCGCGCTGCCGATCTCGGTGGCGGACCAGGGCTATTTCAAGTTCCATCTTGAGC
This sequence comes from Duganella sp., assembly GCF_039595735.1. Lineage (NCBI taxonomy): Bacteria > Pseudomonadati > Pseudomonadota > Betaproteobacteria > Burkholderiales > Oxalobacteraceae > Duganella > Duganella sp. The sequence goes on from NZ_JBCNLB010000002.1 coordinate 221,164, forward strand.
GCGACAGCGGCGCCACCTACGTCAGCCCGGCCACACGCGACGCCGCCAACAGCGAATGGCATCTGCACTTCACGCGCAGGCTGGATGACGTGAACGGCAATTTCGCCGGCATCGTCATTGTGGAAACCGATCCGGCTTACTTCACCAGCAGTTATGAGCGCAGCCGCCTTGGCGAGCATGGCCAGCTGGGCCTGGTGGGCACGGACGGCGTGGTGCGCGTGCTGCGCACCGGCGACAGGATCTCCTTCGGCCAGCGGCTGGAGGGCGGCGCCGGCAAATACAGCGGCATGCGCGAGCTGCATGGCATCGGCCTGAGCGTGTTGGTCGGTCTCGATGAAGGCGACCTGATGGCCGGCTTCGAGCGTCAGCGGCGCGAGAAGCTCTGGGAGGGCGGCATCCTCAGCACGGCGCTGGTGTTGGTCGCCGGCCTGTTGTGGATATGGTCGTGGCAAGGGGCGCGCACCCGGGCGCGCATGCGGCACGCGCAGGAGACTTACGCCGCCGCATCAGCCGCCAGCCTGGATGCCTTCTTCGTCATGCGCGAACTGCGCGACGCGCAGGGCGAGATCGTGGACTTCAGCTTTGTCGACGCCAATGTGCGCGCCGAGAAAATGACCGGTTTCCGCAAGCAGCGCTTGTGCAGCATGACGTTGTGCCAGTTGATGCCGCAGGCGCGCGAGAATGGCATGCTGCAACACCTGATCCATGTGGCCCATGTGGGCGGCGTGCATGAGCAGGAGTGGCAAAGCACCGTGCCGCATCTGCGCGCCAGCTGGCTGCACCAGCAGGTGGTGGCAGTACGCGGCGGCATTGTGGCCATCGTGCGCGACATCTCGGAACGCAAGCTGGCCGAGGAACGCATGCTGCATCTGGCGCACCACGATACCCTGACCGGGCTGCCGAACCGCAGCCTGATCAGCGACCGCCTCGACCTGACCATCGCCCAGGCCCAGCGCAACGGCGGTTCGGTGCTGGTGGCCTTCATCGACCTGGACGGCTTCAAGCTGGTGAACGATGGCCTGGGCCACAACGCTGGCGACGAACTATTGAAAGTGGTGGCGGAGCGCATGTCCGGCTGCCTGCGCGCCAGCGACACCGTGGGCCGTTTTGGCGGCGATGAATTCGTGCTGCTGCTGACCGAGCCGGGTTCCGGCGTGGATGCGGCGCCGGTGCTGGAGCGCGTGCGTGAAGCGGTGCTGCAGTCGATCAGCCTGTGCGGACAGGAAGTGCAGGTCAGCTGCAGCATCGGCGTGGCCGTGTACCCGAACGATGGCAACGACGCCGAAACCTTGCTGATGAATGCCGACGCGGCGATGTACCGCGCCAAGGAGAAGGGCAAGAACAACTGCCAGTTCTACACCCGCGAAATGAACGCCAGCATCGAGGAGAAGCTGGTGCTGCTGGAAGGCTTGCGCTGTGCGCTGGACGAAGGCCAGTTCCGCCTGGTCTACCAGCCCAAGGTGGACCTGCACAACGGCCGCGTGTTTGGCGTCGAGGCACTGGTGCGCTGGGAGCATCCCGAGCACGGCGTGATCGGGCCGGACCGCTTCATCCCGCTGGCCGAGGAAAGCGGCATGATCGTGGCGCTGGGCGAGTGGGTGTTGCGTACCGCCTGCGCGCAAAACCGCGCCTGGCAGGACATGGGCTTGCCGCCGCTGCGCGTCTCGGTCAACGTGTCGCCGCGCCAGTTCGAGGAACAGGGACTGGTGGAGCGCGTGCGCCAGGCGCTGGATGACAGCGGCCTGGCGCCGGAATGGCTGGAGCTGGAAGTGACGGAAGGCGTGATCATGCGCGACCTGCAGCAGGCCGTGGCCAAGATGGCGCAGGTGCGGGCGATGGGCGTGTCGCTGTCGATTGACGACTTCGGCACCGGCTATTCCAGCCTGTCGGCACTGAAGTCCTTCCCCATCTCCACCCTGAAGATCGACAAATCCTTTGTGCGCGATCTGGGCCGCAGCTGCGGCGACGAAGCGATCGCCAGCTCCATCATCGGGCTGGCGCACCGCCTGCGGCTGCGGGTGATTGCGGAAGGCGTGGAGACCGAACAGCAGCGCAGCTTCCTGCGCGAGAACGGCTGCGACGAGATGCAGGGCTACCTGTTCAGCCGTCCGCTGGCGCCCGGTCAGCTGGCCGCGCTACTGAGCGCGCCAGCGATGAGGGCCGCCTGACTTAGTAAGTCCAGCTCAGGGTGGCGCTGCCGTTGCGCGGCGCCGCGTAGTAGCTCTGGGTCCAGTACAAACTGGTCAGGTGCTTCTTGTCGGTCACGTTGTTCAGGTTGACCGACAGCGACAGGTGCTTGTCGATTTCATAGCGCGCCATCAGGCCCAGCGTGGCATACGATGGCTGTACGGTGCGGATGCCGCCGCCCTGGTCGACCGAGGTTGCGCTCTGCCAGGCCAGCGTGCCGCCCACCTTCAGCGCCGGCAGCGCCGGCACGCGGTAGGTGGTGTTCACGCGCAGCGTGGTGCGCGGAATGAAGGTGCGCACCGCCTTGCCATCGTCGCCCTTGAGCGACGTCAGCCGGGTCAGGCCGGCGCTGGCTTGCCAGTTCTTGTCCAGATCGCCCGACAGATCAAATTCGTAACCCTGCGATTCCGCATTCACGCCGCGGTAGTAGGTCTTTACGCCGATCATGCCGGCCGCTTCGGCGGTATTGTCCTGTTGCGTCTTGAACACCGCAGCCGAAGCATTCAGCTTGCCGTTGAACAGGGCGGCTTTCAGGCCGGCCTCGGTGGTCTTGCCTTCGATCGGATCAAGCGGGGCGCCGGTGGCGTCGATCTCGCTTTGCGGATTGAAGATCTCGGTGTGGCTGGCGTAGGCCGACCATTCATGGCTGATGTCGTACACCACGCCCACATAAGGCGTGGTCTTGTTGGCCGACTTGTACTTGCTGGTGCCGTAGGAATTGCCGTTGCTGCGGGCGCGGGTCGAATTCAGGCCGGTCAGCAGCTTCCAGTCGTCGGCCAGGTTGAAGCGGGCGGCCAGGAACAAGGTGTTGCGGCGGTCTTCGTAGCTGCTGCCGTCGACGGAAGCGTCAAAGGACGGCATCGGGTAGCTGCCGTCAAACGCGGTCTGGCCCGGCATTTCGGTGCCGATGCCCTGGCCGTAATGCGAGGCGTCGTTCAACTTCGAGCGCGACCAGCTGTAGCCGAAGCTCAGGTCGTGCTGGCGCCCGCCCAGGCTGAACTTGCCGTCGACCGCAAGGTCGGCCAGGGTTTGCTTCTGATCGGCGCCGTATTGCGACGGATAGGCATACAGGCCGCCGCCACCGGTCTTGTTCGGCGTGCCGTAGACGTACAGCAGGTTCGAGTCCGACTTGTCGGTGATGTAGCTCAGCGTGCCTTGCACCTTCCAGCCCTGGCCCAGATTGTGGCTCAGTTCGGCGAAGGTGGTATTGGTGGTGGTGTCCCAGCGCGACCAGTTGGCCGAGGTGTTGGTCGATACCGGGTAGTTGGTCGGACTGCCATCGGCGTAGTACAGCGGCAGCGCGCCCCACATCACGCCCTTGCTGCGGTTGGTTTCGTAGGTGTGGCCCACGGTCAGCAGGCTGTCCTTGCCGAGCTGCGCTTCCACCACCGCGTATGCCACGGTTTTCTTGGGCGAGAAGCGGTCCAGATAGGAGTCGCTTTCCTGCTGCACCAGCACGGCGCGGCCGGCAACGGTGCCGCTGTCATTCAGCTTGGTGCTGACATCGCCCTCGATGCGGCGCTGGTTCCACGAGCCGAGCGTCAGGCTGGCGCTGGCGGTCGTGGTGGCGGTCGGACGCTTGCGGATGAAGTTGACGGTGGCGGAGGGGTTGCCGGTGGATGCCATCAGGCCGTTGGCGCCGCGCACGATGTCGATGCGCTCATACAGGGCGGTGTCGATATCGCCCTGCACATTGCCGAATACCTGCGGCATGCCGACGCCGTCGTACTGGAAATTGACCACGTCAAAACCGCGCGCGGTGTAATAGGTGCGGCTGGTTTCCACCTTTTCCACGGTGACACCGGTGGTGGCGGCCAGCACCGAGTTGATGTTATCCAGCTTGAAATCGTCCATCAGTGCGCGCGTGACCACCGAGACCGATTGCGGGGTCTCGCGCAGCGACAATTCCAGCTTGCCGGCGGACTTGGTGTTGCGTGCGGTGTAGACGTTTTCTTCCGCAGTGCCGGTGACCGTCACCGTCTGCATTTGCGTGTCGGACGTGTCGTCGGCGGCGACGGTCAGGCCGGAATAAATCATCGACAACGCCAGCAACATCGGGCGCAGGTGCAGGTGACGGGGCATGCAGAACTCCTTGAATAAGAATGAGAATGATTCTTATTATAGAGTTTTAATGACGTACACGCAACGGCGCGCGCCTCCGAGCAGGTGTTCGACCCGTCCGACCGAGCAATCCGGCCCCAGCACGCGCTGGAACACGTCCAGCTCCGAGCGGCAGAATTTCTGGCACTGCCGGGCGGCGGCGCAGATCGGACAGTGGTTTTCGATCAGCAGCAGGCTGCCGTCCTCCTGTTGTTCAAGCTCGGCCATGTAGCCTTCGCCGCTGCGGGCTTGCACCAGGGCCTGCACCCGTTCCTGCAGTGTGCGGCTGCCGGCCATGTGCTGGCGGTAATCGCGCTCGCTGGCCGCCTCGCGCGAGCTGATCAGCTTTTCCAGCCCGGCGTCGCCAAACAGCGTGCGCACCTGGTCGATCAGTTGCAGGGTCAGTTCGGCGTGGCGATCGGGAAAGCGCGCGTGGCCGGCCTCGGTCAGCAGCCAGCGGCGCGCCGGCCGGCCCGGTTTGTCGGCCACGTCCTCATAGGTGACCATGCCTTTGTCCTGCCACGACTCCAGTTGCCTGCGCGCGCCCATCGAGGTCAGGTCGAGCAGGGCGGCCAGTTGCTGGGCGGTTTGCGGGCCGCGCGTTTTGAGCAGGAACAGCGTTTGTTCGGCGGTATTCATGGCACGGCGCCTTCCACCCGGCGGTTCATGCTGTGGTGCCAGCTGTGCATGCGCCAGGCCGACCAGGCGCTGAGGGCGGCGCCCAGCAGCAGGATCAGGCGGGTATCGATCAGCGTCAGCACCGCGCCGGCCTGCGCCATGATGATGTTGGCCAGGCAGAAAGTGGTGGAGATCAGGCCCATCACCGCGCCCTGGCCGTGGGCGCCGCCGAAGCGCTCGGCGCAGTAATTCGGCACGATGGCGTTGTAGAACGAGTGCGGAATGCCGTACAGGATGATGCAGATCAGCCCCAGCGTGGCATTGCTGGCGGCCAGCAGGGCGATGATGGCGGCCACGGTGAAGGCATACAGGCGCGCGCGCAGCAGCGGCTCGCCCTTGAACGGGCGGCCGGCCACAATGGTGGTGGCGGTCATCACCGCGCACATGGCGGCTGTGACCCAGGCGATGCCCTGGGCGCCATAGCCGGGCACTTCCACCAGCCACAGCGGGTAGAACTCATAGAACGCGGTGACGCCGCAGGTGTAGGCCAGCGTCACGATGAACAGGCTGCGCAGGTCCGGCTCGCGCAGCAGATTGAGCGAGTGACGGTCGCGCGCGACCTGCCACCATGCGGTGGTGGCGCCGGACGCGGCTTCGCGCGGCAGCGTGGCGGCCACCAGCGCGGCCACCAGCAGCAGGGCGGCGACCGCGACCCAGAACGGCGTGGTGATGCCGAACTGCAGGGTGGCGCCGGCCAGCAGCGGTCCGGCCAGCCAGCCCATGTAGAAGGCGCCATTCAGCCACGACAACGCCTTGCGGCGCAGGTCGCCGTCGAGCCGGTCGGCCAGCAGGGCGCGCGCGACCGAGCCGCTGCCTTCCAGCAGGCCGGTCACGAAACGGGCGATGATGAACAGCGGATAGTTTTCGATGATCAGCGCGCCCGCCGTCACAGCGTGGCCGATGGCGGCGCCGACCGCGGTAATCAGCAGCACCGGACGGCGGCCGTAGCGGTCCGACATCGGCCCCAGCAGCGCCGAGCCGATCAGCAGGCCGAGCGGATTGATGGTCAGGGCCAGGCCGAACAGCAGCTTCGGCGGCAGGCCGAGGAAGGTATTCAGGCCGTTGGTGGCGCCAGCGGCGAACAGCGGCGGCAGGATGGGATACGGCAGCGCCGCCCCGATGGTCGAGAGCAAGGCCAGCAGGCAAGCCGAAGCAATAAGCAGATGTGTTTTCATGCCCTCCACTGTAAGCCTGGCTCATCAATAAGTAAACAAAAAAGTTTATAAATTATGGGTTTGACGAAGATCAAACCTGCTCAGCTTGTCTGAGCGGGAATGCGCGGCGCAAGATAGATGGGATGGAAACGCAGACCGCACAAATCGAAGAACAACTGGGGTCGCTGGATCGGCGGCTGACGACGGTCGAACGCAATCTTGCCGCGCTGACCGTGGAAGTGGCGGTGTTGTCCAAGACCGCCGCAACAAAAGAGGATCTTGCCAAACTCGAAGGCGCACTGCGCGGCGAAATTGCCCGCATTGATGCCACGCTGCTTGTGCTTCAGGAAAACTGTGCAACCAAAGCGGACTTGTATAAGCTGGAAACACGCATCACGAAGTGGATGATCACGACCCTGGTTGGCGTGGCGGCCATGAATTCAGCCTTGATTCTGATTGTGGTAAAACTGCTGCAGCCATGAAAAGCGAGGCTGTATCATACGGCTTTTCATACAAGCAAACTCAACATGAAAGACTGGTTTGCCGGCGAGCGGGGTGCGTATTTTTTTCTTTGGCTCGGCATCGGCCTGATGGCGCTGTTTGGCGTGCTGGAGTACCGCTTTCCCAAGCCCGGGCAGCTGGAGACGGCGCGCGGGCGCGTGGTGTGGCAGCAGGAGACGCGCGGAGCGCTGTATTTCACCCTGTCCGACCAGCAGCAGTTGGTGTTATACGCGAAGGGTGATGCGGATGGCCGCCAGCGCGCCACCATCCGTGACGGCGCCATGTATCCGGTCAGTGTACAGTTTTTCCGCCAGCAGAAAACCGCGATCGGCTTCGCGCCCGGCAAGTTTTACACCGCGTATCTGGTGGCGGTCGGCGGCAAGGAAGTGGTGCCGCTCGCTGCGGTGCGCAGCGCGTATCGCCGCGATAATCTGATTGCGCTGGTGATGGGCATCGCGGCAACGCTGGCCGGCGCCTGGCGTGTGCGTGCGTTCCGGCCTAGCGTACCTCGCGCTGGCGGCGGAAGGCCAGCCAGCCGGCGATCACGGTAAAGCTGGCCACGATCACCACCACAATCAGGAAGCCGTGCTTCGATTCCGCCAGCGGAATGCCGCCCACGTTCATGCCCAGCAGGCCGGCGATGATGTTGATCGGCAGGGCCAGCACGGTCACCACAGTCAGCACGAACAGGCTGTGGTTGTTGGCTTCGCTGGCCAGCGCGGCAATCTCTTCCTGGATCAGCTTGATGCGTTCCTGCAGCGACGCCATGTCCGCCAGCACCATGGAGAATTCCTCGGTCGACTGGCGCAATTCCTGCGCGTCGATTTCCGCCATCCACGCCGGCGGTTTTTGCAGCAGACGGAACAGGGCTGACGGCTCCGGCGCCAGCAGGCGCTGCAGGCGTACCAGCACACGCCGCTGTGCGCCCAGGCTGGCGCGCTTGGTGGTCAGTTTGCCGGCCAGCAGACTGTCTTCGATGCCGTCCACGGTGGCAATCGCGTCGCGCACGATCTTGATCAGGGCATCGGCCTGGTCGCGCAGCAGGTGGATCAGCAGTTCCACCGATGAACGAATGGTCTCGCCGCTGCGCACCGCATTGCGCAAACTGTCCACCGCGCGCAGCGGCTTGCGGCGCGCGCTGATGACGATTTGCTGGTCGACGCTGAGCCAGAGGGTCGAGATGTCCGACGGCTCGAACGAAAAATCGTGCAGCACGTCGTTGACCACGGCAATCAGGGTGTTGTCGGCCAGTTCGATGCGGGTCGAGCGCGGGCCTTCGTGCAGGCTTTCATAGAACTCATCCGGCAGCGCGGTGTGCTCGTGCAGCCATTTTTCGCTGGCGGTGTTGGCCAGGTTGTAGTGCAGCCAGATGAATTCTTGCGGATGCTGGTCGCGCTGCCTGAGCCACGCGCAGGCGGCGTCGGTATCCAGCGGCTGGCCTTTGCCGTCGGCGCTGCGGCCAAACAGATAGCCGCACACCAGACCGGACTGGTCGGAACCGTAGGACAAGGACGTGGCCTGCATCGGCAATCAGACCAGCAGCGCGGCGCTCATTTCGGCCGCATCGCGTTTGGCTTCTTCCAGCATGCTGGCCAGTTTTTGCTCGTCGATGAACAGGTCGATGGCCGAGTCGGAATGCGGCGGCAGGTCGCGCTGCGGTTCCTGCAGCGGCGATTTCACCGGCGTCAGGTGGTTGGCCAGCAGCAGGGTGTCAAGCAGGGTGTCCGGCGGGATCGACATGAAACTGTCGCGCAGGCCTTCGATGGCGTCGGCCACCGGTTCCGGAATGCACAGCTTGCGCATCACTTCGCGGGTGATGATTTCCTCGCTGGCCGAGTGCCAGTTTTCCGGATCTTCGTCCAGCAGGCCGGGGAATTCGTCGGCGCGCGACAGCAGGTAGAAGCCGCCCACCTCATGCACGATGCCGGCAAACAGGGCGGTATCTTCGTTCACGCCGGTGACGTGGCGGGCAATCAGACGGCCCAGCGCGGCCACGGCAATGGTGTGGTCCCACAGCTTTTCAGCCTTGTTGCGCAGTGCCGGATCGGAGATTTTGCTGCCGAACTGGCGCACCACCATGGCGGCGGCCAGCGCGAACAGGTTCTGGTAGCCGATGCGCATGATGGCGCCGCGCACATTGGTCACCACCGGCGCGCCGGCGCGGTTGAACATGGCTGAATTCGAGATGGCCACGGTCTTCGCGGCCAGCAAAGGCTCCGCCAGCACCAGGCTGATGGCGGTGTCGATCGGGCAGTCGGGATCATCCAATGCCAGCTGTACGCGCAGCGCCGCATTCACGCTGGTCGGGAAGACGAGTTCGCCACGTATGGCCAGGGCCGCGATATGGCCGTATGCTTCGAGTTTGTTCATGGTCAAAATTATACGCAGGCTTGGCCCCAATCTCAACGCTCGAACAGCGTGAATGTGGGTTCATGCGCAGATAGTTGCCACAAACGGCAGCCGCTTGTGACAAGCGGATGACATGGGGGAGGGAACAGGCGTTCGCGGCGCCGGCACCGGCGCCGCGAACGAGGGAAAGGGATTACGCGTTGACCAGCTGCGGCTGGCGGGCGCCGCGTTCGGCGCTGTAACGGCTGACCGACAGGTCGTCGGCGCGGATGGCCGGACGGCGCGCCGAGATGATGTCCGACAGCAGCTGGGCCGAGCCGCAGGACATGGTCCAGCCCAGGGTGCCGTGACCGGTGTTGAGGTACAGGTTGCGCAGGCCGGTGCGGCCGACGATCGGGGTGCCGTCCGGGGTCATCGGGCGCAGGCCGGTCCAGAAGCTGGCTTCGGCGGTGTTGCCGGCGCCAGGGAACAGGTCGTTGACCACCATTTCCAGGGTTGCGCGGCGGCGCGGGTTCAGGGTTCTGTCGAAACCGGCGATCTCGGCCATGCCGCCCACGCGGATGCGGTCGTCAAAGCGGGTGACGGCGATTTTGTAGGTCTCGTCCAGGATGGTCGAGACTGGCGCGGCGTCGGCGTTCACGATCGGCACGGTGATGGAATAGCCTTTCAGCGGGTAAACCGGGATGCTGACCAGGTCCTTCAGCAGCGCGGTCGAGTAGGCGCCCATGGCCACCACGTAAGACTCGGCAGTCACCAGCTCGTCGCCGCATTTCACGCCCTTGATGGCGTCGCCTTCCGTGATCAGGCCGTTGATGTCGACGCCGTAGCGGAACTTCACGCCCAACTGCTCCGCCATGGCGGTCAGGCGGGTGGTGAACAGCTGGCAGTCGCCGGTTTCATCGTTCGGCAGGCGCAGGCCGCCAACCAGCTTGTTCCTGGCCAGGCCGGGTTCGGCGCTGACCAGTTGTTCGCGGCTCAGCAGTTCATAGGGCACGCCGGTTTCTTCCAGTACGCTGATGTCCTTGGCGGCGGCGTCCATCTGCTCCTCGGTGCGGAACAGCTGGGTGGTGCCTTGCTGGCGGCCTTCGTATTCGATGCCGGTGGCGGCGCGCAGGGCTTTAAAGCAGTCGCGGCTGTACTCGGCCAGGCGCACCATGCGTTCCTTGTTGACGGCGTAGCGTTCGGCATTGCAGTTTTGCAGCATCTGCCACATCCATTGCAGCTGGAACAGGGTGCCATCCGGTTTGATGGACAGCGGCGCGTGGCGCTGCACCATCCATTTCATGGCTTTCAGGGGAATGCCGGGAGCGGCCCATGGCGAGGCGTAGCCGGGCGAGATCTGGCCGGCGTTGGCGAAACTGGTTTCGAGGGCGGGACCGGGCTGGCGGTCCAGCACGGTGACGTCGTGGCCGGCCTTGGCCAGATAGTAGGCGCTGGTGACGCCGATCACACCGCTACCCAGGATAACTACGCGCATATTGCCCCCGATTATTTAACTGCAAGATATTCCGCTATGGTATTCTGGTTCAGATAGTGTTTGTTACTGTATATATTCGATAAAACAGTGGATTTTTATGCGAATTCAGAAAGAATCGGTCCGCGGCCTGGATAAACTGGACCGAAAGATATTGCAGATCCTGCAGGAGGATGGGCGCATCTCGATGAAGGATCTGGGCGAGCAGGTGGGCTTGTCGACCACCCCGACCATCGAGCGGGTCAAGCGCATGGAGCGCGATGGCGTGATCACCGGCTACCACGCGCGCATCGATCCGCCGTCGCTGGGCGCCAAGCTGCTGGTGTTTGTGGAAATCACGCTGAACCAGAAATCCGGGCCGGCGTTCGAGCAATTCCGGCGCGAGGTGCTGCGGATACCGGAGGTGCAGGAGTGTCATCTGGTGTCGGGCGATTTCGACTACCTGATTAAAGCGCGCATTCACGAGATGGCCGAATACCGCAAACTGCTGGGCGAAATGCTGCTCAGCCTGCCCGGTGCGGCACAGTCGAAAAGCTATGTGGTGATGGAGGAAATCAAGGAAACGCTGACGTTGTCGACCGAGGTGGTGCAGGGCTGATCTGCGTCAAAGTGCGCCGCTTGCATTCGACGGACGGCGGCGCATAATTTTTCCATGAACTCTCTCGAATCCACCAAATACCGTAACACTCTGGAAGCCGGTGGCGTTCCGCCTGCCCAAGCGCTTGCACATGCCGACGCGCTTGGGGAAGTCCTGGAGAACATCCCCACCAAAGATTGGGTCCGGGCCGAGATTCAGGCGCTCAAGTTCGATATGTTGAAATGGATGATCTCACTGTTCCTGGCACAGACCAGTGTTGCCATTGGCGCGGTCGTTGTCCTCATCCGCTACCTGCCGCACTAAGCCGCGCTTCAGTTACAATGCCATAATGGCATCACAACCAACTGGAGCAGGCGTGAATAGTCCGTCATCGCAGCTCGTCGTGCGCTCGCTGGACGAGCATTTATCTTCCGATCAGAGTTTCAGCTCCGCCTACGCGCGGGCGGTGGGCGCGATCGCCGGCAATGAGGGCAGCCTCACGCTGGCCCAATTCGCCGCCGTCACCGACATCGCCGGCGATGGCCAATCGTCCGCCGTGTTCACCGCACTGGTGCTGAACGCCATCGAATCCGGCGTCGAAGTCGATTGGGCGCTGAATGCGCTCAGCCGCAGCTGCACCGGCATCGACCAGTCGGCGCGCGAGCACGCGCTGAGCATGGCGATACCGCTGCTGGCGCTGCACGGCGCCGATGCGCGCTCACTGGCGCAGCGCCTGGCAAAAGCGCTGTCGGTGCGCCTGCCGGCGGAGGACCTGAATCGCCTGCCGCCAGCCGAGGAGCGCGGCATCCTTGCCAATCTGGGCGAACAGGCGCGCCGCCTGATGCGCGGGCGCTCGCTGGCCGACGCGGTGGCGGATTTCGGCCGCACCGCCGGCCAGCAGGAACTGATCAGTCATGCCCGTCATTTCCAGTCCGGCGAAATCGACCAGACCACATTGCGCGAGCTGGTGAGCGCCACCACCGCCGCCATCACGCAGGACATCGGCACGTACGTCGAGCAGGCGCGCCTGCTGTCGGCAGGCGAGGCGGCAGCCAGTTCGCTGGTCAGCGCCGCCAATGACCTGAAAAATCAGGTCACGCAGCGGCTGGTCCTGGTTGACCAGCGCATCGCCTACGAGCGCCGCCTGATGAGCGAGGAAATCGACGACGCCGTGCACGACGCCGGCAACGCCATCGAACTGGCGATGACCGACCGCCTCAACACCGACAAGTGGAAAGACGAAGACGTGTGGGCCAGCATGGGCCGCAACCAGTTCGGGCAGGAGATGGAACGGCGCCTGGACCGCATCGTGCGTCGCAAGGAGCAGGCCTTGCAACTGCTGCAGGAAGACCTGCGGCTGTTCCAGTCGGGGATGAAGCTGGGGCAGGCGACCGTGTTCCAGCGTCAGCACCACGCGGCGCTGGCCAAGCTGATGCCGCGCATGCGCATCGGCACGCGCATCGTCAACAAGCTCGATACGGCGGCCAACGTGACGCTGGTCAGCGGCGCGGCGGTGGCGGCCAGCACCGGCACGGCGGCTTACCTGATCGGCGCGGCGGTGGTGCTGCCAGTGGTGGCGCCGGTGGCGCCGTTTGTCGGCGGCGCGGTGCTGCTGGCCGGCGCGTTCAAATGGTTCACCGACGGCGGCAAGCGCAAACGCACCGAGATCCGCGACAAGCGCATCGCCTTTGAAGAAGAACTGCGCAAGCAGCTGCTGGCGGCGGAGCAGTCCTTCAACGCGCAACTGGACCAGGTGGCGGAAGGCTTCCGCGATTCGGCGGTGCAACTGCTGACGCCAATTCTGCTGGAAGCCGAAGCCGCCGGCCGCGTGCCCGGCATGCGCCAGCGGATTGCCGACCGTGTGATCACGCAAGCGCAAGCCGCCATTCGCCAGCTCGACGCCGAGCTGCGTTAGAGATTGCGCGCGATGATGGCGTCGGCGGCGCTGGCGGCCTGCTGCAGCGGCTGCGTCAAGGCTTGCGTGGTGTAGACCGGCGTTTGCGGCATGGCCGCGCCCAGCACCGGGCCGTCGGTCTTGCTGACATCGACCGACACGGTGGTCGACAAACCGATGCGCAGCGGATGTTCTTTCAGCTCCTTCGGATCAAGCGCAATCCGCACCGGCAAACGCTGCACTACCTTGATCCAGTTGCCGCTGGCGTTTTGCGCCGGCAGCAGCGAGAAGGCGCTGCCGGTGCCGGCCGACAGGCCCACCACGCGGCCGTGGAATTCCACTTTGCTGCCATACATATCCGCTTCCACCCTGGCCGGTTGGCCGACGCGGATGTTCTTTAATTCCGATTCCTTGAAGTTGGCATCCACCCACAGCTGATCCAGCGGCACGATGGCCATCAGCGAGGTGCCGGGCGTGGCGCGCGCGCCAATCTGCACGCTGCGCTTGGCGACGTAGCCCGACACCGGCGCCAGGATGGTGTTGCGGCGCGACGCCAGCCACGCCTGCACATAGTCCGCCTTGGCCGCCTGCACTGCCGGGTGCTGCGCCACGCTGACGCCGCTGACGCCAGCCTTGGCCGCTTCTTCCTGCCTGACCGCGACTGCAATCGCTGCACGCGCATCGGCCACGGCCTGGCGCGCATGCTCGACTTCCTCGCCGGAGATGGTGTGGTCGGCGGCCAGCGGCTTGCGGCGCGCCAGATCATCTTCGGCATTCTTCAACTGCAGCTTGCGCAGCGCGACGGTGGCGTCGTACTGCGCCACGTCGGCGTAGCGCTGACGTTGCTGGCGCACGGCGGCGCCCAACTTGGCATCGGCTTGCGCCAGCGCGATGTCGGCATCGGCGGCATCCAGCTGGATCAGCGGCGCGCCGGCTTGCACCATCTGCGTTTCATCGGCGCGGATCTCGGTCACGTTGCCGGTCACCTGCGACGACAGGTTGACCAGATTGCCGCCCACGTAGGCGTTGTCGGTCTCCTGCACCTTGGACAGCACGGCTTGGTAGTAGACCGCATACGCCGCGCCGGCGGCAATGAAGGCCAGCGTGATCGCGGCCAGCACGAATTTGCGCTTTTTCTCGTTTGGTTTGGTGATTTCAGTGCTCATGATGATGTGTCCTTATTTGATGGCGGTCGCCAGCGGCGCTTCTTCGTGATAGCCGCCGCCCAGCGCATTGGTCAGCGCGACTTCGGCCAGCAGTTGTACCTGTTGCAGATAGAGGTCGGCATCCTGCTGCTTGAGCAGGGCCAGGCGCGCATTCAGCACGCTGCTGTTGTTGGCCAGGCCGTGATCGAGGCGCTTCTGCGCCGACGCCAGTTGCGCGCGTGCCAGCGTGGTGGCCGCGGTCTGCTGGGTGATCTGCTGCTCGATGCCTTGCAGCTGCGCGCCGCCTTGCGCCACCTCGCGCACGGCTTCGACGATGGTCTGGTTGTATTCGGCAATGCGTTCGTTGCGGCTGGTGCGGGCACTGTCCAGCTGCGCATCGAGGCGCTTGCTGTCGAACAGCGGCAGCGACACGCTCGGCCCGATGTACAAGGTGCGGCTGGCCAGTTGCAGCAAGTCTTCGGCTTTGACGCTATTCAGGCCGATCGAGCCGGTCAGGTTCACGTCCGGATAAAACGCGGCTTTGGCGGCGTCGATCCTGCTGAGCGAGGCTTCCAGTTTCCAGCGCGCGGCCTGCAGATCCGGACGGCGCGCCAGCAGTTCCATGCCGAGGCGCGCGGGCAGGGCGTGCGGCGCCGACGACAGGGCGACCGGTTTCAGATCGGCCAGCGCGGTGTTGTCGGCGCCGGCCAGCGCGCGCAGGGCTTCTCGTTCGTGCTCGATGTCGGCCCTGAGTTGTGCTTGTTGTTTGCGGATCAGGCTCAGGTCCGCTTCGGCCGCGCGCTGGTCGTCGGCGTTGGCCAGCCCCTGGGCGATGCGTTTGACTTTATCCTGCACCAGTGCCGTTTGCGTGGCGGCCAGTTGATCGGTGTTGGCAAGGCGCGCCCACGCGCCCTGCAGGCGGAAGTAGCTTTGCGCGATGGAGGCGGCCAGCGCCTGTTCGGCTTCCGCGTAGGCGGCGCGGCCGGCATTCAGTTCGCCCACGGCGGCAGCGACTTGCGCACGGTTCTTGCCCCACCAGTCGAAGTTGTAGCGCAGGTCGAGGCGCAGTGTCTCTTCGGTGAAGTAGGCGCCGCCGATCGGCGCCGGGAACAGGCCGGTGCCGGAGTAGCGCTGGCGGTTGACATTGCCGTTCACCGCACCAGAGATGCCCAGATCGGCCACGCTGCGCGACAGCGAGGAACGCGCGGTGCCGATCTGCGCCGCCGCCACTTCCAGCGACGGCCCGCTGGCCAAGGCTTGCCTGATGATGGCGTTCAGCTGCTCGTCATGGTAGGCGGTCCACCACTGTGCTTGCGGCCAGCCTTCCCTGGCCAGCCTGATGTTGGCTGACAGTTCGGCGCTGGCGATGTCGCGCCTGGCGAGCGGGTGGCTGTCGGTCGGCACTTGCGCGCAGCCGCCGAGGGCCAGCGCGGCGGCTGCGGCCAGGATTGATAGTGTGGTTTTCACTTGGTTTCTCCTCATTCCATCGCAGCGTGATCGACTGCGGCCGGTGCGGTTTTCGCCGGCGGTTTAATCAGCAACAGCAGCGGAATCACGCACAGCGTTGCGATCATCATCAGCCAGAAGTCATCCACGTAGGCGATCATCGACGCCTGGCGGGTGATCTCGTTGTTCAGCGCGGCGGCCGCCTGCGGCGTGGCCAGGTTGTCCAGCAGCGCCGGGTTGGCGGTGGTGATGTGTTCCGTCAGCGACGCGTGCACGGTCTGGGTATTCCGCGCCAGCAGCGTTTGCACCAGCGCGATGCCGATCGAGCTGCCGATATTGCGTATCAGGCTGTAGATGGCCGTGCCTTCAGCGCGCATTGCCGGCGACAGCGTGGCAAAGGTGGCGGCGCTCAGCGGCACGAACACCAGCCCCAGGCCCAGACCCTGGATCACGCCGGGCCAGACGATATCGCTTTGCGACAGCACCAGCGTGTACTGCGTCATCTGCCACAGCGAGAAGGCGGTGATCAGGAAGCCGGTGCCCAGCAGGACCCGCAGGTCGATCTTGCCGACCAGGCGGCCGACAACCATCATGGCCACCATGGTGCCGATGCCGCTCGGCGCGGTCACCAGGCCGGCGATCCTGGCCGGGTAGCCCATCAGGCTTTGCAGCATCGAGGGCGTGAGCGCGCGGGTCGCGTACAGCACCAGGCCGACGATGAAGATGAACAACAGCCCGCTGACGTAGTTGGAATTGCGCAGCAGGCGGTAATCAAAGAAGGATTTGCCGGCCGGGCGCGTGGCCGTGTGGGCGACAAAGTAGGCAAAGCTCAGCGCCAGAATGATGGCTTCCACCCAGGTCTCGGTGGAACTGAACCAGTCATTCTGTTCGCCGCGGTCGAGCAGCATCTGCAGCGCGCCGATGGCGAGGCTGAGCGTGGCGAAGCCGAAGGCGTCGAACTGCATCTTGCGCGGCGCCTCGGTCTTCCTGATGTAGCGCCAGATGCCATAGAAGGCCATGGCGCCAACCGGCACGTTGATGAAGAACACCCAGCGCCAGTCATAGCTGTCGGTCAGCCAGCCGCCCAGGGTAGGGCCAAGAATCGGGCCGATCATCACACCCATGCCCCACACGGCCATGGCCGAGCCGTGCTTTTCGCGCGGGTTGATGTCGAGCAGGGTGGCTTGCGACAGCGGCACCAGCGCCGCGCCGAATATCCCCTGCAGCAGGCGCGCGATGACGATTTCGGTCAGTGAGCCGGACAGGCCGCACAACACGGAGGCAAGGGTGAAGCCGGCCACCGAGGCCAGGAAGATGTTCTTCTGGCCAAAGCGGTCGCACAGCCAGCCAGTCAGCGGCGTGGCAATCGCGGCGGCCACGATGAAGGAGGTCAGCACCCAGGTGATCTGGTCCTGCGACGCCGACAAGCTGCCCTGCATGTGCGGCAGGGCGACGTTGGCGATGGTGCCGTCCAGCGCCTGGATGATGGTGGCCAGCATGATCGAGATGGTGATCATGCGGCGGTTCAGGCCGTCATCAGGGACGGCTGCGGCAGCGGTGCTCATGGCAGCGACTCGATATTGGCCTGGATGGCTTCAAGGAAGGTGGTCACGGTGCGCAGCGTGTCGGAATCGACATTGCCCAGCAGTTCACGGCGCAGGGCGTCGGCTTCCTTCCACACCGATGCATACACGTCCTGTCCGGCCGGCGTCAGGCTGAGCAGCTTGACCCGGCGGTCGGTGGCGGACGGGGTGCGCACCATGTAGCCGGCTTTGACCAGCCGATCGACGGTGGCCACCATGGTGGGATCTTCCACCCCGGCGCGCGCCGCCAGCCGGGTTTGCGACGGCGGCTCGGCTTCCTTGGCGGTGAGGGCGATGGCCATCCAGCTGGCCTGGCTCAGGTTCAGGTGCTTGAGGCGGCGGTCGATGGCGAGACGCCAGGCGCGCGCCGAGTTGTGCAGCGCGGCCGAGAAACGTTCTTCTATAGAAGACATATGATTGCGGGGCTAATGGTTAGGTATCTAACGATTAGTTTAGCACAGGTAATTTATGTTCGCTGGCGCACAGACTTTTGACCGGAGAGCGACTATCATGACAATTGAGCACCTTCGCTCATACAAAAATAGAGACTGAACATGAAAGCCAAGTTACTCGCCGCCAGCCTGCTGGCCTTGTCTGCCTCCGCCTTTGCCACCGATGTTGGTGTTTCCATCAGCGTCGGCCAACCCGGTTTTTATGGCCGCCTCGACATTGGCGACTATCCCGCACCGCAACTGGTGTACCGCCAGCCGGTGATCATCGAGCGTCCGGTGCGCTATGTCGAAACCGCGCCGATCTACCTGCATGTGCCGCCGGGCCACGCCAAGAACTGGGCCAAGCACTGCCGCAAATACAATGCCTGCGGCCAGCGCGTGTACTTCGTGCAGGACAATTGGTACAACAATACCTACGTGCCGCGCTACCGCGAGCGCCATGGCGGTCCGGACCGCTACGACGACCGTCGTGACGATCGCCGCGATTACCGCGACGACCGCCGCGACGACGGACCGGGCCGCGGTCACGGCAAAGGCCATGGTCACGGGCACGATAAACGCGACTAACCCCACGGCGTAGAGCGCCGCCATCCAGGAGCATGCTTTGCAGAGTACATTCGTGATTGTTGGCGGCGGAGCAGGCGGGCTGGAGCTCGCCTGCAAACTGGGCCGTAAATTGGGTCCGGAGGCGGTGATGCTGGTTGACAGCCGCCTGTTCCACATCTGGAAGCCGTCCTTGCACGAGGTGGCGGCCGGCACGCTGGACGTGCACCAGGAAGGCCTGTCTTACCAGATGCTGGCGCACGACAATGGTTTTACCTTCGTCTACGGCCCCATGCAGGCGCTCGATGCGCAGCAGCGCTTGCTGACGGTGGGCGCCATCAGCAGCGAAGGGCAGGAAATCTTCCCCGAGCGGCAAATCCGCTTCGACAAGCTGGTCATTGCAGTCGGCAGCACCTCCAATTATTTCGGCGTGCCCGGCGCCGCCGAACACACCATCTCCCTGAATGCCACCGAAGATGCCGAGCGTTTCCGCCTGACCCTGCTCAAGCGCCTGACCCTGACCGAGCTGCGCAAGGATGGCGGGGTGGATGTGGTCATCATTGGCGGCGGCGCCACCGGCGTCGAGCTGGCGGCCGAGTTGCGCGAGGCCAGCGGCGTGTATGCCGCCTATGGCTTCCGTCAGTTGCAGGCCGAGCGCGATGTGCGCATCACCTTGCTGGAAGGCGCGCCGCGCATCCTGGCGCCGCTGCCGGAAAAAGTCTCCACCGCCGCGCTGGAACTGCTGCGCCAGCGCGCGGTCACCGTGGTGACCAACACCCGCGTGACCGCCATTGACGCCGACACCGTCACGGCCGGCGACACCGTGTATCCCGCCCAGATCGTGGTGTGGGCGGCCGGCATCAAGGCGCCGGATTTCCTCAAGTCGCTGGGCTTGCCGACCGTGAAGTCGGGCCAGCTGGACGTGGAGGGCACGCTGGCGGTCAAGGGCTTCGACTATATCTATGCGCTGGGTGACTGCGCCGCCTGCGCCGGGCCGGATGGCAAGCTGGTGCCGCCGCGCGCGCAAGCCGCGCACCAGCAGGCCGATTATCTGCTGCAGACTTTCCTGCGCCAGCAAAAGCATCAGCCGCCGCAGGACAGGCCGTACATCTATCGCGACTACGGCTCGCTGGTGTCATTCGGCCAGACCACCTCGGTGGGCAGCCTGATGGGTTCGCTCAAAGGGCTCAGCTGGTTTGTGGATGGCTTTGTGGCACGCATGATGTACGTGAGCCTGCACCTGATGCATCACCAGGCTGTGCTGGGTACGGTGCGCACCGCGGTGCTGGCGGTGGCGCGCTTCCTGATCAAGCGCACCACGCCGCTGGTCAAGTTGCATTAAGCCACGCCGCTACGCGGCTTGGGCAGCACCATGGTCAGAGTGACGCCGCCTTCGGCGCCGGCCGACAGGGTCAGGGTGCCGCCCAGGTAGGCCGCGCGCTCGCGCGCCATGCGCAGGCCGAACTTGCCGGCCGCCTGGTCGCCCACGGCTGGGGTGGCCACCGGACCGCTCAGACCGACGCCGTTATCCTTCACCGTCAGCATGACTTCATCTTCGTTGTCGTCAACGATGACGTCCACCTCGGTGGCCTGGGCGTGCGCCACGATGTTGCGCAGCGCTTCTTCCAGGGTATGCAGCAGCACGATGCCGTGGCTGCGCGGACAATCGAGTTCTTCTTCCGGCAGGCTGCAGCGGGCGGTGATGCCGCGCTGCTCGCCAAATTGCGCGACCAGCTCCTCCAGCGCCACCCGCACGCCAAGGAACTCCAGCTTGTCGTTCCACAGCTTGAGCTGCATCTGGCGGTTGGTTTCGACGATCTGGCCCAGCAGCTTTTTCATGTGGCCGGCGCGGTCTTGCAGCGCCGGGTCGGGCGGCAGCTTCTGCATCAGCAGGCCCAGGTGCATGGTGAGCGCCGTCAACGACGAGCCGAGGCTGTCGTGCAGCTGGCGCGACAATGAGCGCCGTTCGTTGTCCCAGCAGGTGTGGACATGCCCCAAAAGCTCGCTCAGGTCCGCGCTGCGCAGGGCGTCTTGCTGGGAATTAAGGTGTTCTTGCGGTGCCGGTACGGACATGGTTTTTCTCTATTAAGTCGGACAGACTACGGTTTGCTCCGATCATACCCGAGCTTTGCAAGGCGGGGCGCACGACTATTGCTTGACCGGGACTTGGGCGCAGGTATCGATCACTTCCATCAGTTGATCGATATCGACCGGCTTGACCAGGTGGCGGTCGAAGCCGGCGTCCATCACGCGCTGCAGGTCCTCGGCCAGGCCGTAGCCGGTGAGGGCGATCAGCTTGATCTCGCGCGTGGCCGGATTGGCGCGCAGGCGGCGCGCCACCTCATAGCCGTCGATGCCGGGCAGGCCGATGTCCACCAGCGCCAGGTCGGGCTGGTAGCTGGCGGCGGCGTTCAGGCCAAGCAGGCCGTCGGCGGCCGCCTGCACGTCGTAGCCGTAACCGCCCAGCATCATGGTCATCATCTCGCGGCCGTCGTCGTTATCCTCGATCAGCAGCACGCGCGGTTTGCCATGCTCGCTGCGGGACGGCGTGGCCGGCACGGCCGGCTGCAGTTGCTCGATGCGCGGCAGGCGCAGCGTGAAGGTGCTGCCGCGGTTGGGGCCCTTGCTGTCGGCCTCAATGCTGCCGCCGTGCAGCTCGGCCAGCCGGCGCACCAGCGACAAGCCGATGCCCAGCCCGCCCTGCGAGCGGTCCAGCGTGCTGCTGCCTTGCACGAACACGTCAAACACGTGCGGCAGCAGTTCGCCCGGAATGCCGACGCCGGTGTCGCGCACGCTTAGCACCACCTCGTCGTTCTCGGTCCAGGTGCGCACTTCGATGCGGCCGCCGGGCTGGGTGTACTTGAGGGCATTGTCGATCAGGTTGCTGGTGATCTGCTCCAGCCGGGTGCTGTCGCCGTCCACCCAGCCGGCATCGAGATCCTGGTCCAGCTCGTAATCCGTGCTGCGGCCGGTGGCGCGGTAGGTTTCCAGCGTTTGCGCCACCAGCGCCGACAGGTCGAGCGGGGCGCGGCTCAGCAGGATCTTGCCCGACATGGCGCGCGACAGGTCCAGCAGGTCGTCGACAATGCGGCCCAGGTGCTGGCTCTGGCGCTGGATGATTTTCTTGGCGCGCTGCACGCCATCGGCCGACACGCCGGGCAAGCCGATCAGCGAGGCGGCGCTGCTGATGGCGCTCAGCGGATTGCGCAGCTCGTGGCCCAGCATGGCCAGGAATTCGTCCTTGGCATGGTTTTGCCGTTCCACCGTCTGGCGTTCCGCGATTTCGCGCGTCAGGCGCTGGTTGGTGGCGGTCAGCTCGGTGGTGCGCTGGCTGAGCTGGCGGGCCTGCTTTTTCAATTCCTCGTTCTTCATGGCCAGCGCCACGAACACTGAAATCTTGGCGTACAGGATTTGCGGGATGACCGGCGTGAACAGGAAATCCACCGCGCCGTGCTGGTAGGCTTTCAGCCGGTCCAGTTCGTCGGCCAGGAAGGCGGTGATGAAAATGATGGGGATGTCGGCCGAGCGCGCGCGCGCATGGATGGCGGCGGCGGTCTCAAAGCCGTCCATGCCGGGCATGTTGACGTCCAACAGGATGACGGCAAAGTCGTGCATCAGCACCTGGCGCAAGGCGTCCTGGCCGGAGCGGGCCGCCAATACTTCGTAGCTTTCCTGCTCGGCCCATTGGGCGAGCAGGCTGGTCAGCGCGAACAGGCTGTTGGCGTCGTCGTTAACGACCAGGATCTTTGGTTTTTCTATTTTAGGCACGGGTGTCTCTGCCACGAAAGCATCAATCGATCATAGCAAGCGCTTATATGAATGTCAAAAGCGCCATGCAGGCGAACGCAACAGCGGTCAGGCAGCGGGAGCAGCGTTCGCTCCCGCACAGACCCGCGGCAGGCCGGCTGGCA
This sequence comes from Duganella sp., assembly GCF_039595735.1. NCBI lineage: Bacteria > Pseudomonadati > Pseudomonadota > Betaproteobacteria > Burkholderiales > Oxalobacteraceae > Duganella > Duganella sp. The sequence goes on from NZ_JBCNLB010000002.1 coordinate 243,158, forward strand.
CAGTGGGGCAGGACGTTCAACTGAAAGGAATCCATCATGAATATCGATACTGTCGTGGACAAGGAATACGTGGGCCTGAGCTTCCGCGCGCTGGCCGACGCCCCGGTCAGCGCGCTGCGCGGGCTAAGCGCCAAGGATGCCAAGGCGCTGGCCCAGGCCTTCAACGTGCACACGGTGCGCGACCTGGCCAACCTGGAGTTCGTCAAGTGGGCGGCGGCCATCACCACGCTGGCCAGCCACGAGCAGGAAACGCCGCAGGAGCAGGCCAAGGAAACCCTGCTCGACAGCGGCGTCGAGATGACGTTCCCGGCCAGCGATCCGGTGTCGGTGGATGCCGGCATCACCCGCATTGAAGTGCCGCCGGAAACCGTGGACGCGCATGACGACCACCAGCACGCCGGCAAGGTCGAGCAAAGCACGCAAAAAGGCTTGAAGGAGGAAGCCGCAACCCATTAAGCGGGCAAATGGGCGGGGCGGGCGCTGCATGGCCCGCCGCGCGCTCATGCCAGGCTGGCCGACATGGCGTGGTGCTGGGTGGGCGGTGTGCGCATCATCTGCGCGGTGCAGCAGCGGTTCTTGCCGGACCGCTTGGCTTCATACAGGGCGCCGTCGGCGGCCGCAATCAGGGGCGCCACTTCGGTCGCGTCGTCGGGGAAGATGCCGACGCCAATGCTGGTCGACAGCTGCAGCGTCAGGCCATTGATCTGGTACGGCTGCGACACCGCCTCGATCAGCTTGTTGCACGGCTCCTGGGTATCGGCCACGGTGGCGATATTGCCCATGACAATGACGAACTCGTCGCCGCCCACGCGCGCCACCGTGTCTTCCTTGCGCGAGCAGCCGACCAGGCGCTGCGCCACCTGCTTGAGAATCTCGTCACCGTAGGCGTGGCCGTGGGTGTCGTTGATGGTCTTGAAGCCGTCCAGGTCGAGGTACATCACGGCCGCCTTGTTCTGCTGGCGGGTGGCGTGCTGCAGCACGGTGGAAATACGGTCTTCCAGCAGGCGCCGGTTCGGCAGGCTGGTGAGGGGGTCGTGCAGCGCCAGTTCCTGCTGCTGGCGGCTGTATTGGGCCAGTTCGCGGTAGAGCAGGCGCACTTCCAGCATATTGTGGATGCGCTTGTGCACCTCCAGCAGGTCGAACGGCTTGCTGATGAAGTCGCGCGCGCCCGCTTCCAGCGCGGCGATCTTGAAGCTGGGTTGGGCGGTCAGGGCCAGCACCGGCAGGTAGCCGCCTTGCTCGATTTCCTTGAGCCCCTTCATGACCTGAAAACCGTTCAGGCCCGGCATTTGCAGGTCCAGCAGGATCAGGTCGTAGTTATGCTGGCGATGCAGCGGGCAGACCTGCTCGGGCAGCATGGTGGACGAAACATTGGTATAGCCGGCCTCGCGCAGGATTTCCAACATCAGGTCGACGTTGTCTGCGCTGTCATCCACCACCAGAATTTTGGCGTTCAGGATTTCGTCTCGGCTCGGCATAGTGTGTGGTCTCGTCAGTCTCAGTATTCGGTATAAATTCGATAATAGCCCAGGCTTGGGTGCTGCGGCGCACACAACGGCACAAATTTCCATGTGGAAACTATTGTACGCCTTTTTTTAGATTATTGTAGTGTATCAAGAGTTTTTAAAATTGCTTGTAGGACAGCGCCGCGTCTGCAAGTAGGAGTATGTACTTGCCGTGCGGTAATTTTTCATCTCCTTTATGCATGCCGCTGGGCAGCGCTGGTGGCGGCCACCTTGGCGATCAATTCATTGGGCTCCACCGGCTTGGCAATGTGGGCCAGAAACCCGCTGGCCAGGGCCTTGATCCGGTCTTCCGAGCGGGCAAATGCGGTCAGGGCGATGGCCGGCAGGTCGCCGCCGCGCGACGGCCCCATGGCACGAATGCGATCCAGCAGGCCATAGCCATCCACCTCCGGCATGCCGAGGTCGCTGACCATCAGGTCGGGGCGCTCGTGTTGCAAAAGGTTTAAGGCTTCGGTGGCGGTGGCGGCCGTCAGCACCTCGGCATTGCAGTCGATGAGGATGCGCTTGATGAGTTCGCGCGCATCGTCTTCGTCATCCACCACCAGCACCTGTAGCCCGCTCAGATCATGCGGTGCAGCATGCGGCGGCGCCGGCATGGCCGGCTCGGCGCGCGCCGCGGTCTGGGTGCTGCCATAGGTCGGCAGGCGCAGGGTGAAGCTGGCGCCGCGGCCTTCGCCTTCGCTGGCCACGCTGACCGTGCCGCCATGCTGTTCCACCAGGTGCTTGACGATGGCCAGCCCCAGACCGAGGCCGCCGTGCTGGCGGGTGGTGGTGGCGTCGGCCTGACGGAAGCGCTCAAACACATGGCCGAGGAAGCTGGGGGTGATGCCGATGCCGCTGTCATGCACGGTGATGGCCACGTGGTCGCCGTCCGGCTGCACGCCGACCCGGACCGTGCCGCCGCGCGGGGTAAATTTGATGGCGTTGCTGAGCAGGTTCCACAGCACCTGCTGCAGACGGTTGGCGTCGCCGGCCACCATGCCGGGCGTGCGCGCAAAGTCGCGCTCGATCTGAATCTGCTTGGCCTCCGCTGCCGGGCGCACCGATTCCAGCGCGGCCGCCACCAGCGCCGCCGGCGCCAGCGGCTGCATTTCCAGCCGCACCTTGCCGGAGGCGATGCTGCTCATGTCCAGTAGATCCTCAATCAGCTGGGCCTGGGCGCGGGCGTTGCGCTCGATGGTTTGCAGGCCGCGCTGCAGGTCGGCCTCGTCCCGGCTGCCGCGCCGCAAGACCTGGGCCCAGCCCAGGATGGCGGTCAGCGGAGTGCGCAGTTCGTGCGACAGGGTGGCCAGGAACTCGTCCTTGAGCTGGCTGGTGCGCTCGGCCTCGGCGCGCGCCTGGCGCTCGCTGTCGAGCAGTATCTTGCGTTCTTCGGCGGCCTGTTGCGCGGCCTCGTACAGGCGTGCATTGTCGATGGCCACCGCCGCCTGGGCGGCAATGCCGCCGATGATGCGCTCGGTGCGTTCAGTGAAGATGCCCGGCTGCGGGTGGCCAAACAACAGGCAGCCGATCACCGGGCCGCCACGCAGCGCCACCGGCACCGCCAGGTAGCTGCGCACCGGCGGATGGCCGTCCGGCACGCCGTGGTAGGGGAAGTTCTTGCCGTAGCGCGGATCCTTGAGCAGATCGTCGCTGCGGATGGTGCCTTCGCCGCGCATGCTGTGGCCGAACAGGGCGGTGGCGCGCGGCTGGCCCAGCTCGGCAAAGGCGTCCGGCGCTCCGCTCGACAGGGTGTGCAGCAGCATGGCTTCGCCGGCGGCATTGGTGGTGTGGTAGAAGAAGGCGCCAAAGCGCGCGCCGCTGATGCTGGTGGCGGCATCGGTGACTTCCTGCAGCAGGGGGCGCAAGTCGCGCTGCGAGGCCAGCATGGTGCCGGTGTGGTTGAGCAGTTCCAGCACGGCGGTTTCATCGCGCAGCGCTTCCTGCACGCGCTTGACCTGATCGACGTCGGTGCTGGTGCCGAACCAGCGCACAATGTTGCCGTCGCTGTCGTGCACCGGGTTGGCGCGCGTGAGGAACCAGCGGAATTCGCCGCTGACGCTGCGGATCGGAATTTCCAGCTCAAACGGGGTGCCGGTGCGGCGCGAGTGCTCCCAATGCGATTCCATGGCGCCGAGGCAATCGGGCGCATACACCCGCTGCCAGCCGTCGCCGGTCATTTGTTCAGGGGTCGTGCCGGTGTAGTCATACCAGCGCTGGTTGTACCACACCATCGGGCCTTCTTGTTCGGCAATCCATGCGAGTTGCGGCATCGAATTGGCGAGCGCCCGCAGTTCAAGCTGGCTTTGGCGCAAAGCCTCCCTGGCGCGCAACAATTCTTCGTGCGCGTCCGGCGCGGGCGGCGAAGTAGCGGTAGGGTCGTTCGGAATCATGCGCTTATTCTAGCGCCAACTTCGATGCTGGCTCCGCACGGTTGCGGGAGTGTCCAGGACAAAATAATCAGCGCGTGCGCAATTGGGTCGCGATACGCTCCAGTGCACTCTGCAGTTGGTCGATGTCGTACGGTTTTTGCAGGGACAGGGCCGGAAACTCCAGGTGGCGAGTGAGTTCGTCACCGTAACCGGAGGCAAACAGCAGAGCCAACTGTGGCGCCCGCTGCAGTGCGTGACGCGCCAGATCGACGCCCGACATGCCGGGCAGACTGACGTCGGTGAACAGAACATCGAACTGTTGAATGCTCAGCAGCGGCAAGGCTTCCTCGCCGCTGGCCACGGCCTGCACCTCGTGGCCGAGGGCGCGCAGGGTTTCGCACACCAGGTAGCGGGCGTCGGCGTTGTCTTCCACCACCAACAGGCGCAATGGCGCGTTCTGCTCCGCCACCGCGGCCGCCAGCGCCGGCACCAGCGTGCACAGGATGCCGTGCACGCCGTGTTCCGTGCGGATCGGCGTGTAATACAAATCCAGTGCCATCGGTTCGACGCGCTGATTGCGCCAGACCGGCAGGCTGCAGCCGTGGTAAGCCAGGCTGCGGCCGGCGCGCACCTCGGCCAGGGCGGCGCTGCTCCAGCTCCACGCGGCCGGCTGCACCGACGGCACCTTGCCGCCAGGCGCGCGCAGACCGGGCAGGGCAATCAATTCAGCGTAAGCCTGGTTGTAGATCATGATTTGCTCGGGTCCCCACATCAGCAGCATGGCTTGCGGGGAGTTGAGCATGATGTCGGTGGTGAGCCGCAGGCTGGGCGGCCAGCCTGCGGGATCGCCAAGGGCGGTTTGGGACCAGTCGGCGGCGGGGGGCGGGACGGCGGAAGGCGAATTCATGCGGTGCGTGTATTCTCTGTTATCTGTCTTATGAAAAGGCAAAGGTTGAGTGCATCGTACACGGTAAAAAAAAAGCCCGCTACAGGAGCGGGCTAAATCTATTTCCTTGGAGGAGAATAGAGGAGACAGTTGAATGATGCTGCAATGCGCAATCGAATGCAAATTTATATTTGTAATGTGCGTAATCACTGGCATGAATGAAGGAAGGGAGCGGCGCTATGGCTAGCGTTATCAAGCATCGGAAAGTCAAGATTGTGGTATTGGAGCAGGGCGAGGACATGAGCGCGCAATGCCGGCCTGGCGATATTGCCCTTCTGTCCGACGCGGCGGGGTGGTGGATCAAGTTTGTCGGAGCGGGCGGGCAGGTGGATTGCTATGGCATTCCGTATGCCTCCTACAACGAGGCGCTGTGGGCAGCCAAGGCGGCGGCCGAGTTTGGCACCTGACACGGAGTGCTGGACAAGCCATGGGACTGTCTCTATAATGCTGCTTCTTTCGAACGGCATGCTGTTTGAAAGAATGCAGCAAAGCAGTTTTGCAGGGCGGTTGATTCGGAACTTCGTGCGCCGGACCAACTAAACGATAGAAAATATCCAACCTTGCAAAATAAAATTTATGCTTTATAATGCTTGCACAGTGCGGCTGTAGCTCAGCTGGATAGAGTACTTGGCTACGAACCAAGGGGTCGTGGGTTCGATTCCTGCCAGCCGCACCAATCGTTTTGCCGGAAGAGTTGGAAGATTCTTCTGTTTTCTACAAGAAAGTGCTGTTATAATCTTCTTGTTTTGCGCGGCTGTAGCTCAGCTGGATAGAGTACTTGGCTACGAACCAAGGGGTCGTGGGTTCGATTCCTGCCAGCCGCACCAGATTTAAAGTTGGATAGACTGTCGAGTCTGTCTGATAGCAGTTGTAGTAAAAGTTAAGCGGCTGTAGCTCAGCTGGATAGAGTACTTGGCTACGAACCAAGGGGTCGTGGGTTCGATTCCTGCCAGCCGCACCAAACATGTAGAAGGGCCTGATGAGCAATCATCAGGCCCTTTTGCTTTCCTGGCCGCATTTTCTAAATGTGAAATCCGCATATCAATAGTTAATTTCCGTTGTATTTTCTAAATCGTTTCTTAAAGGTATGGAACGCGCCCGGTCGAGCTTGTTGACTTAGATAAGATCGCCTGCATCCCACCCAAGGGATATTCCGATCTACGCGCTGTTCTTTAAATGAAAAGGGATGATCATGAAAGTAAAAAAGATAATTGCTGCCTCGCTGATCGCGATGGCTGCTGGCGTTGCTTCTGCGGATGATTTCCAGATTGACGCTGGTGCGATCACCACCGACGTCATGAATCCATACGGGCACATGTTCATGCATGAAGTCGGGATGTTCACCGACACCATCGATTTCACGATTCCGGCAGGCAGCCTCGGTAGCTCTGCAAACGCCATCATGCTCACGCTGGGCAACACGAATGTGTTCAGCATTACCGGCCTGACGTACTCGGTGTACGGCGGCACTTCCACCAATGCGGGCCCGTGGTATGCGACCTATGCGGGCAACAACATCACCAATGACCTGCCGCTCAGCATGGCGGGCGCCTACCACATCATCGTCACCGGCAACGCCGATGGCACGATGGGCGGCAGCTATGCGATTTCGCTGGTATCCTCGGTGCCCGAGCCAGCCACCTACGGCATGATGTTGGGCGGCATTGCGCTGCTGGCCGGCTACGCCCGCAGCCGCAAAGCGCGTTCCTGAACAGCGATTCAAAAGCTCCCCCTTTTAAAGCCGCCTGCCCGGGCGGCTTTTTTTGTGGAGTGAGCCTTCCTTGCGGCGGCTCAAACGCGGTCTCAAGTGCGCACGATAGACTACTTTTCTTGACCGGGAGGCCGCCATGGCGAATGATCAAAGCATTGAGCTGCGCGTATCGCTGCAGGAGCGTCAAATGGAAACGGCGGTGGAAATCGTTGAAGAGATTCGCGCCAACTATGTCACCAGGGCTGACCTGAAGGACGCCATCCGCGACCTGAAGGCTTATCTGGATGAACGGTTGGCGCACTACGCCAGCAAGGTGGAGCTGGAGCGCATGCGGCAAGATACGCGCAATTGGATGATTACTTTCGGCATTTCCCTCGCTGCACTGCAATTTTCCATGCTATTTGCCTTCTTTCAGCTTTATCTGCACCTCCGCTGACCACACATCCCTATTGGCATTTTCTTAAAAATGCCCGATGATCTGTCGATCATCGTTACCAGGGAGCGTGTGCATGACCATCGTCACCAATATTGAAGACCTGCGCCTGCTGGCTAAGAAACGCGTGCCGCGCATGTTTTACGATTACGCTGATGCCGGTTCCTGGACCGAATCCACCTACCGCGCCAACAACGACGACTTCGCCAAAATCAAGTTCCGTCAGCGCGTGGCGGTCAACCTGGAAAACCGCTCGCTGGCCAGCACCATGATCGGCCAGCCGGTGGCCATGCCGGTCGCGCTCGCGCCCACCGGCCTGACCGGCATGCAGCACGCCGATGGCGAAATCCTGGCCGCCAGGGCGGCGGAAAAATTCGGTGTGCCGTTCACCCTGTCAACCATGAGCATTTGCTCGATCGAAGACATCGCCGCGCATACCAGCAAGCCGTTCTGGTTCCAGCTGTACGTGATGAAGGACCGCGATTTCATCAACCGCCTGATCGACCGCGCCAAGGCCGCACGCTGCTCGGCGCTGGTGCTGACGCTGGACCTGCAGGTGCTGGGCCAGCGCCACAAGGACTTGCGCAACGGCTTGTCGGCGCCGCCCAAGCTGACCCTCCCGAATATCCTCAACCTGGCCACCAAGCCGCGCTGGTGCCTGGGCATGCTGGGCACCAGGCGGCGGACTTTCGGCAACATCGTCGGCCATGCGACTTCGGTATCGGACATGTCCTCGCTGTCGTCGTGGACCTCGCAGCAGTTCGATCTCAGCCTGTCATGGAAGGACGTGGAGTGGATCAAGCAGCGTTGGGGCGGCAAGTTGATCATCAAGGGCATCATGGATGCGGAAGATGCGCGCCTGTGCGTGGCAAGCGGCGCCGATGCGCTGATCGTCTCCAACCACGGCGGCCGCCAGCTCGATGGCGCCGAGTCCTCGATCGGCGCGTTGCCGGCAATTGTCGATGCGGTCGGCAAGCAGATCGAAGTGCACATGGACGGCGGCATCCGCTCCGGCCAGGACGTGCTCAAGGCGCTGGCGCTGGGCGCGCAAGGCGTGTACATCGGCCGTCCCTTCCTGTACGGACTGGGCGCGATGGGCGAGCAGGGCGTCAGCAAATGCCTGGACATCATCCGCAACGAGCTGGATCTGACGATGGCCTTCTGCGGCCTGCGCGATGTGCGCCAGGTCGATAAAAATATTTTACTGCCGGGGAGTTTTTAATGCTGGATCAAGCCGTAGGCCACACCTATATTTTTGCCGAGACGCTGGCGCCGAGCCAGCGCATGCACATGGTGCTGCTGGGGGTGAACGACGTGGCGCGCGCGGCGCGCTTTTATGAGGCGCTGGGCTGGCAGCGTTCGCCCACCAGCAGTGACGGCTTCGTCAAATTCAATATGGGCGGTTACGCCATCTGCCTGATCAACCGCGGCGATCTGGCCAAGGATGCACTGGAGCCGACGCCGGAGAACAAGGGTTTCTCCGGGGTGGCGCTGATTCACGTGGCCCGCAAGCCCGAGGACGTGCCGCGCATTCTGGCCAAGGCGGAAGAGGCGGGCGGCAGGATCGTCAAACCTGCCACCCGCACTCACTGGGGCATCGCCGGCTACTTCAAGGACCCCGATGGTCACCTGTTCGAAGTCGACTACGAAGACGTCTGGGTGCTCGACCAGGACAACCATCTGGTGGTGGATCGCATCAACTAGCCGGAGCTACGCTTAGGCCAGTTCCTTCTGCTTCTCTTCAGCCGTGGTTTCAGAGATCGTGGCTTCGGTGGTCAGAATCAGCGAAGCGATCGATGCCGCGTTTTGCAGCGCGGTGCGGGTGACCTTGGTCGGGTCGATCACGCCGCTTTCCACCAGATCGCCGTACTGGCCGGTGGCGGCGTTGTAGCCGAAGTTGCCTTCGCCTTCAATCACTCTGGCCACCACCACCGACGGCTCATCGCCGGCGTTGGACGTGATCACGCGCAGCGGTTCTTCCAGCGCGCGCAGCACGATCTGGATGCCGGCGTGCTGGTCGGCATTCGCCCCCTGCAGCTGGGCGATCGCCTTGCGCGCACGCAGCAGCGCCACACCGCCGCCCGGCACAATGCCTTCTTCCACCGCGGCGCGGGTCGCGTGCAGCGCATCGTCGACGCGGTCGCGTTTCTCTTTCATCTCGACTTCGGTGGCTGCGCCGATCTTGATCACGGCTACGCCGCCCGCCAGCTTAGCCACGCGTTCCTGCAGTTTTTCCTTGTCGTAGTCGCTGGTGGCTTGCTCGATCTGCGACTGGATCGCCGCCACGCGCGCATCAATGCGTTTCTGATCGCCGGCGCCATCGATGATGGTGGTCGATTCCTTCAGCACCTCGATGCGTTTGGCGCTGCCCAGCTGTTCCAGCGTGGCTTTTTCCAGCGTCAGCCCGGTTTCCTCGGAAATCACGGTGGCGCCGGTCAGCACGGCGATGTCTTCCAGCATGGCCTTGCGGCGGTCGCCAAAGCCCGGCGCCTTCACGGCCGCCACTTTCAGGATGCCGCGCACCGAGTTCACCACCAGCGTGGCCAGCGCTTCGCCTTCCACTTCTTCCGCCACGATGAACAGCGGCTTGCCGGCCTTGGCCGAGATTTCCAGCACCGGCAGCAGCTCGCGGATGTTGCCGATCTTTTTGTCGTATAGCAGCACCAGCGGATCTTCCAGCCGCGCCAGTTGCTTGTCCGGATCGTTGATGAAGTAGGGGCTCAGGTAGCCGCGGTCGAACTGCATGCCTTCCACCACTTCCAGCTCGTTCTCCAGCGACTTGCCGTCTTCCACGGTAATCACGCCTTCCTTGCCAACGCGCTCCATGGCTTGCGCAATGATGTCGCCGATGGCGCTGTCGGAGTTGGCCGAAATCGAGCCCACCTGGGCGATTTCCTTGCTGGTGCTGATCGGGCGCGAGATTTTCTTCAGTTCCGCGATGGCCGCGCTTACGGCCTGATCGATGCCGCGCTTGAGATCCATGGGGTTCATGCCGGCCGCCACGTACTTCATGCCTTCCTGTACGATGGACTGGGCCAGCACGGTAGCGGTGGTGGTGCCGTCGCCGGCCACATCGGCGGTTTTCGAGGCGACCTGTTTCACCACCTGCGCGCCCATGTTTTCCAGGCGGTCCTTGAGTTCAATTTCCTTGGCGACCGAGACGCCATCCTTGGTGATGGTCGGCGCGCCGAAGCTGCGGTCGATCACCACATTGCGGCCCTTCGGACCCAGCGTTACTTTCACGGCATTGGCCAGCACGTTCACGCCTTTCACGATACGGGCGCGCGCGTCATCATGGAATTGGACTTCTTTTGCAGTCATTTTTTTCTCCGTATAGTCAGACAGGGTTAAGCGGCGGCTTTCACAGCGGCCGAGGATTGCTCGATCACGCCGAGGATGTCTTCCTCGCGCATTACCAGCACCTCTTCGCCATCCAGCTTGACGGTCTGACCGGCGTATTTGCCGAACAATACAGAATCGCCGACCTTGACCGCCACCGCGCGCAGCGTGCCGTCCGGCAGTGCCCGGCCGTGACCGACTGCCAGCACTTCGCCTTGTTCAGGCTTTTCTGCGGCGGAATCAGGAATCACGATACCGGAGGCGGTTTGGCGTTGTTGCTCAATTCGCTTAACAATAACCCGGTCGTAAAGGGGACGAATTTTCATCATTTCTATCTCCAATGGTTACAGATCATTCCAAAGTGAACCGGCCCAGACTCAGCTGGACCTGACTTCAGCGAGGCGAAAATAGGTTGCGGCCTTTTTATTTTCAAGACCTCGCCAAGCCGCCTGTTTGTAACAAAATGTATCCAAGCTGATAGACGGTTCTGGCGGCCGGGCCGGGTGGCAGCGGCGTTACCGGACAGTCCGATTGACGGCCGCCATCGGCGTCCAGGCTGTCGTCGGCGGGGCCGATGCCGGACCAGATGCCGCCCTTGTTCGGCTGGAACAGCCAGCGCGAATAGCCCTTGCGCGCGGCCAGATGCATCAACTCATTGCGCAGCGACGGATCGGTGCCCAGCACCGTGTCGTCGGGGTAGTCGGCGGCATTGTCGCCAAAGGCCAGGCGGCAGTCGAAGGCTTCGCTGGCCTTGGCGGACACGTGGTTGCAGGCGCGCCGTTGCCAGCGCTCGACATTCCAGGCGCCGAGCCGCCAGGCCGCATCAAGCACTTCCTGTTCGGTCTTATGCAAGGTGCCGTCGAACTGCAGGGCCGAGCTGGGCACGGCGCGCGGCGGCAGGTCCACGCCATCCAGTTGCAGCGGGGTGGCGCGGCGGAAGCCGTGCCAGTGGAGGAAAAGGAGCGTCGGCGTATCAGGCAGATTGACGCGCGTTGCGGAGACGGCATACAAGGGCAGGCCGACCGCTCCCATGTGGGCTGAAACGATATCAAAGATATGCATAGTAGTTCCCCATTCATACACGATGATGGGGAAATTCTAGCGCAAGACGCTCATGCCGTTCAGTTAAGCCTGTCGTTCCGGCGAAAGCCGGAACCTATAGAACGCCTGAGCTGTGTCAACGCTGGCCTTCCATGGATTCCGGCGTGCGCCGGAATGACCGTTCAGGCGTTAACTGAACGGCCTTAGCGCAGGACGCCGGATCATTGCGCGTCCGGCCTGGCCGCAATCGTCTGTATCACCGCCGCGCTGATCGCTGCCGGATCGGCCTGCGCCACCTCGCTCACCTTGATCCCGCCAAACGGTTTGCGTGCCTTGCGCAACTGATCGGCGCTGACCTCCAGGCTGTCCAGCTCCGACGCGCGGGCGCGCCAGTAAGTCAGCTTGCTGACCTGCGCTGCCTGCGCCGCCGCCAGCGCCGGGCCGATCTCGCCGTTGATGCTGCTGGCGGCATAGCCGCACTCCGCACCCGGCTTGCCTTGTTCGGCCGCGCCCAGGCAGGCCAGCATCGCATCCAGCTTTGCCGCGCGGTCGGCGGGCAGGGCGTCTTCATGCATCGGCTGGACCAGCACCAGCGCGCTGACGTTGGCGCCGCGCGAGCGCAGCGCAAAGTGCTGCGCCACCATGGCGCCATAACCGGCGCCTACCAGTACGAATGGCCCCTCCATGCGGGCGTTCCTGATCAGGAAGTTCAGGTCCTTGCTGGCATTGGCCACCGTCGAGGCGCGGATAATCGGATCACTCGAACCCAGGCCGGCGCGGTCGTACACGCAAGCGCGTGTGTGCTTCGCCACTTCCGGCAGCACCGCCGACCAGTCCCACCCGGCGCGGCCGGCATCGGCCTCGAACAGCACGGTGGGCGAGCCCTTGCCGGTGCAGTAGGTATTCAGTTTGCGCCCGCCGACATCGACCCTGACTTGCGGTCCGGCCAGCGCATCCTGCCCGGCCGGCGGCGCTGCGTGCACATGGGCCGACAGCAGGGCGGCGATCAGAACGGCGCACTTCATGCCGTCACCACATTGCGCGGTGCGCCGGCCACCCAGGCTTCGATATTGTCGATCAGCTGATCGACCAGCGTCTGCATGGCTTGCGTGCTGGCCCACGCCGAGTGCGGCGTGAGAATGAAGTTGGGCAGGCGCAGGTTGAGCAGCACATTGTCCGCCGGCGGCGGTTCGGTCATCAGAACGTCAAAGCCGGCACCGGCGATCACGCCGGCGCGCAAGGCATCGGCCAGCGCCACTTCGTCCACCAGACCGCCGCGCGCGGTGTTGATCAGCAGGGCGTTGCGCTTCATGCGGATCAGCTCTTTGGCGCTGATCATGTTGCGGGTCTTGTCGGTCAGCGGCAGGTGCAGGCTGATGATGTCCGAGGTCTCCAGCACCTCGTCAAAGCTGGCTTCGCGCACACCATCGGCGGCGGCGTCCGGCAGCGGCGAGCGATTGTGGACAACGACTTCCATGCCGAACGCGCGCGCGATCTGCGCGGTGGCCTTGCCCAGCGCCCCATAGCCGAACAGGCCCAGACGGCTGCCCGCCAGGTCGGAAACCGGATGACCGAACAGGCAGAATCGCTCGGATTTCTGCCACAGTCCCGCCTCGATATCGGCGCGGTATGCCACCAGTTGCCGGCGCAGCGCCAGGATCAGCGCAAACGTATGCTCCGGCAGCGTATGCACGGCGTAGTTGCGGATGTTGGACACCACAATGCCGCGCTGCGCTGCCGCCGCCAGAGCAATGATGTTGGTGCCGGTGGCCGCCACCGCGATCATCTTCAGGTCCGGCAGCTGCGCCAGATCATCCGCCGACAAGGGCACCTTGTTGGTGATGCAGATGGTGGCGCGCGCATCGCGCAGGCGCCGCACCGCCTCGCCGGCGCGCGTGGCCGCATATTCGGTCCACTCGTGCGCAAACGCGGGCTTGCGCACATTGGCGATCACGCTGTCGCGATCAAGGAAAACGATACGTTCGGTCATATGGCAACCTCTAAGGTAGAAGCACGCGCCGCCGGACCTTTGGGCAGGCGCATGCCAGGGTGATTGGAAAACAGTTCGGCAATCCATTCGACAAATACGCGCACCTTGGCCGACAGATGGCGGTTCTGCGGATACACCACATGCACCGGCAGCGGATCGCTGAGCCAGTCGTCAAGGATGGTTTCAAAGCGGCCGTCCTTGATCATCGGCTCCATCCAGAAATTCGGCATCTGCACGATGCCCAAGCCGGCCAGCCCCGCCGCCGTGTACGAATTGGTGTCGTTCAGCGCGATCAGGCCGGGCAGGGCGACCTGCACCCGCTCGCCGTTGCGCGTGAAGTCCCAGTCGAAGATTTTACCGGTGCGCGAGGAGAAATAGTTGACGCAGCGGTGGCGCAGCAGTTCGTTCGGATGGGTGGGCCGGCCGTAGCGGTCCAGGTAGGCCGGCGTGGCGCAGGTAATGAAATGCATGATGCCGACCCGGCGCGCGATCAGGCTGGAATCGCCCAGCTGTCCGCCACGTACCGCGCAGTCCACGCCTTCCTCGACCAGATCCACCGTGCGGTCGCTGGAGCCCAGCTCCAGCTGAATGTCCGGATAGCGCTCGAAAAAATCGGGCAGGGCCGGGACAATCACTTCGCTGGACAGGCCGGTCGGCGCATCCACCCGCAGCCGTCCGGAAGGGCTGAGCCGGGTGCGCGACAGCGATTCCTCGGCCTCGCGCACGTCCGCCAGGATGCGCAGGCAGCGCTCGTAATAGGCGGCGCCGTCGGCCGTCACGCTGACGTGGCGCGTGGTCCGATGCAATAATTTGGCCGCCAGCGACGTCTCCAGAGACTGGATCAAGGTAGACACCGTCGCCTTCGGCAATTTCATGTTTTCCGCCGCGCGCGTAAAGCCGCCGGCGTCCACCACCTGCACAAACACTTCCATCGCTTGAAGTTTATTCATCTTTGAGCCTCATTGTTCCGGATTCTGAACAATCAATTCAACTTTGCCGTATTTATCGGATTGTAGATCAAGTTTAAGATTGCTGTACTGCACAAAGCAAAAGACGAAGAAAGGAGGACTTATCATGAAATATCGGGATGCAATTTTCGCAACGATGACACTGGCGCTGACGTCGGTGGCACTGGCAGGCGTGGTATATACCGATGCCTATTCCCACACCGCGCAGGTCGAAGTTCACGGCGTGCGTGCCCTCACCCTGGTGGCCAGCGGCGACGCGGCGGTCTGCGATCCTGCTACCATGTTGTCCTCCAACGAATCGGGCACGGTGCAACAATGAACAATCCAGTAGAGAAGCTGCCGACTTTGTCGGACCAACTGAAAGTCCGCAGCCTTGAGGTCAAGGGCGCGGAAGGTCCGCTGGCGGCGCGTCTCTACACCAGTGGCGACGTGGGCGTGAAGCGCGATGCGCTGCTGGTCTTCTTCCACGCCGGCGGCTTTGTCGGCGGCGATCTGGAGGATGCGGATATCTTCCTGCGCCATTTGGCAGACGACAGTCCGCATGTCGCCGTGTTAGCCTCTGCCTATACCCTGGCAACCGAAAAGCCTTTCCCGGCGGCGGTGGAAGATGCGCATGCGGTGCTGGTATGGGCCAAGAAGAATAAGACCAAGTTGGGCTGGACCGGCAAGCAGCTGCTGGTGGCAGGGATTGAAGCGGGCGCCAATCTGGCAGCCGTCTGCGCGCTGATGTCACGCGACCGCGGCGGCCCGGCGCTGACGGGGCAGATCCTCATCATGCCGATGCTGGACCCGGGCCTGACCACCTGCTCGATGCGCGAAATGCAGACGGCGCCGGAGTTGCTGGACGTGGCGGACGCCTGTGCGAAAGCCTACCGCGGCTACCTGCCGAATGCTGCCGACCGCACCCACCCGTACGCGTCGCCGCTGCAGTCGAGCCGTTTGAAAAACCTGCCGCAGGCCTTGATCCTGTCGACTGAAGATGACCCGCTGCGCGACGAAGCGGAACAATATGGCGCCAAGCTGATCTCGTGCGGCGTTAAGACCACTGTCCGGCGTATGCAGCCGGCGCCCCTGAATGATGTGGGGGCACGTAACGAATGCGCCTGTCGATGTCAGGCGCTGGGTGAGATCGCCGGTTTTATCGCCGGCCTGGAACGGTCCGAGACGCCGCCAGCCGCATAGGATCCCCCTAACCCTTAGCAGTAAAGAGTCACGTCCCCACTGGCTTGCCGGCGGGGCGCTAGTGCCGTGTTTTCTCGATTTCGTTGAGACCGCCCGGTGCCGCCTTTTCTATTAATTATTTTCATACAAAAAGGATTTTAAATGAAAAACATTAAATCAATGACCGCTGTAGCCCGGCCGCTGGCCGCCGCTATGGCGCTGGCGGGCCTGGCCGCAATTGCACTGTCCGGCTGTGGCGAAGCCACCGGCAAGGCAGCAGAAGCACCGGCAGGTGCGGGCGGTCCTCCGATTTCGGCTGCAGCCGTGGTCGAGAAAAGCATCATCGAAACGCAGGAGTTCTCCGGCCGTCTGGAAGCCATCGAACAAGTGCAGATCCGTCCGCGCGTGAGCGGCTTCATCACCGCCATCAACTTCAAGCCTGGCTCGCAGGTGAAGAAGGGCGACGTGCTGTTCGTGATCGATCCGCGTCCATACCAGGCGGAAGCCAACCGCGCTGAAGCGGCCGCCAACTCGGCGCGCGCCAAGGCCGACCTGGCCAAGGTGGAGCTGGTGCGTTCGGAAAAACTGCTGGCCGATAAAGCCATCGCCCAGCGTGAATATGACGCTTCGGCATCGAGCTACAAGCAGCTGGACGCCGACGCCCGCGCCGCGCAAGCCCAGTACGAAGCGGCCAAGCTGAATCTGAGCTACACGCAAGTGACCTCGCCCATCAACGGTCGCGTGTCGAAAGCGGAAATCACCCTGGGTAATCTGGTGGATGCATCGGCGGTGCTGACTTCCGTCGTGTCGCTGGATCAGATCTACGCCTCGTTCGACGGCGACGAAGACACCTATCTGCGCGTTGGCGCCGCTGCCCACCAGGGCAAGCCAGCCACCGTGAAGATCGGCCTGGCCAACGAAACCGGCTTCCCGCATGAAGGCAAGCTGGAATTCGTCGACAACCAGCTGGACGTGCGCAGCGGCTCGGTGCGCATGCGCGCCACCCTGGCCAATACCGATGGCGCACTGGTGCCAGGCCTGTTCGCCCGCGTGCAGCTGGCCGGCAGCACCGGCGCCAAGCAAGCCATCCTGATCAACGAACGCGCCGTCAACACGGACCAGAACCGCAAGTTCGTGTTCGTGGTCGACAAGGACAACAAGGCTGAATACCGTCCGGTCACGCTGGGCCAGCAAATCGATGGCCTGCGCGTGGTGCGTGAAGGTCTGAAACCGGGCGAGAAGATCGTCGTCAACGGCCTGCAACGCGTGAAGCCAGGTTCGCCGCTGACCCCGACCGTGGTGCCGATGGATTCCGATCCGCTGGCAGCCAACGTGGCCAAGAAAGAAGAGAAAGTCGCTGCAGTTGATACCAAAAAGACTGGCACTAGCAAGGAATAATTAAAAATGAATATCTCTCGATTTTTCGTCGACAAGCCGATCTTCGCGGCGGTGCTGTCGATCGTTATCTTCGTCGCCGGCTTGATATCCATCTTCAAGCTGCCGATCTCGGAGTACCCGGACGTGGTGCCGCCGTCGGTGGTGGTGCGCGCGCAGTACCCGGGCGCGAATCCGAAGATCATCGCGGAAACCGTGGCCGCGCCGCTTGAGGAACAGATCAACGGCGTCGAGAACATGCTGTACATGTCCTCGCAAAACACCTCGGACGGCGCGCTGGCGCTGACCGTCACCTTCAAGATCGGCACTAACGTCGAGCAGGCCGAAACGCAAGTGCAGAACCGCGTCCAGCGCGCGCTGCCACGCCTGCCGGAAGAAGTGCGTCAGATTGGCGTGACGACCGTCAAATCGTCGCCTAACCTGACCATGGTGGTCCACCTGAATTCGCCGAACGGCCGTTACGACGACCTGTATCTGCGCAATTACGCGGTGCTGAACATCAAGGATCAGCTGGCACGCCTGCCTGGCATGGGCGAGGTGCAGCTGTTTGGTTCGGGCGACTACGCCATGCGCGTCTGGCTCGATCCGCAGAAAGTGGCGCAGCGCGGCCTGACCGCTGGGGACGTGGTGAACGCCATCCGCGAACAGAACGTGCAAGTGGCAGCCGGTGTGATCGGCCAGGGCCCGAGCAAGAACGCCGACTTCCAGCTGACCGTGAACACGCAAGGCCGTCTGCAGTCGGAAGAAGAATTCGGCAACATCATCCTGAAGACCAACAGCGACGGCGCGGTCACGCTGCTGAAGGACGTGGCTCGCCTGGAGATGGGCTCGAACTCCTACGCTCTGCGTTCGCTGTTGAACAACAAATCGGCAGTGGCGATCCCTATTTTCGAAGCACCGAACGCCAACGCGCTGCAACTGTCGGCTGACGTGCGCTCGACCATGGCTCGCCTGTCGAAAGATTTCCCGGAAGGCGTCGAATACAGCATTGTGTACGACCCGACCCAATTCGTGCGTGAATCGATCCGTTCCGTGATCCACACCCTGGTCGAGGCAATCATCCTGGTGGCACTGGTGGTGATCGTATTCCTGCAAACCTGGCGCGCATCGGTGATTCCGCTGCTGGCTGTTCCGGTCTCGGTGGTGGGTACTTTCGCCGTGATGCTGGCCTTTGGCTTCTCGATCAACACCTTGTCGCTGTTCGGCCTTGTGCTGGCCATCGGTATCGTGGTGGACGATGCGATCGTGGTGGTGGAAAACGTCGAGCGTAATATTCACGACGGCCTGAATCCACGCGACGCAACCATCCAGGCGATGAAAGAGGTGAGCGGTCCGATTATCGCGATTGCGCTGGTGCTGTGCGCCGTGTTCGTGCCGATCGCTTTCGTCTCCGGTCTGTCCGGCCAGTTCTACAAGCAGTTCGCGCTGACCATCGCGATTTCGACCGTGATCTCGGCATTCAGCTCGCTGACCCTGGCGCCTGCGCTGGCCGCGGCGCTGCTGAAACCGCACGATGCGCCGAAAGATGCGCTGACCCGCGGCATGGACAAGGTGTTTGGCGGCTTCTTCGGCTGGTTCAACCGCTTCTTCAACCGTGCTTCGCACAGCTATGAAACCGGCGTGACCGGCGTGTTGAAACGCAAAGGCTCGTCGCTGATCGTGTACGCCGTGCTGGCGGTTGCGGCAGGCTTCATGTTCAAGGTGGTGCCACCGGGCTTCGTGCCGGCGCAGGACAAGCAGTACCTGATCGGCTTCGCCCAGCTGCCTGACGCAGCCTCGCTGGACCGTACCGATGCCGTGATCCGCAAGATGTCGGACATCGCCAAGGAAATCCCTGGCGTGGAGAACTCGATCTCGTTCCCCGGCCTGTCGATTAACGGTTTCACCAACGCGCCTAATGCAGGTATCGTGTTCACTGGCCTGAAGCCATTCGACCAGCGTACCAAGCCTAGCGAGTCGGCAGAAGCGATTGCCGCTGAAATCAACAAGCGCATGGGTTCCATCGAAGGCGCGTTTGTGATGGTGCTGCCGCCACCGCCAGTCAATGGCCTGGGCACCACCGGCGGCTTCAAGCTGATGATTGAGGACCGCGACAACCTCGGTTACGACGCGCTGTACAAAGCTGTGCAAGCGGTGCAGATGAAAGCATGGCAAAACCCGAAACTGGCCGGCGTGTTCTCCAGCTACCAGATCAACGTGCCGCAGCTGTTTGCTGATATCGACCGCGCCAAGGCCAAGCAACTGGGCGTGCCGCTGAATACGATCTATCAGACCTTGCAGATCAATCTGGGCTCGCTGTATGTGAACGACTTCAATCAGTTTGGCCGTACCTATCAGGTGCGGGTGCAGGCTGACCAGCAGTTCCGCTCGCATGCGGAAGACATCGCTCAGCTGAAAGTCCGCAACGACAAGGGCGAGATGATTCCGCTGTCCTCGCTGATGCGCGTCAAAGACAGCTATGGCCCGGATCGCGTACAGCGTTACAACGCCTACGTGGCTGCTGAAATCAACGGCGCACCGGCTCCTGGCGTGTCGTCGGGCGAAGCGCAGGCCGAGATGACCAAGATCGTCAACGAAGTTCTGCCGAAAGGCATCGGCTACGAATGGACTGAGCTGGTGTATCAGGACATCCTGTCGGGTAACACCATGATTTATGTGTTCCCACTGTGCGTGCTGCTGGTGTTCCTGGTGCTGGCTGCGCAGTATGAAAGCTGGACCCTGCCGCTGGCGGTGATCCTGATCGTGCCGATGTCGATCCTGTGCGCGCTGATTGGCGTGAAACTGACCCACGGCGACAACAACGTGTTCACCCAGATTGCGCTGTTCGTGCTGGTTGGCCTGGCGTCGAAGAATGCGATTCTGATCGTGGAGTTTGCACGGGAGCTGGAACACCATGGCCGTTCGATCGTGGAAGCCGCGCTGGAAGCATGCCGTCTGCGTCTGCGTCCGATTCTGATGACGTCGATCGCATTCATCATGGGCGTGCTGCCGCTGGTGTTCTCGCACGGTGCGGGTTCGGAAATGCGTCATGCGATGGGTGTGGCGGTGTTTGCCGGCATGCTGGGCGTGACCTTCTTCGGCCTGTTCCTGACGCCGGTGTTCTACGTCCTGCTGCGTACCCTGGCTGTGCGTCTGGAGAAGAATAAACACGCCGTGGCGGCGGATGCCGCTCCGGCCAAACTGGAAGGGACTCACTAACATGAACAAGCTGCATATGATCGCAAAAGGCGTTGCGCCCATCCTGGCTGCCTTGCTGATGACCGCGTGCGCCGCACCGGAATTCAAGCAGCCAGCGATCGAAGTGCCGACCGCCTTCAAGGAGTCGCAGGCGCCGGCGGAGGTCAAGACCGCCGCCGACGGCAGCACCTGGAAACAGGCGCAACCTGCCGAAGCGCAGCCGCGCGGCGAGTGGTGGCTGGCTTTCAATGATCCGGCCCTGAATGAGCTGATCAACGAAGCCACGCGCGCCAACGCCAACCTGGCCGTGGCTGCGGCCCGCGTCAAGCAGGCGCGCGCCATTGCCGGCATCGCGGAAGCGGACCGCATCCCGCAGGTCGGCGTGAATGCCGGTGCGCAGCGTCTGCGCCAGTCGCCGACGGAGGCCGGCCTGCCGGCCGGTACGCCGGTCGATCCGGCCAAGGTGTTCAACGCCAGCCTGACGGCCAGCTACGAGGTTGACCTGTTCGGTCGCGTATCGTCGAATGTGGCGGCAGCGCGTGGCGACGCCGCTTCGGTGGAAGCCAACTACCGCTCGGTGTTGCTGGCGGTGCAGGCCGATGTGGCGCAGACTTACTTCCGTCTTCGTTCCACCGACGCCGAGCTGGAAACGCTGAACCGCACGGTGCAGACGCGTGAAGAAAACGTCAAGGTCAACCAGCGCCGTTTCGACCTGGGCGACATTGGCGAGTTCGATCTGTCGCGTGCCAAGACCGAACTGGCGACGGCGCGGGCCGAAGCCATTGGCCTGCAGCGTCAACGCGTGACCACCGAGCATGCGCTGGCGGTCCTGCTGGGCAAGCCAGCGGCCAGCTACACGGCCGGTAACAGCCCGCTGCTGGATGGCACGCTGCTGCCGGTGATTCCTGCCGGTCTGCCTTCGACCCTGCTGGAGCGTCGCCCGGATGTCGCCGCCGCACAGCGCGCGATGGAAGCGGCCAATGCCCGCATCGGCGTGGCGCGGTCGGCCATGTTCCCATCGCTGGTGCTTAACGCGAATGCGGGCGGCGTCTCGGGTAACACGGTGGCGGATGTGTTCAAGTGGAGCAGCCGTTCGTGGTTGCTGGGTGCTGCTCTGTCGATGCCGTTGATCGATGGTGGCCGCAACCGCGCCAACATCACGCGCAGCGAAGCGGCGCTGGAGGAATCGGTCGGCACGTATCGTCAGAGTGTGCTGACGGCGTTCGCGGAAGTCGAAGACAACCTGGCGGGCCTGCGCATCCTGGCTGGCCAGACGGCGCAGATTGAAGACGCCGTGGTGTCGGCACGCCGTTCGGCGGACCTGGCGCAGAAGCTGTACACGGCCGGCCGCTCCAGCTATCTGGATCTGCTGGATGCGCAGCGCAACCTGGCGACGGTGGAGCGCAATGCGGTGCAGTTGCGCGGCAATCGTGCCATCACGACGGTGGCGTTGATCCGCGCGCTGGGCGGTGGTTGGGGCGATGCCCCGCCAACGACGCTGGCGCAGAAGTAACGCAAAGCGGACCGTGAGGTCCGCTTTTTTTTCGTCACTCCGGCGTACGCCGGAGTCCATGGAAGGCATGCGCTATGTCAGCTCGTGCGTTCCATGGACCGCAGCGGCGCACCGTCCGCGTGCGCCGGATGACATAGTTACTTGGTCACGACTGGGGCAGGGGTGGTTTCTGCTTTTTCGGCCTTGGCATGCGCTTTGGCTTTGGCTTTGGTGGCCTTGGCATGAGCGTCGGCCTTGTCGGCTTTTTCTTCGGCCTTGGCGACGGCGACGTCTTTCTTGGCGTCGGCTTCTACCTTGGCAGTCTTGGCTTCTGCCTTGATTTCGGCTTTGGTTTCTTTGGCTTCGGCTTTGGCGGCTGCCTTGGTTTCCTTGGCTTCGGCTTTGGCTGCGGCCGGGGTGGCTGGAGTGGCAGGGGCTGGAGTCTGTGCGAATGCTGCGGTAGCGAACAGGCCGGCGATCAGGGTAGCGATTACTTTAGTCATGATTCAATCCTTTAGTTTTCAGGTTTCGGGCCCGGGACAATTCCCGCGTCTCTGAGCAAAAAACGCCGCCTGAAATCGTATCGTTGACGGTCTTTACAATCGCTTACATGTTCGTTATCGCACGGTGTGCGCGCTGAATCGGGCATAGGCTGAGCGCATGAAAGGCTCGCTCAAAACCTATAAGGCCAAACGCAACTTCGCCATCACGCCGGAACCGGCGGAAGGGGGGGAGGAAGGCGTTGGTGCGCTGACGTTCGTCATCCAGAAGCATTGGGCGACGCGCCTGCACTACGATTTCCGCCTGGAGCTGGACGGCGTCATGATGAGCTGGGCCGTGCCCAAAGGGCCGAGCTACGACACGCATGACAAGCGCATGGCGGTGCATGTTGAGGACCATCCGATTTCGTACAACGATTTCGAAGGCACGATCCCGCCCAGGCAATACGGCGCCGGCAAGGTGATCATCTGGGATAAGGGCACATGGAAGCCGCTCGATGATCCACACAAGGCGCTCAAGGCCGGCAATCTGAAATTTGAAATGTACGGCCACAAGATGCACGGCCGCTGGGTGCTGGTGCGGATGAAGGGGAAGGGCGAGAAGCAGGAGCCGTGGCTGCTGATCAAGGAGCACGATGAGTACGTGCGCTCCGCTGAGGAATTCAGTGTGGTGGACGAGATGCCAGACAGCGTGAAAGCGCTGCCGATGCCCGCCGCTGCGCACCACACGACCGCGGCCACGGAGCCGTCGGCCGCCAACGCCGCGGCATTGGCGCGCGCCGCGCCGAAGGCGGCGATGCCCGAGACGCTGTCGCCGCAACTGGCCACCTTGGTCGATGCACCGCCGGCGTCGGCGGAGGACTGGCTGTTCGAGGTCAAGTTCGATGGCTACCGACTGCTGGCCCGCGTGGACGGCAAGGACATCCGCCTGATTACCCGCAATGGCAACGACTGGACCCACAAGCTGCAACCGCTGCGTGCCGAACTGGCGCGCCTCAAGCTGCCCTCGGGTTGGTACGATGGCGAAATCGTGGTCCATGATGAAAGCGGCCGCCCCGACTTCGGCTTGCTGCAAAACGCCTTCGACGAAGACCATCCCGGCGACATCGTCTACTTCCTGTTCGACATGCCATTTCATAACGGCCGCGATTTGCGCGATCTGCCGCTGGAGGACCGCCGCGCTATCTTGCAAGACATCATGGCCAAGCGTGAAACCGACAACGTCCGTTTCAGCGCCGCGTTGAGCGCACCGCCGCAGGATATGATCGCCGCCGCCTGCCAGATGGGCCTTGAAGGCATCATCGGCAAGCGCAAGGACTCGCGCTACACCGCGCGCCGCACCGGCACCTGGATCAAACTCAAATGCGGCCAGCGCCAGGAATTCGTCATTGGCGGCTACACCGACCCGCAAGGCTCGCGCAGCGGCTTCGGCTCTCTGCTGCTGGGCACCTACGACCAGGACGGCAAACTGCAATACGCCGGCAACGTCGGCAGCGGCTTCAACGCCACCTCGCTGCAGGACCTGAAAGCGAAAATGGACAAGCTCCACGCCGATAAAAGCCCGTTCGCCCCCAGCCGCGACATCGACAAAAAAGCCCACTGGCTCAAACCCACACTGGTGGCAGAAATCAGCTTCAGCGAATGGACCCATTCCGGCTCGATCCGCCACGCCGTGTTCCAGGGCCTGCGCAAAGACAAGCGCGCCGCAGGGATCACACGCGAAACGCCAGTTCACATCAAAGAGGAGCAACCCGCCATGCAATCCGCGCTCGCCTCCATGAAGATTACCAATCCAGACCGCGTCATCGACAAACAAAGCGGCGCCACCAAGATTGCGCTGATACGCTACTACGCCCTGGTGGCCGACCTGATGATCCCGCACCTCAAGGGCCGCCCGGTATCGCTGGTGCGCGCGCCGGAAGGCGTGGGCGGTGAACTGTTCTTCCAGAAGCACGCTGAAATCAGCCGCATGCCTGGCGTGAAGCAGTTCAAGCAGTCGCTCGATCCGGATCACCCGCCGATGCTGGAAGTGCCGACTGAAGAAGCCTTGCTGTCAGCCGCGCAGATGAACGTGGTCGAGCTGCACACGCAAAACGCCAACGGCAGCAGCTACGAAAAACCCAACCGCATGATCTTCGACCTCGACCCCGGCAAGAATGTCAGCTGGGACCAGGTCAAGGAAGCGGCCCACCTGATGCGCGCCTTCCTCACCGGGCTTGAACTGCCGGCCTTCCTCAAGACCAGCGGCGGCAAGGGGTTGCACGTGGTGGTGCCCATCAAGCCTGGTTACGGTTGGGACGACGTGAAGTCCTTCTCGCAAGCGATTGTTGCCCACATGGCGCAAACCATTCCGGATCGCTTTGTGGTGAAAAGCGGCCCGCGCAACCGCGTCGGCAAAATCTTCATCGATTATTTGCGCAATGGACGCGGCGCCACCACCGTCAGCGCATGGTCGGCGCGCACGCGGCCTGGCCTGGGCATCTCCGTACCGATTACGTGGGATGAGCTGGATGGCTTGCAGAGCGCGGACCAATGGAACGTCACCAACGTCCACGACCGTCTCGACGTCGGCAACGCACCATGGGACGATTACGCCAAATCCGCCAAGGGTCTGGCGCCGGCAATGAAGCTGATGAAGTTCAAGCCAGGACAGGGCTAAGCGGGGGAGGGGGGAACGCCGCAGGACAGCGCGGCCTCACCGCCCCGGCGGGCTGGCCGCGCTCCGCTCATCACGCGGCTTTGCGGCTGGTGGCGGGTTTGCGTTTGGCTGCGGTGGCGTGGCTCGCGGTCTTTGCGGTGGACTTGGTACTGCTCTTGGCGCGCGAGGTCGACGTGCTGCGGCGCGTGGTGCTGCCGGACTTGCTGCTGCGCGCCTTCGGCTTGGCTTCTTCCTCTTCTTCGTCCTCCTCTTCCTCAACGGGCGCAGGCCGCGACTTGGCTGCCGCACCCTTGCCGCCGCGCTTGCCCAGACTATCCTGCAGCAGCGCCACCAGATCAACCACATTGGAGGCTTTCGGCGCAGCCGTTTCCTTGTCCGGCGCCGTGATGGTCTTGGTCTGGCCGGCCTTGATTTTCTTCTTCACCATGGCCATCACGTCTTCCTTGTAGGTGTCGTGATACTGCTCCGGATTCCATTCCTCGCTCATGCCGTCCACCAGCGACAGCGCCATTTGCAGCTCCTTGTCGCTGATGCCGGCGGCCTTCATGGTGGCTGGCGGCAGCTTGAGCTCCTCGGCGCTGCGGATCTCGGTCGCGTAGCGCAGGGTGTTGAGCACGATCTTGTCTTCCACGCACACCAGCGCGCACAGATGCTGCTTGGTGCGCATCACCACCGTGGCGATGCCGATCTTGCCGGCCTTGCGCAAGGTCTCACGCAGCAGCGCATACACTTTGCCGCCGCCCTTGGCCGGCGCCAGGTAGTAGGGCGTTTCATAATAGGTGAGCGGTACATCGGCCGCCTCCACGAACGCCACGATATCGATGGTCTGCGTCGCCTCCACATTGGCGCGCTTCAGATCCTCGTCGGACAGCACCACGTACTCGTTATCCTCGTATTCGTAGCCCTTGACGATATCGTCCCACGTCACCTCCTTGCCGGTTTTCTTGTTATAGCGCTTGTAGCCGACCGGCGAGAAGTCACGCCGGTCCAGCATGGTCAGATCCAGGTCGTGCTCCTGCACGGCCGTGTACATCTCGACCGGAATATAGACCAGGCCAAAGCTGATCGCTCCTTTCCACAAAGCGCGCGCGGCCATGACTAGCCTCCCACCGAACCGGTAATCGGCAGCACAATGCCGGAGATGTAGCTGGAGCAGCACGGCGCGGCCAGGAACACATAGGCCGGCGACAGTTCCTGCGGTTGGGCAGGGCGCTTCATGTCGGTGTCCGCACCGAACTTGGCGATCTTTTCCGGTGTGGCGTCGGCCGGATTCAGCGGCGTCCACACCGGGCCTGGCGCCACCGCGTTCACGCGGATGCCCTGCTCCAGCAGGTTGGAAGCCAGCGATTTGGTGAATGCGTGGATCGCGCCCTTGGTGGTGGAGTAGTCCAGCAAATGGCTGGAGCCTTCCAGCCCCGTGACCGAGCCGGTATTGATGATCGAGGCGCCGCGCTTCAGATAGGGCAGCACCGCCTTGGCCATGTGGAAGTAGCCGTAGACGTTGGTCTTCATGGTCAGGTCAAAGCGGTCCTCGGTCAGGTCGGTCAGTTTTTCCGCATGCTCCTGAAACGCCGCGTTGTTGACCAATATGTCCAACCGGCCAAAGCGCTCGTGTGCCTGCTGCGCTGCGTCGCGGCAGAACGAAGGATCCCGCACATCGCCGCGGAGCAGCAAACAGGTCTGGCCTTCGGCCTCGACATAACGCTTGGTGTCTTCAGCATCCTGATCTTCCTCCAGGTAGACGATGGCGATGTCCGCGCCTTCGCGCGCATACAGCACCGCCACCGCGCGGCCGATGCCCGAGTCGCCGCCGGTGATCAGCGCCGCCATGCCGGCCAGCTTGCCGCTGCCGACGTAATCGGGCGCCAGGAATTCGGGCTTTTGCTGCATGTCGGCTTCCAGCCCCGGTTTTTCAAGGTGCTGGGATGGCATCGGCGTGCCGGGATATTGGTGGTCCGTGGTCTGGACGGGTTCCTTGCTCTTGCTCTCGCTGCCGCCCTGGCTTTGCCGGTCCGCCTGGTCCTGGCGCTGCTGAATTTCGCGCTGCAAGCTTGCCGAGCCTGGATCAGCCTTGTTTTCCGAATTTGCCATGGTGTCCTCCTTGATGTCGAAGGAACAGTATGGCGCGGGCTGCCGGCCGGACCGTGCGCTTACTCACACAGACAAGCCATCACCGGCAAAAAAAAATGATCTTTAATGCAAAAAATATTGCTAATTATGAACTTTATGGCACACTATCAGACGAGACAGTTTTAAAACCTAAAATAGAACCAAAGCAGGGGAGTATCATCATGGCGGACGTTTTCACCCGATCGAGCAGCACGGGCGTATTTTTTAACCCAAGCGGCGAGCGCCGCGCGGAATTCCAGTCCTGCTGCGCAGAGATGTTCAGCCAGCTGGTGCTGTGCGACAGCGTGGATGCCGCCGGCGTCGCGCTGGTCAAGCGCGAGACCGATCTGCTGATCCTGGACCTGAACGGTTTCGACCACCTGAATGAACTGACTGGCGTCGGTGCGCTGATCCGCAGCCGGGCCGGCGCTCCCATCCTGCTGCTGTGCGCCTATGAGCACAGCGCCTGGCTGCCCGAGTTGATGGCCTATGGCACCTTCGATTACCGCATTTGCCCGGTGCTCAACGACGAGCTGCAACAGGCCGTGCGGCAGGCGCTGGCCGTGCCGGCCGATGCGGCGGCGGCCATGCAGCAGGAGCTGCTGGACAAGGAAAAAGAGCTGCGCGACCTGCTGGGCGTGCAGCGCAGCCTGCAGCGCGCCTTGGGCGGCATCGACACCATCGCCACCATGGCCTCGCAGATCTGCCTGGCCCTGTGTAATTTCCCTGGCGTGCGCCATACCTCGCTGCTGCACATGAAAGGACGCGGCGACCTGCAATTGGTGGCGCAGGAAGCGCGCAACCACCTGGATCTGGGACGTTTGCTCCAGCGGCGCGACCGCCTGCTGCAATCGCCGCTGCGCGATGTGTTCCCGCCGCTGATGGCGGTCTCGCGCGGCGAAATGGTGCTGCTGGATGCGCCGGAAAAAGCCGGCGATCCGGAACTGGCGATGCAGCTGCATGACCGTAATGTGCGCATGGTGCTGGCGCTGCCGCTGCGCGCGGAACCGGGTGGCCCCGAGATGGGCGCCATCTGCCTGATGTTCGACCGCCACATCACCTTCTCGCGTGAGCAGTTTGCCTGCTTCGCCAGCCTGGCGCAGTTTGTCAGCTTCGGCCTTGGCATGAGCGAATTGAAGCACGAGAACGACGCCCTGTCCGGCCAGCTGTCGCAGATGAGCACCGTCGACGCGCTCACCGGCGCCGCCAATCGCCGCGCCGGCGAGGATACGCTGGACAATGAAATCCGCCGCGCGCGCCGCTATGGCCTGCCGCTGTCGGTGCTGACGTTCGACGTAGGCAGCTTCCGCTCCGCAAACGATTTATACGGTTCCACCGTGGGCGATCTGGCCCTGCAAAAAATCGCGGAAACGGTGATGGGCCGCCTGCGCACCTCGGACACGCTGGCGCGCATGCGCGGCGAGGAATTCCTGATCGTCGCCACCCACACCACGGCGGACGACGCGCTGCGGCTGGCGGAAAAACTGCGCGTCGCCATCACCGAGGCTGACCTGCCGGGCGCCGGCTTTGGCGCCACCGTCAGCATCAGCCTGGGCGTGACGCAGGTGAACGCCGACGAAGGCAGCGCCACAGTGCTGGACCGTCTCGACACAGCGCTGCACCGCGCCAAGCGCGCGGGCCGCAATTGCATCGAGCTGGCGACGGTTTAAATCTTTTCCAGGATGGTCGCGATACCCTGGCCACCGCCGATGCATTGGGCGGCCAGCGCGTAGCGGCCGCCGGTGCGCTTGAGCAGCGCGGCCGCCTTGCCGGTGATGCGCGCGCCGGTGGCGCCCAGCGGGTGGCCGATGGCCATGCCGCCGCCGTCGATATTGAGCACTTCCGTCTTGATTCCCAGCTCGCGCACGCAGGCCAGCGCCTGCGAGGCAAAGGCTTCGTTAATCTCCGCCACGTCGATATCTTCCGCCTTCAGGCCGGCCAGCTTGAGGGCTTTTTGCGTGGCCGGTATCGGGCCGACGCCCATCAGCGCCGGATCGCAGCCTACCGCCGCCATCGAGACGATGCGCGCGCTCGGCTCCAGCCCATGCTTGCGGGCGAATTCCTCGGTGGTCACCAGCACCACCGATGCGCCATCGGTCAGCGGCGACGAGGTGCCGGCCGTGACCACGCCGTGTTCAGGATCGAAGACCGGCTTCAACGACGCCAGCGCCTCCAGCGTGGTGCCGGGGCGGATGCAGCCGTCTTCCGTGATCACGTCGCCGTTGGCGGTGGTGATGGGGACGATTTCGTCTTTCAGCAGACCGGCCGCGCGCGCCGCGGCGGCCTTCTGGTGCGACTGCAGCGCCAGCTCTTCCTGGTCGGCGCGCGACACCTCGTACTTGCGGGCGACGTTTTCGGCGGTGTCGCCCATGCTGATGTAGGTGTCGGTGTCCGCCAGCAGCTGCGGGTGCGGAGAGAAGTTAAAGCCGCCTTGCGGCACCATCGTCATCGACTCGACGCCGACGCACAGATAAGCCTCGCCCAGGCCGGCCTCGATATTGGCGGCGGCGATGTGCACCGCCGACATCGACGAACCGCAGAAGCGGTTGATGGTCATGGCGCTGACTTCATGCGGGAACCCGGCCAGCAGCGAGACGATGCGCGCCAGATTGTTGCCCTGCGCGGATTCAGGGTAGGCGCAGCCGAGAATCACGTCGTCCAGCCGGCGCGGATCGATGCCGGTGCGTTCGATCAGGCCTTTTACCACCTGCGCGCCGAGATCGTCGGGGCGCACCTCGGCCAGCTTGCCTTTGCGGGCGAAATGAAAGGGCGAACGCGCGTAGGCGCTGATAACTGCTTTCATGATGGGTTACCTTTAATGATGGTCATAATGTTTGATATATTACGCTCGTAATATATAATGTCAATACGGTTGAAGTAGGAGGCGAATATGAAAGTCAGCAGGGAACAAGTAGCGCTCAACCGCGAGCGCATCGTGGAAACGGCCGCGCGGCTGTTCC
Organism: Duganella sp.; assembly: GCF_039595735.1. NCBI lineage: Bacteria > Pseudomonadati > Pseudomonadota > Betaproteobacteria > Burkholderiales > Oxalobacteraceae > Duganella > Duganella sp. Next base: position 272,916 of record NZ_JBCNLB010000002.1, read on the forward strand.
GCGAGAAGGGCTATGACGGCATCGGCGTGGCCGATCTGATGAAGGGCGCTGGCCTGACGCACGGCGGTTTCTATGGCCATTTCGAGTCCAAGGAAGACTTGCTGGCCGAAGCGGCCGCGCATGCGCTGAAAAAATCGGTGGCGCGCTGGGAAGGCTATCTGGCCGAGGACCGTGCGACTGCGCTGGACAAGATCGGCGACGGTTACCTGACCAAACAGCATCGCGATCATCCGGAGAAGGGATGCTCGGTGACGGCGCTGGGCGCCGACATTGCCCGTCTCGGCCCCAAAGCACGCCATGCGGTGACTGAAGGCGCCACCGGTCAGATGGCGGTGCTGCAGCAGTTGATGCCAGGCGCGGACGACGCCGAGAAACGCAAGCAGGCCCTGGCCACCTACGCGGCCATGGTTGGCGCCATCGTGCTGTCGCGCGCGGTCGATGACGAGGCCTTGTCGGTCGAGGTGCTGCAGGCGGTGCGCGACTCGCTGCCGGGCTGACTGCACAATATCGTCGGCGGCTTGGTTAATTTCGTAATTGAGATGTTGGCCTGACCCGCTCACAATGGACGCATGGAGACGACACGACGCAGTTTTATGATATCGGCGGGACTGGCGATGGCCTTTCCCGGTTTGGCCCGCGCCGCCGTTCAAGCCACCACGCGCGGCCAGCAGGAGAGCCTGTCGCTGTGGTACGAGCAGGCCGCCGGCCCATGGGTGGAGGCGCTGCCGGTCGGGAACGGCCGGCTTGGCGCCATGAGCTTCGGGCGCATCGCCCAGGAGCGCATCCAACTGAATGAGGACACGCTGTTTGCCGGCGGTCCGTATGATCCGAATAACCCGAAGTCCGCCGCCGCGCTGCCGCAGGTGCGGGCGCTGATCGATGCCGGCAAGTTCAAGGACGCGGCTGATCTGATCTCCTCGTCCATGATGGGCGTGCCGGCGACGCAAATGCCTTACGGCGCGGCCGGCGATCTGCTGCTGGACTTCCAGGGACTGTCGGCCGGCACGGCTTACCGCCGCTGGCTCGACCTCGATACCGCCATCAGCTCCACGCGCTTCAACAACGGCGCCACCCAGTTCAAACGTGAAGTCTTCGCCAGTGCGCCGGACCAGGTGATCGTGATACGGCTGACCGCCAGCGGCGGCGTGATGAACTTTGACCTGGGCTATCGTCATCCTGTCGAAGTGCAGTACGGCGCCACCGATTACAACGGCAGCGGAACGGCCAAGTCGGCGTCGGTTACGCCCTGGGATTATCGCGAATCTCTGCGCGCCGCAGAGCGGCCGTCGTCGCTGTCGATCCGTGCCGATGGCGCCGACGCCTTGCTGATCGAAGGCCGCAACGTGGCTGCCGCCGGCATTCCAGCGGCCCTGCGCTACGCGGTGCGCGTGCAGGCGCTGGGCGATGGCACCATCACGCCGCGTGAAGACCGGATCGAAGTGCGCGGCGCCACCACCATCACGCTGCTGGTGGCCGCCGCCACCAGCTACGTCAACTACGCCGACGTCAGCGGCGATCCGGTGAAGACCGTGCGTGCGCAAACCGCCGCCGCTGCCGCCAAGCCGTACGCGCGCCTGCGCAGCAGCCATGTACATGCGCACCAGATGCTGTTCCGTCGCTTGTCCTTGCGGCTTGGCTCCGGCGCGGCCGATCCGCGTCCGACCAACCAGCGCATCGCGGTGGCCGAGCAGCAGCCGGATGCTGGTCTGGCGGCGCTGTACGTGCAGTATGGCCGCTATCTGCTGCTGTCGTCGTCACGTCCCGGCAGCCAGCCGTCCAACTTGCAGGGCTTGTGGAACGAAGGCACCAATCCGCCATGGGGCAGCAAGTACACCATCAACATCAATACCGAGATGAATTACTGGCCGGCGCAATCGGCCAATCTGCGCGAATGCGTGGAGCCCTTGCTGCGTATGGTGGAAGACCTGAGCTTGACCGGCGCCATCGCCGCCCGCAAAGGCTACGGCGCGCGCGGCTGGATGGCGCATCACAACACCGACTTGTGGCGCGCGGCTGCGCCGATTGATGGCCCGCTGTGGGGCATGTGGCCATGCGGCGGCGCGTGGCTGTGCCAGGCCCTGTGGGATCACTATGAATACAACCTGGACGAAGGCTGGCTGCGCCGCATCTATCCGCTGCTGAAAGGCGCGTCGCTGTTCTTCATCGACACGCTGGTGGAAGATCCGCAGGGCAGGGGATTGGTGACTTCGCCGTCCATCTCGCCGGAGAACCAGCATCACGATGGTGTGGCCACGTGCGCCGGTCCGGCCATGGACCGCCAGATCATTCGCGACCTGTTCAGCTGGACCTTGCAGGCGCACGCACTGCTGAAAGAAAGCGACGCCGCCTTTGCGGCCGAACTGACAGCCAAACGCGCGCGCCTGCCGGTCGATCGCGTCGGTGCGCAAGGCCAGTTGCAGGAATGGCTGGAGGACTGGGACGCCGGCGCGCCGGAGCAGCAGCACCGCCACGTCTCGCACCTGTACGGCATCTACCCGAGCGAACAAATCAACGTGCGCGACACGCCGGAACTGATCGCCGCCGCAAAAAACACGCTCAACACGCGCGGCGACAAATCCACCGGCTGGGCCACCGCCTGGCGCCTGGCTTTGTGGACGCGCATGGGCGAGGGCGAGCGCGCCTACGCTATCCTGCAAGGGCTACTTGGCCCGGAGCGCACCTACCCGAACATGTTCGACGCTCATCCGCCGTTCCAAATCGACGGCAACTTCGGCGGCACGGCGGCGATCCTGGAAATGCTGGTGCAATCGTGGGGAGGCGAAATCCGCCTGCTGGCGGCCTTGCCGAAAGCCTGGCCGGAAGGTTCCGTGCACGGCGTCCGCGCCCGCGGCGGCGTTGAACTGGATCTCGATTGGTCGGAGGGACGCCTGAAACAACTCCAGGTGCGTGGCAAGCCCCACCAGAAACTCAAGATCCGTCAGGGCGATCGCCTCACCGAAGTCACCCTCGACGCCAAAGGCCGCGCCACGATGCGGGGCTAAATGATGTACTGAGAGCGCGATCGGAAATGATTATAGCGATTGCGCTCTCAGCTTCTTCTGACGCGCGACTCTCAGTCCGATTCTTCCACGGCCCGTCCGCTGCCTTAATTAGAGTTAACGCCCCGCTTCCTCTCCATGCAACGCCGCTACTCTGTCCGTGAGATTTCGCCGTTGGTGCGCCTTTTGACTTCGGCGTTCAAGCGCTCCAAGGGATTGGTGCTGTGGATTTGTGTTCGGTGCGCGCGCGGAAAACTCATGAAGGTCAGCACCTCGCTTTCGGCATCGTCCATCATGGCGGCCAGTTTGGGGAACTTAGCGCGCAACTGGTCGGCCACGATGCGCCACTGACTAGCGGCCGCTTCCGCCGTTTCCTGCACAAAGATCGTGTTGATCATTGCCAGTACCGCCTGACGCTGCCCCTTTCCGACATGGGCCAAAGCGTTGCGGATGAAGTGGACGCGGCAGCGCTGCCAACTGGTCTTTAAAACCTTGCTGGCAGCTGCCTTAAGCCCTTCATGGGCATCTGAAATGACCAGCTTCACGCCATGCAGGCCGCGGCGGGTCAGACTGCGCAGGAAATTGGTCCAGAAAGTTTCGGCCTCGGATGCGCCAGTGGCAACGCCAAGAATCTCGCACACACCGTCAGTGTTAACGGCAACGGCGATTATTACTGCTACGGACACGACGCGCCCACCTTCGCGGGATTTGACGTAGGTGGCATCGATCCAGAGGTAAGGCCAGTCGCCCTCGATGGGGCGCTCCAGGAAAGCGTGAACCCGCTCGTCAATCTCCTCGCACAGTCGTGAAACCTGGCTTTAGACACGCCGCTCATGCCCATGGCCTTAACCGGCTCATCGACCGAGCGGGTGGAGATTCCCTGGATATAAGCTTCCTGGATCACGGCCGTGAGGGCCTTCTCGGCGGTACGGCGCGGCTCCAGGAAGCTTGGGTAATAGGTACCGCTGCGTAACTTGGGAATCTTCAGTCTACCTTGCCGGCCCGCGTCTCGTACGCTCGGTCGCGGTAGCCATTGCGGCTGTTGATACGCTCATCAGTGCGCTCGCCGTAAGCGGCCCGGCAGAGCGCCTCGGCATCCATCTCCATGAGGCGCTGCAGGGCATGCTGCAGGGTCTGGCGAATGAAATCTGCGTCTGCCCCTTTTCGGCAAGCTCAGAAAATGCGATAGTGGTGGTGGTCATTGTGGCTTCCTATTGGTTGAGTTGAGTCTTCGCAAACCCAAATTTACCTTAAGAATCACAATGACCGCCCCTTCAGGCAGCCTTCCTAAACGCCCGTTCCGGCGCAGTCTTCATACACCACTCCGCGGGACACCATCGTGTGTTCAGTTCCGTGCGATCATATCCCTCGTCGTAGCTGGTTTTATTGCAGGTTTTGCAGATAATTTCGTTGTCGAAAAATTATTTGGCGGCTGGCAGCCCAACCACTGCGTGAAGTCCAGGCTTGCCCCGTTCGTTGACGGTCGTTGAGACGAGTCATTAATAATAAAGCCGTCTTTCTGTATCAAGCAAATTGACCGGCGGCGTCGGCGCGTAACCAGCCTGTCGCGTTTGCGCGCTATTGCGCCCGAGTCTGAGCTGACTCAGGCAAAGCTCGGACCTGGCTTATGAGTTTTTCGCATTAGCTAATTTGAAATTCTCATTTGATGTAAACTGTCGGCATTTTCTGTATCTGGAACGACAATGCTGCAATGGTTGAAGCTTTACCGGCGTGATCAGCTGCCCGGCGATATCAGCGCCGGGCTGGTGGTGGCGATGATGATGATCCCGCAGGGTATGGCGTATGCCATGGTGGCGGGGTTGTCGCCGGTAGTCGGCATCTACGCCAGCATCATGCCGCCCATCGTGTATGCGCTGTTCGGCAGCAGCATGACGCAGTCGGTTGGCCCTATGGCCATCATTTCGCTCATGACCGCCGCCGTGATCGGGCCAATGGCGCCGGCCGGTTCCGCGTTGGCTGGCGTGCTGGCGGCGCAGCTGGCGCTAGTGGCCGGCGCCGTCCTGCTGCTGTGCGGCCTGCTGCGCATGGGCTTCCTCGCCAATTTCTTCTCGCGCCCGGTGATGAGCGGCTTCACGGTCGGTTCGGCCATCGTCATCGCTTTCGATCAGGTGCATACGCTGCTTGGCGCCGAACTGCCGCATTGGCACGCGCCCAGCGCCGCGCTGGGCGTCGGCGCGTTGCTGCTGCTGGTGCTGGCGCGTTTCTATCTGGCCGCGCTGCTCAGGCGCTGCGGCCTGCCGCCCGTCGCCGCCGATATTGGCGCCAAGCTCGCGCCGATGGCAGTGGTCCTGGGCGGCATCGCGCTGATGGCCACCACCGGCCTGGCCGAGATGGGGGTGCGCACCACCGGCGCCATTCCCGCTGGCCTGCCGCATCTGAATCTTGCTTCATCCAGCCAGCATTGGCGCGCGCTGCTGCAACCGGGGCTGCTGATCGGCTTCATCGTGTTCCTGATGTCGATGTCCGGCGCGCAGGCGCTGGCGCTCAAGCGCAATGAGAAATTGGTCAGCAATCATGAGCTGATCGGCCTGGGCGCGGCCAACGTGGCCAGCGCGCTGTCCGGCGGTTTTCCGGTGACGGGCAGCCTGTCGCGCTCCGCCGTCAACTTCGCGGCCGGCGCCAATACGCCGCTGGCCAGCCTGATTACTGCGGTGCTGCTGGCGTGCGCGCTGATGGCGCCAACCGGCTGGCTGGCCTTGCTGCCGCTGCCGGTGCTGGCCGCCACCATCATCGTGGCTGTGTTGGGCATGCTGGAGCTGGGCATCCTGCGCACCGCCTGGGAATACGACCGCGGCGACGCGCTGGCCTGGGGCGCGACCTGCCTCGGGGTGCTGGTGCTGGGTGTGGAAGCGGGGGTGATCATCGGCGTGGCGCTGTCGATGGGGACCCTGATCTGGCGCGCCAGCCGGCCGCATATCGCGGTGCTCGGCCGCATCGCCAACAGTGAGCATTTCCGCAATATCGAACGCTATCCGGCCGAGACCCAGCCGGAACTGCTGGTGCTGCGCATCGACGCCAATCTGTTCTTCGGCAATGTGGAAGCGGTGAGCGAGCGCATCGAATGCGAACTGGCCACCCACCAGAGCGCACGCCATCTGGTGCTGGTGATGACGGCGGTCAGTTCGATCGATACCACCGCGCTGATGGCGTTGTCGGAATTGAATCAGAGCCTGAAGCGGCGCGGTATCGGGCTGCATCTGGCGGAAGTCAAAGGGCCGGTGATGGACCGGCTGCGCAATAGCACGCTGCTGCAGGAGCTGAACGGCAAGCTGTTCCTCAGCACAGCCAACGCCTGGGATCAGTTACATTCCGCCAAGGATGTTGCTTGAGCGCAAATTCCCATGGACTTCATATCAGTTTGAACCTATGATCTAAGTCGTAACAACGCAGATTAACCCCAAAGAATGGTTTTCCGATGTTGGTCCGACTCGCCCGCCGCTTAGGAAAGGTATCGATCGCTGTATTCGTCAGCGTGACGCTGACCGCCGTGGTGACGTTGGTGCTGACCACTTTTGCGCTGTATTTCTATCAGGTGGAGCGCGCCCAGCGCTGGGAGCAGTTGCACAAGACGCTGGCCAACAGCGCCGATGAACTGGCCGCCGCAGTGGCGCTGCCGGCCTGGAATTTCGACGAAACCCAGATCATCACCATCATGAAGAGCGGGTTGAGCAACCGTGACCTGTATGCCAGCGCGGTGGCGCCGGCGGCCAGCACCAAGCCCTTCATCCTGACCCGCAACGAGCAGGCACAATTGGTGCCGAGCGAGCGTTTCCCGTCCGATCCTGCCTTGTTGTCGGAGCAGCGCCCCATCGTGGCGGGCGGCCAGAATATCGGCACCATCACCGTGTACGCTTCGCCGGCGGTGCTGATCGAGCAGCTGCGCCAGCGCCTGTACACCATCGCCGGCCTGATTTTCGTGCTGGATGTGACGCTGGTGCTCAGTCTGTACCTGCTGCTGTGGCAGCTGATCCTCAAGCCGCTGACCAATATCGAACGCTATGCGGCCAGCGTCAAGGCTGGCCTGAATCCGGGCGCCTCGCCGCCGCGCGACTGGTATACCGGCGAACTGAAAACGCTGAACGCCTCGATCCGCGAGATGGTACGCCTGATGGAAAGCCGTTACGTGGCCATGCACGCCAGCGAGGAGCGGTTGCAGATCGCGTCCAGCGCCGCCGCCATCGGCATCTGGGACTGGAATATCGTCACCGACGAGATGGTGTGGGATGAGCAGATGTACCGTTTGCACGGACTGGAAGGCCGCACGCTGGAAAAGCCGTTCGACACCTGGCGCAAGATGGTGCATCCGGACGACGCCATTCCCACCGAGATGCTGCTGCAGCAGGCGCTGGACGGCACCGCCGAATTCGACGTCGAGTTCCGCCTGATCTGGCCGGACGGCTCGCTGCATTACCTGAAGGCGGACGCCATGGTGTTCCGCGATGCCGAAGGTCATCCGATGCGCATGGTGGGCGTGAATTACGACGTCACCGCCAGCCGCACGGCCGAAGCGGAACTGCGCCGTCACCGCATTCATCTGGAGGAACTGGTGGCCGAGCGCACCAACGCGCTGTCGGTGGCGGTGCGCCAGGCGCAGGCCGCCAACCGCGCCAAGAGTACCTTCCTGGCCAACATGAGCCACGAGCTGCGCACGCCGCTCAACTCCGTGATCGGCTTCTCGCGCCTGATGGCCGACTCCAAGAACATGCTTCCGGAAGAGAAGCGCAACCTCGCCATCATCCACCGCTCTGGCCAGCACCTGCTCACGCTGATTAACGACATTCTGGAACTGTCCAAGATCGAGGCCGGGCGCGCGGTGCTGCAAACCGAAGTGGTCAACCTCAACGACATGCTGCAGGAAGTGATGGACATGGTCAGCATGCGCGCCGGCCAGACCGGCGTGGAGCTGGAGCTGGACAGCGTTGGCCTGCCAGCCAGCGCGCGCGTGGACGGCACCAAGCTGCGCCAGGTTTTATTGAATCTGATGTCCAACGCGGTGAAATTTACGGCGCAGGGCAAGGTGACGCTGCGCGTGCGCGGCAGCGCGCGCAATGGCGACTGCGAGCTGACGTTTGCGGTGATCGACAACGGCCCCGGCATCGCGCAGGAAGACCAGGCCCGCATCTTTGAACCGTTTATCCAGGCCGACGGGCCGGGCGCGAAGGAGGGGACCGGCCTGGGCCTGACCATCTCGCGCGAATTCGTCCAGCTGATGGGCGGCGCTCTGGCGCTGCAGTCGACGCTGGGCGCCGGCGCCACGTTCCACTTCACGGTGACGGTGCAGGTGACCGACGAAGCGCCGGCCGCGAGCGAGGAGGAGGTCAGCGCGCTGGAGCCGCAGCAGCGCCGCCGCATTCTGGTGGCCGATGACAACGCCGACGGCTGCACGCTGCTGGAAAGCCTGCTGAAGCCACTCGGCTTTGATGTGGCGGCGGTGGGAGATGGCGCGCAGGCGCTGGCCATGGTGGACGTGTGGCAGCCGCATCTCGTGTTCATGGACTGGCGCATGCCGGCGCTGGATGGCCTGAGCGCCACCCGCCGCATCCGCGCCAACAAGGAGGGGCCGCAACCGCGCATCGTGATGCTGACCGCCTCCGCCTTTGCGGAGGAACGCGAAGAGGCGCTGAGCGCCGGCGCCGATGAGTTCATGCGCAAGCCGGTCGAGCAGGAGCAGTTGTATGCGGTGCTGGAGCAGCAGCTGGGGGTGCACTTCGTGCGCCGCCATCAAGGCATGCGGCCGGTGGCGCCGGCGCCGCTGGCGCGCGAAGACCTGCAGCGCCTCGACCCGGCCTTGCGCGACGACTTGAAAACCGCCCTGCAGGAACTGAACCTGTCGCGCGTGAATGCGCTGCTGGCGCCTTTGCCGCCCGAGCTGGCAGAGGTAGTGGCGCGCATCCAGCACATGATCCAGCTGCACCAGTACCCACAGCTATGCGCCCTGCTGGACGAAGCGGGTAATGAATTGGAGTCCCCAGCATGAGGGGTATATCATAGAGTAGTTGAGCGGTTGACTAGGCGAGAGAGTTTTACATGCACCGGGATTTGTCGGAACAACACACCAAGGGCGAAGTGCTGATCGTGGAGGACACGCCGGCCTCGCTCAAGCTGCTGAGCGACCTGCTGACGGAAGCCGGTTACTACGTGCGTCAGGCGCCCAATGGCGAGCTGGCGCTGTGGACCGCGCAATCGCGTCCGCCGGAGCTGATCCTGCTCGACATCCGCATGCCCGGCATCGACGGTTTTGAGGTTTGCCGCCGTCTGAAAGCCACGCCGGAACTGGCGCAAGTGCCGGTGATCTTCCTTTCCGCCCAGCACGACACCGACGACAAGGTGCGCGGCTTTGAACTGGGCGCGGTGGATTTTATCGCCAAGCCATTCCAGGCCGAGGAGATCCTGGCCCGCACCGACGCCCACGTCAAGCTGGGGCGCGCGCAGAAAGCGCTGGCCAGTGAGCGCGCCTTGCTGGAAGAGCGGGTGGCCGAGCGCACGGCCGAACTGGCCAGGGAAGTGGAGCAGCGCCGCGCCAATGAAGAGTTTCTGCGTCTTGCCAGCCAGGTGTTTGAGGCTACCCAAGATGCCATTGTGGTGACTGATCGCGATGCCCGCATCGTCGCCACCAATCCCGCTTTCACGCAAATTTCCGGCTACACCGCCGAGGAAGTCAAAGGCCAGAACGCCGGCCTGCTGTATGCCGGCGAACAGGATTCCTCCTCCTTTGGCGCCATGGTGCAGTCGGTGGTGACCACCGGCCACTGGTCGGGCGAGATCCTGGCGCGCCGTAAGAACGGCGACACCTATCCCGGCCTGCTGAGCGCTTCCGTGGTGCGCGACGAGCACGGGCATGTCGTCAACCACGTGGCGGTGTTCATGGACATCACCGAACGCAAGGCCGAGCAGCACCTGATCGATTTCCTGTCCAACCACGATGCGCTGACCGGCCTGCCGAACCGCATGCTGGCGCGCCAGCGCTTCGTGCAGACGCTGGCTGCCGCGCGCCGCGAGGGCCGCTGCGTGGCCGTCATGTGCCTGGACCTGGACCGCTTCAAGAGCATCAACGATTCGTATGGCCACGACATGGGCGACAAGGCGCTGCAGGTGGTGTCCAGATACCTGAGCGAGACCGTGCGCGAGAGCGACACCGTCACGCGCCAGGGTGGCGATGAATTCCAGATCATTGTCGACGACGATACCCAGCTCACCACCACCATCGCGCTGGCGCAAAAGATTCTGGCCGGCCTGCGCAAGGAACTGGTGATCGACGGCCAGCAGATTACCGTCACCTCCAGTATCGGCATCGCCGTCAGCCTGACCGATGGCGAGAGTTTCGATGAGCTGGTGCGCAACGCCGACACGGCGCTGTTCCGCGCGAAGGAAATCGGCCGTGACAACTACGCCTTCTTCACCGAGCGCATGGATGCGGAAATCCGCGACAAGCTGGCGATCCAGAGCCAGCTGCGCGGCGCCATCGCGCGCGACGAGTTTGAGGTTCACTACCAGCCGCAAGTCTGCCTGAAGACTGGCGCCATGGTCGGCGCCGAGGCGCTGCTGCGCTGGGATAACGCGGTGCTGGGCAAGGTGCCGCCGAACCGCTTCATCCCGCTGGCCGAGGAGTATGGCCTGGCCAACTCGATCGGAGAGTGGGTGCTGGAGAGCGTGTGCGCGCAGATGAAGGTGTGGCACGACCAGGGCCTGGGCAAGATCAAGGTCGCGGTCAACCTGGCGGCGGGGCAGTTTGCCAACGACGCCACCGTGCCTTACGTGGAAAGCACGCTGCGCAAATTCGGCGTGGCGGCGGAATATCTGGGCCTGGAAATCACCGAAGGCACTGTGATGGGCGACCCGAACAAGGCCGTGGCGGCGCTGCGCCGCCTCAAGGACATTGGCGTCAGCATTTCGCTGGACGACTTTGGTACCGGCTATTCTAGCCTGAGCTATTTGAAGCGCTTCCCGATCGACGTGCTGAAGATCGACAAATCCTTCGTCGACGACGTCACCACCAACAGCGCCGATGCGGCGATCGCGCTGTCGGTGATCTCGCTGGCGCACAACCTGAATATGCGCGTGATTGCGGAGGGCGTGGAAACGCGCGAGCAGGTGCAGTTCCTGACCGAACGCGGTTGCGACGAGATGCAGGGGTATTATTTCAGCCGTCCGGTCAACGCCGACAGCTTCACCGCGCTGCTGCGTGAACGCCGTAATTTATTGAACATGTAATCGATCTGGAGATCTATGGATAAGAAGTTCAGCACCGCCATTGCCGGTGCAGTGATGCTGGTATGTCTCAACGCTGGCGCGGCCGCGCCGGCAGTCAAGGCCGGCCCGGCCGACGCCCAGTTCAAGGCGGTCTACACCCAGGAATGGAAATGGCGCCTGAGCCAGAAGCAGGAGGATGGCGAGGACGATGACGACAGCGGCGTATCGCCATCGCTGCCGCGCATCGACGCCGCCACCCAGAACAAGCGTCTGGCTTACTGGCAGGGCGTGATGAAAAAGCTGGACGGCATCAAGGAATCCAGTCTGTCGGCGCCGGAGCGCATCAACTATCAGGTGTACAAGGCGCAGATCGCCGCCTTCATCGCCGCCCAGCAGTTCCGCGAATATGAAAAGCCGCTGAATGCCGATACCGCCTTCTGGTCCAACATGGCCGGCACCGCGCGCCGCCCGATGACCAAGGAAAAGGAGTTCCGCGACTACCTGAAGCAACTGGCCGATGTGCCGCGCTACTTTAACGAGGAAATCGTCAATATGCGGGCCGGCATGGCGCGCGGCTTCACGCCGCCGAAAGTCACGCTGGTGGGCCGCGACGGTTCCATCACCTCGGTGACGGAAGCGAAAACCCCGCAGGACACCGTGTTCTACCTGCCGTTCAAGGCCATGCCGGCCACCATGCCGGCGGCGCAGCAGGAAGACCTGCGCGCGCAGGCGGTGAAGGTGATCCGCGATACCGTGATTCCGGCGCACCAGTCGCTGCTAAAGTTCATGCGTGAAGAGTACGTGCCCAACGCACGCGAGGAACTGGCGGCCGAGAGCCTGCCGGACGGTAAAGCTTACTACCAATCGAAGATCGTCGAATTCACCACCACCTCGCTGACGGCGGACCAGATCCACAACATCGGTCTGGAAGAAATGGCCAAGATCCGCGCCGAGATGCAGGACGTGATCAAGCAAGTCAAGTTCCAGGGCGATCTGCCGGCCTTCCTGCAGTTCCTGCGTACCGATCCGCAGTTCTACGCCAAGACGCCGGAGGAACTGCTGATGCGTTCCGCCTGGGTGGCCAAGAAGTTTGACGGCAAGGTATCGCAGTACTTTGGCTATCTGCCGCGCCGCCGCTTTGCCGTGATTCCAGTGCCGGATGATCAGGCGCCGTTCTACACTTCGGGCCGCGGCGGTCCGGGCGTCTATCTGGTCAACACCTACAACCTGCCTTCGCGCGCACTGTACAGCATGCCGGCGCTGACGCTGCATGAATCGGCGCCGGGCCACGCTTTCCAGATGCCGATTGCGATGGAGCAGAAGGGCCGCCCGCCATTCCGCAATGCCTATATCTCGGCGTATGGCGAAGGCTGGGCGCTGTACAGCGAACGCCTGGGCGTGGAAATGGGCATGTATGAAACGCCGTACGAAATCTTCGGCATGCTGAGTTATCAGGCCTGGCGCGCTTCGCGCCTGGTGGTGGATACCGGCCTACATAGCAAGGGCTGGACGCGCAAACAGGCGCAGGATTACCTGCGCGAGAATACCGCGCTGTCCAATCACGAGATCGAAACGGAAGTGGACCGCTACATTTCGTGGCCAGGCCAGGCGCTGTCCTACTATCTGGGCGAGATGAGCATCATCAACGCGCGCAAGAAGGCGGAGAAGGCACTGGGCCAGAAGTTCGACATCCGCGCCTTCCACGACACCGTGCTGCAACTGGGCTCGGTGCCGCTGCCGGTGCTGGAAGCGCGCATCGATCAGTTCATTGCTGAAGGCGGCAAGAACCCGTATCCAGACCTGCAGTGACAAAGTGCGTATTTCCGGGGCGGGTCGGGTGGCTACAATAGCGCACTTTTGACTTTCCCCGGTATCGCTTTGAAAAAGACTCTCCTTGCACTCACCACGGCCGGCGCCTTGCTGGCCATTCCCGCCCACGCTGACCAAGCCAGGCAGTTTCCGGAACTGCTCACCAAGGAACACGCCGCCACGCTGTCGCAGGCGATGAAGGAACTGCGCGCTGCGCAAGGCAATGAGCGCAATATGGTCAAGCTGCTGGACGCGCAGAGCAAATTTGAATTCTCGCCTGAGCTGCGCCCCAAGCTGAAGGAGATCTTCGGCACCGAACGTCCGTTCCCGATGCAGCGCGTGCCGGGCGCCAAAGGCCAGATCAATTACGTGGCCAAGCTGGCCCCCTACCTGTGGGTGCAAGGTAACGGCACGGACTTCAGCTGGACCGAGCTGACGGCAAACATCTCGACCGACAAGGCAGGCCGCGGCGTCAATGCGACCATGAAGTGGCCATCGCTGGTGATCGCGCGCCAGGAAGGTTCTGCCAACTTGCAGAACATGAGCATGGCCACCAGGCAGCAGCGCGGCGCTGATGGCGTTTCGTATGGCACCGCCACCTTCGGCATCGCTGCCATCATCGTGCGCGATGCGGCGGTGGGCGGCAAGGAAGCCAGGGAATTGATACGCTTTGAAGACATGCAGGCGCGTTCGGAATCCGTGCGTCGCGGCAGCATGGCCGAAATCGGCTATCGTTCGTCCACCAAGGCGATTGTGTTTGGCGCCGAGCGCGTCGAACGCGTCAACCTTGCCTTCCGCCTGACGCAGATTCCGGCCAAGGCAATGGCGGAACTGGACCAGTCGCTGCGCAAGCAGGAGGAAAGCCAGCTGGCGCCCGAGGCGCAGCAGGCGCTGATGATGCGCAAGCTGACGGAGTTCGGCAAGCGCCTGGTTCAGGCGGGTGCAGTGCTGAATATCGACGACATCAGCGCGGCGTATCGCGGCAATGTGGCGGCAATCAAGGGCCGCATCACGTTCCAGAAAGTGGTGGAGGCGGATTTCGACAGCGTGGCCACGCTGATGAAAAAACTGGTGGCGCATGTTGAGGTGCGGGTGCCGGTGGCGCTGATCCGTGAGGTCGGCCGCGCCATCACTAGCAAGTCGCTGCCTCCCGATACGCCGGATGCCACGAAGCAGATTGATGCCGCCGCGGATGGCCTTGTCAGCATGGTGGTCGGCAAGGCCGTGACTGGCGGCTTTGCCGTGGTCGAAAAGGACGAGCTGCGGTCAAACATCGACTTCAAGAACGGCCAGCTGACCATCAATGGCAAAGCCGTCGATCTGCCGAAAGTGAACTTCGGCGCCCAGCAGGCGCCCAAGGAATAGTCAGGCGGCCAGGGCGAGGCAGTACGCGGCATCGTTGGCGCAGGCGCTGACCGATACCGGCTGCCCATCGCCCAGCAGGGTGATCACCGCCGGCACGTCCATGCCGTTGATGGCGGACTGGAAGCGGCGCACCAGTTCGCGGTTGAGTTGTTCATCGCGTTCGGCTTCAGCGGCGTTTTCCCGCAGCCGGCGGCGTGCGCGTGCCACGTACTGGCGCGCATTTGCCGGCCGGGTGCCGAGCGCCGCGGCGATGTCGGCGTGTTCGCAGTCAAATACCTCGTGCAGCACCAGGGCCAGGCGCTCGGCCGGCGACAGGCATGACAGCATGCGCGCCAGCGCTGCGCCCAGTTCCGCGCGGCGCAGCAGTTCATCTTCCGGCAAGGCGGGGGCGGTCGCGGGCGTCAGCTCGGCAGCGGCGTGGGCCGCCGCTTCGTCGCGTACGCGCTTGCGCAGGCGGTCTATCGATTGATGCTGCACGACGGTGGTCAGCCAGGCGGCGGGGGTGATCAGCGCCGTCTGGTCAGCGCTCTGCCATTTGAGAAAACAATCCTGAACGATATCTTCCGCCTCCGCGCGGCTGCCGACGATGCGGCTGCTGATGGCTTCCAGGCGTGGGCGTAGTTGTTCAAACAGGGCGGCATCCATGGCGAATCTCCGGTGAGGGCTGGCTTGCCATGACGCCTGGCGCGGCGCGAATGTGACACGTTGGCGAGATATTTTTTCGCGCGTCACACGGCGGCGGGCGTCAAGCGTCAAGCGGGCAGTGATCCCACTTTACCGCAAAAGGACTGCCATGACTGCACTGATCCCAACCGTCATCGAACAAACCGGGCGCGGCGAACGCGCATTCGACATTTACTCACGGCTGCTGAAGGAACGTGTGATTTTCCTGGTAGGGGAGGTGACCGAGCAATCGGCCAACCTGCTGGTGGCGCAATTGCTGTTTCTTGAATCGGAAAATCCGGAGAAGGATATTTCCTTGTACATCAACTCACCGGGTGGCTCGGTGTACGCGGGCATGGCGGTGTACGACACCATGCAGTTCATCAAACCGGACGTGTCGACCCTGTGCACCGGCTTTGCCGCCAGCATGGGCTCCTTCCTGTTGGCGGCCGGCGCCATCGGCAAGCGGTATGCCTTGCCGAACGCCCGCATCATGATCCATCAGCCGCACGGCGGCTCGCAAGGCGTGGCGGCCGATATCGAAATCCAGGCGCGCGAGGTGCTGTATCAGCGGCAGCGGCTGAACACCATTCTGGCCGAACGTACCGGCAAGACGCTGGCGCAGATCGAAAAAGATTCGGACCGCGACAATTACATGTCTGCCCGTGAAGGTGCCGAATATGGTTTGATCGATCGCGTGCTGGCCGTGCGCGAGCAGGAACAATAACGAAACAAAAGGAGATTGGCGCGGGTTTGGGCGCTGGATGCTGCTGAAACGCGTAGCCTGATTTGAGGGCGACGGTCGGGGAAATCTGCTTAGAAGTACACGGTGGCCTGGATGGTCGACTTGTAGGTATCAGGTTGCGGCGTGGCCTGTGCCGGGATGGAGCCGAACACGGTGAGATTTTGCACGGTGCCGCTGCCGGTGCCGGAGACGGTGTCGGTGCCTTGCGTATTGCCCCAGTTGGCGCCGCCCGCGCTTTGACTCAGGGTGAAGGACACGGTGCTGGTGTTGGCGCCGGTGCCGCTCATGACGCGCGAGGCGACGCTGGAGCCAGTGCCGGTGCCGGCGTTCAGGCCGACGTTGTACGGGGTGGTGTTGGTGCAGGTGATATTGAGCGTGGTGTTGACGTTGACCGCGGTTGCCAGCACGCCTTGCGATTGACCGAAGTCCAGCGCATTGGCGGCGATGGTGCAGTCCGCGATGATTTTCAGCGAGACGTCGAAGTTGGCGCTGCGGCTGCCGTTGCTGTACGAGGCAGCACCGCTCAGCAGCGGCAACAGCGTGGCGCCGACCGCGGTAACGAGTGCAACGCGGGACAGGGACTTACTCATCATAATGACCTCCATAGGGTTAAGGGATGAGCGCGTTAAAAACTTTTATTTCCGCGCCCCAATGGAAGCCATTATTCTCCAGGTGCTGCAAACTCGCTTTTGTCCTATGCGAAACAAGTTTTGAGTCCGTAGAAAGCCCCAAAATATTTTGCTGAGCGGCACTTTTTTACAACAGCCGCCTTTTGCCGGAGGCGACAACGCTTGGCAATGCGGTGAAACGGCAGCTATCAGTCCCTGAACTTGACGATAAACGGGTAGCGCATGGCACAAGGCGTGCCATTACACCGGGCTGGCGAGAACTTCTGATTGAACAGGACAATCTTGATGACCTCAGTCAGCTCTGCGCTTGGCGAGGAGTAGATGGTCATGGTGCTGGCTTTGCCACTGGCATCCACATCGACGATGGCGCTGAATTCCCCCTGTGCCCTGACATTGCCCTGCGCTTTCGATAGCCAGCCCATGATCTCCGCTGTGCCTTTCTCCGGGTAAGGCGGCACATCGTCCGGATGCAGGAAAGGATAGTGCCGGCGGAACTGTTGCTGCTGTTGAGGCGTCATCTGCGCGTAGCCTTTGTCGAATGGCACGGCAGTCCCGTATGCCACATCGTCCGCAAACCGCTTGATGCTGTTGAGCGTGTTCTCTTTCAACCGGAATTTTTGTACTTCGCCGTCATCCTCTGGCGGTGGCACGAATTCGCTGGCGCTGACGGTGCGCAGACCGCCGGCGTAGGTGATTTTTCCATCGCCACCGCTTGGGTGGTCGTCCAGCCACGGGCCGTCGTAGCTGCCGCCCACCGGGTAGTTGATCACGCCACGGCCGTTGCGCAATCCGGCGCGCCATTCGCCGTCGTAGCGTACGCCATCCCTGGCGATGGCGCTGCCTTTGCCATCGCGTAGGCCTTTCTTGTACTGGCCTTCGTACTGTGCGCCATCCGGCGTCCTTTCGTAGCCCTCGGCCATCATGCCCTCGGCCATGCGGCCTTCAAAGCTGCCAATCTGCTGCTGCTTCACGAAGCGCCGCAAAGTGCCGGCGCCGTCGGCATAGCCGTTAAGGCAGGGACCTTTCCATTCGACGGTTTCGTTGGCCACCTCCACCTGGGTGGGCAGGATGACGCGGCAATGTTCGGCGCCCACCGTGGCGGCCTGGGCGCTGCCCATAGCCAGGAGCGCCAGGATGGCGGAAAAACGTGATGTTGACATGCGCTTATTATATGAACATTTCTGCGCATCAATACTATCCGATTCTAACGGCCTGTCGCACCAGTCTGGTGCGTTGTGCTGCTTAACGGTGCGTGGCGCGCGTGAAGAGGAGATTTTCTGCTGGCACAAGGATTGCATGGGACAGCACATTATTTAACATGTATGTGATTCCATGCCTGACTGCACCGCCCCGCGTGACCACGCCGCCAGTACTGGCCACAGTGCCTGGCAGGCCAGTCTCACCCTCGGGTTTGCGGACGATGCCGGCACCACGCGGCTGTTTAACAAAATCCATTACGGCCCGCTGCGCGTGCAGAAAGCCCTTTACCCGGAAGACGCCAGGGTCTGCCAGGCCATCATCGTCCATCCGCCGGGCGGCGTGGTTGGCGGCGATCAGCTGGCGATCGACATCGGCGTGGGCGACCACGCGCATGCCTTCATCACCACGCCCGGCGCGGCCAAGTGGTATCAGGCCAACGGCAAGGTGTCACACCAGGCTG
This sequence comes from Duganella sp., assembly GCF_039595735.1. Classification (NCBI taxonomy): domain Bacteria; kingdom Pseudomonadati; phylum Pseudomonadota; class Betaproteobacteria; order Burkholderiales; family Oxalobacteraceae; genus Duganella; species Duganella sp. The sequence goes on from NZ_JBCNLB010000002.1 coordinate 290,997, forward strand.
TGCACTTGCATGTGAACGAAAACGCCGCCCTCGAATGGCTGCCGCAGGAGACCATCTTCTTTGATACCGCTAACGTGGTGCTGGACCAGCATGTGGAACTGGCGGCCGGCGCCACCTTCCTCGGCTGCGAAATCCTGTGCATGGGCCGCAGCGGTTCGGGCGAAGTATTCAACACCGGCAGCATCCGCCAGCGCAGCAGCATCCGCCGCGAGGGACGGCTGATCTGGTGGGAGCAGGGCGACATGATCGGCGGCCGGCTCGATAGTCCGCTCACGCTCAACGGCAGCACCGTGTGCGCCACGCTGATCGCCGCCAGCAAACCACTGCCTGCCGCTGTGCTGAACGACATCCGCGCCGACATCGCCGCCGACGGCGATCACGTTTTCGGCGTCACCCAAACCAAGGGCGTGCTGGTGGCCCGTCACCTCGGCGGCGACAGCGAAACCGCGCGCCGCCTGATGCTCACCGTATGGCGCCGCCTGCGCCCGCATCTGCTTGGACGCGAGGCCGTCACGCCGCGCATCTGGCAAACCTGAGAGAGAACACGATATGGACCTGACTCCACGCGAAAAAGACAAGCTGTTGATTTTTACCGCAGGCCTGGTGGCGGAACGCCGCCTTGCCCGCGGCTTGAAGTTGAACTACCCGGAAGCGGTGGCGCTTATCACCTGCGCCATCATGGAAGGTGCCCGCGACGGCAAAACTGTCGCAGAACTGATGTCCGACGGCACGCGCATACTCACGCGCGCCGACGTCATGGAGGGTATCCCCGAAATGATCCCTGACATCCAGGTCGAAGCGACGTTCCCCGATGGGAGCAAGCTTGTGACTGTCCACAACCCCATCCCCTAAAGGAGTTCATCATGATCCCAGGCGAATACAAGCTTGAAGAGGGCGAGATCGGTCTTAACGAAGGCCGCGAAACCACCACTGTCGTCGTCACCAACCAGGGCGACCGTCCGGTGCAAATCGGCTCGCATTTCCATTTTTTTGAAGTCAACTCCGTGCTCAAGCTGGAACGCTGGAAGGCTTACGGCATGCGCCTGAATATCGCCGCCGGCACCGCCGTGCGCTTCGAGCCGGGCCAGCAGCGCACCGTGGAACTGGTGAAGCTGGACGGCGATCAGGAAGTCTATGGCTTCAACGGCAAGGTAATGGGCAAACTGGCTTCCACACCACCCAAGGCATAAAGGCTCTCATGGCTACAATCTCGCGCCGCGCCTACGCGGAGATGTTCGGCCCCACCACCGGGGACCGCATCCGCCTGGCCGATACGGAACTGTTTATCGAAATCGAGAAAGACTACGCCATCTACGGCGAGGAAGTGAAGTTCGGCGGCGGCAAAGTGATCCGCGACGGCATGGGCCAGTCGCAGCGCGTGGCCGCCGATGTGATGGATACGGTGATCACCAATGCGGTGATCGTCGATCACTGGGGCATCGTCAAGGCGGACATCGGCCTGAAGAACGGCATGATCGCCGCCATCGGCAAGGCCGGCAATCCGGACATTCAATCGCATGTGACGATGGCGATCGGCGGCGCGACCGAGATTATTGCGGGCGAGGGCATGATCGTCACCGCCGGCGGCGTCGATACGCACATCCACTTCATCTGCCCGCAGCAGATCGAGGAGGCGCTGATGAGCGGCGTGACCACCATGATCGGCGGCGGCACCGGGCCTTCGGCCGGCACCTCGGCCACCACCTGCACGCCGGGGCCGTGGCATCTGCATTCGATGCTGCAGGCGGCGGACGCGTTTCCGATGAACCTCGGCTTCCTCGGCAAGGGCAATGTCAGTTTGCCGGCGCCGCTGGAAGAGCAGGTGCGCGCCGGCGCGATCGGCCTGAAGCTGCACGAGGACTGGGGCAGCACCCCGGCCGCCATCGACAACTGCCTGACGGTGGCCGACAACATGGACATCCAGGTCGCGATTCACAGCGATACGCTGAACGAAGGCGGCTATCTGGCCGACACGCTGGCGGCGTTCAAGGACCGTACCATCCACACCTTCCACACCGAAGGCGCGGGCGGCGGCCATGCGCCGGACATCATCGCAGCGGTGGGCGAGGGCAACGTGCTGCCATCATCGACCAATCCTACGCGGCCGTACACGGTCAACACGCTGGATGAGCACCTGGATATGCTGATGGTCTGCCACCACCTCGATGCGGCCATCACCGAAGATGTGGCGTTTGCCGAATCGCGTATCCGCCGCGAGACCATCGCGGCGGAAGATATCCTGCACGATATCGGCGCCATTTCGATGATGTCGTCCGACTCGCAGGCCATGGGCCGCGTGGGTGAGGTCATCATGCGCACCTGGCAGACGGCGCACAAGATGAAGGTGCAGCGCGGGCCGCTGGCGCCGGATAGCTCGCGCGCGGATAACTTCCGCGTCAAGCGCTATGTCGCCAAATACACCATCAACCCGGCCATCACCCACGGTATCGCGCACGCGGTGGGCTCGGTGGAAGTGGGAAAGATCGCGGACCTGGTGCTGTGGAAGCCCGCGTTCTTCGGCGTGAAGCCGTCCACCATACTCAAGGGCGGCATGATCGCCGCCGCGCAGATGGGCGATCCGAACGCCTCGATTCCAACACCGCAGCCGGTGCACTACCGGCCGATGTTCGGCTCCTACGGCGGCGGCTTGAAGAAGTCGTTCACCTTTGTGTCGCAGGCCGCGTATGACGCCGGGATCGGCGATGCGCTCAAGTTGAACAAGACGCTGATCGTGGCCAAGGGCATGCGCGCGCTGCGCAAGTCGGACATGATCCACAACGCGCTGGCGCCGAAGATGGATGTCAATCCCGAAACCTATGAAGTGCGCGCCAACGGCGAGCTGCTGGTGTGCGAACCGGCTGCCGTCCTGCCGATGGCGCAACGCTATTTCCTGTTCTGATTATGCTGACCTTACATACCAAGATTCCTCATGCCGATGCGATTGCCGCGCAACTGGTGCTGCCGTATGAACTGCGCGAGAAATGCCGTCTGCGCGCCACGCTGGACACCGGCGAAGACGTGGCGGTGTTCACCGTGCGCGGCACCGTGCTGCGCGATGGCGATCTGCTGACCGGCGAAGACAAGCGCGTGGTGCGTGTGGTGGCCGCGCCGGAGCCCACCTATAAAGTGACGTGCGCCGATGCGCACGCACTGCTGCGTTGCGCATTCCATCTCGGGAACCGCCATACGCAGGCGCAGGTGGGTGACGGCTTCCTGCGCATCCGCGCCGATGCGGTGTTGAAGGAGATGCTGGCGGGGCTGGGCGCGACGGTGGTGGAAGAGTCGGCGGCGTTTGAGCCGGAGTCCGGCGCGTATGGCGGCGGCCACGCGCATCATCACGATGGGCCGCTGGCGCCGATTCCGCTGCGCCAGAAGATCCACCGCCCGGGCGATCCGAAATGACGACCGGCGTGTCGTCCCGGCGCAGGCCGGGACCCATGCTGAGCATCGGGGCACGCGCTCCATGGGCCGCAGCGGCGGACCGCACCGCCTGCGCCGGGGCGACGTGGTGATGCAGGCGGCGGCGCTGCTGCATCTGCTGCAATTCGCCAGCCCGGCTTTGCCGATTGGCGCATACAGCTATTCGCAAGGGCTGGAGGCGGCGCTGGAAAGCGGCGCGGTACGCAACGCCGACAGCGCGCGCGCCTGGATCGTGCGCCATCTGCACGAGGTGGTGGCGCAATGGGAAGCACCCATCGCATGGCGTCTGATGCAAGCCTGGTCGGCGCGCGACTGGCACGCCGTCAGCGACTGGAGCGAAAAATTCATCGCCTCACGCGACAGCGCCGAATTCCGCGCCGAGACCATCCAGATGGGCTACTCGCTCACCAAACTGGTGGCCGAACTAGGCATTACCGATGCCGACATGCTGGCCCAGCTCCAGCGCGAGCCGGAAGTCGCTCTGCCCACCGCTTTCGGCTGCGCCGTCGCGGCCTTGCAGATCCCGCACGCGGAAGCGCTGCTGGCCATGCTGTTCGCCTGGGCCGAGAACCAGGTGCTGGTGTGCGTGAAGTCGGTGCCGCTGGGGCAGGTGGCAGGCCAGCGCATGCTGCTGTCGCTGCGTGAAGAAATCGAAGCCGCTGCCCGCCACGCGCAAACCGTCAGCGATGACGACATGTGCAACTGGGCGCCGGGCCTGTCGCTGCTGTCGATGCAGCATGAAGTGCAATACAGCCGTTTATACAGATCCTGAAAGACTACTTATGAATACTTCCAATCCTCTCCGCGTCGGCATCGGCGGCCCTGTGGGCTCCGGCAAGACCGCGCTGTGCGAAATGCTGTGCAAGGGCATGCGCGACCATTACGACATGGCCGTCATCACCAACGACATCTACACCAAGGAAGACATGGAAATCCTGCTGCGCGCGGACGCGCTGCCGGCCGAGCGCCTGATGGGCGTGGAAACCGGCGGCTGCCCGCACACGGCCATCCGCGAAGACGCTTCGATCAACCTGGAAGCCATCGCCCGCATGCAGGCCGACTTCCCCAACCTGGATCTGATCCTGGTGGAGTCGGGCGGCGACAACCTGGCCGCCACCTTCAGTCCGGAACTGTCCGACCTCACCATCTACGTGATCGACGTGGCGGGCGGCGAGAAGATTCCGCGCAAGGGCGGTCCCGGCATCACGCGCTCCGATCTGCTGATCATCAACAAGACTGACCTGGCGCCGCACGTTGGCGCAGACCTGGACATCATGGCGCGCGACGCCAGGCAGCAGCGCGGCAGCCGTCCCTTCATCTTCACCAATCTGCGCAGCGGCGAAGGCGTGACCAAGGTCATCGACTTCATCCGCGAACAAGGCCTGCTGGGCCACTAAGGAGAGAACCATGAAAAAAACCGTCACCGCTATCACGCTGGCCGTCGCCAGCACCGCCGCCATGGCACACACCGGCACCGGCGCGCACGCGCACGGCTTCCTGGCCGGCTTTGCGCACCCGTTCACCGGACTCGATCACCTGCTGGCCATGCTGGCAGTGGGCGCGTGGAGCGTGCGCCAGCCGAATGCCAAATGGCTGCCGGCCACGTTCATCGGCATGCTGTTGATCGGCATGGCGACCGGCGCGGCGGGCCTCACCGTGCCGGGACTGGAAACCGGCATCGCCCTGACGGTGGCCCTGATGGGCGTGCTGCTGGCTGCGGCCGCGCGTCTGCCGGCAGCCGTCAGCGCCGTGATGATCAGCGCCTTCGCCATCTTGCACGGCAACGCGCACGGCCACGAACTGCCGCAGACGGTCAGCGCGGTCGGCCTGCTGGCCGCCAGCCTGTTGCTGGTCTATGGTGGGAATCTGCTGGGCCGCGTCAGCCCGGCGCTGGCCGTGAAGGCCTCGGGAGCGGCCATCGCCGCCACCGGTGTGATGCTGGCGGCGACGGTGTAAGACTTACTTGCGCTCTTCGCTGCGGCGTTCCTGCAGCACGATGGGCGCTTCGTTTTTTGGATACAGGCCGCGATGGCCCGCGTACACGGCGGCAATCGCGGCCATGTCGGCCTGCTGGTCGCCGGTCAGATGCAAGTGATCGACCACGCCCAGCGTCTTGTTGGGATAATCGATATACACCAGGCACAAAGGCACCTTGGCTTCCAGCGCCAGGTGATAGAAGCCGCTCTTCCAGTGCGGGCGATAGCTGCGCGTGGCTTCCGGCGTGATGGCCAGCCAGTACCAGTCGGCCGCGTTCATGCGCTCGGCCTGCGCGCGTATCATGCCTTGCGGCGCGCTGCGGTCCACCGGCTCGCCGCCCAATGAACGGAACCAGCCGCCCAGCGGCGTCTTGAACAGCGAATCCTTGGCCAGCCAGCGGAACGGCAGGTTCAGCGCCCACTTGCCGAACAGGCCGACCATGAAGTCCCAGTTCGACGTGTGCGGATACACCACCACGATGCCGCGCGGCCCGGGCAGGGGGCGATACAGCATGCGCCAGCCGAACAGGTTCAGCGTGCGCAGCGCTGCGCGCTGGCTCCAGTTGGGCAGCGTGGCCGGCTTCAATTCGTCGTCGTTCATCTCACTACATCCCGTTTTTTTAATTTATGTGAACTATTGACAGGTTGTTATTCACCTGTTCAAAAAAGCAGCGCGCATTCTATATTGGGCTCGGCAGTGGCACAAGCTTGAACTTTTCACATCATTGCCCGTCCAACCAGCATGACGACGAAATCGATACTGTGCGTGGGCGTCGGCGTACCGGGTTTGCCGGAGGGCTGGGAAATCATCCAGGTGGCGACCCCGGCGGACGCGCGCCGTCATGTGCAGGCGCGGCCCTGCGCCGTAGGCCTGCTGCTGGTGCGGGAGGCCGACCAGCGCGACGTGCTGCACGGCTTTTTGCAGGAGCACTGGGCGCAGCACTGGATTGCCGTGCTGCCGCCGGCCCTGCTGGCACAGCCGGCGTGGCGCCAGCTGGTGCGCGATCACTGCGACGATTACCATACCTGGCCGGTGGACAACCAACGGCTGCGCCATGCCCTGGGCCACGCGCTCGGCATGGCGGTCTTGCGCGCGGACGATGCTGCTCCGCGTGCCGTGGGCGACGCCGCGCTGACCGGCCAAAGCGCTGCCATTACACGTCTGCGGCGGCAAATCGCCAAGGTGGCGGCGGCCAGCGCGCCGGTGCTGATCTGGGGCGAGAGCGGCAGCGGCAAGGAACTGGCCGCGCAAGCGGTGCACGCGCATTCGCCACGCCGCAAAGGCCCGTTCGTACCGATCAACTGCGGCGCCATTCCGGCCGCGCTGATTCAATCGGAGTTGTTCGGCCATGAGCGCGGTGCTTTCACCGGCGCCGCGCGCGACAAGCGCGGCCTGCTTGAAAGCGCGCAGGGCGGCTCGGTGTTCCTTGACGAAATTGGCGATCTGCCGATGGAACTGCAAGCCAACCTGCTGCGTTTTTTGCAGGAGAAGACCATCTATCGCGTCGGCGGCACGCGCAGCATCGCGGTTGATGTGCGCGTGATCGCCGCGTCGCACGTCAACCTGGAACAGGCGGTGCAGCGCGGTGCTTTTCGCGAAGACCTCTATTACCGGCTGAATGTGCTGGCGCTGGATGTGCCGCCGCTGCGCGAGCGGCGCGACGATCTGCTGCCGCTGGCCGAACATTTTTTCCATGCCTTCTCCGGCGAGCGTGCGCCGCGCGTGAAAGGATTCAGCAGCCGCGCGGCGCAAGCCATCCGTGAACATGACTGGCCCGGCAATGTGCGCGAACTGATTAACCGCGTGCGCCGCGCCATGGTCATGGCCGAAGGGCGCCTGATACTGCCGCAAGACCTCGGACTGAAAGGCACTACGGCGCCGGCGCCGCTGGCGCTGGACGACGTTCGCATCCGTGCCGAGCGCGACGCCATCGATGCCAGCCTGCTGCGTGCCGGCAGCAATATCACGCTGGCGGCGCGCGATCTCGGCGTATCGCGCATGACGCTCTACCGTCTGCTGGCCAAGCATGGCATCAACGCGCCGTCACGCGCTGGTTACACCGATGGACAGAGTGAATAAGCCACTGCACTGTCACGCAGGCGTGACGCGTTGCCGCTGTCCGGCGTGCGCCGCGTGCCGTGCCGGCAGAGATAGGCCTTGCAGATCAATGCTTTGCAAGCGGTGGCACCAAGTTTGCGAAAGAAGCCGGACCGGGATAGCTCCCGGTCCCATTCCTCAAACTGCAAGGTAGGAGCAACTATGAAAAAAACTCTGATCGGCGCCATGATTGCGCTGGCTTTTGGTGCGCAGGCTTACGCGCAAACGGCAACCACGCAATCGGGCGCAGGCCCGGCCGCCAACGACAACTCCAGCGCCACGCTCGATAACAGCACCCGCAACCAGAACAACAATAACAACAGCAGCGGCGCCGCCAGCGCCAGCGCGCTGGCGGGCGTGGCGGCCAATAACGGCGGTACGGCCACTTCGGCGTTCAGCAACTCGTTCAACACTTCCAGCGCCCACGCCGTCAGCACTTTGAACGGCACGGTAGGCGGCAATATGGTGAGCGGCATCGGCAATTACGCTGACAACAGCGGCAACAGCCGCGGCGGCGCAGCCAACGGCGGTGCGGGCGGCATGGCGGGCGGCGGCAGCGCTGTCGGCCTGGGCGCGAACGGTGGCGATGCCTATGCCGGCAACGGCGCGGCCGGCGGCGCGGGCGCCGCTGGCGCCAATGGCAGCGCCACCAATGGCTCGCCATACGTGGGCGGCAGCTACGGTGGCAACGGCGGTGCGGGCGGCGCCGGCGGCGGCGCGGCGGCCGGCAATACGGGCGCAGCTTCCGAAACCACAGGCGCCGGCGCGGCGGGCGGTGCGGCGAGTGCCGGCACGGCCAGCAATGGCGCGCCCACCAACGGCAGCGCCACCGGCGGCGCCGGCGCGGCCGGTGGTGCGGGCGGCGGCGGCAGCACCGCTGGCGCAGGCGGTGGCGGCGGCACGAATACCGGCGGGGCGGCCGCGGGTGGTGCCGGCGGCGCAGCCACGGGCGGCGCCAGCGGCGCGCTCACGGTGAGCGCCGGCACCTTCAACATGTCCAACAGCATGAGCAGTGTCGGCCAGTCGGCCGCCGGCATCATGGTGGCGTCGCAGAACAGCGGCATGGCGGCGCTGGTGCAGCAAAGCGTCAACGTGCAGTCCAACCTGTCGCTCGGACGATAAGCAACCGGGCGGGGCGCAGGCGTCCCGCCTTCATGAAAAGGAGGGCAGGTATGTATATCGCTTCCATATTGGCCGCCGGCCTGGTGCTGGCCGCGCCGGATTTCGACGGCGTGCCGGTGGCGGAGGAACAACTGGCCGCGCTGCATGCCGGCGCGGACACGGTCAGCAACGAGATGCGAGTGAACGGCACGGTGGCCGGCAATGCCGCGCTCAATGTCAACAGCGGCGCCAATACCATCAGCAGCGGGGCTTTCAGCAATGCGGCAGGCTTGCCGGTGGCGATACAAAATTCCGGCGCCAATGTGCTGATACAAAACGCCACCATCATCAACATCCAGCTGCAATGAAGCTGCTCCTGCTGTTGACGCTGGCCTGCGGCGTCCATGCCGCCGACCTGCCGGCAGTGGGCAGCGGCGCTTATGTGCTGCCGGTCACCAGCCTGAAAGCAGCGCGCTTTCGCTCGACCGTACGCCAGCATTTCGATTTCAGCTGCGGCTCGGCAGCGGTGGCGACGCTGCTCACGTATCACTACGACAGGCCGGTGTCGGAGCAGCAGGCATTCGACGCGATGTATGCACTGGGCGACCAGGACAAGATCCGCCACGAGGGGTTCTCGATGCTGGACATGAAACGCTATCTCGCGCAGCTCGGTTTTACCGCCGACGGCTTCACGCAGCCGCTGGACAAGCTGGCGCAGGCGCGCCGGCCGGCCATTGTGCGCATCGCGGAAAACGGCTACTGGCATTTTGTCGTCATCAAGGGCGTGGATGCGCAGCGCGTGCTGATCGGCGATCCGGCCGGCGGCACGCGCGCCATGCGTCGCGCCGACTTTGAGGCGGCCTGGCCGGACCGCCTGCTGTTTGTCATCCACCAATGGCCGGGCCGGCCCGGCTTCAATCTGCCGGCCGACTGGGCAGTGGTACCGCGCGCGCCACTGGACCAGGCCATCAATCGCGCCAGCCTGAGCGACATCACGCTGCCCAAGAATGGCAGCGGCAACTTTTAAAGGAGGCGCTGCCATGCGCAATCTCTTATGCGCCGTGCTGCTGACCAGCGCCACGGCTGCGCAAGCCCAGCAGGCCGTGGACGACGCGCTGCTGGCGCAGGTGCGCGGCGGCTTTGAGCTGACCAACGGCTTGCTGGTGTCATTAGGTGTCGAACGTTTGGTTTCGATCAATGGCACTGTTGTAGCGAGTACCCATTTTTCCATCCCCGATATGACACAGTTGAGCGCTGCGCAGGCGCAGGCTGCCACGGACGCCATGGCAGCCGTGCTGGTGCGGAACAGCCGCAACGATCAGGCAATCCGCAGCCAGACCACCATCAGCACCACGGTGGCCAACCTGACGTTGCTGAAGGCGCTTAACTTTGAAGGCGGTCTGCGCGCGGCACTCGCCGGCGCGGTCGGCAAATAGGGGAGGAGTATGCAAGCAAACGCACATTGGCTGGCCGCAGCGCTGCTGGCCAGCGGCGCCGCCATGGCCGCGCCGGAGCAGGTCGGCAGCGCGCCGCCGCAGGATGGACGCCCACCCGCCGTGGCGCCCTTGTTTGAGCAGCCGGGCGTGCTGACGCCACATGGCAAGCTGGTGCTGGAGCCGTCGCTGCAGTTCGGCTACTCGTCCAGCAACCGGGTGGTGCTGGTGGGTTACACGATCATTCCGGCACTGCTGATCGGGCTGGTCGACGTGCGCGAGATCAAGCGCAACACCAGCACCGCCGCCATCACCGCGCGCTACGGCCTGAGCAACCGTGCCGAGCTGGAGCTGAAAGTGCCGTATGTGTACCGGTCCGACTCCACCGTCAGCCGCGAGCTGTTCACCGGCACCGGTGTGGACCGCGTGTTCGATACCAGCGGGCGCGGCGTGGCCGACGCCGAGCTGGCCGTGCGCTACCAGCTCAACCAGGGCGGCGCCGACCGGCCGTATTATGTGGCCGGGCTGCGCTTCAAGTCACGTACCGGCACCGATCCGTTCAGCGTGGTGACTGATTGCAGCCAGCGCTGCGTCGGTCCCAACGCCAGCGGCACCGGGCTGCCGCTGGAACTGCCGACCGGTTCCGGCTTTTACGCCTTGCAGCCCAGCCTGACGTGGCTGTTTGCCAGCGATCCGGCCATCCTGTTCGGCAGTGTCAGCTATTTGTACAACGTCAAACGCAACAATGTCAGCCGGCGGGTGCTGGGCGGCGAATCCGAGCCGCTGGGCCGGATCGCGCCGGGCGGCGTGTTGGGCTTTAACTTTGGCATCGGCCTGGCGCTCAACGACCGGGCGCTGATCAGTTTTGGCTACGAGCACAGCGCGATTGCCCGGACCCGCCAGAATGGCGTGCCGGTGGCCGGCTCGGTGCGCACCCAGCTGGGCACCTTGCTGACGGGGTTTTCCTACCGCGTCAACGCGCGCCGTACCATCAACGTCGCGGTTGGGGCCGGGCTGACGCGCGACACGCCGGACGTGCAGTTATCGTTCCGCTTGCCGATGACCTACTGACGAAATTCTTGTATTTGAGGTATTGTAGTGCTCCTGACAATTTCTAAAATAGGGGAGCCATGAGCACACGTACCTTGACCGTCATTGCCGCGCTGCTGATCAGCGCCACTGCGCAGGCGGGCGCGCCCATGGCCCGGTTCCAGGCGCCGGGCTTTTACCGCACCACCTTGGGCGACTTTGAAATCACGGTGCTCAACGACGGCACGCTGGACCTGCCGGTGGAAAAACTGCTCAAGCAGCCGCCGGCCAAGACCATTGCCGCGCTGGACAAGTCTTTCCAGAAAAGCCCGGTGCAAACCTCGGTCAACGGCTTCCTGATCAATACCGGCAGCAAGCTGGTGCTGATCGATACCGGCGCGGCCAGCCTGTTCGGGCCGACGCTGGGACAACTGCTGGGGAATCTGAAGGCGGCCGGCTACAAGCCGGAGCAGGTGGACGAGATCTACATCAGCCATATGCACGGCGATCACGTCGGCGGCCTGGCGTCAAACGAGCAGCGCGTGTTTCCGAACGCGGTGGTGCGGGCCGGCAAGCTGGACGCCGATTACTACCTGAATCCCACCAACCTGGAAAAGGCCTCGGCCGATGCCAAGGATAATTTCCAGGGACCGATGGTGTCGATCAATCCGTATATAAAGGCCGGCAAGTTCCAGCCCATCATTGCCAACACCGAGCTGGTGCCGGGCATCAAGTCCTACTTCAACGGCGGACACACCCCGGGCCACATCACCTATGTGGTGGAGAGCAAGGGGCAAAAGCTGGTCTTGCTGGGCGACCTGCTGCATGTGCAGGCGGTGCAGTTTGACGATCCCGGCGTCGGCATCCAGTTCGACATGGACAGCAAGATCGCCATTGCCGAGCGCAAGGAAGCCTTTGCGGCCGCGGCCAAGGAAGGTTATCTGATCGGCGCCCCGCACCTGTCCTTCCCTGCACTGGGCCATGTGCGTGCCAACGGCAAGGGCGGTTACGTGTTCGTGCCGGTGACGTACACGCAACCGCGCTAAGGCATCAGGCCAGCGCCGGATAGTCGGTGTAGCCTTCTTCGGTGGCGCCGTAGAAGGTTTCCGCCTTCCATGGATTCAGTGGGGCGTCCGCTTTCAGGCGCTCCACCAGGTCCGGGTTGGCGATGTAGTCCTTGCCGAAGGCGACCGCGTCTGCCTTGCCGCTTTCCAGCAGCTCCTGTGCCACCACCTTGTCCAGCTTTTCATTGGCGATGAATACGCCGCCGAATTCCTGCTTGATCAGCGGCGCCAGGCTGTCTTCGCCGACGGCTTCACGTGCGGCGATGAAGGCGATCTTGCGCTTGCCCAGTTCGCGCGCCACGTAGCCAAAGGTCTCGGCCGGGTTGGAATCGCCCATGTCGTGCGAGTCGCGGCGCGGCGCCAGGTGCATGCCTACCCGGTCCGGACCCCAGACTTCGATCACGGCATCGGTCACTTCCAGCATCAGGCGGGCGCGGTTTTCGATCGGGCCGCCGTACTGGTCGGTGCGCTGGTTGGTCTTGTCTTGCAGGAACTGATCCAGCAGATAGCCGTTGGCGCCGTGGATCTGCACACCGTCGAAGCCGGCTTTTTGGGCGTTCTCGGCGGCCTTTTTGTAGGCGGCCACCACGCCGGCCAGTTCCGCCGTCTCCAGCGCGCGCGGCACCGGGTAAGGGCGCTGCGGACGCAGCAGGCTGACGTGGCCTTCCGCCGCGATCGCGCTGGCCGAAACCGGCGCCTCGCCGTTCAGGAAGCTCGGGTCGGAGATGCGGCCCACGTGCCACAGCTGGGCGAAGATGACACCGCCCTTGGCGTGCACGGCGGCGGTGACCTGCTTCCAGCCTTCCACCTGTTCATCGGACCACAGGCCCGGCGTGTTGGCGTAGCCCACGCCTTGCGGGGTGACGGCGGTAGCTTCGCTCAGGATCAGGCCGGCACTGGCGCGCTGGGCGTAGTACTTGGCCATCAGGGCGTTCGGCACGCGGCCGTCGCCAATCGCGCGGGCGCGGGTCAGCGGCGCCATGACGACGCGGTTTTTCAGAGTGAGGTCACCTACGGTGATAGGATCGAACAGAGTTGGCATGATGAGCTTCCCTATAGTTGCATTTGGTCGATGAAGGCCTGGATCACGGCTTCATCCCGTTTGAAATAATTCCACTGGCCGACGCGCTGCGACGTCACCAGCCCGGCCTTGACCAGCACCGCCAGATGGGCCGACATGGTCGATTGCGACAGGCCGGCGCGGCGGTCGATCATGCCGGCGCATACCCCCAGGTTCAGCGGATGCTGCTGTTCCGAGAAGTACAGCTCCGGCTCCTTCAGCCACGCCAGGATCTGGCGCCGCATCGGGTTGGCAAGGGCTTTGTGAATGGCGTCGATGTCCATGGCTGGTATATGTATCGTGTTTTTCCGATTTCAATATCGTCATATTACGATATAAAAGAAAAACGTGCTGGCGGCCGAAAAATCCTTTATGTTTATGGAATATTGCTGGAAATCTAACGAGGGCCGTATGTCGAGTCATTATCTGGATGTGGCGGTAGGCCTGTCCTACACCTTCCTGGCGGTGAGCCTGCTGTGCAGCGCCACCCGGGAAGCGATCGCCTCGCTGTTCCAGACGCGCGCCAAAGTGCTGCTGGACGGCGTGCTGACCATGTTGCACGAATCGTCCGCCAAGCCGCGCGTGCGCGGCATTGTGCCGTCCATTTTGCGGCTGTTCCGGCGCCAGGGCGGTTTCCGGCTGGACCGGCTGGGTGCGAAATCGCTGACGGCCGAGGTAATGCGGCATCCGCTGATCAGCGGCATGGCGCAGCGCGGGCGCCTGCCGTCGTATATTCCATCAGCCATCTTTGCACGCGCGTTTGTCGCCACGCTGACCAGCAAATATGGCAAGGGCAAGACCGCTGCTGCGCTGCTGGACAGCGTCGGCAATGAAGGCTTGACGCGCACCCTGCTGGCCATCATGGGCGAGGGGCCGGATGATGCGGCCGCGCTGGAAAATGCCGTGCGCATCTGGTACGACACGGTGATGGAGCGCATCAGCGGCTGGTACAAGCGACGCTCGCAGTTCGTGCTGTTCCTGATCGGGCTGTTTTATGCGTGCGTGATGAATATCGATGCGCTGCAGTTGTCGCAGCGTCTGTGGAGCGATTCGGCGCTGACGGCGCAACTGGTGCAAAAAGCGGAAGCGGCCAAGCCGGCGGTGCTGCCGCCAGCGGCGCTGGAGCAGGTCAGGCAGGCCAAGGCGCAGTCGCAAGAGTTGCTGGGCTTGCCGATCGGCTGGCCATCGTCACGCTTTGAGAGTGTGAGCGGCACGGCGGCGTTTCTGGCCGCGCTGGCGTTCGCGCTGATGGGCTGGGTGGCCACCGCGTTTGCCGCCTCGCTGGGCTCGCCATTCTGGTTCGACGGCATCGGCTGGCTGCTGGCCCTGCGCGGCACCGGCGCCAAGCCGGCAGCGGAGACCACGGCGCCGCCAACGGTGGTGGTCACGCTGCCGAGCTTGCGCAAGTAGACGCTTATTTGCCGCGTTCAGCGCACTTGGCCGATTGGATCGCGCGCTCGGTGATGCTGTCGATGCGCTTGATGGCGTCCGTTGTGCAAGAGGCCTGATCGACCGCGCGCACACGCGGCTTGCTGTTGACTTCCTGATAGCCGGTGAAAGCCAAGCCCACTGCCGCGCACAGCAGCAGTATCCAGTTGATCCTGGTCTGCATGTTCAGGCGGCGAAGTGCAGCGCCAGGCCGATGACGGCGGGCAGGGTCTGGATCAGCAGGATGGAGCGCTTGACAGTGAGGCCGCCCCACACGCCGGCCACAGCCACGCAGGCCAGGCCGAACACGGTGAAGGCGGAGGCGATGGCGGCGTCCGGATGGACGAAGCCGGCCACCAGCGCGGCCACCAGGAAGCCGTTGTAGCAGCCCTGGTTAGACATCGCCGCCTTGACGATCTCGGCCTTCTCCATGCTGAGGCCGAACACCCGGCGGCCGCGGGAATTGAACAATACGGTTTCCAGCAAAACGATATACACGTGGATCAGCGCCACCAGGGCGGTGACGATTTGCGCAGCCAGCTGCATGTAGGACTCCTTGTTTTAATTTTAGAATGATGGATTGGCGCGGGTGAGATAGTACCATTCGCTGTTGGCGCCGGCGGCGCTGTCGGGGAACAGGATGCGGCCGTCGTGCTCGGCCAGCACCGGCGTGCCGTCGGCGCGGCGGCCGATTGCCTCGCCCTGTCTGACCGGATCAAAGCTGGACCAGTTGCGGCTGAAGGTATCGTCGGCGTGCTGCTTGTCGTAGACGGCCACCATGCTCAGGGCTTCCATGTCTTCTGGCGCAATCGGTTGCGGCGCGGGGGCGTCGATCAGGCCGAGGAAAGCCAGGGTGTTCAGAATGGCGCGGTAGGCCACCTCGGGCGCTTGCGGATCGTGGTGCTGGCCGCACTCCAGCGTCAGCGCGTAGCCGCCGGTGGAACGCATGTATTCGGTGGTGCCCATGCCGTAGCGCAGGACGGTTTGCAGTTCGCTGCTGCCACGCAGGCGGCGTTGGACGCCGGCACCATAGGTGCGCAGCCAGCCATCGACAAAACGGCGCACACCGAGGCGGCGGGCGAGGGCGCGCTCCTTTTCTTCATGCTGGAACGGCTCCAGCGGCCCATCATTGTTGCGCGGCCCGACCATCACAAACGGTTCGCTGGCGGCGTTAAAGGAATGCAGGTCGAGCAGGACTTCATGCTGCGCCAGAAGAGGACACAGCCAGTTGGCCACGCGGTCTTCAAAATCCTGCGGCTGCGCAGTCGGGAACAGATTGCGGTTGAGGTTACGCTCGCCGGCGCGCTCGCCCTTGGCATACGCCAGCGGGTTGGCCACTGGCACAAACGTCACCGCTCCGCGCCGCACCAGCAGCGCGCCGCTGTCCAACGCCTGCATCACGCGCAGGATAGCCTGGGTGCCGCAGGTTTCATTACCGTGCACGGCGCCGGTGATGATCAGCCGCGTACCGGGCTGTTGGCCACTATATGCGACGGCTTTAAACTGTAGTTTGTCTATCTCCGACATGGTATTCCTGTCCGTCCGATGCAGCCTTGCGGCCGCATCGGCGTTTGAGGCTTAATCCGGTTCGTTGCGCACTTCAGGATCATGGCTGAACTGCACGCCGTCTTCCGTTTCAAAGTTCAGGGTGATGTTGAGCGTCATTTTAGAGGTGTTGGCATCAATAAAGCTCAATTGTTTGCCGCTCAGGCTGCGGCTCGGCGTGCTCAGCTGGTTATTGTCCGCCGGGCTAACGGTCATTGGATTCTTGCTATCGAAGACAATTTTGTGTTTGCCGCTGTCAAAAATCTGGTAGTTGATGACCGTGTCTGGTTGCGTGATATACGGCGCTACAGGTGCGGTTTCTACGACATAATTGTTCGGGGTATCCCCCTCGCGAACTTTGATCAGAATATTCAGGAAGGGCGTGGATTGCGTGAGCTTGGTCATGACTTCACTTTCTTCAGTGGGTGGGTGGAAATATATTGCAAATAGCCCGGGTCGCGATAGGACATTGCGTCAAGCTGCTTCCGTTGCGCTGCCGCTTGTTCAATTTGGTTCAGGCACGCATGCGCCTTGACCCACGGGGCCAGTATCCGGTAGTCGCCGCTGCTATTGACCAATGGGCGGAGAATGGTCCGCACGGTTTCGCAATGCGTGAGCGCCTGCGCATCCGTTTCTTCCTCGGCGAGTTCCGCATTTAGCAGCAAAGCGTCAACCAATCGTCGGCGTATGGCCTGATCGTTGGGGGACGCGTCGTAAAGTTTCTGCAGCCTCCCGATGGCCAGCTGCAAGTTCTCTCCGGCTTGCGGCCGTTTCGCTTCGCGCATGAGGATTGCCGCTTTGCGTAGTTGAACATTTGCAAGCATCACCTGCAAATTCACCTTTTTGGGTTCCATGCTGATCAACTCGTTGAAGCGCCGCTGCAGCTGATCCAGGCGGGACAAGGTTTGCGCTGCCGGCGCGCGGCGCGCGTCTTCAATCTCTATCGATCGCAGCTCGGCAATGTACAGATTGCGTTGCCAATTACGATTGCTGGGATCTTTGACGACGATTGATTGCAGCAGCGCGTACGCCTCCGCGATGGCTTCACGGCTGCCCGCCATATCGCCACGCGCTTGCCGTAGCTCTGACTGATGCGACCATGCCGATGACAGATCATTTATCCACAGCGTCTCAGCGGGATTGGTGTCATGCAATGATCTGAGCAGCGTCAATTCGCGTGCCCCCAGGGCTGCCGCCTGCTCCAGTTTGCCTTGCTGTATGTGGGCGCGCGCTTGCCACGACAGGCTGTTGGCCAAGTCTGCCGCCAGCCGTGTGTTGTTCGGCGTTTTGGCGTAAGCGCGTTGCTTCAGTTCGACCGCCAGCGAGAATTCTGTCACCGCACTGCGCACGTCGCCGCTGAGCAGGGCGACGCTGCCGAGATTGCTGTGGGCATAGGACTGCTCAATCCAGACGTCGACCGAGCCAGGCGCCAGTGCGGCCTGACGGTCGGTGTGCTCCCGGTACTCGTCGAAATATTTGCGTGCCTCAGGCCACTCTTTTTGATCCAGGTGGATCTGTCCAAGCCAGAACGCGTTCTCGCCTGCGGCCTTGCGCAGAGCCAGGCTGTCTGGCGTGCCGGCCAGCTGTTTGGTGATGATGGCGCGACCAGCCTGCAGCGCGGTATTTGCCCCGACCGGATCGCCGCGCGATATCCTGACTTCCGAGATAAGTTGCAAGGATTTGGCGCGTTGTAGTGAGGCTGTTTCGCTGCTGCCGTCCAGCGTTGGATCGGAGAGATATCTGAGCGCGCGATTGCTGACGCTGTCCAGCAAGTCCAATTTACCGAGTGGTCGCAGCTTTTCCGCAAATTCGCCTAACATGTAGGTCATCAGGCCTTCCGCCTCGGTGCGGTGCGCTTCGGCCTGGGTCTGGGCCGAGCGGGCGGTCAGGCCGAGGGCGGCCGCCAGGACGGCCAGGCTGGTGACGATGGCCATCACGCCGATCCGCATGCGCTCGCTGCGCCGTTCGCTTTGCAGCGAGGCCTGGATGAAGCTGTGTTCCTGCTGCGTCAGGCTGAGGCCGCTCGTGGCCAGCAGCTGGCGCGCCTGGTTGGTCTGGGTGCCGGACGGCAGCAGCATGTCGCGCTGGCCGCCGCTGTCCTGCCAGCGCCGCGCCTGGGCGCTGATGCGGCTGCGCACCTGCAGCGCCTGGCGGTGTTCCTCGATCCATTCGACCACGCGCGGCCAGCGCCGTAGCAGCGCTTCGTGCGCCAGGCCGAAGCTGGGGGCACCGCCCTGCAGGTCGCTGACGAACAGGTGGGCGTCGACCAGCGCCTGCACCAGCTTGTTCTCGGCCTCGTTGCGCAGAACCGACCATGGCACACGGCGCGAACTGACGGTGGTTTCATCTTCCGCCATCAGCACCAGCTGCGACAGCACTTGCGGCAGGGCGGCGATCTGCGCCGCGCCCAGCGCGGAAATCACTTGCTCGGCGCGGGCGCCGATCGCGCCTTCCAGGCCGCCCATGGCATAGAAGGCTTCGTGGCTCAGCGCGCCGTCGGAACTGCGCTGGCGGTACAGCTCCTGCAGGCAGTACTGCAGCAGCGGCAAGCTGTCGGCGCCGGACAGCGCGGCGCGGCACAGCAGCTCGTCCAGTCCCTCGCCTTGTTCATCGACGGTGTAGCGCAGCTGCGCCACCTGTGCCGGGTGGCGCACGATCTGGCCGATGTCGGCGTTGCCCGGCGGCGTCAGGTCGTAGTGGCCGCCGCTCAGTTTCAGAGTCATCAGCGCCGGATAGGACGCCAGTTGCGGATAGAAATCGTTGCGGCAGGCCAGCACCAGCAGCATACAACCGGAGCGTGCCAGCTGGTCCAGCACGGTGATGAAGACGGCGCGCTCGACGTCGCTGACATGCGGCAGGCGGAACACGGCTTCAAAGCGGTCGATGAACACCAGCAGGCGGATGGTCGGCAACTGGCGCTGCAATTGTTCAATCAGCAGCGGCAAGTCCTGCGCCAGGCGCTGGGCCAGCGTGGCCGCGCTGGTGTTTTCAAACAACAGCTTGCCGTCGATTTCCGCATCCAGCAGCACGCTGGCCAGGGTTTCCAGCAGGCCGGACTGGCCCATGTCGGCGCAATCGAGCTGGACGTGGCTGCTGATGGCAATCCCGGATTCGGCCGGCGCGGCGCCGGCTTTCAGCGCCGGGATCAGGCCGGCCTGCACCAGCGAGGTTTTACCGGCGCCAGACGGTCCCAGCACCAGCACCATGGCGCAGGCGGCCTGGGCTTGCGCCACCACCACCTGCACCAGCTGGTCGACGCTCAGCTTGCGGCCGAAGAAGATGGCGGCGTGCTGTTCTTCAAACGCTTCCAGGCCGCGGAATGGCGAGGCGTGCAGCCAGCTGCCCTGGCTGACTTCATCGTCGTAGCTGAGCTCGGCCAGCAGGCGGTAGCCGCGCTTGCGGATGGTTTCGATGTAGCGCGGTTCGGTGGCCGAATCGTCCAGCGCGCGGCGCAGTTGGGTGATGATTTTGTGAATCGCGTTGTCGCTGGGGGCGACGTCACCCCAGCAGGCGTCCAGCAGGGTCTCGGCCGAAATCACCACGTGCGGGTGACGGCAAAGATACAGCAGCACGTCCATGGCCCTGGGCTCCAGCTGGCGATTGAGTACACCACAGCTGAGCGTATTGGTGGCGGGATCGACGCGCCATTGACCAAAGCGGAAACTCTTGTGCTTCATCCTGCCTCGAATATGCCTTTGTAATCAGTAACTTAAGAATCGGAAGGTTTTCCGAAGGCCGCTTCGGCGGTGCTTGGGTAAAGTTACGACAGAGAAAATATAACATTATCTCGATGGAAATAGTTGAACATTTACCACGGAGCCACAATGACTGTTTTAACCGGCGTGAAAGCACCGTTTGAGTTGACGCAATACGCAATAGCAATCAAGCAACAAGGGATCGACTTCGTGATCCGCCATTACAGCCATCAGTCCGGCAAGAGTCTGTCGCTGGCCGAAGCGCGCGCGCTGACCGATGCCGGCCTGCAGATCGGCGTCATGTGGGAAACCCCGGAGGCGCACCTCGGCTACTACACCCGGGCCCAGGGCTGCGCGGATGGGGCGGCCGCCTATCTGGCGGCGCAGTCGGTGATCGGCCAGCCATCCGGCTCGGTCATCTACTTTGCCGCGCCGGATCCGGCCGAAATGGACGCCGCCCGCCGCTACTTTGAGGGCATCAACCAAGCTTTCGGCGCGGCGGCGGCGGCGGAGCGGCACTACAAGGTGGGGGTGTACGGTGGCGGCGCCTGTTGCGAGGCGCTGCTGGCTGCCGGCCTGGCCAGCGTCAGCTGGCTGGCGGCCGGCGGCGAGCGCGATTACACCGGCTACAGCCTGCGCCAGCAGGCCGGCGCGTTGTTGCCGGTAGACGACGGCCAGCGCATCAGCGTCAGCATGGTCAGCAACAGCCCCGAGCGTCCGGCTGGCTTGTTCCGGGTGTTGTAACGATGAATATCTGCTTTACCGAGACCCCGTCGCGCAAGACCGTCAAGCCGTCGCGGACGGTGTTCCTGAACAATACCGGCCAGGATGCGACCCTGAAGTTTGTCACCGCGCCGGATCACGTGCTGGCGGCGTACGCCATCAGCACCGGCATCAGCGCGGCCATCGACCATATCCGGCTGGGCGATACCGACTATTATTCCTGCCACAGCCAGAATGTGGTGATTCCCGGCGACTGCACGGCGGTACTGTCGCTGTCCAACCGCGTGCTGACAATGACGATATCCAACTGATAAGATACGGCCGATGAACGTCACCCCCATCGGCCGCAATCCCGGCCTCGACACCTTGCGCGCGCTGGCCATCGTGCTGGTCTTCGCCAACCACTACATGATCTTCGTCAGCGGCGGACCGACCTTGGGCTGGGTGAGCGAGATAGGCTGGGCCGGCGTGGACTTGTTCTTCGCGCTGAGTGGCTACCTGATCGGCAACCAGATCCTGGCCGGCATCCGCAAGCAACAGGCCGGCAGCGAGCGCTTTTCGCTGGCGCGCTTTTATGCACGCCGCCTGTTGCGCACCTTGCCGAATTTTTACGTGGTGCTGGCGCTGTACGCCTGGTGGCCGGCCATGCGTGGCCACAGCGTCCTGCCGCCGCTGTGGCAGTTCCTGACCTTTACCCAGAATATCCATCTGACGCCCGGCACGGCGTTTTCGCATGCGTGGTCGCTGTGCGTGGAGGAGCAGTTCTATTTCCTGCTGCCGGCGCTGGCGCTGGGGATGGCCATGTTGCGCAAGCCACTGGCCTGGGCGTGGACGACGGTCGTAGCCGCGCTGCTGGCCGGCATGACGATACGCAGCCTCACGTGGAGCGGCATGTCGGCCGGGGAACTGAACAGCGGGCAGTATTACACGCAGATTTATTACGCCTCATGCTGCCGTTTCGATGAACTGGTGTGCGGCGTGGCCCTGGCGCTGCTGAAAAACTACCACGCCGCCGCCTGGACGCGCCTGACCTCATTCGGCAACTGGACTCTGGCCGCCGGCGCGGCGCTGCTGGCGCTGACCTGGAGCCTGTTGCTGGAAGATCACTATGGCCACATCATGACGGTGTACGGCTATCCGCTGCTGGGCCTGAGCTATTGCCTGCTGTTGACGGCGGCGCTGAGTCCCGGCTCGCTGCTGCAGCGCTGGCGCGTGCCGGGCGCGGCCAGTCTGGCGCTGTGGTCGTACGCCATTTATCTGACCCACAAGCAGCTGTGCGTGCTGCTGCGCGCGCCGTTGCAGGCGCTGGGCTGGGGCGCGGAGAGCTGGCAGGCGCTGATGATCATGAGCGCGGCCAGCGTGCTGGTCGGCTGGCTGCTGTACCTGCTGGTGGAAACGCCGTTCATGAAACTGCGCGACCGTTACGTGCCGTCCAACTACCTCAATGCATCTCGATCACATCAAACGGTGACTGCGTAGAGCCGAGGAAGGCCATCACGGCGCGGCCGCGGTCGCCCATGTCGTGGCCACGGGTGGTATCGACCACGCTGCGCAGGCCAGGGATGATCTCGCTGATGTGCGGGCTTTCATAGGCCTGCACCAGCAGCACGGCCAGCTCGGTGGCGCGGCCGCGGTTGTTGCGCATGCGCTCCTCCAGCACCGCCAGCAGCGCGCGCTGCATGCGCGGCGTCGGGTTCTCGATATAGCCAAATACCAGCGGCGTATTGCTGATCGCCTCGCACAGGCGGCGTTCGATCTGCTCCGGCTTGACGTCGGAAGCGATATCGAAATACGCGCCATTCCAGCGCGTGCGTTCATACGGGTGGCCGGGCGGGAAAGAGTCGGCCGTCTCAAAGCCCAGCCAGTGGCTCAGGCGGCGCAGCCATGTCATTAAGGTTTCCATTATCCCGGCATTTTATCCCGAGACGGCAGGATGAGGTGGCGCAAGCTTGACAGCTCTCGCTCTGGATATGCTTTGTGAGCAGCTGACTGTTTCAGCGATCACCTCAGGAGGGACCATGGCATCTGATTTTTATAAATACTTCAAGGACAATATGGACGGTCTGGGACTGGATTGTCCCGAAAGCCTGTTCGCCACCAAGGGCACAGCCGTCAACACGGCAGTTACAATTTTATCCGCCATTCAGCAGCATGGCACCAAGGTGACGGTTGCCGAGTTGATAGGAGCCGGGACTGGGCTGGAAAAGCTGATTTATCTTGGCGCCTTGCGCGCTTCGTTTTATGTCGGCGCCGTTATCGGAAGCATTGCAGTGGCGACGGGGCGCTCACTGGCTGGCGGCATTTCGTTGTCGGATGTACTTATAGCCGCTCGTAGCAACAATTTGCATCGGGCTTGGCTGCCTGGAGTTCTCATGCATGGGCCGGGGATTTACAAGCCAGAGGTGAAATCCAGGAGCTTGTATCGTCAGTCGTGGAGCCGGTCATGAGGCTGGCTTTGTACGGCTGTTTTTTTGCGGTGTTGTCATGGGCATCATGGCATTGGTGGGGAGATTTCTTTACATTCGCGGTGCTCATGATTTTGGTACTGTGCTATATGGTCGACAATATCCAGTTGCGACGACAGATTCAATGCTTGCTGGCGGAGCGAGATCAACGCGAGCGTAAGCAGGCGCTGCAGGATGTGGCAGGCAGCTTGAGCGCGCTGCGCGATAAAAAAAGGGCCGGCGTAAGCCGGCCCAAGTAGGGAAGGGAGAGTCGGCAGCCGCAGGCGCGGGAGACCCCGCCTGGCGGCTGTGGTAACTGTTACGCCTGCGCTTCCTCGCCCAGTTTGCCGGCGCGGAAATCTTCAACGGCGGCGAAGATTTCCGCCTGGGTGTTCATCACGAACGGGCCGTATTGTGCGATTGGCTCGTTCAGCGGCTGGCCGGCAATCAGGATGAAGCGGCTGGCTTCATCAGTGCTGACGATGACACCATCCGCGCCCTTGGTGTTGGCCAGGATCGCCATGCGGCCCGACGCCACTGCCTTGCCATCCACGTTCACCGATCCGCGATAGGTGAAGAGGAAGGCGTTATGCCCCTCCGGCAGCACCTGGCTGAAGCTGGCGCCGGCCGGCAGATGCACGTCCAGATACAGCGGTTCGGTCACTGCACGCTGCACCGCGCCGTCCACGCCGTGGCTGCGGCCGGCGATTACCTTCACCCTGGCGCCTTCGGCGGTGTCAAACACCGGCACCTCGGCGCCGTTGAAGTCGCGATACCACGGATCGCGCAGCTTGTCCTTGGCCGGCAGATTGAGCCACAGCTGGAAACCTTCCATCACGCCGTCTTCCTGCTCCGGCATCTCCGAGTGGATCACGCCGCGGCCGGCCGTCATCCACTGCACGCCGCCGTTGGTCAGCAAGCCTTCGTTGCCGGCGCTGTCCTTGTGGCGCATGCGGCCTTCGATCATGTAGGTGACAGTTTCAAAGCCGCGGTGCGGGTGGCTGGGGAAACCGGCGATGTAATCGTTGGCCTGGTCGCTGCCGAAATTATCCAGCATCAGGAACGGGTCCAGGCGGCGCTGCAGCGATTGGGTGAGGACACGGTTGATCTTCACGCCCGCGCCGTCCATGACGGCCTGGCCGGTGATGATGCGTTCCACGCTGCGTGCGGTGTTTACTTGATCGGTCATGTCCTTCTCCTTTGATTAAACCAGAATGGCGTTGATTTCTGCTTCTGCCTGGGCTTGCGCCTTGGCCACTGCTTCCGGACCCATGCCCATGCCTTCGGCAAACACGTACTGCACATCGGTCAGGCCGACAAAGCTCAGGAACATCTTGATGTGCGCCAGTTGGGTGTCGGTAGCGGCACCGCGGTGCAGACCACCACGCGACAGGGCCAGGTAGACTTTCTTGCCAGTCAGCAGGCCGACCGGGCCGGTTGGGCCGTACTTGAAGGTCACGCCGGCGCGGGCAATCGCGTCGAACCAGGTTTTCAGCTGGGCGGTGATGCCGAAGTTGTAGGTTGGCGCACCGATCACGATCACATCCGCAGCTTGCACCTGGGCGATCAGGGCGTCGTCGAGTGCCACGCGGGCGGCTTGTTCGGCAGTGCGCTGGTCGGCCGGGGTGAACAGGGCTTGCAGGGCAGGCTCGTCCAGTACCGGATGCGGATCAGCGGCCAGATCACGGCGGGTCAGGGCGGCGCCTGGGTTGGCAGCGCGGATTTTGGCGACCAGGGCATCCGCCAGGCGGGTCGATTCGGAACCGGTGCTGCGGGCGCTGGAGTTGATTTGCAGAATGTTCATGGTGGTGCTCCTTCCGTATTTGGTTGAGTGCTGCGTCGATGGAGTAACTTTAATCGTTTCAAATGCCATGCGGAAGCCGTTAAAATGGATAACATTAATCCATCAATGGAACAATAACCATGGAAATCGATCCTGGGGACCTGCTTTTGTTTGCGCGCATTGTGGAATGCGGCAGTTTCAGCCTGGCGGCGGAGCGGGTACAACTGCCCAAATCCACAGTCTCGCGCCGCATCACGCTGCTGGAGGGGAAACTGGGCGAGCGCCTGCTTCAGCGCACCACGCGCAAGCTGGTGCTGACCGAATTTGGCGCCGGCCTGCTGGAGCATGCGCGCAGGGTGGCGGACGAAACCGAGGCGGCCGGCGCGCTGGCCCAGCACCGGCAGGGCGCGCCGAGCGGCCTGCTGCGGGTATCGATGCCTGCCGATTTTGCCAATGTCGCGATGACGGCCATGCTGGCGCAGTTCATGAACCGCTATCCCGCCATTTCGCTGGAACTGGATTTGTCGCCGCGCCGGGTGGACCTGGTGGCGGAAGGGTTTGACGTGGCCATCCGCATGGGGGCGCTGCCGGATGACGCCACGCTGGCGGCGCGGCGCATCACCTTCAGTTCCTGGGCGCTGTATGCCTCGCCGTTGTACACCAATCTGCGCGGGCTGCCGGAGCATCCGGACGACTTGTACAAGCACGATCTGTTGAGTTTGCCGCCACGGGTGCATGGACTGATACGCTGGAGCATGGCGCGCGGCAAAACCGAATGGCAGCGCGACTTGCCGGTGCGTCTGCTGGCCAATTCGCCGGAATTGCTGGTGCGGATGACGGCCACCGGGATCGGCATCGGCGCCTCGACCGAGGCAGTGGCGCGACCCTATCTGCAGCGGGGCGAACTGGTGCGGGTGCTGCCGGAATGGTCGTTCCCGCAGGTGACGGGCTGGGCGGTGTTCCCAGGGCGGCGGCTGATGCCGGCCAAGACCCGGGCGTTTATCGACATGCTGGAAACGGCCTATGCGGGCCAGGGCGGGGCTACTTGAGCTGCGCCATTTCCTCGCCCAGCTGAACCGGGCCGCCTGGCTGCCAGGCGGGATTGAACTTCAGCACGTCCTTCTGGAACAGCATCACGACCGTGGAGCCGAGCAGGAAGCGGCCCAGCTCATCGCCTTTTTTCAGCACGATGTTCTGGTCGTCATACTTCCACTCGGTGATTTGCGGCAGGCGCGGCGGGTTGACCACGCCGTGCCACACAGTCGCCATGCTGCCGACGATGGTGGCGCCGACCAGCGTCATCACGAACGGGCCGTGGGCGGTGTCAAACACGCACACCACGCGCTCGTTGCGGGCGAACAGGCCGGGGATGCCGCGCGCGGTGGTCGGATTGACCGAGAACAGCTCGCCCGGCACATAAATCATGCGGGTCAGCTTGCCGTCGATCGGCATGTGGATGCGGTGGTAGTCGCGCGGGCTCAGGTACAGGTTGGCGAAGCTGCCGTGCTGGAACTGCGCGGCCAGTTGCGCGTCGCCGCCGACCAGGGCGGTGGTGCTGAACTTATGGCCCTTGGCCTGGAAAATCTGATCATCCTCAATGTCGCCAAACTGGCTGATGCGGCCGTCGACCGGGCAGATGTAAGTGGCATCGGCCAGCGGGCGGGCGTCCGGGCGCAGGGCGCGGGTAAAGAATTCGTTAAACGTCTTGTAGTTGGCGATTTCCGGATCGAGCGCCTCGGCCATGTTGACGTTATAGCGGCCGACGAACCAGCGGATCAGCCAGGTCGTCCGATTGCCGGCCCGCGCGCCCGCAACGCGGCCGGCGAGATTGGTCAGCGCGCCCTTGGGGAGCAGATATTGCGGCAAAACGGCAAGACGGTCGGACACGATAGCAATCCATACAAATTAACGATCGCGCATTATAACGCTCAACTCCGGGGTCAGGTCCGCCATTTCTACACGAGCCCTGCCGTAGCCTCGGCTACGGCAGGGCTCGTGTAGAAATGGCGGACCTGACCCCGGAGTTGAGGCATAATTACTCATCCTATAACTTGCCTGATTTGTATTATGCCGATCCGCCTGACTCCTGTTGCTGCCGCTCTTGCTCTTGGTTTCGCCGCCGGCGCGGCACGCGCCGACGTCGAGCAGCCCAGGCAGGGCGAGATGCAGAAGGTGGAGATTAAGGGCTCGGCTGCCAAGTATGATGCGCGCCGCGACGATACCGCTAGCAAGACGGTGGTCAATGCCGAGGAAATCCAGAAGTATGGCGATACCTCGGTGAATGATGTGCTCAAACGCTTGCCCGGCATTACCATCGGCGGCGCCCCCGGCCGCAACGGCGGCGAGATCCGCATGCGCGGCCTCGGCGCCGGCTATACCCAGATTCTGATCAACGGCGAACGCGCGCCCGCCGGCTTTTCCATCGAGTCGCTGGCGCCCGAGGTGATCGAACGGATCGAGGTGCTGCGCGCGGCCAGCGCGGAATTCAGCACGCAGTCGATCGCCGGCACCATCAATATCGTGCTGAAGAAGGCGCTGAAGGCTTCTCAGCACGAGCTGAAGTTCAGCCAGGCGCGCGGCGGCAAGTCCAGCTCGCCCAGCATGAGTCTGCAGATGTCGGACAAGCGCGACGGCATGTCCTATTCCTTCGGCGGCAATGCCTGGCGCTATATGTCCAACCGCACCACGCCGACCTGGGAAAACGGCGCCGATGCCGAGGGCCTGCCGAGCTACGCGCGCGCGTCCACCTGGCAGGATCAGGGCCGCGGCCAGGGTTTCAATTTGTCGCCGCGCATCAACTGGACGCTGGACAACGGCGACACGGTCACTTCACAAACCTTCTTTAACTGGAATACCTACGCCAGCAACAGCCACGGCCGTACCGAGGTCGAGTTCGGCCAAGGCCCGGATTACGACCGCACCGACAATACCTACAGCAATCACAACGCTTTCGGCCGCACCGATCTGAACTGGGTGCGCAAGCTGGAGGAGGGCGCCAAGTTTGACCTGAAAGCCGCCGTCAGCACCGCCCGCAACACCGCCGATTCGCTGCAATTGGCCGGTAACCAGGGCCTGCCGGCCACGCTGTTCCGCACCGTTCACAGCGATAGCGATGAGCAGGGCTTCAGCACGCAGGGCAAGTATTCAACGCCCTATACCTTCGGCAAGGCGGCCGAAGGCGAGGCCGAAGCCACCGAGCACGCGCTGTCCATGGGCTGGGATGCCGGCGTCACCCAGCGCGATGACAGCCGCGTCCAGCGCGACGCCGATCTGCCGGGCAGTTCGCCGATCAACAGCGACGAAGGCTTTACCGCCAAGGTCACGCGCCTGGCTCTGTATGGGCAGGATGAGTGGAGTATCACGCCGCTGTGGTCGGTCTACACCGGTCTGCGCTGGGAAGGCCTGGATACCCGCGCCGATGGCGGCAGCATCGACGCCGTGCAAAACCGTTCCAGCGTGTTCAGCCCGCTGATGCAGACGCTGATCAAGCTACCCAACAAGAAGGATCAGGTGCGGCTGGCGCTGACCCGCACTTACAAGGCGCCATCCACCGCCGCGCTGATTCCGCGCAAGTTCACTTCGACCAACAATAGCCCGACCGAGCCGGACCGTCGCGGCAATCCCAATCTGAAGCCGGAGCTGGCGCTGGGCCTGGATGCCTCGTTCGAGCATTATTGGGGGGATGGCGGCCTGCTGAGCGCCAGCGCCTCGGTGCGCCGGATTGAAAACTACACGCACCAGGGGCTGTTCTACCAGGATGATCGCTGGGTCTCGACCGCCATCAATGATGGCCGCGCCGAAACCCGCGGCATCGAGCTGGAAGCCAAGTTTCCGGCCAGCGTGCTGATGGACGATGCGCCCAAGCTGGACCTGCGCGCCAGCATCAGCCGCAACTGGTCGCGCGTGGAGAGCGTGCCCGGCCCGGACAACCGCCTGGACCAGCAAGTACCGCTCAGCGCCACGCTCGGCATCGATTACAAGACGCCGGACGGCCAGATGAGTACCGGTAGCAATTTCAGCTTCCGCAATGGCGGCCTGGCGCGCCTGAGCGGCACGCAGGGCGGCTACACGTCGGTACGGCGCGATCTGGACGTCTACGCCTTGTGGAAGCTGGACCCGCAAAACAGTCTGCGGGTGGCTGTGTCCAATCTGTTGGCGCAGGACTACACCACCGAAAGCCTGTACAACGACGCCACCGGAAGCATCAACCGCACCACGGTCTCCAGCGGCGAAACCCAGCTGCGCGTAACGGTAGAGACCCGCTTCTGAGGGTGATATGATTCCTTGGTGAATTTATTCGCTTGGGGACTATGCCAAATAACCCTGACGCCACTGATATTCCGCCGCCGGACGAAGCCAGTCTTCGCCTGGCGCTGGCCGGGGTGCGCGATTTGCAACGCACCGTCGCGGCCTTGCGCTCGGAGCTGGAGCGGGCGCACCAGGAGCGTCAGCGCCAGGTGCAGGACGCGGCCTCGGCCGCTCAGGGCGATATTGTGCAGTTACGCGACACCATCGTTGCCCTGCGTACCAGCCTGGAGAAAGCCGCACGTGAGCGCATCGACGCGCTGCAGGCCGCCGCCGCTCATCATGCGGAAATCGCCCAGCTGCACGAAACCATACGCGCCATCCGCACGGCGCTGGAGGCCAGGGCATGAAAACCGCCGACCAGCCTGCCCTCAACGCCCAGCGCAAGCGGCTGCGGCAGGTTGAGTTGCTGCTGGAAGTGTCGCGCCGCATGGCCGCTTATGACACGCTGGACGAAAACCTGACTGCGCTGGTGGAGGTCACCACCGAGGAGCTTGACGCCGAGCGCGGCACGCTGTTCCTCAACGATGCCGAAACCGGCGAGCTGTTTTCCCGTGTGGCTCAGGGCAATATCCAGCGCGAGATCCGGTTTCTTAATCACACCGGCATTGCCGGTCACGTATTCACTACCGGCGAACCGGTGATCATTGCCGATGCGTACGCCGATCCGCGGTTCAACCGCTCCATCGACGAGCAGACTGGCTTTGTCACGCGCACCATCCTGTGCGTGCCGATCAAGACAGTCAAGGGCGAGATCATTGGCGTGTCGCAGACCCTGAACAAGCGGCGCGGCAAGTTCACCCGCAGCGATCTGCAGCTGCTGGAGGCGCTCACCACACAGGGCACGCTGGCGCTGCAAAGCGCGGGCTTCCTGGAGAGCATGAAGAAGATCCGCCGCCAGGAGATGGAATTTATCGACGTGGTGTCCGAGGTTACGGCCGATATCAAGCTCGGTTCGCTGCTGCAAAAGGTGATGGGCGAGGCGACGCGTCTGCTCAATGCCGAGCGCTCCACCCCGGTCGGCCACGAGGACGACGCCGACCGCGCGGTGCGCGCTGCCATTGCCATGGTCAACGAGCTGCGCGCCTGGAATCTGGCACGCGCCGGCGAGGGCAAGCCGCCGGTGGAGATTGGCATCAGGTTGAATACGGATCAAGTGGTGTCCGGGAGTATCGGCTCCAGGAAGCGCATGGATTACACCATCATCGGTGACGGCGTGAATCTGGCGGCGCGGCTGGAATCGGCCTTCCTGCAAAGCTATCGCAAGCGCAACTGGA
Source organism: Duganella sp. (assembly GCF_039595735.1). Classification (NCBI taxonomy): domain Bacteria; kingdom Pseudomonadati; phylum Pseudomonadota; class Betaproteobacteria; order Burkholderiales; family Oxalobacteraceae; genus Duganella; species Duganella sp. The sequence continues at coordinate 321,378 of NZ_JBCNLB010000002.1, forward strand.
ATGCCGCTGGTAAATTGTTTGAAGAAGTGCTGGCGTTGAATCCACGCGACCAGGTTACGGAATTATATGTGGGCCGTTGCCGCCACATGGCGGTAAATCCGCCGCCGGCGGAATGGGACGGCACATTTATCATGGAATCCAAGTGAATGAAAATACCCCGGAGTACGCTGGAGCAGTGGCAGGTATTGCAGGCGATAGTTGAATGCGGCGGTTATGCGCAGGCGGCGGAAGCGTTGCATCGCAGCCAGTCGTCGGTAAGTTACATGGTGGCCAAGCTGCAGGAGCAGCTGGGCGTGGAATTACTGGAAATCGATGGCCGTCGCGCACGGCTGACTAAAAATGGCGAGGCGCTGTTAAACAAGGCGCGCGAGTTATTGGGCGATGCTTTTCAATTGGAGCAATTGGCCAGTAGTCTGGCCGAGGGCTGGGAGCCGCAAGTCAGTATCGCTGTCGATAGCCTGTTCCCGGTGGAGCTATTGGTGCAGGTGCTGCGCGATTTTGAGCCGTGGGCCAGGCATACCCGGGTTAATCTGGAAGAGACGGTGTTATCCGGCTCCGAGGATGCATTATTGGAAAAACGCGTGGATATCGCCATCGTCAGCCGTATTCCATCGGGTTTTCTGGGCGACGCGTTAATGGATATTGAGTTTGTCGCGGTGGCCCATCCTTGCCATCCGCTGCACGCGCTGGGACGTGAGCTGGAAGTCGATGATTTAAGCCGTAACCTGCATATCGTGGTGCGCGATTCCGGCACCTTGAATCCGCGCGACCATGGCTGGTTGAATAGTAATCAGCGCTGGAGCGTTACCAGTCCGCATACGCGAATGGAAATGATTTGTAATGGAATTGGCTTTGGCTGGCTGGCCGAGCACAAAATCCAAAAACAATTGGAGGAGGGATTGTTGAAGCCCTTGCCCTTGCGCGTGGGGCAGCGCCGTAAGCTGTCCTTATCGCTGGTGGTGGCCAATCCGGAATTGGCCGGGCCCGCCACATGTCGTCTCGCTAATTTAATCCGTAAAGTTGTCGTGGACGGAATTCAGCTGCGCCCACTATGCGAATGAAACCGGCTTTTATATTCTCCGACAGTGGTAGAAAATATTCATTTTTATCGCTATATTGGGATATATCTGGAGTGCGGCCGCAAAGTTATGGTAAATTGCGCCTATCAAATGTCACAGATTGTCACTTGTGGTGTTTTTTAGAATCTAACCTATCGAAAAGAAGGAATTAAGATGACGACTTACCAGGAATACAAAGCGAAGATCGCTGAACTGGAGAATCTGGCCGAAACCGCCCGTAAAAATGAAATTGCACAGGCGAAAGAGAAAGTCACTGCGATCATGCGTGAATACGGCCTGACCATCGCGGATCTGGGCGGCGTAGCCAAGGTTAAAACGTCCAAACCCCGCGCACCGGTGCCAACCAAGTATCGTGACGACGCCACCGGCCAAACCTGGACCGGCCGCGGCCGTGCGCCGAAATGGCTCGAAGGCAAGAACAAAGACGATTATCTGATTAAGTAATTCCGCGGAAGGCGGAGTTTATATTGAAGCGCAATCGTTTCGCCGTCTTATTCTCCGCCCTAATCGGCATAGTTTCTCCAGCGGCTGACGCGGCGGACACGTTGCTCAGCCCTGCGCGGGTCTGGACTGGCGAGGGCCAGCCGCACGCCAATTGGGCGGTGCTGATCAGCGGCGACAGGATCGCCGCGGTCGGTCCCGCCGACAAAATCACCATTCCTCCCGGTGCCGAGCGCATCAGCCTGCCGGACGCCACCCTGATTCCCGGTTTAATGGATTTGCACTCGCATGTGCTGCTGCATCCATATAACGAAACCTCCTGGGATGATCAGGTGTTAAAGGAAACGGTCGAATATCGTACCTTGCTGGCAGGGCGCCATGCCGCCGCGACTTTGCAGGCCGGATTTACCACCTTGCGCGACCTGGGCACCGAAGGCGCCCTGTATGCGGATGTCTCGATTAAAAAAGCGATTAACGACGGCGTGATACCCGGACCGCGCCTGTTTATCGCCACGCGGGCGATTGTTGCCAGCGGCAGTTATGGACCGTCACCGCGCGCTTACCGCGCCGACGTCGATTTACCCAAGGGCGCCCAGGAAGCCAGCGGTGCCGATGAGGTGGTGAAGGCGGTGCGCGAGCAGAGCGCGCGCGGCGCCGACTGGATCAAGGTCTACGCCGATTACCGCACCGGGCCGGATGGCAGCGCGCACGCCACCTTCTCGCAGGCGGAATTGAACGCGCTGGTGCAGGCCGCGCATGAATCCGGCCGCAAAGTGGCGTCCCATGCCAGCACCGATGAAGGCATGCGCCGCTCCGTCCTGGCCGGCGTCGACACCATTGAACATGGTTACGGCGGCAGCGAAGCCACTTTCAAGTTGATGGCCGAGCGCCACGTGGCGTACTTCCCGACGCTGACCGCACCGGAAGCGACCAGCGAATACTTCCAGAAATACCAGTGCGGCGGCGCCGCGACACCATCAATGCAGGCGGCGGCACGCGCTTTCCAGCTGGCGCGCAAGCTGGGCGTAGTGATCGGCAACGGCAGCGATGTCGGCGTGTTCGCCCACGGCGACAATGCGCGCGAGCTGGAGTGGATGGTCAGGCTGGGCATGACGCCGGTCGAGGCCTTGCGCGCGGCCACCGTGGTGAATGCCGCGGCGCTGGGCCAGCCGGCACTGGGACAGCTGCGCGAAGGCTATCTGGCCGACGTGGTGGCGGTGCGGGGCGATCCGACCCAGGACATCGGCGCCGTGCGTAAAGTGCAATTAGTCATCAAGAACGGCACGATTTTCCGCCGGCCATGAGCCGGGGTCAGCCATTTCGTGAGATGATAGCGAAATGCCATCGATTCCTCTTTTTCCGCTGAAAACCATCCTGTTCCCTGACGGCCATTTGCCGTTGCAGGTGTTCGAGGTGCGCTATCTCGATCTGGTCAAGCGCTGCATCGCCAAGGGCGAAGAATTTGGCGTGGTGTCGCTGCTGGACGGCAGCGAAGTGCGCGTGCCGGATCAGCATGAAACCCTGTCCGACTGCGGCACCATGGCGCGCATCCTCGACTGGAGCGCGCCGCTGCCGGGCTTGCTGCAGATTTCCTGCATCGGCACCACCCGCTTCCAGATCAAGTCGGCCGAGCAGCTCAAGCACGGTTTGTGGATGGCCGAGGTGGAAGAGGTGGCGGAAGACATGGTGGTGCCGATTCCAAGTGAGCAGCAGGACGTGGCCAACGCGCTGGGCGCGCTGATCCGCTCGCTGCAGAAGAAGCAGATTTCCACCGCCAATATGTCGCTGGCGCCGCCGTACCGGCTGGACGAGGCCGGCTGGGTGGCCAACCGCTGGTGCGAGCTGCTGCGGCTGGACATGGAAGAGAAGCAGCGCCTGCTGCTGCAGGAAAATCCGGTGCTGCGGCTGGAGCTGGTGCAGGACGTGCTCAGCGAGAACGGCCTGCTCGACAATCACTAATCGGCGTGCGCTTCGCTGGGATCGTCCAGCGCATGCACGCGCACCGACCACATCACGCCTGCCACCAGCAGCACCATGGCCGCAATCTCCAGCGCGCGCGGCAACTGTTGCTTGTAGATGAAGCCGTACAGCAGCGCGAACAGCGTTTCAAACAGGATCAGCTGGCCGGACAAGGTCAGCGGCACTTTGCGGCTGGCGACATTCCACAGGTGGTTGCCGATCACTGAGGCGCCCAGGGCCAGCAGGGCGTTGACGATCCAGAACACGCCCCAGTCACGGCCGCTGGCCGCCGCTGCCGCACCGGTCACGTCGCCATGGAAAATGGCCAGCGCCGCCAGTGCAATCACCAGCGCGATCAGGCCGCTGGAAATGCCGTACAGGGAGGACCATTCACCACTGCTGAAATGGGGATTGCGCTTGAGGTAGCGGGCGTTGTCGACCGAGTACCAGGTCCAGCACACCAGCGCGCCGGCCGCGCACAGCACGCCCAGCAGCTTGTAGTTGCGCGGCATGCCGTTGCCGGCGTCATGGGTAAACACGTCGATGTTGATGCAGGCGATGCCGGCCGCCACCAGCAGCAGCGGCAGCGTCAATTGCTTGAGCGGCACCGAGCCGTGGTCCTTGTGACCCATCAGCGTGACGGAAATCGGCAGCACGCCGATGATCAGCGAGGTGGCCGCCACCCCGGCGAACTTCACGCCGAGCGCCAGCAGCATGTAGTAGACGATGTTGCCGGCCAGCGCGTGCTTGACCATGGCGATGATGTCATCGCGGTCAAGCCGGCGCAGCAGCGGCTTGAGGCGCGTGCCCATCAGGGCGGCGGCGATCAGGCCGTAGGCGATGTAGCGGCCGCAGGCCATTTCCAATGGCGTGAACGCGCTCAGAAAGACTGGCGTGACAAACACCATGCCCCACATGGCTCCCGCCAGCAATCCGCATAACACCCCGTTCCACATCAGCGCACACTCTTTCCAAAGCACAAAAACAAAATAAACCATAGAGTGTCGCATATCTGGGTGAAATGTTGGAGGGCCAGATCATGTCAGAGCAGGAAAACATGGCGGCACTGCGCCAGCAGGCCTTGCCGCTGGAGACCGATGACGAGCTGGACGCGGTCATTGACCACATCGGCCAGGCCTCGCTGGTATTGATGGGCGAGGCCAGCCACGGCACGCGCGAGTTCTACCGCCTGCGCGCGGACCTCAGCAAACGGCTGATCGTGGAACGCGGCTTTGATGCCATCGTGGTGGAGGCCGATTGGCCGGACGCGCTGCAGGTCAGTCGTTTCGTGCAAACGACCGGCAGCGACCAGACTGCCGATCAGGCCCTGTCCGGCTTTGAGCGCTTCCCGCAATGGATGTGGCGCAATGACGATATCGTCGACCTGCTGTACTGGATGCGCCTGCACAACCAGCACGTGCCGGCAGCGGGCCGCCGGATTGGCTTCTTTGGCATGGATTTATACAGCCTGCACAAATCCATGCGGGCGGTGGTGCGCTATCTGGAGCACGCGGACCCGGAGGCGGCGCGCCGCGCGCGCGAGCGCTACAGCTGTATCGATCACATTGCACTCGACCCGCAGCATTACGGCTACGCCACCTCCTTTGGCATGCGCAAGGATTGCGAAGATGAAGTGGTGCGCCAGCTGGGTGAACTGACCGCGCAGGCGATGCGGCATATGAACCGGCCCGGCGCGTCGGTGCCGGATGAACTGTTTTACGCCCAGCAGCATGCGCGCGTGGCGCAGAATGCCGAGCGTTATTACCGTGCCATGTTCAGCAGCCGCGACGAATCCTGGAATATCCGCGACACCCACATGGCCGATACCCTGGATGCCTTGCACGCTCACATCTCGGCGCGCAAGGGCAGCCCGGCGCGGCTGATCGTCTGGGCCCACAATTCGCACCTGGGCGATGCGCGCGCCACGGAAATGGGGCGCGGCGGCCAGCTCAATCTGGGCCAGCTGATGCGCGAACGGCACGGTCTGGAGCAGACCTATCTGCTCGGCTTCACCACGCACGAGGGCACGGTGACCGCAGCCAGTGAATGGGACGGCCCGGCCGAACTGAAACGCGTGCGGCCGTCACTGGCCGGCAGCGTGGAGGCGCTGATGCATCAGCTGGGCGAGGGCGCGATGCCGCGCTTCCTGCTGCCGCTGCGCGGGCGCGACAGCGTGCGGGCGGCTTTGCCGGCGCCGCTGCTGGAGCGCGCCATCGGCGTGATCTATCGTCCGGAAACGGAGCGCATCAGCCATTACTTCGAGGCCGACGTGGCGCGCCAGTTTGACGCATTGATCCACGTCGACCGCAGCAGCGCGCTCAAGCCGCTGGAGTATTCCGCGCATTGGACGGCGGACGAGTTTCCGGAGACATATCCGTCAGGACTGTAGCGGTGAGCGCGCCCACTGCCGCCACGTTCAGCAGCACGGTCAGCCAGAACGGGATCAGGAAGCTGGTCTTGCTGGACTTGTGGCGCAGCCATTGCTGCGCCAGCAGGCCGCCGGGCCAGCCGCAGCACAGCCCCAGCAACAGCAGGGTGCGTTCAGAGATGCGGCGACGCTGCTGCTGCGCCGCCGACTTGTCGATGGCGTAGGCGATGAAGCAGGCCGCGCTGGCGACGCCGTAGAACGACGCCAGCCACAGCAAGGTGAGGTCGATCAGAAGTAGCTCAGGCCGAGCGCGGCCTTGACTTCGTCGGCGGTTTGCGCCGCCACTTCGCGCGCGCGCATAGTGCCTTCTTTCAGGATCTGCATGATGTAGCCCTTGTCCTTGGCCAGTTCCTCGCGGCGGGCGCGGATCGGCGCCAGCATGTCCTGCAGCACGGCTTCCAGGCGCTTCTTGACGATGGAGTCGCCCAGACCGCCACGCACGTAGTGGGCCTTCATTTCTTCCAGCTTGTCTTTTTCCGGATCGAAGGCGTCCAGGTAGATAAAGGCGACGTTGCCTTCCAGGTGGCCCGGATCTTCCACGCGCAGGTGCAGCGGATCGGTGTAGACCTTCTTCACGGCGGCGGTGATGTCAGCGGCGCTGGCGCCCAGGTTGATGGTGTTGCCCAGCGATTTGCTCATCTTGGCCTTGCCGTCGATGCCCGGCAGGCGGCCGATGTCCGGCACCAGCGCCTTGCACTCGACCAGGATCTCCTTGTCGGCAATGCGGTTGAAGCGGCGCACGATTTCGTTGGTTTGCTCGATCATCGGGATCTGGTCTTCACCGACCGGCACCAGCGTGGCTTTGAAGGCCGAAATGTCGGCCGCCTGCGACGCCGGGTAGGTCAGGAAGCCGGCCGGAATGTCGCGCTCAAAGCCGCGCAGGGCGATTTCGGTTTTCACGGTCGGGTTGCGCTCCAGGCGGGCCACGGTGACCATGTTCAGGTAGTAGAACGTCAGCTCGGCCAGCTCCGGAATCTGCGACTGGATCAGGATGGTCGACTTGGCCGGATCGATGCCGACGGCCAGATAGTCCAGCGCCACTTCGACCACGTTGCGGTGCACTTTGTTGGTGTCGTCCATATTGTCGGTCAGGGCCTGGGAGTCGGCCAGCATGATGAACTGTTTGAACTGGTGCTGGTATTCCACGCGGTTGCGCAGGCTGCCGACGTAGTGGCCCAGGTGCAGCGGGCCGGTCGGACGGTCGCCGGTCAGAATGATTTGCGGACCTTGCGGGGCGACGGCGACGGCTTCGGTGTTGGACTGTTCAGGCAGACTCATCAGGGTTCCTTGGGGTGGCTATTGCGTTGCCCCGGCCTGGATGTAAAAACGCCACCAGACGAGGGCGGCGTTGATAAAAATATCACATCACTATGGGTAGACAGTGGCCGCTCGCGCTAGGAGCGGCGCCAATACGTGCAGGCGTGAAGTGGGGCATAAAAAATCATGGCCGTATGGTTGCAGTTTGGTGGCTATCTGTCAAGGTCGGGAACTATCCCGCGTGCCAGCCGGTCTAAGCCAAAAAGGAAAAAAAATGGCCAACAACTTCAATATGGTGGCATTCATGGATGCACTGGTCGAGGGGGGATTTTCTGCGAGGTTTCAACTGATCGATTCGCCGTTGTTGACCAGGGATTATCTGGACATGCGACTGACGCAATGGAAGTCGGAGATGATCCAGTGGATGGTTGGCTTGGTGGTTGTGCAATCTGGCGTGACGGCAGTACTCTTTAAACTCTTGCATTAGTGGTATATTGCTCCTTTAGAAACTTTTTCTGGAGCTGATATGCGTCGTGGTGTGCTTGCAGCCTTGCTTGTCCTGTCTTTCCCCGCTTTTGCGCAGACGCCGGCCATGGCGCCGGATATCCCCGCCAAGTTCGACACCACCATTCCCAATGCCGACTACATCAAGCGCGATGTGATGATCCCGATGCGCGACGGCGTCAAGCTGCACACCGTGATCGTGATCCCGAAAGGCGCTCAGCGCGCGCCCATGATCCTGAGCCGTACGCCGTATAACGCCAGCGGCCGCGCCAGCCGCAACACCAGCCCGAGCATCCAGGCCATCGTCGGGCAGGGCGATGAAACCATGGTCGGCGAAGGCTACATCCGCGTGTTTCAGGACGTGCGCGGCAAATACGGTTCGGAAGGCGACTACGTGATGACCCGGCCGCTGATCGGCCCCCTCAACCACACCCGCACCGACCACGCCACCGACGCCTGGGACACCATCGACTGGCTGGTGAAGAACGTACCGGAATCAAACGGCAAGGTCGGCATGATCGGCTCTTCCTACGAGGGCTTCACTGTGCTGATGGCCCTGACTGACCCGCATCCGGCCCTGAAAGTGGCGGTGCCGATGAGCCCCATGGTCGATGGCTGGCGCGGCGACGACTGGTTCCACAACGGCGCCTTCCGCATGCCCAACCTGAGCTACATCGCCGGCCAGACCGGCGCCAAGGGCGGCGGCAAGCAGCTGGCCACCGGCGTCTACGACGATTACGAAGGCGTGCTGCGCGCCGGTTCGGCCGCCGATTACGCCGCCAGATTCGGCCTCGATCAACTCAACTTCACCAAAAAACTGTTCGAACATCCGGCCTACGACAGCTACTGGCAGCACCAGGCGCTGGATAAAATCCTCGCCAAAAAACCGCTGAAGGTGCCAACCATGACCGTGGTGGGCTACTGGGACCAGGAAGACATCTACGGCGCCTACGCCGTCTACGAGACGCTGGAGCAGAAAGACACCGACAACCGGAAGAACTTCCTGGTGGTCGGCCCATGGCGTCACAGCGGCGTGAATTACGACGGCTCCAGCCTCGGTGTGTTCAAGTTCACCGGCGACACCGCGCTGGAATTCCGCCGCGACGTGATGCAGCCTTTCCTCGATCAATACCTGAAGGATGGCGCGCCGGCTGCCGATACGCCGCCAGTGCTGTTCTATCAGACCGGCGTGAATCGCTGGCAGAAGCTGCCGCAATGGCCGCTGACCCGGCAGCTTAAGCCGCTGTACCTGCAAAACGGCTTGAAGCTGGGCTTTGACGCGCCACAGGATGGCTACGACGAATACGTCTCCGATCCCGCCAAGCCGGTGCCGTTCGTACCGCGTCCGGTACGCATGGGCGACGGCAATGTGTGGCGTCCATGGCTGGTGAGCGATCAGCGCGCGGTTTCCGACCGCACCGACGTGCTGACCTACGTGACCGAACCGCTGAAAACCAAAGTGCAGATCGCCGGCCAGACCATGGTCAACCTGATGGCATCGACCACCGGCACCGATGCCGACTGGGTGGTGAAACTGATTGACGTCTACCCGGACGAGGTGCCGTCGCAGCCGGAGCTGGGCGGCTACCAGCTGGGCATCGCCATGGACATTTTCCGTGGCCGCTACCGCAACAGCCTTGAGACGCCAGCGCCGGTTCCTGCCAATGAAGTGCAGCGCTACCGCTTTGCGCTGCCGAACGCGAACCACGTATTCCTGCCCGGCCACCGCATCATGGTGCAGGTGCAATCGAGCTGGTTCCCGCTGTACGACCGCAACCCGCAGACCTATGTGCCAAACATCTTCTACGCCAAGCCTTCCGACTACAGGAAGGCGACGCTGAAGGTGTATCACAACAGCGCGGTCGAGCTGCCGGCGGTGGAAGCGAAATAAGCCTGGTCAGCGCGGACGCACGCTGTCATTCAGCAGGTCCGCGCGGAAGTAGTGCAGGTAGCCATCCATGATCTGATTGGATTTACCGGCTTTTTCCAGCATGTCGCGGATCAGCGCATGGTCTTCCGGCTTGAGCGCGTTGGAGACGTAGGCCCCGCTTTGATGCCACGGCAGCTCTGGGATGGCTTCCATCTTCAGCTTTTCCTGCAAGCCGTTCACGCGCGGATCGCGGCGGATGGCGCCGGCCATCAGGGTGGGGCCCATGATGGTGACATCGGCCGATCCCGCATGCAGCAGGCGCGCAATGCCGATCACGTCGACCTCCACGAACAGGCGGCCCTGCTTTTGCAGTTCGTCGACCAGCGCCGTGTAAGCCTCGCCGTAGTCGAAGCCGCGCACCACCGCCACGCGCAGGTCTTTGCGCGCCAGCAGATCCTGCGCGCTGGTGATCGGCGCGCGGCCATTGTTCACCGAGATCAGCATGGCGCGGTGATTGATCATGGGGATGAAGGTGCCCAGCTGATCGCGTGCGGCGGTGCGCGATGCCGGCACCAGCACGTCCGCCAGGCCGGCCTTGAACAGCGCCACCTGGCGCGCGCGCGGCACCACGGTAAACACGAAGTGGCAGCCGATTTTGGGACCGGAGGCGCGCAGCAGGTCGGGATAGATGCCCTTCACGCTGGCGCCCTCGATAATCACGCTGGCGCCGTTGGCCGACACCGGCGCGGTGATATCGCGCGAGCAGCCCGCAAGCGCGTCATGCGCCAGCAGGCAGGCGGCGATGGCAAGGGCAGGCTTCATGCCTGCACCGCGTGTTTGCTGAAGTAGCGCTGCGCCACGAAGATGGCCAACGTCTGCATCATGGCGCACAGGTAGAAGGTGCTGCCCACGCGCCAGTCGTTGGCGGCCAGGTGGCTCACTTCACCCAGGATGGCGGAACCCAGCAGCGGCATGAAGATGACGCCCACGCTGCTGATCGACTGCAGTGATCCCATCAACTCGCCCTGCTCGTTGGGCGGGGTGCTCTTGGAGATGATGCTTTGCAGGGCGGGGCCGATGGCAAACGACAGCACATTGCAGATAATGAGCACATACATCATCCAGCCCTGCGTGGCCAGGCCATACAACAGGTAGGTGATGGCGCCCGACACCAGGCCAAGCACCGACAGCCGCACTTCGCCAAAGCGCTTGATCAGCACCCCGAGCAGGCCGGCCTGCACCACCGCCGCCGTCAGGCCGACGCAGAACAGGGCCGCGCCGTTCTGTCCCGGCGTCCAGTTGAAACGGAAGGTGGTGTACAGCACCCAAGTGGTCTGCAGCATCATGGCGGCCAGCGTCACCAGCGTGTAGGTGACGATCAGGCCGCGGATATCGGCGCGGCGCCCCAGCTTGATCAGTGCGGCGAACGGATTGATCTTGGCCAGCGTGAACGGTGCGCGGCGCGCTTCCGGCAGCGATTCGGGCACCACAAAATAACCATAGGCGAAGTTGGCCACCGACAGCGCACCGGCCACGTAGAACGGCAAGTGCAGATCGACCGTACCCAGCAGCCCGCCCAGCATCGGCCCGCAAATGAAGCCGAGGCCAAACGCGGCGCCGACCTTGCCGAAACTCTTGGCGCGGTTTTCCGGCGTCGAGATGTCTGAGGCATAGGCCGACGCCACCGACATGCTGGCCGACGACATGCCGCCGATCACGCGGCCAATGAACAGGCAGGCCAGATTCGGCGCCCATGCGGTGGTGAAGAAGTTGATCGCCATGCCGGCCATGGAATACAGCAGCACCGGGCGGCGGCCGACGCGGTCGCTGATGGCGCCCAGCATGGGCATGAAAATAAACTGCATCAGGCCAAAGGTGGCGCTCATCACGCCATACCAGTAGGCCTGATTTTCGCGCGTGCCGGTGAATTCCCCCACCAGCACCGGCAGCACCGGCACAATCAGCCCGATGCCCAGCATGTCGATGAAAACGCAGATCAGTACAAAATTCAGATTGCCCGGAGATGCAGGTTTGGTCATGGGGATTCGATGATTGGTTACGGCGCGGCCGGGCTGGCGGCCCATTCCGCGATGAAGGTGTCGCGGAAGGCGATCAGTTCCTTGAGGCGGGTCTCGCCCATCCGGCGGCCGGCAGCGGTCTGCATCTTGCCGGGCAGGGTGGCCAGCTTGGTGTCGATGTGGTCCAGCGCATAGGCCTTGTCATCCAGGTCGCGGTGCAGCGCCATCGGATCGTCCGGGTGCGCCAGCGCCGAATCCATGCGGCCGGCCGTGTAGAACAGGCGCGCCAGGCCGACCGCGCCCAGCGCATCCAGCCGGTCGGCATCCTGCACGATTTTGGCTTCGATGGTCTCGGCACGGATGCCGGCCGAGAAGCTGTGGCTTTCGATGGCGTGCGCCACCGCCGCCAGTTTATTCGGCGGGAAGTCCAGTTCGGCCAGCTGGCGGCTGGCCAGCAGCGCGGCCTTGCGCGAGGCAAGGTGGCGTTCCGGATCGTTCTTGGGCAGATTCACCAGGTCATGCAGATAGCATCCGGCCAACACCACCAGGGCGTCGGCATCCGGATAATCGTCCAGCAGCAGGCTGGCGTTGCGCCAGACGCGGTGCAGGTGGTTGGTGTCGTGCGCGCCGTCTATCCCTTGGGCCGCGTTAGCCAGAGCGACAAGGCGTGGGTGCCAGCTGTTGAGCAAGCTATTCATCGTTCTCCCTGAGTGTGGACGATTTTGGCTCAAATCATACACCATGGTGGAAATCATAATCTGGAAATTGCAATAACGTTATTTATTGCTAAGGCGCATTTATTTGCTGCGAAGGAACTTTACTTGGGGTAACATTATGGGTAATCACTTTAGCAATGAAGGAAAAACCATGTCTAATGTCAGCGAACTGCACGCCACGGCCACCAACGCCGGCGAATATCTGGCCTTTACCCTGGGCCAGGAGGAGTACGGTCTCGATATTCAAAAGGTCAGCGAAATCCGCAGCTATGAGACGCCGACCCGCATTGCCAACGCGCCCGAATTCGTCAAGGGCGTGGTCAACCTGCGCGGCATCATTGTGCCGATCGTGGACATGCGCATCAAGTTCAAGCTGGGTACGCCGACGTACGACCAGTTCACCGTGGTCATCATCCTCAACATCGGCCACCGCGTGGTGGGCATGGTGGTGGACCGCGTGTCGGACGTGACCACGCTGACCCCGGAGCAGATCAAGCCGGCGCCGGAAATCGGCTCGGCCATGAATACCGAGCATATCGTTGGCCTGGGCACCATTGACGAGCGCATGCTGATCCTGGTCGACATCGACAAGCTGATGTCCAGCGCCGACATGGGCCTGATCGACACCACCGCACTGGCAGCGTAATCACGTGCGGGCATGCCCGATGCTGGTTCCGTAGCTTTGTTTTTGATTTACTCTGAGAGGTAGGTGCAAGAATGAATATGTTGGCGAATATCAGTATCGGAAAACGCCTGGCCCTGGGTTTCGCGATCATCCTGGCGTTTGCGATGCTGATCACCGGCATTGGCGTGTGGCGCCTGCAGGGCGTGGCTTCGGCCACCAGCGAAATGATGCAGGTGCCGCTGGCCAAGGAACGCATGATTTCCGACTGGTCGGGCAAGATTGATAGCGGTATCCGCCGCACCACCGCGATCGCGCGCAGCAGCGATCCTTCCCTCGGCGCTTATTTTGCCGAAGAATCCAAGGCTTCCTCCGCCGTTTCCTCCGAGCTGCAAAAGAAAATCGAGACGCTGATTTCCGACGCCGACGAGAAGGAGCTGTTTACCCGTATCGGCGAGCAGCGCAAGGTGTATCTGTCCTCGCGCGACCAGATCGCCAAGCTGAAAACCGCAGGTGAACTGGACGAAGCCAACAAGATTTTTGACAACGTTTTCCGCCCGGGCACGGCCAAGTACCAGGAATTGATCGTCGAACTGCTGAAGATGCAGCGCGCGAAGATCGACGCGGCAGCCCAGCATATCGAGGATATCGCCTCCAGCAGCCGCAATCTGCTGTATGTGCTGGCGGCCCTGGTGCTGGCGTTTGGCGTGACCTGCGCCTGGCTGCTCACCACCGGCATTACCGGTCCGCTGCAGGAGGCGGTGTCGGTGGCGCGCCGGGTCGCCAGCGGCGACCTGACCGGCCATATCGACGATAGCGCCAAGGATGAAACGGGCCAGCTGCTGTCGGCACTGAAGGAGATGAATGCTTCGCTGCTCGGCATTGTGACCGATGTGCGCAGCGGCACCGATCACATTACCACCTCGTCTTCTGAAATCGCGCAGGGCAATCAGGATCTGTCGCGCCGCACCGAGCAGCAGGCAGGTGCGCTGGAGGAGACTGCGTCTTCGATGGAGGAGCTGACTTCCACCGTCAAGCATAATGCGGACAATGCGCGCCAGGCCAATCAGCTGGCGGCATCGGCGGCGCAGGTGGCTGTCAAGGGCGGCGAGGTGGTGGCGCAGGTGGTCGGCACCATGGATTCGATCAATCAGTCGTCCAGCAAGATCGTGGATATTATTGCGGTGATTGACGGGATTGCGTTCCAGACCAATATCCTGGCGCTGAATGCGGCCGTTGAAGCGGCGCGCGCTGGTGAGCAGGGACGCGGCTTTGCGGTGGTGGCTTCGGAAGTGCGCAATCTTGCGCAGCGTTCGGCGTCGGCCGCCAAGGAGATCAAGGCGCTGATTGGCGATTCGGTGGAGAAGGTGAATCTGGGCAGCAAGCTGGTGGCCGATGCAGGCACCACGATGGATGAAATTGTCGCCAGCGTACATAAGGTCAGCGACATGATTTCCGAGATCACGGCGGCCAGCAACGAGCAAAGCGCCGGCATCAACGAAGTGAATCAGGCCATCGGCTCGATGGATGCGGTGACGCAGCAGAATGCGGCGCTGGTGGAGCAGGCCGCGGCAGCGGCGGAATCCATGCAGCAGCAGGCGGCGGCACTGGCCCAGGCGGTCAGCGTGTTCAAGGTGCATGACAGCGTGACGCCATTCACGCCGCGCAGCGCCCGCGCGTCAGCCAGCCGCCCGGCCCTCGAACTCTCGCGCCGCCGCGCGTAAGGCAAAACGGGATCGGCGCCGCCGGAGGGGCGCATCCTCGCTGCTTGCCGCCGGATTCAGCCGGCAGCGGTGGGGCTGGCGATGGCCTGCTGCGATAGACGGTCGGCGTCGCCGTTGCGGTGGCGCGGCACCCAGCGCAACTGCACCTGGCCCAGCGCCGCCATCAACTCCACCACGCGCGCGCGATGCGCCTCCAACCCCTTGGCGCCACGCGCCGCGCCCAGATTCACATCGTTTACCACCACCTGGCTGTCGCCGCAAATCGCAAGCTCCGTCGCGCCCATCTTGACGGCCAGCTCCAGCAAGGCTGTCAGCGCCAGATATTCCGCCTCGCTGCTATTGCCATATCCCGCACGCCGGCTGATCTCCATCCGCTGCCCATCCGGCCCGCACAGCAGGGCGCCAATCCCGATCTGCCCCGGATTGGGATGGGCCGATCCATCAAACCATCCACGCCAGGCGGCCGATGACTGCAAGCCCGCCTTGCGCAGCGCAAGCTTGTGCGCGGCATGGGCCTGTCTTGCCAAACGCCTTTCCTCATCACGCAGCCGTAATTGCTCGCGTTGATGCAGCAGCTGCGCCAATCCGGCCGCACCCGCTGCCAGGGTCAACACCTGGAGCAAGGCCTGCGCCTCAGTCACCTGCATGCGCGCCACCAGACGACGCGCGGCCACGCGCTCGCCCTTGAAGGCGGCCGTGGCCAAGGTGTCAAACTCAAAATGATCCATTAATCGCGACGAGGGTTGTCCGGACGACGATCATACCTGTTTGGTACGCCGTCGCCATCGCGGTCACGGTCGTAGCGGTTCGGGACGCCGTCATGATCGCGGTCGCCGCGGCCGCCGTGGTGGTCGTAGCGGTTGTCATGCCGATCGTAGCGGTTAGGGATGCCGTCATGATCGCGGTCGCCGTTCGGTCCGCGCTCCCAGCGCGCCTCTTCACGGAACCAGCGGCCGTCGCGCTCGATCCAGCGCGGCTGTGCATACACGTAGCCCGGGCGCGAAGCGATCCAGTTACCGCCGATCCAGACGTGGCGGTTGCCGCGCCATTCCCAGTAGCCGGGCGCCCAGATATAGCCGGGGCGCGGGTCGGGAATGCGTTCATAACGTGGTGGAGGCGGCGCGACCGTAATGTAGTCGACACGCGACGGGCCGTTATCGACCACCACCCAGCCGGCAGGGCTCAAACGCCAGCCGCCGTCGGCGCGTACCCATTCGGCAGGACGCCAGCTGCTGCCGATGCGTTCGCGCTCCCAATGGCCGCCCAGCCAGACGTGGCGATAGCCATCCCAGTTCCAGTAGCCGGGCGCCCAGACGTAGCCGTGACGCGGTGCAGGCACGCTTTCAAAACGAGGCGGTGGTGGGGCATTGCCGATCACAACGCTGACGCCGACCTGCGCGGATGCGATGGATGGTACAAAAGCTGCTGCGCTCAGCGCGAGCATGGCGGTAGCGAAAATTGGCTTGATCATGATAGTCCTCCGTCTCTCTTTAATAGCGCGGTTCCGGCGCTTGGACGAACTATATCAAGCGGTAAAAAGTATTGCCGTGAATGATGCAACTTTTTACATATGACACAAAGCTGTTTGCCGCTATGTGCGGTGGCGAACAGATTGCAGGGGAGGAGATCAGGGATAGGGGTAGAAGCTTCGCCTGTTACGCGGGGCCGCGCGTTCAGGCGAAGGTGCTGCGGGCGCTCAAATCGTGCTCGCTTTTTGGGTATCGGCAGCCAGCGTGGTGGCGCGTTCTTCCAGGACCGATTGCAGCTTCTGTTCAGCGGTCATGCGCTTGGCGCTCACCACAACAACTTGCATGCTGGGGTCTTGCACGTCCACGCTGGATTTGTCCAGTGCGTAGGTGGCGCCGCAAGCCAGAGCGACGGTCATCACAAACAGGGCTTCGAAGTTTTTCAGGGTTTTCATTTTGCTTCCTTTCGGTGGTTAAAGTGAGTTTCGATGTGCTCACTGTATCCAAAGCCTCGTCAAGCTGCGATGGGATTGCGACGAGTCGCATTTTTTGCGGCCCGAAATGCGTTTTGGCGGGATGAGAGGGGTGTTTTTCCTCGTCCCCCTGCTAAGCAAAGGCAGACAAAGACCACCAGCGCGAGGGGCAAATGCCGCGATTCATCCATACGATCTTGCAAGCCTGGGCCGAGCGCCGGCGTGCCCGCCGCCGCAGCGCCAACCTGCGTGCCGGCCAGCGCAGCACGCCGACGATGACGCTGGTGCAGTCGCGCCGGACGGGCCCTGATTCGGCATCCACAGCGCCAGTCGCGCGCTCGCGGATGGCATGGATTGCGGCCGGGATGTGCTTCGCGCTCGGCGGCGGTGCGCTGATTGCCGGCCACGCGCGCCATCTGACGGCAGCCACGGCCAGCACGCCGCAGTCGGCCGCCAACGTGCGTGCCGCGCATGCCTATCAATCGGTCCTGCCAGGCATCGCATTCACGGTGCCGGAACAAGCCGGCATCAGCACCAGTCTGCATCCCGGCGGCGCCTTGCTGATCGCCGCAGGCCTGCAAGCCGCGCCGCCCGTGCGGGTGGACCTGTGCAGCCAGATGCGCAGCCCGACCGACAATCGCCTGCTGCCACTGCGCCTCGGCTATCGGTTTGATGACGTCAAGCGCTGGGTGGCACGCAATGAGCAGGCCAATGTACAGATCTCGCTGCGCAACGTGCTGCTGGTGGCTGACCGCAGCAGCGCTGGCGCCATGCCGGAAGTGCAGATCGAAGGCATTGCCCGCGCCGACTTCACCGACCCGTTGAGCGAACCGCTGCAACTGAGCTGGCGCAGCCAGCATGCCAATACCCGCTGGCTGAGTGACGCCAGCTTCGGCCAGGTGGAGCAGGGCACCAGCGGCCAGGTCGCGTTGCGTCAACAGGGCTGGCTGCTGTGGGGCGTAGATTCCGCGCTGCGCATCGAACGCCGTACCAATGCCATGTGCCCGCAGGCCGGTGAGCTGCTGGTCCAGTTGTATCGCCCGGCCGCCGCGACGTCTGGCCCGGCGCTGGTCACCGCGTTTCCGGCGCGTGGCCGCGCGGTCAGCGCTTATCTGGCGCCGGGCACATATCAGGTGCCCAATGGCGCCGGGAACGCGCTGGAAGATCAGGCCCTGTTCGATCAGTTGCAGGCGCAGGGGCTGGTCCGGCTGGCGCCCGGTGGCGCGATCGAACTGGCGCCGCGCGATCTGCCGCAATGGCTGGCTGCCGCCAGCGGGGAGCGGGCGGCGGAGCTGCGCAACTGGCAGCAAGTCCGTCCTGGATCTGCCACCAATAAGCTGTTCAAGCGCCTCTACTATCAGGCTGACGGCGCCTACGTTCGCCAGCAGATCGACATCTACAACAGCGAACGCCGGCTGCTCGCATGGCGCATCAAGGCGCCCGAAGGACTGGCGCTGGAGTGGACCGCCAGCACCGGCAGTGGCGCCGCCCACGGCAATGCGCCGGTGATGGTGGCTACCACCAGCCAGATGCCGGTGTCCGCCTCGCGCCTGTTCGCGTCGCTGCCGCAAGGCTGGCAGCCATGGACCCGCGTGGCGCGCTGGCCGCAAGCCGGCGAAAGCACGGGCGCCCGGCCAACCGTACATCTGACGCTCGCACTGCCGCGCGCCGCTGCGGGAGGGGAGGTGCTGCATCTGCTGGTCGCGGGCCGTGTCGGCGATGGCATCATCGGCGCCAGCGCGCAATCCGCGCCGGCCTGCACCGGCCGCGCCTGCGCTAACAGCGGCGATGTCCGGCAAATGGCGCTGACCCTGCAAGCCGGCGCGCGCAGCGTGCAGCTGGACGTGCAGCCGCTGGATTTCAATGCACCGGAAGACCAGAAATACCGCCACCTGCGTGTGGTTGACGGGCATCTGATCTGGCAGCCGCTCGCCGCCATCGACAACTCCGTCTCGCGCGCTGCCGCGCCATCGCCGGTCCAGCTGCAGGACCGTAATGGCACCACATTGTGGAGCGATGGTGCGCCGAGCGATGCCGCGGTGGAGGCGGGCCTGGCGCCGCTGCTCGGCATCAATCCGGAGCATGCCAGCGGCATCGCCGGCATGCTGGCGCGTCTGCCCGCCGCGGATGGCGTGGTGCAGGCCAGACTGACGCTGGACCTGCCCCTGCAGGCGCTCAGCCAGCGCATTCTCGACTGCGTGGCCATGCAGCGGGGCCGCTGGGATACGGGCCGCTGCATTGGCGGTCAGGCCGCACAGGAGGGCCGTCACGCCGGCATCGTCATCCTCGACACCGAAACCGGCGACATCCTGGCGGCAGCGGGCGCTGGCGCGGGCAACGTCACCAGCGCCAATTGGGCCGAGGTGCGTGACTTCGACCGCACCAGCCCCGCGCGCAGCCCGCTGCGCCTGCCGGCGCTGCAGCATGATGGCGGCGCGCACCAAAGTCCTGGTTCCACTTTCAAGGTGGTGAGCGCACTGGGACTGGAAATCGCCGCGCAAAGCGATCCGCAGATCGACGCGCTATTGGGCGGCATGCCGCTCCCCGCCATCAATCGGCTGGCCGCACAGCGCGGCTATGGATTCCAGACCGATGCCGCCAGCTATCCGCTGAACCCGCGCCTGGCCCACATCACCAACTACCGCGAACAAAGCCTGGATCGCCGCGCACAGGAAGGCCGCCTCGGCCTGGCACAGGCACTGACCTACAGTCTGAATACCTGGTTCGCCTGGTCCAGCGAGCTGAGTGACCGCAGCCTGTTCGGCCGCCCGGACGGTGGCGCGCCTGACCTGCAAGCGCTCGACCCCGATGCGCTGGACAGTATTCGCCCCATCGTGGCGGCCGCGCACCGCCTCGGCTTTGAACAATCGCTGCGGCTTGACGGCGGCTTGCTGCCGGCCGATTTCAACTGGCGCAGCTGGGACGCATTGCAGGCCACGCCGGCGCACATGGACCCCATCCACACCCGTCACGAGCTGCGGCAGATGGCCATCGGCCTGCGCATGCAGGTGACGCCGCTGCAAATGGCTCTGGCTTCAGCGGCGGTCGGACAGGGGCGGGTGGTGGCGCCGCGCATGCTGCTGTCGCTGGGGCGCGAGCAGGCCGTCGTGCCGGCTGCGCCGCCACTGGGCATCCGGCTGGACCGCATCAAGGCCGGCATGAAAGGTGTTGTCGATGTCGGTACTGGCGCCGGCGCGTTCCGCAGCGTGGCGCTGGCCGGCGTACGTCCTGGCTTGTACGGCAAAACCGGCACTGCGCCCAGTGGCGAGGAGACGGCCACGGTCTGGTTCACCGGTTGGCTGGAACCGGGCAGCCTGCCAGGTCAGACCCACAGGCTGGCGATGGCGGCCTTCGTCAGTCATTCCGACGCCACCGGCGGCGAGCACGCGGCCCCGGTGATTGCCGCCATCCTGTCTACGCTGGCAGCACAGAACGGTGAACAGAAGGGGAAATAGCCTTGTAAACGGGATAATGCTCGTTGCCTTTTTATGGCATGCTTGAAAAGCCTTTTGATTTACTCACTTACAGGACTTTATGCGCTTGCCAGGAACCCGCTATCAGGAGCATGGCTGGGAACAAGTGCGCAAGCTGCTGGGACTCTGCTCGTTGCAGGCGTTCCGGCAGATTGAAATGCACCAGGTGCTCGACCCCGAGCAGCACGCGGCGCTGCTTGACGCCTATACCGATGCGGTAGCGGCGTCGTTGCGCGCCAACGCCCGCACCGCACGCGGCGAGGCCGAAGGCAACAGCTACGGCGAGAGCGTGTATGAATTGTCGCTCGGCCTGCTGTATGAGCTGCAGGCGCAGCCGGCATATTGGACCGCGTTTGTGGCGGCCATGGCGAGCGAGCATGCGCGCAGCGGCGCATTCTGGCACGATGCGGCAGCCGAGGGTGTACTGCGCAAGAAGATCAACGACATGTATGCCACCTTGCGCGACAAGGTCGATGCGGATAATTACATCGTCGCCACAGGGCGCGAGTGTTCGCCCAACAAAATCTACACTTACCGGATGCTGGATACGGCCTATCGCGATATCGCCAGCCTGTTCGCGGCGTGGGAGCAGAATGCCGCGCAGGTTGGGGCGATCCTTGGGCGGACGCTGGCCGGCACCCCGATCGAGGTGCGGCAGATGAAGTCGATCTCCGGCTGCAAGTCAGAGTGGATTATCCGCTGGAGCGAGTCGCTGGAGCAGTTTGCCGGTGCGCCGGGGCCCTTGCACACCAAATCCAAGCGCTTTGCCAGCTTGAAGAACAGCCCGGAAAAGATCGCGTCGCTGCTGGCGGAAATTGGGGATTACGAAGAGCTGTCGGCCAATTTGGACAGCGCGGAAGACTGGCAGGGCGAGGCCGGCGAGGCGGCGCTATGGCTGGAAGATTACTGGCGGGTGCTGGGCGAGTCGGAACAGGAGGAGGCCAGCGGGCAGCCGTGCGACGACGACCGCATCCTCCCCGCACCCGAGTCGGATGAGGAAGATGCCGCCGAGGCGGACCCGGCGCCGACAGATACTGAGGTGGTTAGTGAGGCTGATCTGGCGGCCGAACAGGCGCGCGCCGATGGTCTTTCCCTGCCCCTCCGCTATCTTGAATTGGCGCGGGCAGCGCAGGAAGCCGGCAGTTGGACGGTGCGCGTATTGCGTGACGAGTCGCTGCCGATTCGCCTGGCGGTTTACCAGAAGCTGCTGGGCGCAGCCGATGACACCTATCCGGACGCCTGGCTGGACCCGGCCACCGGCGAGCTGCCGACCTTGCAGCAGTTGGCGGCACTGGACCAGATTTCGATGCCGACGCTGCGCAAGCGCCGTAATGAAGCGATCGCCAAGCTGCAGGCAGCGGGCGCGCGATGAAGGAGAACGATTTGAACTCAGCACAAGATGATCTCGAAGCGCGTTTGCGCGAACGCGTGCTGCTGTCACGCCCAGCGCCGGGCGATCGCCTGATGCTGGCCGACGCCACCATGCTGGCGGCCCTCGACGGCAGCCGTGTCCTGACGCCGAATGAGCGGCAGGCCCTGACCGCGTCGCCATTGACGTTGCGCCGTTTCCGCCAGTTGTCGCTGGAGCGCCATGCTGCCGTGCAGCCGGCCGCCAACGATTCAGCGTGGACCGGCAGTCGTGGCATGCTGCGCGCGGCGGCTACGGCGGAGACGCTGGATGCACTGGTGACGGACGATGGCTACTGGACCTTGCATTTCCTGCCGCAGGATGGCGGCTGGCAGGTGATTCTGAGCTTGTCGGCCGAGGCGCCGTTTGCGGTGCGTCTGCTGCGGGAGCAGCCGCAGTTGCGCGTTATTGATGGCGGTGGGGCGATCGTCCTGCAAGGACGGCTCGATGCGGACGGCGAATGTGAGCGCGCGTGGCCATTTGCGACGGCGCCGGCGTCGCATTTTCAACTCTATGGAGCCGGCTTTGCCGTCGAACCGGTAGCGCCGTAGATGATGGGATTGTTCAGCCGCCGCCGCAAACCGGCCGCCGATACAGGCGGCCTTGGCACCTCTCTGATCGCGCTGCGGCTCGATGCGGGGGATATCGCGCCGGCCCAGAGCATGGTGGTGATCTTCAATGCGGCCGGCCATGCACGTCGTGCTGCTGCTGGCAAGGTGTCGTGCGAGCAGGGGGAGGTGGTGTTTTGCTTTCATCCGGGGCCGTACACGGCGGACCTGATACCGTTTGCGGCGGCGCCGGAGTGGGGGCTGCGGCTGCGGTTTGTGGTGGATGCGGCCAATCCGCGTGTGTCGCAGCAGCGGTTTGATTTGTATTTGTACAGCGAGACGGCAGGGCGCCTGACGTTGGCCGATTTCGCATCGTCGGCGGAACTGGCGCTGCAGGCGGAGTTGGCGCAGGGGGCGCTGGATCTGCCGCCTTGCACCACGCTGGAGGAATGGCACGCGTTTCGGGCTGGCCTGAATCAGCTGATGTACACGCGGTATGGCGTGACGGTGGACGACTGCGTGCCGGTGGACCTGGGCGAGCAAATCGACTACGCCGCCATCCTGCAAACCCGCGCCGCCACCGCGCCCACCGAGCGAACCAGCCTGCCGCCCGCGCGCCCCGCTGTGCCGACCGCGCACACCAGCGCACCGGCCACACCAACCGCCGCGTCCACCGCGCCTGTCGCCGCGTCCACCGCGCCTGCCACGCAATCTGGCGTGCCGCCCGTGCCGCCGGCCGCACCAACCGCGCCGGCTGCCGTGCCGGCCGCGCCAAGCTTCGCGTCGGTCCTACAAGCCCACGGCGCTATGCCATCTGCTGCCTCCGCGCCTGCTGCTGGCGCCTTCGCCGCATCATCGGCAGGGCCGGTGGCGGAACAGGATGCGCGGTCTTTGCGCCGCCTGTTCCTCGAACTGCCCGCGCTGAGCACAGCACTGCGCATTCTCACGCTCCCCGAGGACCTGACTATCTTCCAGCAGCACCAAGCCCTGCTGATGCGCCTCGGCATGGCAGCGCTGAACGTCAACACCATGCCCGCGCTGGCATGGGCCGCCCCGGACCTGCCGCTGCCCGCCGACGACCAGGCCCGCCGCAGCGCCCAAACCCTGATCGCCCAGACAGCGCTGGACGAAGCCTGGTCCCTGCTGGCCCGCCTTCAACGCGCAGACCCGCAGCAATGGCCGCAGCTACTGGACGAAGCAGACCGCATCTGCGCCAACCTGGAAACCGGCCTGTCGCTGCGTCGCACGCCGCACATCGCACGCATGGAGCCATCATTATGAGCACCATCTCCATCACCGCAGTCCCTACCAACGCCGAATGCCGCAGTGTGCTGGCCGATGGCCGCACCGTCACCATTACCGCCAGCCGCCGCCCGCGCGCCAATCGCGCCGACGTCAAGTGCACAGTGCCGAATGCCCCGGCGATTGCTGAACACATGCAGCAAGTGGTCCGTCTCGCGCGTCACACGGAGGTGCGCCTCGACAGCCGCGATCAAGTGGTGCTCAGCATGGATCTTGCTCCCGCCGCCAACGAACGCGATTGGGAGCTGGCCGCCGTCCTGGCTGACCGCATGGTCCGCGGCCTGCATCCAATCAGGGCCGGGCAGCAAACCACCGCCCAAGGCCGTTCCGACGCCTGGCACATTGGCCGCGTCGACGGTATCGTGCATGTCGCGACAGTCCTCACGGCCGGCGCCGGCGCGGCTGCCGCCTTACACGATGCCGGCACCACCGCAGCCGCAGCGGTGCGGGGTGGCGATGGCACGCTGCACATCACCCACCTCGGTGCGCTGACCGGCCACGCCGACCTGTCGGCCGCCGTATCCACCGTGCGCACCTGGTTCCCGTTGCACAGCGGCGGCGTCAATGACACCCTCGGTTGGCTCGAAGTCAGCGTCTTCCCGCTGGAAGCCCCGGCGGCCAGCGAAGAAGACAGCATCGCCGCCCCCGGCCTCGATTTGACAGCTCAGCAGGACGTTCGCCACACCCTGGCCGCAGCCCGCCACTTCGACGGCAAAGGCCTGCACCGCTGGCGCAGCGTGGTCCGCTTTGGCCAGCCGCGCTTCCAGGGCGGCTCCTACCAGCTGGCGCTGGTGATGGCCGATCGTCTCGCGCGCGGCCGGGAATTCGTCCCGCGCGGCCGCATCATCGCCACTGGCAGCTCAACCGCGTGGCACGCCGGCCGGGTCGACACCGTGGAGGGCCGCGAACCCAAGCTGGAATTAATACTCAGTCAAGTAAACCACGGCGACCGCGTGCTGCTGCCCAAGGACTGGCAGGACCATCTACCGCCGGGCTACGCCGCCGGGCTACGCCAAAAAGGCGCAAGTCTGGCCTGTATTGACAAGATTGGCATGATTTAAACCGTGCGCAAGAAGCAAACCGGGCGCGCCCTGCTAAAATCGGCAGATCGCAGGACAGCCCTAAAGATGAATCGTAGAAGGAGTTTGTCATGTTCCAAATGTTTGGTTTTGGCGGCGTTAAATGCCCGCGGTGCGAGCACAAAAACGGCGACCAGTCGGGCTACTGCAAGCACTGCGGCCTGACGCTGGGCGCCCCGCGCAGCGAACCAGTCCTGCGTGACAACCGCTGGGTCCCCGGCGACAATGAACTGGCCGTCTACTTCGGCGTCAGCACACTGTCGGGCATCTTCACCAAGACACTGCGCGTGCCGGCCACCACGCGCGCCTACATCCTGCAAGCCGACAAGGCCACCGAAGTACCGCAGGGCGAATACGAAATCGAAGGCTTCTTCACGCGACTGAACCACCTGCTGCGCAACCAGAACGCTGAAATCCTCATCACCCGCACGCTGCCGCTGCCGGTTGAGTTCTCGTTCAGCGACCTGCACACCACCGAGCACCTGAAGATCTCGGCCCGCTTCACCGTCGCCATCCGCATTGAAAATGTGCCGGCCTTCGCCCAACACTTCATGACCGTGCCGGGCGTGGTCAGCACCTTGCATCTGCATGAGCTGCTGGAGCCGTCGGTGCGCCAGCTGGCGGCGGAATTCGTCGGCAGCCGTTCGATCCGCGAGATGGCCGGCAATGCCGATCTGCGCCTGCAACTGAATGAGCGCCTGCAGGCCGCGCTCAAACTCCGCCTTGCCACCTATGGTCTGGCGGTGGACGGCGTGGAAACCGCCGCGCTGCGTCACGATAAATTTGATCACAACCGCGAGCGCCTCGGCACCATGTGGCTGGTGGCGGACGAACGCCACGTGCAGCTGGAGCATGTCAAACAACTGGACGAAATCTACAACGAAGAAGAATGGCAGGCGATCTGGCGCGAGGAGCAGAAAATGCACTCGGAGTTCCGCCGTGCGGAGCTGCGTCAGGACGCCAGCATCAACAAGGCCGAGCTGTCGCTCAAAGAGGCCGAGCGCGTGCAGGCTATCCGTGCGCGCGAGGTGGAACTCTACAGCCGCGTAATGGAATCCAAAACGCGCAAAGTCGCCCTCGACAAGGGCGCCGGCACCGTGCTGGCGGATCTGGAACATGAACTGGCGCGCAACAAGGCGCATCGGGTAGGCGAACAGGCCGACTGGGAACATGTACGTCATCTGGCCCAAATCCGCATGCGTACCGAACTCGAAGTGCTGCAGCAAACCGCCGCCGAGCAACGGCAACTGGCGCAACAACGCCTGTCGCACCAGTTGCGTCAGCAGGCGATCGAAAACCAGATCGCGCAAGCCTTGCTGATCGAAGATGAATCGCACCGCCGCAGCGAGCTGGCGGCGCTGCGCCAGCGTGAAAAAGACGAGAAAGCGCGCGAGCTGCAGATTGAAGCGGAAGCCCACGCCGCCCGTATTCAAGGCATGACGATGGCAAACGCCGCACGCCGCCGCGAGGCCGAACGCGTGCAGGAGTGGGAAGACCAACTCGCGCTGGCGCGCCAGCGCGAGCTGCTGCGCGAAGACGCCGTCAAGGATGCCGCCAACGCTGTGCAGGTGGCCGAGATCAGCCAGAAGATCGAAGACCTGAAACGCAGCGGCGCGCAGGCCGACGCCGTGGCCCAGTATGAAAAACTGCTGCGCACCATCGAGGCGGATGGCATCCATCAGCGCCAGAATCAGGCCAGCGCCAAGCAGGCCATGCTGGATCAACTGGCGGTGGACGAACAGCGCCTGATCCTCAAGCAGAAAGAGCAGGAAGCCGCCTGGCAGCACGAGTTGAAGAAATTTGAGCAGGAGCGTGCGGCAGCCTTCAGCATCCAGCAATCGACGCAGGATCATGAGATCCGCCGCATGGAAACCATCAACCGCATGAGCGACATGGCGATTGCCGCCGTGGCCGCGCCATCCAATGTGGAAGCGGTGGCGCAGATCATGAAGCTGCAAATCCAGGGCGGCATGACGGCGGAACAAATCCAGGCACTGGCGCAGGTGGTGGCGGCTGAACATGGTGTGTCGCCGGTGGAAGCCGCCCGCATGGCATATGAGCGCGTGGTGGAAGAGCGCACGCATCGCGACGCGGAACTGGAAAAGGATCGCCGTTATCAGGTTGATCTGCTGAATACGCAAAATACCGTGGTCGCCAATGTGCGCCGCTGCGCCAACGGCCACGTGGTGCCGGCCGCCCGCGCAAACGATAAATTCTGCGCCGAGTGCGGCGCGCCTGTCACGTAGGAATGATGCAAACAGCAAGAGACAAGATCCGCGAACTGCGGGCCTTACATGATGACGGTCTGTTGAGCCTGCAGGAGTTCGACCGTCGCAAGAACGCCATCCTCGACGCGGAATACGCGCCGCCGGGAGGCAGTGCCACGCCTGCGGCATTGCCGCAGCGGCAGGGCACTGAACTGGGTTTGATGACCGGCCAGGAGATCGGTCCGCAGAACCGCCGCTACCGGCTGGAGCGTCTGATCGGCATGGGCGGCATGGGCCAGGTGTGGCTGGCCACCGACCTCGCCACCCATGCGGAGCTGGGGCACAGCGAACTGGTGGCCCTGAAAATCCTGCCCCCGCAGCTGACTCAGAGCGCCACCCACGCCAAGCTGCTGATCGAAGAAGCCACGCAGGCGCGCAAACTGGCGCACGAGCATATCGTCCGCGTGTACGAATGGGCGCAGGACCCGGCCACGTCCAGCTACTTCATCATCATGGAGTACCTGGAAGGACAGGATCTGGATGCCTACCTGGCCGAGCAGGGCACGCTGACGCTGGAGGCGGTGCTCAAGCTGCTGTCGCCGGTGGGCGAGGCGCTGCAGTATGCGTGGGACAAGCACAAGCTGGTGCACCGCGATCTCAAGCCGGGCAACGTGTTCCTGACCCAGCGTGACGAGATCAAGCTGCTGGACTTCGGCATCGCTTCGCGCGCGCGCAGCGCCGGCAGCAGTCTTGGCTTGCAGACGCCGAACGCCGGCACCGCCGGTTACCGCGCGCCGGAGTCGGGCACGCATCAACGCCAGCCGGCGCCCAAGCTGGATGTGTATGCCGTGGCAGTGATGATCTACCAACTACTGGAGGGCCGCATGCCGTTTGACGATATGCGGCCGGCGGACTTTCATCCATCGCCGCCGCGCGGTTTGAATGAACGCCAGTGGAAAGTGCTGCAGGAAGGGTTTGCGTATCTGCAGGAGCGGCGTCCGGCATCGGTGAATGAACTGTTGGCGGCTCTGGGCCGTGCGGCCGGTCCCACCGAGGCGGAACTGGCGGCACAGGCCGAGCAGGCGGCGCGCGAGCGCGAGGCCCGCGAGCAGCAGCGCAAGCAGGAGCAGGCGGCGCAGGCGGAAAAAGCGCGCGCCGATGAAGAAAAACGCAAGGCGATGGCGGCTGAACTGGCGGCGCGTCGTCAGGCCGAGGCGCAAGCCGCTGCGGCGGAAAAGCAGCGGCAGGAGCAGCAGCGCCGCGCTCTGGAAGCGAAGCAGCGCGCTGAAGCGGAAGCCGCAGCGCAGGCGCGCAAACAGGTGCTGCGCGAGCAGCTGCTGGCGCGTCGTGAAGCGGACGCAAAAAAAGCGCGTGAGGAGCGCGAGGAGCAGCAGCGCAAAGCCGCGCAGTTGAAGGCGGAAGTCGCGTATCGCCAGGAGCAGGAGCGGCATCGCAAGCAGCAGGCCGAGCGCCATGCTGCCGAACTGGCCGCGATGACGGCCAGCACCCCGGTGGCCGATGCCAACGGTGTGCTGCGCGACCGCTTCCTTGATGGCACGGGCGCTGGCCCGGATCTGGTGCTGATTCCTACCGGCCGTTTCCAGATGGGCTCTCACGAGCATGAGCAGGCTGCGGCCATCAAGGCTGGCGCGCAGAAAAACTGGCTGGAGCGCGAGCTGCCGCAGCGCTGGGTGGGCATCGAGCATTCGTTTGCGATGGGGCGTTATCCGGTGACGGTGGGGCAGTGGCGGCGCTTCGTGAAGGACACCGGCTGGGAGTCCCAGTCCGACACCGACTGGCGCGCGCCAGGCTTTGCGCAGACCGACGATCATCCGGTGGTGGGCGTGAGCTGGATGGATGTGCAGCTTTACCTGCGCTGGCTATCGCAGAAGACCGGCCAGGTCTATCGCCTGCCGACCGAGGCGGAGTGGGAATATGCCTGCCGGGCCGGCACCAGGACGGCCTTCAGCTTTGGCGATACCATCAGCACCGAGCAGGCCAACTACGACGGCCATTACACCTACAACGGCGGCCAGCGCGGCGCCTACGTGCAGGGCACCACCAAGGTCGGCGCGTATCAGCCCAATCCATGGGGTTTGTTCGACATGCACGGCAATGTATGGGAATGGACGCAGGACGTGGTGCACGACAACTACGTCGGTGCGCCGGTCGATGGCAGCGCGTGGGAAGAGGGCGGCGATCCGGTGCGGCGCGTGCTGCGCGGTGGCTCCTGGCTGTACAACCCGCGCTATCTGCGGTCGGCGGTGAGGAATGGTTTTTCGGCGGTGCTGGCGAATGATATCGTGGGCTTCCGCGTCGCCCGCAAGCTGGCATAAGGTATACTGCTGGCCTTTGAAAAATCAGGATCACTTATGAGCACCTTGCCACCATGCCCTAAATGCAGTTCCGAATACACCTACGAAGATGGCGCCAATCTGGTTTGCCCGGAGTGCGCGCATGAGTGGGCGGCTGGTGCCGCCGAAGCGGCTGAGGAAGGGGCGCGTGTTTATCGCGACGCCGTCGGCAATGTGCTGCAGGACGGCGACACCGTCACCGTTATCAAGGACCTGAAGCTGAAGGGCGGCGGCGGCGTGGTCAAAGTCGGCACCAAGGTGAAGAACATCCGCCTGGTCGATGCCGATCACGATATCGACTGCAAGATCGAAGGCTTCGGCGCCATGAGCCTGAAGACGGAGTTCGTCAAAAAGGTGGTGTGATCGTCACCGTGGAGAAGGGCGAGAGCACTTTCCAGCCGATGGTGGCGTAAAGACCTCGACCCGCTTCGGTGGCCACCAGCACACGCTGCGCAGCTTGCGATTTCTGCGCCGTTCCCAAAGCCGCCATCACTGCCGCGCCCAGGCCTTGATGCTGGTGTTCGGGAACGGTGGCGATGCGATCGAAGATAAAGACATTTTCATATTCTGCCGCGTAGCCGCTGGCGGCCAGTGTGTCGTCTTCCGTGAAAATGCGCGCGGTGGTGACGGCGGCTTCGGTCTGCACTTGCAGCCAGTAGCCCGGCGGCAGCGACGGCACCGGATTGCGGCCAGGCTCTTTGATCATCAGATATCCGGCTGGCTGCAACTGCCAGCGCTGCGGCACCAGTGACTGCAAACGCGCTCCCGGCCCACACATCTTGATGAACACGTACGGCTCGTGAATTTCCTGCGCCAGTTGTGTGATCGCCGGCGTAGGGCCGGCGAATACATAGCGCCGCAACTCCTCCGGCATGGCCGTATCGACCCGCAGCCCGCCGCGATCCGCCACCGGCTGCGGCAAATGCCGCGCGATCGAACGTGCGCGCAGCCAGCTTTCCAACAGTTCCGCAGTCATTTGTTTATCCATTTGAGCAGTCTAGCGTAAGATGCTGTGTCGAGGGCGTCTGGAAACGGATTTAACGATGAAGAAGATAGCGATATTCCTGGTGGCTTCAGGGCTGGCATCGATTGCGGCGGCAACGCCGGTGCAGGTGCACGGCGCGTTGAAAGTTGAAGATGCCCGCGTGGTGGACCAGCATGGCAAACCGGTGGCCCTGGCCGGGCCGAGTTTCTTTTGGTCGAATTCCGGCTGGCGGCAGGAGCGGTTTTATAACGCCGGCGCGGTCAAAACGTTTGCCACCGAATGGAATGCGTCGCTGGTGCGCGCTGCGATGGGCGTGGATGAAGGTGGCGGTTTTCTGCAGGACGCCTCCAATAAGGCGCGCGTCGAGGCGGTGGTGGATGCGGCGATTGCGAACGGCGTGTATGTCATCATCGACTGGCACTCGCATCACGCCGAGCGCTATCCCGAACAGGCGGCGGCGTTTTTCAGCGAGATGGCGCGCAAGTATGGACACGCGCCCAACGTCATCTACGAAATCTACAATGAGCCGGTGGATGTCGCGTGGAGCAGCGGCATCAAGCCGTATGCGGAAAAGGTCATTGCCGCCATCCGCGCCATCGACCCGGACAACCTGATTGTGATCGGTACGCCGAAATGGTCGCAGGACGTGGACGTTGCGGCGCGCGATCCGCTGCGAGGCCGCAATCTGGCGTATGCTCTGCACTTCTACGCGGCCACCCACAAGCAGCCTTTGCGCGATAAGGCGGATGCCGCGATCAAGCTTGGCGCACCGCTGTTCGTGACCGAATGGGGATCGGTCAGCGCGGACGGCGGCGGTGTTGTCGACCGCGAGGAAAGCCAGCGCTGGCAGGACTATCTGCGCAAGCACTGCCTGAGCCAGGCCCAGTGGGCGGTCAGCGACAAGAAGGAAGCTGCATCGCTGTTTCAACCCGGCGCCTCCAGCACCGGCCCGTGGACTGACGCCGATCTGACCGCCTCCGGCAAGCTGCTGCGGGAGATCCTCAGGAACTGGTCGACCACCTGTCGATAACTAGCCCAGCCGCTCCAGCGCAAAGTCGACGAAGCTGCGGACTTTGGCGGAAGGCCGCGTTTCCGGGCGGCGCAGAATGTGCATGGCGCGGCTCGGGAGTTCCCATCTGGGCAGCAGCCGCACCAGTTGGCCGGCTTTCAGGGCGGGTTCCATCAGGACGTCCGCTTGCATGACGACGCCCATGCCGGCGATAGCGGCCATCACCAGCGAGGCGCCGGTATTGCTGACCAGCGTGCCTTCCACGTTGACTTCGACTTTGTCCTCGCCGCGCTGAAAGCGCCAGGTGGCGGTGCCGCCAGCGAACACCAGACAGTTGTGCCGCTCCAGGTCCGACGGGTGCCGCGGGGTGCCGTGCTTTTTCAGGTAAGCCGGACTGGCGGCCACCAGTACGCGGCCCGGCTGCAATGGGCGGGCGATCAGGGTGGTGTCCGCGATAGGGCCGGAACGGATGGTCACGTCCACACCTTCTTCCGCCATGTCGATCACGCGGTTGCTCAGCACCAGATCGACGCGCACCTTGGGATAGCGCGCGGTATACGCGGCAATCACCGGCGTCAGTCGCTGTTCGCCATAAGTGGCAGGCGCCGAGATGCGCAGGCTGCCTTGCGGCTCGGCGCGCAGGTTTTCCGCCACATGGTCGGCAGCGGCCACGCTGGCCAGCACGTCGCGGCAGCGTTCCAGATAAGCGGCGCCGATTTCGGTCAGCTTTTGCCGGCGCGTGCTGCGTTCGATCAGGCGCGCGCCCAGTTGCCGTTCCAGCGCCTGCACATGCTTGCCGACCATGACCGCCGATAGATCCAGCGCCTGTGCCGCAGCCGCGAAGCTGCCGGCCGTGGCGGCGGCCACAAACACTTCCATGCTGCGTAGCTTGTCGCTCATATTCAAAACTAAATATTAGGAGTGAGTGAGATTCTAGCGCATTTATGTATAAGTGGATTGTGATGATAATGGAATCACACAAACCAAACAGGAGGTCATCATGGCAGCATATGCAATCGGATACGCAACCCTGCGCAGCACGGAATGGCAGAAGGAATATGGCGCCCACATGCCGGCGCTGACCGCCAAGCATGGCGGCAGGCTGGTGGCGAAGTCGCCGCCGCAGGCGATGGAAGGCGCGCCGGCACTGCCGGAGACCATGGTGGTGATCGAATTCCCGACCGCCGAACAGGCGCAGGCCTGGTACAACGATCCGGAGCACGCCCGCCTCAAGGCGCTGCGCCAGTCCGGCGCCGAGTTCTCGATGGTGTTGGTCGGCGCGTAGTCTTTTAGTAGAAGCGCAACCCCGTCATTCGGTGTACATTGTTGGTTCTGATTCAACCGCCACAAGGAACACCGAATGACTATCAAAGCCCTGCGTGATCAATCCCTGCCGATGCGCCACATCGTCCATGTGCGCAATCACATCATCTCCACCGATGGTTCGGTGGAAGAGGGCGGCAATGACGCCGGCCCGTCGCCACATGACCTGTACGACGCCGCGCTGAGTGCCTGCAAGGCGCTGACGGTAGTCTGGTACGCCAAGCGCAAGAATATCCCGCTGGAGCATGTGGAAGTGAGCATGGAGCGCGACGCCAGCGAAGAGCGCCAGGGCGTCTATCGCCTCAACGCCACCCTGCACGTCACCGGCAACCTGACCGAGACCCAGCGCGCCGAGTTGCTGGCTGCGGCGCAAAAATGCCCGATCCATAAGCTGATGACGTCCGTGACCACCGAAGTGACCACCGTGCTGGGGTAAACCATGACCATCTCGAATCTGTTGAAGGGCCACGAAAAGGATCTGGGCGGCGGCTTTGTGGTGCGCCGCTATCTGCCATCCGCAATCAAGCAGGCCGTCGGCCCGTTCATTTTCTTCGACCATTTCGGCCCCGTGGATGTGCCGGCCGATGCCGACCATGATGTGCGTCCGCATCCGCACATCGGCCTGGCGACCGTGACGTATCTGTTTGAAGGCGCGATGGATCACCGCGACAGTCTGGGCACCGTCCAGCGCATCGAGCCAGGCGCCATCAACTGGATGACGGCCGGCCGCGGCATCGTGCACTCCGAACGCACCCCGAAGGATCTGGTCGGCGTGCCGCATCGCACGCACGGCCTGCAGCTGTGGGCCGCGCTGCCGGTGGCGCATGAGGAAACGGAACCTGGCTTCTGCCACACGCCGTCCAGTGCGATTCCTGAATTGACGGTCGATGGCGCAGACATCCGGGTGCTGATCGGTTGCGCCTTCGGCCAGACCTCGCCGGTGCAGACTTACAGCCAGACCCTGTATCTGGACATCGCCCTCAAGCCGGGCCACGAACTGGCGCTGAGCGGCTTGCCGGCCGAAGCGGCCATCTATCCGATCAGCGGCGCGCTGGAAGTCGATGGCGCAGCGCTGGAACTGCACAATATGGCGCTGCTTAATACGGCCGACACGCGTCGCGTCAAGGCCAGCAGCGAGGCGCGCTTCGTCATCATCGGCGGCGAGCCGCTCGACGGCCACCGCTTCATGTCGTGGAACTTCGTCTCTTCAAGCAAGGAGCGCATCGTGCAGGCGGGCGAGGATTGGGAAGCGCAGCGCTTCCCGAAAGTGCCGGGTGAAACGGAGTGGATACCTCTGCCGGCCAGGAAGCCGGCAGCCTAAGCGACACCTAGGCGGTGGACATGGCGTTCGCCGCCACAGTGCTGTACATGTCGCCGCCGCCGGTGCGGATGATCCAGTGTTCCGGATACGGATCGCTGGCAAAGCGGGTGTGGCGCGGCACGCGGCTCAGTTTATCCAGCGAGACGCCCGGCGCCAGCGCGGTTTCCTTGCCGGTCAGCTGGTCCAGGTGCCAGAAGCCGCCGTCGCGATGGAACAGCAGCGGCAGCGCGGCCGCATGCGGCGCGGCGGCGAAGGATTTGACCGGATAGCCCGGATGCGTCTCCGGCGCCAGCAGATAGAAGCTTTCGGCATTGGCGCCTTGATCCACGCGGTGCAGGATCACGCCGTGCGGCATGATGGCCGATACCGACAAGGTCACAATGCCTTTGATGCTGGCGCTGAACTCAATCCGCATGCCGAGCCGCAGCGCGGTCGGCTTGTGCTTGCCCGGCCAGACCCCATCCAGCAGAATGCCGTAACGCGAGACGTCCTCAATTTCAAACCCCAGCCCGGAGCGGCGGATGATGGCGTGGCGGCCGGACAGGCGGCGCGTCAGGCCATTGGTGTCCTGGCCGTCAGCCGTGTAGTGGGTCAGCAGCACGTCCGATTCCGGATCGACCAGTTCAAAGCGGCCGATCACGCATTCGTGCATGGCGAACAGGCGGATCTGGCGCTGCGCGCCGGCTTCCGGCGCGGCGTTCACCAGCGAGGCGGCGGCGCTCGGATGTGGATGCAGTGCGGCCGCTTGCGGCATGTCGATTTCGATCAGGTCTTCATCCCACGCGATGGTGGAGAAGCCCAGGTCCACTTTGCCAGCCGGGGCGTTCAGGTCCAGATGCGCGATGCCGGCATTGCGGGCGGTGACGTCGATATCCAGCGAGTCGCCGCCTTGCGCGCTGACCCGGGCGATGGAGGCATCGTCCGCCATCACGCGCACGTTCTTGTGGGTGCTGAGGAAGATGCGGTGGATCTCGGTCAGCGTGGCGTCCAGGCGCGGCACCAGGATCACAAAGGTGCAGACCCATTTGCGCGCAGCCATGCCGGCGTGCTGGCTCAGCAACTCGATACTGATCTGGTACTGACCGTGTTCCTTGCCGCGTGAGGAAAACTCGACAAATACCGGACGCCATTCGCCATCGACTGCGCGTACGAATTGCTGACGCGCGGCACCATGCGGGATCAGGTCCGATTGCAGTTGTAGCGTCAGTTGCGGCGCGCAAGCCTCCGGCATGCCGCGCAGTTCCATCTTCAGCGTCTGACGGCCGCCGGCGGCGCGCGGATCAAAGCCGCTGATGTGCAGTTGCGGACGTTCGGCCTGCGCGCGTTGCAACGGGCGGGCGTAATTGGCGGTGGCTGGCGTTTCGGCGGTAGGGACGGCATCCAGCGCCGTGGCCGGGGAGGCGGCACGGGAGGTGCGCAAAGCAGTCAACAGGTCGAAGCTGGAAGGCGTTGCTTGGGCGTGGCCGCCTTCGCAATTTTGCTCTCCCGGTAAGACCCAATAAGTGCAGTGCGGGTGCTGGGCATTACTGCATTTTTTCATGACAAACCGACCGATGGGATACCCGTCAGTTTATGCGGTTTTCACTCTGTTTGGCAAACTTTGCAACCGATATTGCGATGGCTGTGTGCACGTTTCAAAAATGCGACGGAATTGGTGCGGCCGGTAGTGCCGTTTCGTCAACATTGCTGTCGTTTTTCGGTGCGTTGAACCGGATCACGATGGCGCTCAGGTTGTCGATGTGGAGTTGCGGCGGCGGGTTCCGGGCGTAATCGCTGAACAGGGCGTCCAGCGCGGCGCCGGCGCTGGGCTGGGCCAGCAGGGACGGCCAGCGCCCGATCCATGGTTGCGGCCGGGCGCAGGACCAGAAGCCGTCCGTGGCCAGCAGGTAGGTGGCGCCGGCTTGCGGCGTGACGGTACGGCGGTCCGCCAGATGATGCAGGAAGAGCGGCAGATTGGCGCGGTCCAGCGGCAGCAGGCCGTCGTCCAGAATCTGCGGGTTGGCGAAGGCGTTGCCAAGGATGTAGGCCTGCGAAATTTGCGCGCGGTGTTCGCCATGCACCTGCTGCCACCATTCGTCCTCGCCCAGCATGCCGTGCATGGCGAAGGCGGTGGCCGGCACGTGGTCCACCGTCAGCGCTTGCGCTGCCTGTTCCGTGATCTGATACAGGCGCGAGTCGCCGGCGTGGAACAGCATCGGCGGCCGCCCGGGCGGGATTTCCAGCAGGGTGAGGGTGGTGCCGGGTCGGCGGAAGGTATCGTGGTCGTCCGGGCGGCTGAAGCGGGCCTGCAACTGATGGTGCAACTGGTCGAGCTGCGTGTCGAGTTCGTCCTGGGTGGTGCAGGCCGGGATGCGCAGCAGACCGGTGGCGACGGCTTCCGCGGCCTGGCGTCCGTGTCCGTGGCCGCCCATGCCGTCGAGGACAGCAAGCCGCACGTGGCCGGGCGGCCAGCCGCTCAGGGTCGTGGTCTGCGGCGATTGATCGCGCAGCAGGACGGCGCGGCCGTCAACGTCAATGATCAGCAGATTGTCCTGGTTCTCCGGCACCTGCAGCTTGCTGATGCTGGCAAGGCTGCGGGCGGCGATGTCCAGTGCGGGGCCGAAGTTGAGTTGGTCGGTGATGCGGGTCATCGGTGCGGGCGCTGGTGCGCGGGATGCGAAAGACCACAGCTTAGCTGAAAAAACGTCGGCGGCGGCGGTCATTCGCTGCTCCGGCGCAGCCACAGGCTGCTGGCCCAGCCGGTTTGTGCGCGGCCATGGATGGTGGCCTGGATCTGCCACCAGTCGCCGTCACGTTCGCCGGTGGGCGTGACGCTGGCGCCGGCCGGCACCACGCCGACACGGGCCGCATGCACGCCGGGCGCCGCGCGCAGATTCAGATCGCGGTGAACGCGGAACGGGCTGCCGGCGGTAACGGCGCTGTCGGCGCCGACGGCAGCCACTACCGGCGCCGCAGGCATGGTCGAGGCGGTGCCGGCATGGGCTGGGGTTGCGCCATGGGTGGCGTACAAAATCAGGCTGCCGAAGCCCCACGTGCCGACTATCATGATGAATAGGGCGCGCGCGTTGGGACGGCGCCACCAGCCGCGCGGCGTCAGGTAAGCGGCCAGGAACAGCGTGATAATCAGGCCCGCGGCAAAAGCCGCAAAGGCGTAAAGCTTGACCGTGTCCATGACGGCTCAGGCCTCGAAACGCAGCACGTAGTGCCCCGCCGCCAGGTGGTGGCCCGGCGGCAGCAGGTAGGGCGCGTCGCCGACGCTGGCGACGAATTGCAACTGGTCGTCCAGGTGATACAGCGCCTGCGTGTCGCTCAGGCGGCCGATGGTATAGCCCTTGGCGGTGGCTTCAAAGCTGAAGGCATTGCGCGACAGGCCTATGCGGTCCGCGCTG
Organism: Duganella sp.; assembly: GCF_039595735.1. Classification (NCBI taxonomy): domain Bacteria; kingdom Pseudomonadati; phylum Pseudomonadota; class Betaproteobacteria; order Burkholderiales; family Oxalobacteraceae; genus Duganella; species Duganella sp. The sequence continues at coordinate 358,333 of NZ_JBCNLB010000002.1, forward strand.
CTGGCAGGCGCACCGTCGGCGCGCTTGAGAAAGCGCGGCGAATCCAGCAGGCGCAGGGTCGACAGCATGGGGGAATTCCGCCCGAAGGTGAAGCGCGCGCCGCTGGCCACCCCGGTGCTGACCGGTTGGGCGAGGCAGAGGATGGCGCGATAGCGGTCGGCCATCTCCGGCACGGCCGGCAGCAGGCGCAGGGCGCGCGCGTCCACCGGCGCAAAGGTGGCGGGGGGCTCGATGCGTTGGCGGCCTTCGGCCGTGCAGGCGTACAGATTGTCTGCCGCGTCGACCAGCAGGCTGATGGCCTGCGGCGTATCAGCGGACAGCGTGAGCGTGCTGTTGAACGGGAGTTCCATCGCCTGCGCGCCGGTGTCGCGGTAGCGGCTCAGGCGCGGCAAGGCCAGCGCCACCAGGCTGACGCGCTGTTGCGAGATCGGCGCGTAGGTGGCGTCGCTTTCGCCGGGGCGATTGGCCGGCTTGTGGCTGGCGGCGACCGGCACGGCGGTCAGGTCGATCGGGGCTGCGCCACTGCGTGGACCAACTGGCGCGGAGGCATTGCCGCTCCGGCTTTGCCAGACGGCCGGGCGGCCGGAAGACGCGCTGGGCATCGCCGGCGCCGCGCCAGTGCGGGCTATTTTCAGCAGCAGGCGCTGACCGCCTTGCGGCTCGCGGCGCGATTTGATGGTGTAGTAGCCGCTGCGCGGATCGTACTGGCAATCGAAGGCGTCCTTGGGGCGCAGCTGCACCACGGGCGGGGCATCGGGACCGTCGTTCAGTATCAGCACCGCAGCATCCGGGCCGAAGGGCCAGCCCTGCGCCACCGCACTGGCTTCGCCACCCTGGCCGCCGATCAGGGCCAGGCGCTGGTTCGGATAGATCGGGCACACCGGGTGCCAGATCGCGCTGTCACGCGAGACGCTGACGTTGTAGAGGATTTTTTCATCGGCGGCCGGCAGGTACACCGCGTGGCCGAACTTCACCTCGATCTCGCCAGGCGCCAGTGCGGCGTGGCCGACCACGTCATAGCGCACCTGATCGCTGCCCAGCAGGTCGCCGAAATCCTTTTGATGCAAGGCGGTCAGCGTTTGCGCCAGGTCGCGCGCGCGGGCGCCACGGGTGAGGTGGTAGTCGTCGTCGACATCTTCCTGCGGCAGCATCAGCGTCACATGCGAGAAGCAGCGGGTGGCGGCGCGGCCGCGATGCTCGCGCGGGCTGCGCTCCAGCAGGTCGCGCAGCAGCGGGCGGCGTGAGAACAAGGCCAGGCCAGGCGTCTGCCAGATGGCCTCGGCGTTGAATACGTCCGGAATGCGTCCCAGGACGGCGTGTTGGACATAGGTCGGCATGATTCAAACTCCTTCGGAAGATATCGCACTGAAGGTAAGCAGGGGGCAGAGGAAAAACAGCAGATGGCTGCCGCCGGCCGACAGAAAACTCATCGGCTGGCCCATGATGGGGAAGATCGCCAGGTTGGTGCCCCACGAGAGCAGGAAGTGCCCCAGCACGAAAGCGCCGCCGCCGCACAGCGCGAAGTAGCGGAAGCGTCCCAGCCACGCATGGCGGAAGTTGCGTGCCGCTGTGCCGCTGCGATAGGCCTGCAAGGCGCTCATCAGAAGACCGATCAAAAATGCCGCCTGCACGGCCCACAGCAGCAGTGCGCCCAGCAGGCCGTGGCGGTTGAGGAAGAAGGAGGCGGCAAAGTCGTCCTGCACGGCGGGGATTTGCAGCACGCTGCCGGCGGTCTGGCCCAGCGTCCGCAGGCCAAGCCAGCGATCGGCGCCGAGCCAGCCGCCGTCACCGATGGCGCGTGCGCCCAGCAGCAGTTGCTGGCCGGTGTGGGGGTGCTCGGCGGGATTGAGCCAGACCAGGAAGCGGTCGGCATAAAAGCCCCAGCGTATCAGGTCATCCGTGCCCGCCAGGCGCAGGTAGATGATGCCGCCGGCGGCCAGCGCGGCGCCGCTGAGCAGTACCATGGCCAGCGCGCGATTGCGCGCGGCATAGGCATAGGCCAGACCCGCGCCGGTACTCCAGACCAGCAGCAGGATCAATGGCGAGAAGTCGTCCACCTGCACCAGCGCGAGGCCGAGCAGGGCGAGGAACAGCAGCGCGGGCGCGATCAGCTGGAGCCAGCGGGCGCCATGGTCGGCCAGCCGCTGCGGGCCGTTGTGCCAGTTGAAGCGCAGGGCGAGGCAGTGAGCGGTGAGTGCGGTCAGCGCGAGTTTGGCTAGTTCCACCGGTTGCAGGTCGAAGACGCCGGTTTCATCGCCCCACAGGACTTGCGCGCCCAGAGCGGCCAGTGCGGCGGCGGCAAACAGCGCAAGCAGCCACTCGATAGTGCGCTGCCGCAGCTGGGCGCCGCGATATTGCGCCCACAACTGCAGCAGGCCGCCCATGCCGATCCCGATAGCCAGCATGGCGGCCGATTTTTGATAGTAGCGCAGCCACGATGATTCCTGCGCGCCCAGGCCAAGCTCCAGCTGCGCCAGCAGGCCCGCGGCCAGCAGGATGGCACCGGCGGCCTTGACCAGCGTCAGACGGCCGGGCAGCGCAAGCCAGACCAGCAGCGCACTTGCGCCGAGCAGCAGGGAGCTGGCCGTGCCGGGTGGATAGCCGGCGCGCTGCGATATCAGTGCAATCACGCCGGCGGCCAGCAGGCCGGCGCATGCCAGTCCGGCGGCGGCTGGCGCCAACCATCCGGCCCGCGCGCGGCCTGCGAATCCGAGAGCGGCGGCGCAGGCCAGCGTGAACGCGATGAGCGCCGCCACGGGGGCGCCAGGGCCGCCGCTGAATAGCGACCGCGGTTGCCACTGCCAGCGGACCTGTTCCGGCAGCTTCAGTTCCGGTTCGCTGTAGAGTTTGACGTGGCGGCTGGGATGCAGGGTCAGTTGGTCCCCCCCTACGGACAGCTGCAGGCGCGTGCGGCCGATCATGATGGCGTTCGCGCCATCCAGCGCGGCTTCCTGCTGGCGCAGGTCGGCCTGCTCCACAAGTACTGCGGCGCGGTCGCCATCCGGATTGCCGGCCGAGAGCTGCAGGCGCCCATTGCCGCGCGCGATTTGCGCGGCGCCCGGCGTGACCAGCGCCAGTCCCAAACGGTTGTCGCAGTACAGATTGCCGCCAAAGCTCAGAGGGCGGGCAATCGTCAACCACAGCGGCATGATGCGGTTCCACATCGACAGCAGCTTGCCCGACATGCGCGACTCCGGGCAACTGGCTTGCTGCCGGCCGTCGCGGTACAGCACCGCGCCGTCGTAATACCATTCGTGGCCGTCGCGTGCAAAACGCACGCTGCGCGCGTCGGCGGCGCGCACGTCGAACACCGCGCCGTCGATCTGGAATTGCCGCAGGCCCTGCACCTCGGCGTTGCCCAGCCGTTGCTCGTGGGCGTCGCGTATCAGCACCGCTGGCCGGGCCGCGCCCAGGTTGCGCAGCAGCCAGCGGCCCTCGGCATCGCGGCGCAGCGACAGCTGCTGGCGATCCGTCTGCGGCGCGGCCAGTTCACGCTGCCCCAGTGTGATGGCATCGCCGGGCGCGAGATGGATGGAGATGGCGGACGGTAGCCAGACTGCGGGGGCGCGCAGCAGCGCCAATGCCTGCAATCCGCCCAGGATCGCCAGCAGCGCGAGGGTGAAGGCCATGCCGCTGTGGCGCAGCGCGGCGCGCGCAGATGCCCGCAGCAGCACCGCCAATCCATCGCGGAGGTTGGCGCCGCGGCCGGCGGCATAGGGCGCTGTGCGGGAGGCGGAAGCGGCCATCACGCCGCCTGCATGGTTTGCCAGCCGTTGACGGCGGAAGGGCGGCGCATGGCCAGCACCGGATCGACCGCGTCAAGCGCACCGCGCGCCGGCCTCACGCCCAATACCGCGTTCAGCATGCGGCTGATCTGGATCGCATGGCGCGGACGCCTGGCGGGATCGATCTGCAGCAGGGCGCGCAGCAGTTCCAGCGCCGCATCGCGCTTATCCGCCGGGATGGCCGCGGCATAACGCTGCTCTTCCTCCGGTTGCAACGCGGATGGAATCTGGCCGCCATGGCGGCCGCGCAGCAACTCCGCCCCCGCCACATGGTGCTCGCGATAAGCCTGTCCGCAGTCGCTGCAGAACCGCAGCGGCAGTCCGCCCGCCACCAGAAAGTACAGCAAGGCCCCCAGCGAAAAATAGTCGCTGCGCGGACCGGTGGCGTATCCGCCGCCGTCGGCCGGGAAGAACTGCTCCGGCGCCTGCCAGTTGGCGGTGCCGGCATACGAGTGCGCCTGCAAGCTGCCCAATTCGCGGTTGGTGCCGAAATCGGCCAGCTTGACGGTGTTCAGATGGGTATCCAGCAGTACATTGGCCGGCTTCAGGTCGAGGTAGCGCCAGCCATATTGATGCACTTTTGCCAAGGCTTGATTGAGCTGGGCAATCCAGGCCAATGCCTGCGCCAGCGGCAGGCTCTCGCCACGGCCCTTGAGCGCCACCATCTGTTTGCCGAGGTCGGAGCCCATCAGTTCCAGCGCCAGCACCGGCAACCCCTCGTGCCAGCCACTGTCCAGCAGGCGCACGATGTGCCGCTCATCCCACGGTTCCAGCGACTGCAGGAATGCGATTTCGTTATTGGCGGCGGCGATCCAGCGCTCGCGCTGGGCGGGCAGGGCGCGCGCCATCTGCTCCTGGTTGATTAACTTGATGGCCACATCACGCGTGGCCTGCGGCCCGCTGGCGCGCCAGATGATGCCGTAGGCCGATCCGCCGATCTGCTCGCGCAGCCGGTAGTGGCCCAGTTCCAAAGCGATGATTGCGTCTGCTGTCGTCATGGTTTCCCCCGTCGCAGACATCTAGCGGAGGGACGAAAAAAAAGCCCCGGTAGATCCGGGGCCTTGGGGGGGGGGGATTAACGGCCCCAGCGATCATGGTGATAGTGGCGGCGTTCCCAGCGTTCCTCGCGATAGTATGGACGGGCCGGTTCAACGTAGACCACGCGTGGTGGCGGTTCGTAGTAGCGTACCGGCGGCGCGTAATAGACTGGGGTCGGGCGCTCGTAGTACACCGGCGCCGGTTGCGAGTAGACGCGGGTCTCGACGTAGCCACGGTCACGGCCGCGGTAGTAGCGGTCATCCGAGGTGCGGATGCTGTTGCCCACTGCCGCGCCCACCAGGCCGCCGACGATGGCGCCATCGCGGCCGCCGGCGCTGTTGCCGATGGCGGCGCCGACCACAGCCCCGGCCACCGTGTTGAAATCACGGTCGCCTGCGTATGCCGACGACGATACTGCTGCTACGGTCAGTAACGCTACACCCAATAATTTTTTGCTCAACATGGCAATCCCCTTGCTGTGGCCTGAACCGGAATGATTCGCTAGCCAGTGACTCCACTATAAATCCCCGGAAATTTAATGCCACGTCTTATACACATGCTTACAAACGGGCTGGCGCGGTAATGCCTTGTAACAATTAGAGACCTAGCGCTTCCCACTCCGGACGCAGCAGGCTGAACATCGTCACATCCTGATAATGGCCGTTGATGAAGAAGGACTGGCGCAGGGTACCCTCGGCGCGAAAGCCGCATTTCTGCGCGACCCGCACCGAGGCCACGTTCTCCGGCGCCGTCAGCAGCTCCAGGCGATGATAGGGGTGGACCCTGAACAGATAATCGACCAGCAGGCGGCACGCCTCTGTTACATAGCCCCGCCCGGCCAGCTTGGGATCGAACAGGCGGTAGCCGATTTCGCGCGCCACCGGGGTGCGGGTTTTGAAATGGGTGATCACGCCCACCACGTGGTGCGATGTATCCTCGATCACGAACAATTCGCTGTCTTCGCTCACAAAACCATTCAGCATGAACTCCTTGCGCATGGTTTCAGGCGATTTGAAATGGGTGGAAAAGTACTCGCCGCGCGAGGGCAGGTCGTTGGCCAGCGCGATGAAGGTGTTCAGATCGGCGGTCAGCAGGTGGCGTACGGTACAGAGTTGACCCTTGAGCATAGGCGCTTTCTTCCGGCAGTTGAAGTTTCATGGTAGTGCAACTGCGATAGCAAATCAATATGGATGACAAGTTCATCACGATCGGTTATCGTTTCTTGCTACCCACCTTTTATCTCTACAGGAATCGCATGAAATCCGTCTTCCAGAAATCCATGTCGCTGACCGTGCTGGCCACAAGCCTGCTGTGTGTCGGCGCTAGCGCCGCTCCCAATGATGCCGCCACGCTGGGCCAGATCCGCGACAGCGCCATGAAAAGCGACTGGGCCTACGAGCGCCTGGCCGACCTGACCGATCTGGTGGGGCCGCGTCTGTCCGGTTCTCCCGGCGCTGCGGCCGCGGTGGAGCAGGTGGCGGAAGCGATGCGCAAGCTCGGTGCGAAAGTGACGCTGCAGCCGGTGAAGGTCCCGCACTGGGTGCGCGGCGCCGAGACGGCGGAACTGGTGGAATATACCGGCCGTCCGGCCGGCATTACCCAGAAAGTGGTGCTGACCGCGCTGGGCGGCTCGGGCGCGACGCCGGCTGCCGGCCTGACCGCGCCGGTGGTCATCGTGCGCAGTTTCGATGAGTTGAAGGCCAAGGGCGCGCAGGTCAAGGGCAGCATTGTGCTGTTTGACGTGGCGTTTGATCAGGAGATGGCCGATCGCGGCCACGCCGGCCCGGCTTATGGCCGCGGCGCGGGCTTCCGTTTTGCCGGTCCGAAGCTGGCGGCGGACATGGGCGCGGCGGCAGCGCTGGTGCGCTCGGTCGGCGGCGCCAACTACCGCATCCCGCACACCGGCGCCACCGGTGTGGTGGAGGGCGCGCGCATTCCCGCCGCTGCCGTCACGGCGGAAGATGCGATGCTGATGAGCCGTCTGTCGGCCCGCGGCCCGCTGAAGATGCATCTGACCCTGACGCCGCAAAACCTGCCGGAAGCCGATAGCTTCAATGTGATCGCCGATCTGCCGGGCACCGACAAGGCGGACGAGGTGGTGATTGTGTCCGGCCATCTGGATTCCTGGGATCTGGCCACCGGCGCGCACGATGACGGCACCGGCGTGGCCGGCGCCATGGCGGTAATCGATACATTGAAAAAGCTCAATCTCAAGCCGCGCCGCACCATCCGCGTGATCGCATGGATGAATGAGGAAAATGGCACGCGCGGCGGCAAGGCTTATTTTGACGCCAACAAGGACAAGCTGGATAAGCACTTTGCGGCGATCGAGTCGGACAGTGGCGGCGGCCGTCCATTCGGCTTTATCGGCAGCGTGACACCGCCGATGGTGAAGTATTTCGCGCCGCTGAAGGCTGCGCTGGAGCCGATCGGCGCCGGGATCTTTGAGCGTCACGACATCGCCGGCGCCGCCGATACCGGCCCGCTGGAGCGCGCCGGTGTGCCGGTGTTTGAGCCGCTGGTCGATTCCAGCGCCTACTTCAACTATCACCACACGCCGGCCGACACGCTGGACAAGGTCAGCCCGCTGGAACTGAAGCGCCACGTGGCGGTGATGACCGCGCTGACCTGGTATCTGGCCAATATGGAAGAGAATATCGGCCGCGTACCTGAACAGCAGGAGTGAAGCGGGCGGCAGCGGGTCGGCATTGGTGCTATGCTAAAAGCATGAGTAAGGAGGCCATCATGGACAAGCTTCATTACAAGGGCTGGGCGATCATTCCGACCGCGTTGCCGACTGCCGACCACAAATGGTCCGCCAGTTGCGACCTGGCGCGCGTCACTGCGGCTGGCGAAGAGGTATTCGAGGGCGCGACCATGCAATTTGTGCGCGCCACCGAAGATGAAGCCCTCGCCGCCGCCCGCAACGAGGCGTGCATTCAGATTGATAACATCATCGCCAATCCCACCACAAGGATGGCTTGAATGGCAGGTCGCTAGCCGTAAAAAGCCTTGGTAGCCAAGCTCAGGATCGCGAGTACGACAATGATCTGGCTGCCGATTAACCAGCGTATCTGGATGCTTAACTGGTGAATTGACGCTTCCACGCGGTCCAGGCGCTTATCGAATTGTTCGAATCGTTGGTCCGCCTGGTCGAACCGCTTATCTACCTGGTCGAACCGCTTGTCTGCCTGGTCGAGCCGCTTGTCTACCTGGTCGAACCGCTTGTCGACCTGGTCGAAACGCGCGTTGGTTTGGCCGAAGCCGCGGTGCATCTCTTCCTTAAGCTCAAAGCACCGTCGGTTCATCTCGTCTTTGAACTCGGTAAATCGCCGCTTCATGTCATCTTGAAATTCCGTAAACCGCCGATTCATTTCCATTTGAAACTCGGAAAAGCGGCGATTTACTTCGCCTTGGTGCTCGGCAAACCTTCGGTTCATATCGCCCTGAAATTCAGCGAATCTCCGGTTCATGTCGGTTTGCAGATGTTCCATCCGATTGAGCGTCGGCTCATTCTCGGCCTTGCTCTGGCGTAGTTCGCTCAGCTCGGTTTCTATGCGATTGAATCGGTCATTCATCTCGTTCTCCAGCGCAGCTAGCGCGGCGGCGTTGCTGTCGGATGTTTTTTCCAACGTGGTCAGGCGTTCTTCCATCATGAAATCGTCCTCCTGTCGAGCCGCCGGGGCGATGGCGTGCTGATAAGGTGTTAGACCTATTTGCCTGAGATTTGATCCGCCTCAGGGGATTTGTTAGTATCCGGTGCTGATGAGAAAACTATCCCGCCTCCCGGAACAAATCGCCTTGCTGCCGTATATCGGCAAATGGATACTGCTCGCCGGGTTGGTGGCGCTGCTGAGTGGCACGGCCTCCGCCTTCTTCCTGTTCGCGCTGGATTACGCGACCAACTGGCGTCAGACGCATCAATGGGTCATCTGGCTGCTGCCTCTGGCTGGTTTTGCGGTCGGCTGGGTCTACCTCAAGCTTGGCAGCAGTGTCGAGGCGGGCAACAACCTGCTTATCGACGAGATCCATGATCCGAAAAGCGTCGTGCCGCTGCGCATGGCGCCGTTGGTGTTGATCGGCACCGTGGTGTCGCACTGGTTCGGCGCTTCGGTCGGGCGCGAGGGCACGGCGGTGCAGATGGGCGGCACGCTGGCCGATCAACTGACCCACATTTTCCGCCTGCGCCACGCCGAACGCCGCATCGTGCTGATGGCCGGCATCAGCGCCGGTTTCGCGTCCGTGTTTGGCACCCCGCTGGCCGGCGCCATCTTCGGACTGGAAGTGTTGGCCATCGGCCGCATGCGCTATGACGCCATCTTCCCCTGCATGGTGGCTGCCATTGCCGCCGACCAGGTGGGCATGGCCTGGGGCGTGCATCATACCCATTACGCCATCAGCAGCATCACGCCGATTACCTTCTGGAGCGTGGCCGCCGTACTGGCGGCGGGCATCGTGTTTGGCTTGGTGGGCATGGCGTTTGCCAAATCCACCCATGCCGCATCGGCTTTCATGAAGCGCCACATCAGTTACGCGCCGCTGCGGCCGATGCTGGGCGGCGCCGTGGTGGCGCTGGCGGTGTGGTGGCTGGGTACGCGCTACATCGGCCTGGGTATTCCGGTGATCGTGGAGTCTTTCCAGCAGCCGGTGGCGCCCTGGGATTTCCTTGGCAAGTTCATTTTCACCGTGGGATCGCTGGGCAGCGGCTTCAAGGGCGGCGAGGTGACGCCGCTGTTCTACATCGGCGCGACACTGGGCAATGCGCTGGCCCCTTTGCTGCAACTGCCGTTTGCGCTGCTGGCGGGACTGGGCTTTGTGGCGGTGTTTGCGGGTGCCGCCAACACGCCGCTGGCCTCGACCATCATGGCGATGGAATTATTCGGTCCGCAGATCGGACCTTATGCGGCGCTGGCCTGCGTGGCGGCGTATCTGTTCTCCGGTCATAGCGGCATCTATCGCGCCCAGCGCGTGGGCACGCTCAAACACCGCTTGCCGCCGGTGGCGCGCGACCGCAAGCCGCCTTCAACGTAAGCGAGCCATCAGGCGTTGCGCGTCAAACGGCGCATGCACCTTGATGTCGTTATCGAAGTAGCAGTAGATGTCGCGACTGACCCGGTGCGGCAGGGCTTCCTGTGAAATCAGCCTGGCGTCGGATGGCTGGCTGCCGTTCGCCCAGGCCCTGATGCGCGCGGCCCAGTGGTCCAGCGTCGCATCGTTATAGCCGCTGGCGTACAACTCCTCCGCACCGTGCAGACGCAGATACATAAAGCTCGCGGTGACGTCCTCGTAATCGGGCCATTTGCCGGCACTGTCTGCCACCACCAGCGCCAGCTTGTACTTGCGCAGCAGCGCCACGAATGCCGGATCGTTGAAACTCTCGTGGCGCACTTCCAGCGCGTGGCGCAGCTTGTGATTGGCGTCGATATCCAATGCAACACGGCCGTTCATGCGCGGCTCGTGCTGCCGGGCCAGCATCTGCGCCTGTTCCAGATCGCGTGGCAGCAGCTGAAAGAAGCGCTCCAGCCGCTGCGCATCGAAACGGAAATTCGGCGGCAGCTGCCACAGGAACGGCCCCAGTTTCTCGCGCAGATTGAACACGCCGGACGCCATCACATTGGCCAGCGCCGGGCCGATATTCTCGCCCAGGCGCAGAATGTGCGTCAGGTAGCGGTTGCCTTTGTGAGCGAACACAAAGCCTTCCGGCGTCGCCTCGTACCAGGCCGCGTAGCTGGACGGGCGCTGCAGCGAATAGAAGGAACCGTTGAGTTCTATGGTCGGCACCGCGCGCGCGGCAAATTGCAGCTCGCGCGCCTGCGCCAGGTCCGGCGGATAAAACACGCCGCGCCATGGCTTGTAGCGCCAGCCGGAGATGCCGATGTAGATTTTGCCCATGCCCGACTATAATCAGATCGGGCAGCGGCGGGAGTACGGCAGCGCACGTAATCTGCTTGTCATGGTTGTCTGGCAGTTACGAGCGGTTCATGGCATAATATCGGGCTGTGTGGGCTCCGATGGTGAAATTGGTAGACACAGGAGACTTAAAATCTCCCACCGCAAGGTGTGCCGGTTCGATTCCGGCTCGGAGCACCACCTTCACAACTATCTTCAAAAAATGGCTTCCGAAAAAACCGTGAAATTCATCATCGCTGCTGCGATGGTCGCCGTGGTGTTGGGCGTAGCCGGCTATGTGCTGGTGTTCTGGCACAACTACAACGGCTGCCAGCAGCTGGAGGCGGAAGCGGCCAGGAACGGCAAGCCGATGTCCTGCGCAGACATCAAGGCCGCCGCCAAGGCCCGGCGCTAAATCTCTTACGTTCCTTCCACCAGTTTGAAGCCCGCCCACGACAGGGTGGTCACTTCCACCACCAGCACTTGCGGCTCTGGCTGGATGGTGCTGGCGAGACGGAACACGGCATCGCGCACTTCGTTGATGGTTTCGTTGCCACTATAGCAGTACTCGCCTTGTGGCAGGTAGTAACCCTTGCCGTCGTCCGACTTGATGGCGGCTGCGACGTTGAATTTTGCCAGTTCGACATTCAGGCGATCGAAAGTGTCGCCGTTGGCTGCGGGGTAAGAGACGCGGATGATGTAGTTAACCATGTTAAATCCTTATTGTTGAAGCCGAATCATGGCATAAAAAAACGCGCCGTAGCGCGTTTTTATTGAAGCCAGGAAAAAGAAAAGCCCCGGGCAGGCGGGGAACCTGTCGGGGCTTTTGGTCAATTGGCGGAGAAAGCTCGTTTGACTGGAGAAAAGTGTAACTTTGCTTTCTTAAAACTGCCTTAGTAAAATGCGGGACAGATTTGAAGGATAACTATGCAGATCAAGATTAATGAAGTGTTGCGTGCTTACATAGAGCCGCTGACCGAAAGTGAATACCAGGCGCTGGAGCGCAGCATCCTGACGGAAGGCTGCCGCGATGCGCTGGTGCTGTGGGAAGATGTGCTGGTGGACGGTCACAACCGCTACCAGATCTGCCAGCAGCATGGCATTCCCTTCAAGGTCACGGAAAACACCAGTTTCCGCAACCTGGAAGACGTCAAGCTGTGGATGATCGATAACAATCTCGGCCGTCGCAGCATTTCCGATTTCCAGCGCGGCGTGCTGGCGCTGCGCAAGAAGGAAATCATGGCGGCGCGCGCGCTGGAGCTGGCGGCCGAAGCCGCCGCCGAAGATGCCCGCATCGCGCCGCAGGAAGGCGAGGCCGCGCCGAAAAAGCCGGCGGCCATGCCGCTGGCTTCACGCGAGGACATCGCCCGCGCCGCCCGCTTGAGCACCGCTACCCTGGGCCAGATCGAAAAGATCCAGAAGACCGCGACGCCGGAGCTGGTGGAGGCGGTCCGCGCCGGCACCATCTCGATCAACGCTGCCGCCACGGTGGCGTCGCTGCCGGAAGAAGTGCAGCTGGCCGCGGTCGCCGGCGGCAAAAAGGAGCTGCAGAAGGCTGCCAAGGAAGTGCGCGAACTGCGCGCCGCCTCGCGGCCTGCCAAGGAACCGAAAGAGCCGAAAGCCGCACCAACGGTGGATTACGGCGATGTGCCAACCGACGTGGCCGAGCTGCGCGCCGAGAATATCGCCTTGCGCGAAAAGAATGCCGCGCTGCTGGAAGAGATCACCGTCCTGCAACGCCGTATTTCTGAACTGGTCAGCGCCTGATGCGCGCGCCCGTCGCTTTATCCTGCCTGGTGGCGGTGAGCGCTGCGGTGGCAGCGCCTGCAGCGCCGGTGGCGGGCGAACCGGCACGCCTGAAGGCCGCCGCCAAGCGCGTCACCATCCTGCGCGATAAGTGGGGCATCCCGCATATTTACGGCAAGACCGATGCCGATGCGGTATTCGGCATGGTCTACGCGCAGGCGGAGGATGACTTCCACCGCGTGGAGCTCAACTTCATCAACGCCATGGGGCGTCTGGCGGAAGTGGAGGGCGAGGCCGAGCTGTATAAAGACCTGCGCATGAAACTATTCATCAATCCGGATGAACTCAAGCGCCAGTACGCCATGGCGCCGGCATGGCTGAAAAAGCTGATGAACGCCTGGGCCGATGGCCTGAACTACTATCTGCAAACCCATCCTCAAGTAAAGCCAGCGCTGCTCACGCACTTTGAACCGTGGATGGCGCTCAGCTTCAGCGAGGGCAGCATCGGCGGCGATATCGAAACCATCGACATCAAGCAGCTGCAGGCGCTGTACGCCAATGGCGCCACGTTGCCGGTGCTGCTGTCGTCGAATGACCGCATCGACATGGACAAGGAGCCGGGCGGTTCCAATGGCTTTGCCATCGCACCGTCGAATACGAAGAACGGTCATGCGCTGCTGATGATTAATCCGCACACCTCGTTCTACTTCCGTCCCGAGATTCAGGTGCATAGTGAGCAAGGCCTGAATGCGTATGGCGCCGTGACCTGGGGCCAGTTCTTCGTCTACCAGGGTTTCAACGACCGCCTGGGCTGGATGCACACCTCCGGCGGCGGCGATGTGATCGACGAGTACCTTGAAACCGTCAGCGAAAAGGACGGGCAGTTGTTCTATAAATATGGCGACCAGCAGCGTCCGCTGAAAGCCGTGGACATCGCGCTGCCATACAAGACCAGGGACGGCATGGCCAGCAAGACGGTGCGCGTCTACTACAGCCACCACGGCCCCATTGTGCGCGCCAAGGATGGCAAGTGGGTGGCGGTGCGCCTGATGAACGAGCCGTTGAAGGCGCTGACGCAATCCTTCATCCGCACCAAAGCCCGCAACTACAAGGATTTCTACAAGTCGATGGCGTTGCGCACCAATTCGTCCAACAACACGGTGTACGCCGATGCCGACGGCAATATCGCTTACTTCCACGGCAATTTCATCCCGCGCCGCGATCCGCAATTCGACTGGAAGCATCCGGTGGACGGCAGCAACCCGGACACCGAATGGAAAGGCCTGCACGAGGTCAAGGAAACCATCACGCTGTTCAATCCAAAGAATGGCTGGATCCAGAACACCAACAACTGGCCTTACACCGCGGCCGGCGCCTACAGCCCGAAGGTGAAGGACTATCCGGCCTATATGTCGATGAATCCCGAGAACCCGCGAGGCATCCACGCCGTGCGCGTGCTGGAAAACAAAAAAGACTTCACCATCGACAGCCTGATCGCCGCATCCTACGACAATCAGCTGCCGGCCTTTGAGCCGCTGCTGCCGCAGCTGTTCGCGGCTTACGACGAGCTGCCTGCCGACGACGCCCGCAAGGCCGCGCTGGCGCCGCAGATCGCCGCGCTGCGCGGCTGGGACATGCGCTACACGCTGGAGTCGACCGCCACTTCGCTGGCGATTTACTGGGCGCAGGATTTGTGGACCACCTGGCAGCCGTCCGCCAAGGCCAGGGAAGTGCAGGTGCTGGATTACATTCAGGCCGCTATCACACCGAAGCAGCGCATCGAAGCGCTGGAACGCGCGACGGCCAGGCTGACCAAGGACTTCGGCAACTGGCAAACGCCTTGGGGCGAGATCAATCGCTTCCAGCGCCTGACCGGCGACGTGGTGCAGCCCTTCGATGACAGCAAGCCTAGCTTGCCGGTGGCATTCGCCTCGGCCAACTGGGGATCGCTGGCGGCGTACGGCATGACCTCGAAGCAGACCACCAGGCGCATTTACGGCGAGCGTGGCAACAGCTTTGTGGCGGCGGTGGAGTTCGGGCCGCGCATCAAGGCGCGCAGCATTCTGGCCGGTGGCCAGAGCGGCAATCCGGCCTCGCCGCATTTTGACGATCAGGCCGCGATGTACGCGCGCGGTGAGTTCAAAGATGTGCTGTTCTACAAGGCGGACGTCGAACAGCATCTCGAACGCCGCTACCATCCGGGCGAATAATCAGGGCTGCGGGAATTCAGCCTGCTCCGGGTGCTCGACCTGCGAGGTCTTGGCCCATTGCAGGTTCTCGACCTTGTTATTGCGGACGTTGCCGTCGCGGTGGCGGATGGCCGGCAGCTTGTTCGGATTCGGCAGGAAGGCCTCGGCCACCAGATCATGCACGAAGAACTCGCCCTCGCGCGAGCCGCCGCGCAGCTTGACCTTCAAGCCTTCAGGGTACAGCGTCGGTTTCAGCACGGTGACCTTGGAGCCGGCGGACAGCATCACGCGGCCGTCTTTCGAGACCTTGTAGTAGTCGCTGCCGACCACCGGCTTGGCGCTGGCGACCAGAATCGAGTAGGCGAAGCCGAGGGCCAGCACCGCGGCGATGAGAATTAAGTAGACCATGCGCCGAATAGTAGCAGCTAAATCGCGTCCAGCGAACGGCGAATATCGGCCTTTAAATCCTCTAAATCTTCAATTCCCACCGACAGGCGGATCAAACCATCGCCGATGCCCAGCGCCGCCCGTTGCGCGGCCGGGATGGAGGCGTGGGTCATCAGGGCAGGGTGCTCGATCAGGCTTTCGACGCCGCCCAGGCTTTCGGCCAGCGCAAACACCTCAAAGCTTTCGAGGAAACGGCGCGCGCCCGCCAGGTCGGTATTCAGGTCGATCGAGATGATGCCGCCGAAGCCCTGCATCTGGCGTTTGGCCAGCGCATGCTGCGGGTGCGATTCCAGGCCGGGGTAGAACACCTTGCGCACTTTTGGCTGCTGCTCCAGCCATTGCGCCAGCGCCAGCGCGCTGGCGCAATGGCGCTCCATGCGGATTGCCAGCGTCTTCACGCCGCGCAGCGCCAGGAAGCTGTCGAACGGGCCGGCGATGGCGCCGACGGAATTCTGCAGGAAGGCCAGTTGGTCGCGCCACGCCTGCTGGTGCGGTTCGCCGCCCACTACCGCAATGCCGCCGATGATGTCCGAGTGGCCGTTCAAATATTTGGTGGCCGAGTGCACCACGATGTCGAAACCATGTTCCAGCGGCCGTTGCACGATCGGGCTGGCAAACGTATTGTCGGCCACCGCGATGATGCCGCGCTCGCGGCAGATTTTGCCGATGGCCTGCAGGTCGGCCAGTTTGAGCATGGGATTGGTCGGGGTTTCGACCCACACCATTCTGGTTTCCGGCCTGAGGGCGGCCAGCAGGTTCTCGGGATTGGTCAGGTCGACGTAGGTGAAATCGTGGCCGGCGCTGCGGCGGCGCACGCGCTCGAACAGGCGGTAGGTGCCGCCATACATATCGTCGCCGGCAATGATGTGGGAGCCGGCGTCGGCCAGTTCCAGCACTGTCGATATCGCGGCCAGGCCGGAGGCGAAGGCGAAGCCTTGCGCGCCGCTTTCCAGATCGGCCACACAGCGTTCCAGCGCCCAGCGGGTGGGGTTGTGCGAACGGCCGTAATCCAGCCCTTTGTGCACGCCGGGACTCTCCTGCACGAAGGTGGAGGTGGCGTAAATCGGCGGCATGATGGCGCCGGTGGACGGATCGGGCGATTGGCCGGCATGGATCACGCGCGTGGCCAGGGCGGATTTTTTGTCGTTCATAACGTCCTTCGCAGATGGTTGAGCAGGTCGTAGCGGGTAATCAGGCCGTAGAAGGTGGCGCCTTCGGCCACCACGGCGGTCAGGCCGCGGTCCAGCGTGGAGCGCAGCGCGTGCAGATCGGATGACGGCGAGAGGATCTCCAGCCGGCGCGTCATGGTCGTGCCGACCGGATGATTGAAGCGTTCCGGTTGCGTGCCGACCGACAGCAGCAGGTCGGATTCATCGATGATGCCCACCAGCTGGCCGTTCGACAGCACCGGCAATTGCGCCACGTCGGCGGCGCGCATGCGGTTGAAGGCGATCATCAGCGTGTCGTCGGGCGTGACGCTGATGACTTCTCCGGCATCGAAGCGGCGGCCGATCAGGTCGCGCAGATCGTTATGGCGCGGGCGCTCCAGCAAGCCCTGGTCGCGCATCCAGCCGTCGTTGTAGACCTTGGACAGATAGCGGGTGCCGGTGTCGCACACAAAGCTGACCACGCGCTTGGGCGTGCTCTGCTCGCGGCAGTAGCGCAGCGCGGCGGCCAGCAGGGTGCCGGTGGACGAGCCGCCCGGGATGCCTTCTTCCTTCAGCAGGGCGCGCGCGGTGGCAAAGCTTTCCCGGTCGGTGATGGTGTAGGCCTGCGTCACCGCCGTCATGTCGGCAATCGCGGGAATGAAGTCTTCGCCGATGCCTTCCACCGCCCACGAGCCGCTGGTCCCGGAGACATGGCCGGTCTTCACGTATTCGGCAAGGATGGAGCCGGCCGGATCGGCCAGGATGAATTCCACCTGCGGCGCCACCTTGCGGAAATAGCGCGTCAAGCCGGTCAGCGTGCCGGACGAACCGACGCCGACCACGATGGCATCCACCTTGTGTGCCATCTGCTCCCAGATTTCCGGGCCGGTGGTGGTTTCGTGCGCCAGCGGATTGGCGGGATTGTTGAACTGGTCGGAATACCAGGCGCCCGGCATCTCGGCAGCCAGCCGCGCGGCGTAATCCTGGTAATACTCGGGATGGCCTTTGCCGACGTCGGAACGGGTGGTGCGCACCTCGGCGCCCAGCGCTTTCAGGTGCAGCACTTTTTCGGTCGACATCTTGTCCGGCACCACCAGCAGCACGCGGTAGCCTTTCAGCCGCCCGACCAGCGCGAGCCCGAGGCCGGTGTTGCCGGCCGTCGCCTCGATGATGGTGCCGCCCGGCTTGAGCAAGCCTTGCGCCTCGGCCGCCTCGATCATGGCCAGGCCGATGCGGTCCTTGATCGAGCCGCCGGGGTTTTGCGATTCCAGTTTAAGGAATAGCTGGCAAGGGCCGGTATCGAGACGGGTAATCTCTGCCAGCGGCGTCTTGCCAATCAGGGTGAACAAAGCGGGTGTACGCATTTTTGTCTCCTTGCTGCATTAAAAGCAAGTATGCGCCTTTTCCGCTCATGTTGCATTTCCTCAGGACGCGATGTCGTCCGAGACTTCCTTGTGGGTCTTGCGGTAGGCCGCCAGCTCGGCTTTGACTTCAGCACGGGTTTTCGGCTGGACGGCTGGCTGGCCGACGCGCGGGTCCGGGTACTGTTCACCATCGCGGACTTCGCCGCGCTGGATGGCGGCCAGGGTTTCCGCTTTCACTTCTGCGCGGGTTTTGGTCGAGACGAAGCCGGTATAGCCGGAATATTCGGTGGTTTCCTGTGCCGACACGGCAGCGGAAGCGAACAGGGCGGCGACGGACAGGGCGATGGCGATGTTTTTCATAATCAAGTTCCTTAAGCTGGTTTTAAGTTTGTGCTATTTAAGCGTATGCGATGTATGTGGCCGAATTATTGCACCGTGACGATGTCGTCCGACACTTCCTTGTGGGTCTTGCGGTAAGCGGCCAGTTCTGCTTTGACTTCAGCGCGGGTTTTGGCCTGGACTGGCAGCTGGCCGGCACGCGGGTCAGGATATTGTTCACCGTCGCGCAGTTCGCCGCGCTGGATGGCGGCCAAGGTTTCCGCCTTGACTTCGGCGCGGGTCTTGGTCGAGACGAAGCTGGTGTTGCCGGCGTATTCACCGAATTCCTGTGCCGACACGGCAGCGGAAGCGAACAGGGTAGCAGCGGTCACGGCGATGGCGATGGTTTTCATGGTAAGGCTCCTTTGGTTTTGTTGGCTGGGCGTGGTTGCCCGATGTGTGAATAATAAAGCGTATCCGATGTAATCGCAAGAGATTTATATCAATCGGCGCGATAGAATTTATTGATCGGGGGGCATATAATCGGCGCCTGACAACCAGAAGGTAAGCAGTGGCAAAACTTTATTTCCGATACTCTGCGATGAACGCAGGCAAATCCACCGCGATGCTGCAGGTGGCGCACAACTATGAAGAGCAGGGCCAGCAGGTGCGCCTGTTCACCGCCGCGATCGACGACCGCTACGGCGTCGGCAAGGTCACCTCGCGCCTGGGACCGCAGCGCGAGACCGAGGTGTTCGACAAAAACACCGACTTCCTGCAAACCGTGGACAAGAAAATTGCCTGCGTGCTGGTGGACGAGGCGCAGTTCCTGAGCAAGGAGCAGGTCAAGCAGCTGCACCAGCTGGCGCAGGTGCGCGGTGTGCCGGTGATTACCTACGGCCTGCGGTCAGACTTTCTGGGCGAGCCATTCCCCGGCTCGGCCTACCTGCTGGCGCTGGCGGACGATATCGAGGAAATCAAGAACATCTGTACTTGCGGCAAGAAGGCGACCATGAACATCCGCGTTGACGAAAACGGCAAGCGCATCAAGGAAGGCGAGCAGATCAGCATTGGCGGCAACGAAAGCTACCGCCAGGCCTGCGGCCGCTGCTTCTACAGCGAAATTCACTGACCCCGAAAAGCTAGCTCAGCGGCGCCGTGGCGCGCTGCAGGTCGGCCACCGTGGCCGGCTTGGTCAGGTGCAGATCGAAGCGGGCATCGTAGGCGCGCGCCACGTCTTCTTTCTGGCCGTAGCCGGTCAAGGCCACCAGCCGCAGTGCGGCATCGCCGGTTTCCGCGCGGATGGCGCCGGCCAGCGCGTAGCCATCCATGTCCGGCAGGCCGATGTCGAGGATGGCGACTTGCGGGCGTTTGCGGCGGATCTGGTCGAGCGCCTCGGCGGCCGTGTGGGCGATGCGCACCTCGTGACCCAGCAGCTCCAGCAAGGCGGCGCCGGCCAGCGCGGCATCGACGTTATCGTCGACCAGCAGCAATTGCATGCCGGCCGGCTGGTCCAGGGTGGTCAATGGCGCTTCCTCGACCGGTGCCGCGCACAGCGGCAGCACCACCTCGAACTGGCTGCCGGCACCGGCGCCGGCGCTGCGGGCGCAGACATGGCCGCCATGCAGGTCGACGATCTTGCGCACAATCGCCAGGCCCAGTCCGAGGCCGCCGCTGCGCCGCGCCAGCGACTGCGGCGCCTGCTGGAACGGTTCAAACACACGGGCAATCAAGTCTTCGCTCATGCCGATGCCGTTGTCGCTGACGGTCAGCCGCACCTGGCTGGCATCCGCATCCAGCGTGACCTCGGTGGCGCTGCTGCCAAAGCGCTCGGCGTTTGACAGTAAATTATTGATCACCTGCGCCAGGCGGCTGTCGTCGCCCTGGACCCAGACGGCGTCGGGCGTGTTCAGGGTAATTGGCTGGCCGGGCAGGGCGGCCACCGCGTGGCGCACCACGTCAGCCAGGTTGACCGCGCGTTTTTCCAGCTCCAGCTTGCCGGAAGTGATGCGCGAGACGTCCAGCAGGTCATCCACCAGGCGGCGCAGATGGTTGACCTGGCGCCGCATCACGCGCCGCTCCTTGCGGCTGGATGGTTCGTCGCGCAGATCCAGCAAATCCAGCGAGGTGACGATGGGGCTGAGCGGATTGCGCAGCTCGTGGCCCAGCACGGCCAGGAATTCATCCTTGGCGCGGCCGGCCTGGCGCGCTTCGGCCAGCGCGGTCTGGTGGCTGGACAGGGCGCGGTTGAGCGAATCGAGCAACTGCGCCCGTTCGATTTCCTGTGCCGTGCGCTGACGCTCGGCCTGTTCCAGCGCGTGGCCGATTTGCTGGATTTCCGTGATGGCCGAAGGCGCCAGCGCCAGCGGCGCGCCCGAGCCGAGCGCGGCGGCGTCCTGCTGCAGGGATTTAATGGTCGCCACCAGGCGGTTGGACAGCAGCGAGGCGGCGGCGATACAGGCCAGCAGCGACAGCACAATGCCCACGCCAAACACGCCCATGCGTTCAAAGGCGGCGGCGCGCAAGCCATCGGCCGGCTGGCCGACAATCACGGCCCAGCCGTAGCGCGAGCGCGTGGTGTAGCCGGTCGCCAGCGGCATGCCTTCGGTGGTGATGGCGTTGCCAAAACCTTCCGGTCCGGCGCGCTGCATCAGCGCGATCATTGATGGGCTGGGTTCGCCGCCGACCTTGCGTTCCTGGTTTTGCGAGCGCGCCACCAGCAGCCGCGTACTGTCGCGCACGGCAATCACGGCACTGCCTGGCACCTGCTGACGCGCGATCAGACGCACCATGCGGTCCGGCAGGATCACCGCGGTCAGCGTGTAACGCCGGTCGTTGGCGCCGGTGACCGCCACCCGCACCGGAAACGCCGCCCGCCCGCGCGGTCCGCGCGTAATGCTGCCAGCCACCGGCTTGCCGCTGGCGAGCAACTGCTGCAAGCTGCGCTGATCGACCACCCCTTGGGCGGGAGTGCCATAGTCGTCCATGGTACGGAACAGGATCTTGCCGCTGTCGTCGGTGAGGATCACGCCCAGCCAGTCGGGCTGCGTGGCGACCAGCCGGCTGGCGGTCCGGTAAAACGCCGCCAGGTCATTGGTTTGCAGCGAGGATGCACCACCCAAGCTGTTGAGCACGGTGACAGCGCTATCCAGTTCCGCATCGACCGCGCTGGACAGCGCGCGCGCCAGGTCCAGCATCCAGCGCTCCTGCTCGCGCTCCTTGTACTCGCCGGCCGCATGGATATTCCAGGCCCCCAGCAGCGCCAGCGGCAGTAGTCCGATTGCGGTCAACATGATCAGCACATACCGCAAGGAGAACGTCAGACGAGGCCGAGGAGGCATAGATAATTAAGCAATGTAAATTGGAATCCGACAATTTACAGGAAGATGGCATGTTTGTGCTGGCGTGCTCATCATCGGGAAGAAAAAAAGCCCACTCCGCAGAGTGGGCGTGGAATCGTTGAGGATATCAACGAGGAGATAAAGCTTAAGCGGCGTCGGCGACGGGATCGAGTTTGCGCATCACTGGCGTTTTGAATTCGAAGCGCTTGATCTCGCCCACCATCAGCAGATAGCACAGGATGGTCACCACGGCGTTGGCGCCGACGAACACCAGCGCGCCCGAGAAGGAGCCGGTTTTTTCCAGGATGTAGCCGATCACGATCGGCGTGGTGATGCCGGCGGTGTTGCCGAAGGTGTTGAACAGCGCGCCGCTCATGCCGCCGGCTTCCTTGGGCGAAGTGTCCGCCACCACCGCCCAGCCCAGCGCGCCGATGCCCTTGCCGAAGAAGGCCAGCGACATCACGGTGATCACCAGCCAGTCCGCTTCAACGTAATTGCAGATGATCATGGTGGTCGACAGCAGCATGCCGCACACGATCGGCGTCTTGCGCGCCACCGATTGCGATTTGCCGGCCTTGATCAGACGGTCCGAAATCACGCCGCCCAGCACGCCGCCGAGGAAGCCGGCCACCGCCGGCAGGGCAGCCACGAAGCCGGCCTTCAGAATCGTCATGTGACGCTCCTGCACCAGGTACACCGGGAACCAGGTCAGGAAAAAGTAGGTCAGGGTGTTGATGCAGTACTGGCCGATGTAGACGCCCAGCAGCATGCGATTGCCCAGCAACTGCCGGATGCAGGCCCAGGTGTCGAGCTTGGCGGTGGCCGCGACCTTGTTCTTGCTTTCCAGATCGACCAGCGCGCCGCCGGCTTCGATATAGGCGATTTCGGCCGCGTTGGCTTTCGGGTGGTCTTTCGGGCCGTACACGGTCTTCAGCCAGATGAAGGCCATGATGATGCCCAGGCCGCCCATCACAAAGAACACGCTCTCCCAGCCGAAGGAATGCACCAGCCAGCCCATGATCGGCGCGAACAGCACGGTGGCGAAATACTGCGCCGAGTTGAAGATGGCCGCCGCCGTGCCGCGTTCGCTGGTCGGGAACCAGGCCGAGGCGATGCGCGAATTGCCGGGGAAGGAGGGCGCTTCCGCCGCGCCGATCAGCAGGCGCAGGGTGAACAGCGCAGCCACCGCCGCCGCGCCGGTGAAGAAGCCGACGCCGCCCATCAGCATGGTGAACAGCGACCACAGGAAGATGCTGAAGAAGTAAGTGATCTTGGAGCCAAAGCGGTCGAGCAGCCAGCCGCCCGGCAGTTGCGCCAATACATAGGACCAGGCAAACGCGGAGAACACAAAGCCCATTTGCACCGGCGACAGGCCCAGCAGTTTTTTCAGCTCGGGGCCGGCGATGGCAATGGTGGCGCGGTCGGCGTAGTTAATGGTGGTTACAGCAAACAGGATCGCCAGGATCATCCAGCGGACGCGGGTGGCTTGAGGTTGAGGCGTGGTCATGCGGGTCTCCATACTTTTGGTGCGACGATCATAGCCTAGATATCAGACATCATACAACTGGATATCTGCTAGCGTTTCACTAGTAAACGTTTAACTTGTTGATTTTTAACACCGTGCACCAAGCGGGTGCGCACCTAAGTTGTATGATGACAAGAGAGCCCATATGCAAAGTGGCATCATTTGCACAAATAGGGGGGCAAAGGTTTAAAATAACGGGCGAATTACTCCACAGATCGTTTACGAGGGAATGAACATGGCATCACAAAAATCGAAGATCATCTACACGCTGACGGACGAAGCGCCGTTGCTGGCTACCTACTCCCTGCTGCCTATCATCAAGAAGTTCACGGCACCGGCCGGCGTCGAGGTGGTCTCCAGCGATATTTCGGTCGCTGCCCGCGTGTTGGCCGAGTTCCCGGAATTCCTGACGGACGAGCAAAAAGTACCAAACAACCTGGCTGAACTGGGCGCCCTGACGCTGAAGCCGGAAGCCAACATCATCAAGCTGCCAAACATCTCGGCCTCGGTGGCCCAGCTGCAAGCGGCCATCCGCGAACTGCAAGGCAAGGGCTACAAGCTGCCGGACTTCCCGGAAGATCCGAAGACCGACGAAGAAAAAGCCCTGAAGGCCCGCTACAGCAAGTGCATCGGCTCGGCTGTGAATCCAGTGCTGCGCGAAGGCAACTCGGACCGCCGCGCGCCAAAAGCGGTGAAAGAATACGCCCGCAAGCACCCGCACTCGATGGGCGAGTGGAGCCAGGCATCGCGCACCCACGTGTCGCACATGCACGCCGGCGACTTCTACCACGGCGAAAAGTCCATGACCCTGGACAAGGCCCGCAACGTCAAGATGGAACTGATTACCGATTCCGGCAAAACCATCGTGCTGAAACCGAAGGTCGCGCTGCAAGCTGGCGAGATCATCGACTCCATGTTCATGAGCAAGAAAGCCCTGCTGGAGTTCTACGAGAAGGAAATCGACGACGCCTACAAAACCGGCGTGATGTTCTCGCTGCACGTGAAAGCGACCATGATGAAGGTGTCGCACCCGATCGTGTTCGGCCACTGCGTGCGCATCTTCTACAAGGAAGCGTTTGAAAAGCACGCCAAGACCTTCGAAGAACTGGGCGTGAACGTCAACAACGGCATGGTCAACCTGTACGAGAAGATTGAAAAGCTGCCAGCGTCGCAGAAGGAAGAAATCCTGAAGGATCTGCACGCCTGCCTGGAACACCGTCCGAAGCTGGCCATGGTCGATTCGGCCAAGGGCATCACCAACTTCCACTCGCCAAACGACGTGATCGTCGATGCCTCGATGCCAGCCATGATCCGTATCGGCGGCAAGATGTGGGGCGCCGATGGCCGCACCGCCGATGTCAAGGCCGTGATGCCGGAGTCGACCTTTGCCCGTATCTACCAGGAGATGATCAACTTCTGCAAATGGCACGGCAACTTCGACCCGACCACCATGGGCACCGTGCCGAACGTGGGCCTGATGGCGCAGCAAGCCGAAGAATACGGCTCGCACGACAAGACCTTTGAAGTGCCGGAAGGCGGCACCGCCAACATCACCGATCTGGACACTGGCGAAGTGCTGCTGACCCAGACCGTGGAGCAGGGCGACATCTGGCGCATGTGCCAGGTGAAAGACGCGCCGATCCGTGACTGGGTGAAGCTGGCCGTGACCCGCGCCCGCAACTCGGGCATGCCTGCCGTGTTCTGGCTGGACCCATACCGTCCGCACGAAGCCGAAGTGATCAAGAAGGTGCAGGTGTACCTGAAGGAGCACGACACCAAGGGCCTGGACATCCAGATCATGTCGCAAGTGCGCGCCATGCGTTACACCCTGGAGCGCGTCTCGCGCGGCCTGGACACCATCTCGGTGACCGGCAACATCCTGCGCGACTACCTGACCGACCTGTTCCCGATCCTGGAACTGGGCACCTCGGCCAAGATGCTGTCCATCGTGCCGCTGATGGCGGGCGGCGGCATGTACGAAACCGGCGCCGGCGGTTCGGCACCGAAGCACGTGAAGCAGCTGGTGGAAGAAAACCACCTGCGTTGGGACTCGCTGGGCGAATTCCTGGCGCTGGCCGTGTCGCTGGAAGAGCTGGGCATCAAGGAAGGCAACGCCAAGGCGCAAATCCTGGCCAAGACCCTGGACGAAGCCACCGGCAAGCTGCTGGACAACAGCAAGTCGCCATCGTCGCGCACCGGCGAGCTGGACAACCGTGGCAGCCACTTCTACCTGTCGCTGTACTGGGCCCAGGCCCTGGCCGCGCAGACCGAAGACAAGGAACTGGCCGCGCACTTCGCGCCGCTGGCCAAGCAGCTGGCCGACAACGAAGCCAAGATCGTTGAAGAGCTGAACAGCGTGCAGGGCAAGGCCCAGGATATCGGTGGTTACTACTATCCGGATCCAGCCAAGACCGAAGCGGTGATGCGCCCAAGCGCCACCTTCAACGCCGCGCTGGCAACGGTGTAATACAAAAAAAGGCAGCTTCGGCTGCCTTTTTTTGTTGCCTGCCGTGGCCGGCCTATTGCGGCGTCAGCATCTGGCGCGCGTAGCGCAGGCCGACGCCGTAACCGCCGCCATTCTTTTCAATCACGGCGCGCGCGGCGTCGTACGTGTCGTGGCGGGTCCAGTCGCGCTGCAATTCCAGCAGCACCTGCAGCCAGCTGGTCGGCTGGGCGCCGTTGGCGGTCATGCGCTGCAGGGCCAGCTCGTGGCCGGCCTGCGTCAGTCCGCCACAGGCGTCGCCCACCACATAGCATTCATGGCCGGCTTCCAGCGCGCTCAGCACGGCAAAGCTGATGCAGGCTTCGGTCAGCATGCCGGAGAAGATCAATTTCTTGCGGCCGCTGGCCTCAATGGCAGCGCGCACGGCGTCATCTTCCCAGGCGTTCATGTTGCGGCGCTCCAGCACCGGATGGTCGGGCGCCAGCGCGTGCAGGTCCGGCAGCAGCGGGCCGCTGTAGACCTTGCTGGCCGAGGTGCTGATGACCATCGGCAGCGCGAAGGCCAGCGCGGTTTCCATCAGCGCCACCGAATTGTTCAGCAGTGTCTGGCGGTCCATCGATTGCACGCCGAACTGCAGGCCGGCCTGCTGGTCCAGCAGCACCAGCGCGCAATTGTGGGGAGTCAGTAAATCTTGCATGGTAGTTCTCGCAGTGTAGGGGAGGAGCGCGGATTGTAGGCGCGGCGCGGCGGCGGCAAATCCCTTGAACTGGCAGCCGCCGCCTCCCCCTTTGGGGGCAGATTTGACGGCGCACCGCGTCCGTGCGAGGATGCCGCATGAGCAGCCTGTTTGAATGTGGCGTGCTGGCGCCTTCGTGGTTTTGCGAGCACCGCGACCTCCTCCTTTATCTGGCGCCATCCCTGTTGCTGGCGCTGCTGATCCGTGCCTTATCGGCGCGGCATCCCTTCTTTTTCCTGTTTACTGTGGCCGGCACGATATGCCATGAACTGGCGCATTTCGTGGCGGGCCTGCTGACGGGCGCGCGCCCGGCCGCGTTCACGGTGATACCGCGGCGCGTGGGGCAGGGGTGGGAGCTGGGATCGGTGCGGCTGACACGGGTGCGCTGGTATAACGCCGCGCCGTCGGCGCTGGCGCCATTCCTGGTGGTGGTGCTGCCGTTTGTGGTGGCCTGGTGGCGCACGCGCACCGGCCTGAACTTCCAGTGGATCGACGTGGCGCTGGCGTTTGCCGTGGCGCCGCAATTCCTGGCGTGCTGGCCCTCGACCACAGACTGGAAGATCTCGCTGCGGTCGTGGCCGTATTTGCTGATTGCCGGCTTGGCCTGGTGGGCGGTCAGTGTGCTGCGTTGAGCGGTTTCACCGGCGCGTCCACCACCACCTTGCTGCGCACTTTCTGCGCGTCTTCAATCTCCAGCGTCAGCGGGACCTTGTCGCCATCTTTCAACGGTTGTTTCAGATCCAGCAGCATCAGGTGATAGCCGCCCGGCGCCAGCTTGACCGGTTTGCCGGCAGGCAGATCCAGTGCCGGGATCTGGCGCATGCGCATCATGTCGTTTTCCATCTTCATTTCGTGGACTTCCACCACGCCGGCAGCCGGCGAGCTGACGCCCACCAGTCTGACGTTTTGCGCCGAGGTCAGCGTCATGAAGGCGCCGGTGGCTTTTTGTGCGGCCACGGTGGCGCGCACCCAGGGTTCACCGACGGTGACCTGGGCCAGGGCTGGCAGGGCTGCCATCAGCAGCAGGGAGAGCAGTTTTTTCATTGGAAGAGTCCTTTCAGGAAGCCGGTTTCTTTTTTCGGGTTCATCAGCAGGCGCAGGTCGGCGGCGCATTGCTGGGCGGTTTGTTCGTGTTTCATGGCCAGGCGGATTTTGCCGCTGGCGTCGAAGGCGTAGGTGAGGGCGGTGTGGTCCATGGTGTAGGAACTGCCGCTTGGCACCTTGCGGTAAAAGATCTTGAAGTCCTTGGCCACCTTGGCGGTTTGCTCCAGGCTGCCGCGCACGGCGACGAAGCCGGGATCAAAGGCGCGCATGTATTCGGTCAGCAGCGGGCCGGTGTCGCGCTCCGGATCGACGGTGACGAAGACGACTTGCAGCTTGTTGGCGTCGGCGCCCAGCAGGCGCTTGATGTCCACCGCGCGCGCCAGTGTGGTCGGGCACACGTCCGGGCACTGGGTGAAGCCGAAGAACAGCAGCACCACCTTGCCCTTGAAGTCGCGCAGCGAGGCGGGTTTGCCGTCGGGGTAGGACAGCTGGTAATCGGGGCCGATGCTGGCGCCGGTAATGTCGATGGCGTGAAAACCGGCGGCGTGCGCCGTGCCTGCCAACCAGGGCAGGGCAGCCAACGACGACATGAAGATACGACGTTGCATAAAGAGTCCTGTCAAACGAGTGTTGCGGAGGCCGCCATGGGCGGCGGCGATATGGCAAGGCGATCAGGCGGCAGGCGGCGCGCGCGGCTGGGCGTCGGACCAGCTCAGTGCCAGTGCCGGGGCGGCGCGCTGCCATTGCGGATACGCGTCATGGCCGTCCAGCGTGACCAGCAAGCCGGCCGGCACAGGTGGCGGCGCTTCGCTGTTGGTGTGGGTTGCGCAGAATACGCAGTGTTTGAAGGCGTGCCCGGCGGGCTGTTTGCGCTCGCCGGCCGGCGGCGCTGCACTGCAGATCTCGCTGGCCAGCGGATCGGCAGTCCAGGCGGTCATTGCCTGGCCAATCGCCGGCACGCACAGGTTCAGCAAGATCGCGATGAAAACGATCAGGCTGGTCAGGCGCCGGTGCTGGAGGAGAGTGGGCATCCCGTCATTATAAATAAAAAAGGCCGCCCCCGTTTCCAGGGGCGGCCCGGTGGGCTGCCGATGCTTACTTCAGCGCCAGGCGGCGCTCCTGGCGCAGGGCGGGCTGGCTGCCCAAATTGAAGATGCGCACCACGTCTTCCAGCTCGTGGGCCTGGTCCTGCAGCGCTTGCGCGGCGGCGGCGGCTTGCTCCACCAGGGCGGCGTTCTGCTGCGTCACCTGGTCCATCTGGGTGATGGCTTCGTGCACCTGACCGATGCCGGCACGCTGCTCTTCGCTGGCGTGGCTGATCTCGGCCATGATGTCGGTCACGCGGCGCACGCTGTCCACCACTTCCTGCATGGTGGTGCCGGCCTGTTCCACCTGCTTGCTGCCGACTTCCACCTTGCTGACGGAATCGTCGATCAGTTCCTTGATTTCCTTGGCGGCGGTGGCCGAGCGCTGCGCCAGGTTGCGCACCTCGGACGCCACCACGGCGAAGCCGCGGCCTTGTTCGCCGGCGCGTGCCGCTTCCACCGCGGCATTCAGCGCCAGGATGTTGGTCTGGAAGGCGATGCCGTCGATCACTGAAATAATGTCGGCAATCTTGCGCGACGACGCGGTGATCGAGCCCATGGTGTCGACCACCTGCGCCACCGCTTCGCCACCCTTGGCGGCGATGCCGGATGCGGCCAGCGCCATCTGGTTGGCTTGCGACGCGTTCTCGGCGTTCTGGGTCACGGCCGTGCTCAGCTGCTCCATCGAGGCGGCGGTTTCTTCCAGGCTGGAAGCCTGTTCCTCGGTGCGGCCCGACAGGTCCAGGTTGCCCTGGGCGATTTCGCTGGACGCGGTGGTGATCTGCTCGGCGCCGCGGCGCACCTGGCCCACCACGCCGGACAGATTGTCGCTGATGTTGTTCAGCGAGCGCAGCACCAGGCCGATTTCATCCTTGTTGTCGATTTCCAGGTGCACATCCAGGTCGCCCTTGGCGATGCGGTCGGCGGCCTCGGTGGCGCGCGCCAGCGGACGCGACACCACCGAGCGCACCAGCAGGAACAGCACCACCGCAAACAGCGCCAGTGCCAACAGGCCGAGCAGCGCATAGCGGTTGCGCAGCTGGCCGGCTTGCTGGGTGATTTCGGCGCTGTAGGTGCCGCCGACGATCAGCCAGTTCCACGGCTTGAAGGTGCGGAATTCCACCATTTTTTCGTGCGGGGCATCACCTTCCTTGTCGGCCCACTCGTAGGTCAGGCCGCCTTCTTTGGCTTCCAGCATTTCCTTGATGAAGGCGCGGCCGTCGGCGCTCTTCAGCTCCAGCACGTTCTCGCCTTCCTTGGTCGGGTGCACCAGTTGCACGCCTTGGTTTTTGCCCGGCGCGGCGTTGACGACGTAGATGTAGCCGGTGTCGCCAATCTTGATGGCCTTGATTTTCTCCTTCAGCATGGCCATGTTCTTGGAGATGTCGAGGCCGATGAACAGCACCCCGATGACCTTGCCGCTGCCATCCTTGATCGGGTCGTACTGGGTGATGAATTGCTTGCCGAACAGGGTGGCCAGACCGATGTAATTGTTGCCGGCGCGCAGCAGCGGGTAGCTCGGGTGGGCGTGGTCCAGCTGGGTGCCGACGGCGCGCTCGCCGTTTTCCTTCTTCAGCGAAGTGGTCACGCGCACGAATTCTTCGCCGCTGGCGGCAAAGATGGTGACGATGACGCCGGTTTCGTTGGTGAATTTGTCCGGGATGCTGAAGTCCATGTTCAGCGTTTTGCCAGCGTGCTTGAGCGACGGCGTCGGCTTGCCGCCGATGTCGATGGCGGCGGCGGGATCCAGCGTGAACTGGCCCTCGCCGAACTGGGAGGCGAACAGGCGCGCAAAACTGGACGCTTCATTCATCATGGCGGTGTTGAACACTTCCACCGTGTTGCTGATGCCGCCCAGGGTGTTGGCGACATTGGCTTTGGCGCGCTCTTTCAACATGGCCGAGGTGCTCAGATTGATCAGGGTGAGCAGGATGGCCAGAATCACGGTAATCAGGCCGAAAGTAAAAACGGTAATCTTGCTACCGACACCCCAGTTGCGGGGATTCATTATTGTTTTCATGGATCTTCTTCGAGAAAAGGTGCTGCGGTTGAGGTCGCTCGGAATCGAGCGTGCTCCGGAGGCGATGGAGCACTGCCAAGGCAAGTGGGCACTGCCGCTGTGGATTGCGCAGGCCGTCAATTGAAACTAAGACCGGAATGATAGCATATTTTTGCCGTTAAGCAACAAAAATGTACACCAACTCGAAAGATTTCTATTTATAAAACAATGACTTGTGACGAAAGTTGCATTTTAATAAGTATTTCTACGTAGCAAAACTGGCTTAAGCGAAGTTTCGTTTCAGCTACCCTTAAGCTTAGCCAGAGAAACTCTGAAATACCAGCCCCGTACGGGCACTGCTATCCTGTAGAATGAAGCAGCACGCATCTATGCAACAAACCTACTACATTTCGGAGTAAGCCGATGAAGAAGCAAATGCTGTTGGTGGCCGTACTTGCGGCCCTGTCAGTGCAGGCCGGCGCCGCCGTGCCAGAGAAAACGGCCGACACCGCCCTCAAACCGCAGCCCGGTCAGACCCAGGCCGCCCTGTGGGCCTCGCGGGTGCTGAGCAAATTGCACTACAAGCCGGCGCCGCTTGACGACGCCATGTCGGAAAAGATTTTCGATCGCTACTTCAAGTCGCTGGACGCGGAGAAGATGTTCTTCACCCAGGCCGACATCGATCAATACGCCATCGTGCGCACCCGCCTGGACGACGCCATCAACGGCGAAAACCTGAGCGTGCCGTTTGCCATTTTCAACCTGTACCAGCAGCGCTTCAACGAACGCATCGCCTACGCGCGCGATCTGGTCAAGCAGGGCAAGTTTGAATTCACCTCCGACGAAACCTATCAGTACGACCGCGAGAAGGCCGAGTGGGCCAAGAGTGATGCCGAGGTCAAGGATTTGTGGCGCAAACGCGTCAAGAACGAATGGCTGCGCCTGAAGCTGGCCGGCAAGGATGACAAGGCCATCCGCGAAACCCTGGACAAGCGCTACGAGGGCTACCTCAGCCCGTCGCGCAAGCTGACCAATGAAGATGTGTTCCAGATCTTCATGAACGCGTACGCCATGTCGATCGAGCCGCACACCAACTACCTCGGCCCGCGCGCGGCGGAAAACTTCGACATCGCCATGCGCCTGTCGCTGGAAGGCATCGGTTGCGTGCTGCAATCGCGCGACGACTACACCGTGGTGCGCGAGGTGGTGACCGGCAGCCCGGCCGGCCTGTCCGGCAAGATCAAGGTCGGCGACAAGATCGTCGGCGTGGCCAAGGATGAAAAATCGCCGATGACCGAAGTGCTGGGCTGGCGCCTGGACGATGTGGTGGCGCTGATCCGCGGTCCCAAGGATTCCACCGTCAAGCTGGAAATCATTCCGGCCGATGGCGGCGCCGATGCCAAGCACCAGTTCGTCTCGCTGGTGCGCCAGAAGATCAGCATGGAAGAGCAGTCGGCCAAGAAGTCCATCTACGAAGTCAAGGATGGCACGGCCAAGCGCCGGGTCGGCGTGATTTCGCTGCCGACCTTCTACATGGACTTTGAAGCGCGCCGCAAGGGCGACAAGGACTTCAAGTCGGCCACGCGCGACGTCGCGCGCCTGTTGGCCGAACTGAAGAAGGACAAGGTCGACAATGTGCTGATCGACCTGCGCAACAACGGCGGCGGTTCGCTGACCGAGGCGGTGGAACTGACCGGCCTGTTCATCGACAAAGGCCCGGTGGTGATGCAGCGCAATGGCGACAACAAGGTGGAAGTGGAAAGCGACACCAATCCGGGCATGGCCTGGGATGGTCCGATGGGGGTGCTGATCAACCGTGGTTCGGCCTCGGCGTCGGAGATTTTCGCGGCCGCGATCCAGGATTATGGCCGTGGCGTCATCATTGGCGAGCCGAGCTTCGGCAAGGGCACGGTGCAAACCCTGTTCGGCCTGGACCGCTTTGCCCAGAGCGACAAGGTGCATTATGGCGAGCTGAAATTCACCATCGCGCAATTCTTCCGCATCAATGGCGGCACCACCCAGCTGCGCGGCGTGACGCCGGACATCAAGCTGCCGACCATGGGCGATTCCGACACCTTTGGCGAATCGAGCTATGAAAACGCCTTGCCGTGGACCCAGATCAAGCCGGCCATCTACATTCCGACCGGCGACATGAAGGAAATCGTGCCGCTGCTGGATAAAAAACACGAAGCGCGCGTGTCCAAGGACAAGGACTTCCAGTACCTGGCCGAGGATATCGCGCTGGTGAAAAAGCAGCGCAAGGAAAACTCGGTGTCGCTGAATGAAGCGGTGCGCCGCAAGGAGCGCGACCAGCAGGAAGCGCGCGCCAAGCTGCGCGAGGCGCGTCTGCTGTCGAACACGCCGGGCGCGGATGATCCTATCCTGGTGCCGGACCCGAAAGACGCCCTGAACAAGGCGATTTCGGCCAAGCCGGCCAGCGGCAAGCCGGCGCCGTCGCCGAAGGTGGCGGGCGTGAAGGGCGCGCTGCGCAGTGACGACGGCCTGCAGGGCGCCGAGCGCTCGCTGGCGGCTGAACTGGAGGCGGAAAAAGCCGCCAAGGCCGCCAAGGACGTGCTGCTGAATGAAGCGGTGCACATCCTGGCGGACGAAGTGGGCGTGCTGAAGACCGACACCCGCATGGCCTCGCGCGTGCTGCCTTACGCGGCCGATGTCAAGTAACTGACCGGAGTACAGTCACAGGGCTGAGTTCCTCGGGGAGCTCAGCCTTTTTTTGTTCAGGAGATGCATGTCCACCTCAGCGCCGCCACCAAAAAATATTGTCTTGTTCATCGATGGTACTTGGAACAAGGCGTCGAACAAAAACATCACCAATGTGCGCAAGATGTTTGAGCGGGTTTATGCCCGCTCCGGCGACAAGCAAATCGCGCATTATATCGTTGGCGTCGGCGAGCGCCGTGAAGCCTATGATGAGTTGCCACTGTGGGCCAGGCGGGCCGGTATTCCCCGCGAGTCCGGCTCGGTTTTTGCCAAGGTGATGCGCAAGTGCCTGGGCGGCGCGATAGGTTACGGCATGCCGGCCAAGGTCATGGAGGCGTATGCCTTTCTGGTGGCGCATTACAATCCCGGTGACCGTATTTTCCTGTTCGGCTTCAGTCGTGGCGCGTATGCGGTGCGCTCGCTAAGCTGTTTTCTGGAGGAGGTCGGGCTGCTGCTGAAGGACTATCTGCACGAGGTGCCGCGTGCGTATCGCCTGTACAGCTCGGGTGATGCGGAGGGCATCGCCAGACTCGGCCATCATTTGCAGGCCTTGACCGGATTTGCGCGCGCGGGCGACGGCATCTATCGTCTGCCGGTGCACATGATGGGCGTGTGGGACACGGTGGGAGCGATGCGGTTCACCGATAATCATGTGCATTTCCGCGCTGATGATGAGGTGATCGATGTGCCTGAAAACATCTCGCATGTTCGGCACGCGCTGGCCCTGCATGAGTTGCGCGAGCAGTTCCAGCCGCTGTTCTGGAAGGTGAGGCAGGGCAGTGGACAATCGCTGGAGCAAGTCTGGTTTGCCGGCGCGCACGCCGATGTCGGCGGCGGCTACCGGCCGGCCGCATTGGCCAATATCGCGCTGGAATGGATGGCGTGGGAGGCGCAGCAGCTCGGCTTGCAGACCGATGCCGCGCCGGCGGCAGCGGATGCGGCGGTCAGCCAGGACGAAGTCCGGAACTCCTTCGCGCCCTGGTATGGGTACACCGCGCCACAGCTCCGGCCGTTCCTGAGTGAAGCCGAGGAAAGTTTCTTCGACAAAAACCTGGATAGCTTTGCCGTGCATTACACGGCGGCCAAGCGGATTGAACACCGCCACCAGGCCGGCTACAGTTTCTTGTGGCCGGAAGTCGATCAATGCCTGGCTGCCGTGGATGAGGCCACCATCAATCTGGCTTGGGCGCTCGGGCTGACACGCGGACGGTTGCTGGCCGGCTGTCAGCAGGCCGATATTGAACTCGATCCGCAATTTATCGAACAGGTGAGGCAGGCGATACCGGAAAAGTTCCGCAACCTGGCAGAGGCTGGCGATCGCATCCAGGATGCGAGGTCGATTATCAAGGGGGCCGTGCGGCAAGATGCCGTCGATATTGATGATTTCGCCATGTCCATTCTGGTGTACGCGCTGCTGGTGGGCGATATCCACTTCGGCTTTATTGTCGAGCAGTTGCAGCAGCTGCACAGCGAGCTGGTGGAGATGTTTGATTCGGGCGAGGAGCCGCATGCGCTGGCTTTGATCGGCGCGCGGATACGTGTCATCTCGCGCGGGCTGACTGTAGCTGCGCATCTGGCGCCCAATGCGGCGATGTGCGAGACATTGCTGAAATTGGCGCACTACGCGGTTCTGTGTTATGCCGTGGAACAAAAGGCGGCGGGGGCCGTCAAGCGCTTGAAAAAGGTCAAAAAGATATGAATGCCTGTGAAATAGGCTTTGTGAATATCTGCCATTGGAAAGATAAATTGGATTTATATGCTGTAACGCAGCATACTTCACTTGTCTCCTCTATTCTCCTCAACGGAAATAGACTTCAGCCCGCTCCCTGAGCGGGCTTTTTTTTCGCCTGAACCTGGCCAGGATCGGTTAAGCTTTCTATAAGTCAACGTTTAGGTTCAGATAAGTGTCTCCTACTCAATTCAAACTCGCATTGCTTGCGCTGGCGCTGGGTGGCGCGGCGGTGGGCGGCGGCGTCGCCTACGTGGTGGTGCACAAGTCGCCCCAACAGGAAGATATCGGCCCGGTGGCGCGGCCGAGGGCGGCCGGCACGCCAACCGGCTGGCACGCGCGCGTGACCACCATTGCCGGCGACGGCTTGCCGGGCGCCAGCAATGGCAGCGGCCGGCGCACCCGGTTTGCCGACCCGTTCGGCGTGGTGCTGGACCAGGAAGGCAATCTGTACGTGGCCGATGGCGGCGACAATAACAGTATCCGCAAGATCGACCTGGCCGGCACCAGCACCACGCTGGCCGGCAGCACCGAGGGGTATGCGGAAGGCAAGGGCGGGGCAGCCGCCTTCAATACGCCGTCCGGACTGGCGATCGACGCCGCCGGCAATCTGTATGTGGCCGACACCGGCAACAACGCCATCCGCAAGATATCCCCGGACGGTACGGTGTCCACGCTGGCCGGTGACGGCCTGGCCGGCGACAAGGATGGCAAGGGCGCCGGCGCCCAGTTCAACGGGCCGGTCGGCGTGGCGGTGGATGCCGCCGGCGCGGTCTATGTGGCCGATACTTATAACGACCGCATCCGCCGCATTGCGCCGGACGGCACCGTGACCACGGTCGCCGGCGGCAAGCGTGCAGGCAAGGCCGACGGCCCGGCCGCGCAAGCGTTGTTCGATACGCCCACCGGGCTGGTGGTCAGTGCCAGCGGCGATCTGTACATCGCGGACACGGCCAACCACGCCGTCCGCAAGCTGGCCAGGGACGGCACGGTCAGCACCATCGCCGCAGCTGCAGAAGACGATCGCGATTCGCTGCTGCGCTCGCCGGTTGGCATAGCCTTGAGCAGCGACGGTTTCCTCTATATCGCCAGCAACGGCCATGGCCGCGTGGCGCAAATCACGCCGGCCGGGCAGGTGGTGGCGCTGCAGGATGTCGACCATCCGGCCCAGCCGGGCTATGGCGCGGACGGCAGCGTGCGCCTGTATGCGCCGCGCGGCATCACCGTGGCTGCCGACGGCGCGCTGTTTGTGACCGATGGCGCCACTTTCCGCCTGCATCACCTCGCCATTGCCAGCGGCAAGGAGGAACCGCTGCCGGATGATCCGCCGCCCGGCCTGCCGGCGCACAGCGCCACCATGCAGTGGCCGCTCAAGCCGCAGAACCAGGCGCACGAAGTGGTCGGCCTGATGGGCGAGGTGCGCGGCAATTTCGATGGCGAGAGCCGCGACCATTTCCATACCGGACTGGACGTGCAGGGCGCGATTGGCACGCCGGTGCAGGCGATTACCGCCGGCAAGGTCACCGACCCGCGCGCCAGCTGGGGCTATGGCGAGTTGTCGGAAGGCCTGGCGTTTGGCGGCATGCAGTATGTGCACATGCGCGTTGGCCGCGATGGCAAGGACAAAGCCATCGATGCGCGCTTCCTGGTGTCCAAAAACGACAAGGGCGTGGCCGGCGCGGTGCGCGTCAAGCGCGGCACCCGGTTCGAGCGCGGCGAAACGCTGGGCACCATCAACCGCATGGCGCACGTGCATCTGGACTACAAGCCGAATGGCGGCCCGCTCAATCCGCTGCTGCTGCCGTTCATCGATCTGGAAGACACCATCGCGCCGGAGATCAACAGCATCAGCGTGGTGGGCGCCGACGGCAAGCCGCTGACCGAAAAGCGCGACGGCCGCCTGTACATTCCACGCAGCCTGAAGGAAGTGCAAATCGTGGTGGACGCCAGCGACCAGATCAACGGCAACCAGAAGCGCCGCCGCCTGGGCGTGTACAAACTGGGCTACCAGTTGCTGAACCAGGATGGCGATACCATTCCCGGCATGACCGAGCCCATCATCACGCAGCAGTATGACCGCCTGCCGCGCAACCGCGAGGCAGTCAAGCTGGCCTACGCGGCCAGCAGCGGTATCACGGTGCACGGCGCCAGCGAGACGCGCTTTGCCTACGCCATCAACAACCGGCTGATCAACGGCAAACTGACGCCGGGCGCATGGAAGGTGGGGGAGTTGGGGCCGGGTAATTACATCCTGCGCATCACGGCGCAGGACTATGCCGGCAATGCCGCCAACCGCAACCGCGAACTGGCGGTCACGATCGACTAGCGGGAGCGGAACTTAGCTAGGAATCACGCCGCCAGACAGCAGGAACGGCCACATCGACGCCGTGCTTTCCAGGCTGCTGACCAGTTGCTCCTTGTCGGCGGCAATCGCTTCATGCGAGGGCAGGCTGCGCTCTGCCGGGACGTCGTCCGGATGCAGGGTCACGCCGACGCCGGCCAGTGCGGCCACCGGGTCGGCCAGCAGGTGCGCGCGGAAGTCATGGTCGTGCGCGAGCTTGTCGAGGATGGCGCTGAGTTCGCTGGTATTTTTCATATTGAGTAGTCCCTCGGTTGGAATGATGAATGGCATGTCTCCATGCGCGAGTCATGCTACGGCAAACATATGCGTTTGCCAAGCGGCATCGTTGCCGCCTGGCTAGTCATCGGCTAGACTCAGCATTTCCTTGAGCAAAAAATGGGACGCCATGAAGATCCGCCGCTGCGCAGTGTTGTACATCGAATCACGCGAACAATTATCCATCGACTGGCGGGCTGTGCTGGCTGGCGGCAGCGGCCTGGCGGCCGACAGTCAGTGGGTGGCGCTGGCGCCGCATCTGGACCAGGAATTGACGATCAGCGCCGCCGAACTGGCGGCGCTGGGCGCCATCAGCCAGACCGTCTGGGGCGAGCGCGCGCCATGCGAGCAGCGTCACGGCGAGGCCTGCGTCGCGCGCTTGCTGGAACTGGGCCTGCTGATCGGCGATACGCCGCAGTACGCGGCTGCGCGCGCGCGTGATGAAACCTTGCGCGCCACCCACTGGCGCCCATTGTCGGCGCTGGCCCATACCTTTGGCCGCTGGCGCGAAGTCACCAGCGAGAACGGCATGGAGGCGCCCAGCTTCCAGGCCTTGCTGGCGCAATTCGGCGAACCGCCGCCGCCGACGCTGGACCTGCCGGCGCACAGTGCAGTCAAGCTGCCCGCCGCAGGCGGCGGGTTGCTGGATGAACCGCTGTTGCACCGTTACACCGGCCGCAATTTCGACCTGCAGGCCAGCGTGCCGCTGGCGGCGGCGGCGCGTCTGCTGCAGCGTACTTTCGGCGCGCAGGAAGTGCGCACCATCGGCCCGCATAGTTCGGTGCTGAAGAAAACCAGCCCCTCGGGCGGCGGCCTGCATCCGGTGGAGGCCTTCGTGCTGGTGCAGCGGGTGGCAGGGATTGCGCCGGGCCTGTACCACTACCATCCTATCGCGCATGAGCTGCGGCCGTTGCGCACCTTCGACGCTGCCCAGGCCGCGGCGCTGGCCAGGCAGGTGCTGGCCGACCAGCACTGGCTGGCCGATGCGCCGCTGCAGGTGCTGATGGTGGGGCGCTTGGAGCGCAGCTTCTGGAAGTACCGCAATCACCAGAAGGCCTACCGCGCGCTGGCGCTGGACGCCGGCCACCTGTCGCAAACCTTTTACCTGCTGGCGGCGGAGGCGGGCATGCCGGCGTTTGTGACGGCCGCCATCAACGACGTCGATATCGAACAGATGCTGGACCTCGACCATCTGCGCCACGCGGTGGTGGCGGTGTGCGGCTGCGGCCCGGCGGCTGCCGGCCCGCGCACCATGGTGGAACTGCGTTACGGCGAGACCGACGCCATCTGATCGCGCGCGCCGCCGTCCAGCGCCTGCGCGCTCTCGATCACCCGTTCCAGCGCGGCGGCAAAGGCCGCCAGCGCTTCGCCGTGCTGGTCGCGTTGCGGCGACAGCAGCAGCTGTTCCAGCTCGCCGGCGCTGCGGTGCAGTTCCGGCATGGACAGGTTGCCGGCCGCGCCGCGCACCTTGTGCACCAGCAACGCCGCCTGCTCAAAGGCGTCATGCGCCAGCGCGGCCTGCAAGCGTTCCGGGGTGGCCTCGAAATCCTGCACAAAACGCGCCAGCAGCACTGCCAGCAGTTTGCGGTTGCCGCCCAGCCGCGTCAGGGCGGCCTCGCTGTCGATGCCTGCCATGCTGGTCAGGGCCGGCGCGGCAATGACGGCCGGCGCCGGCGCACTCGCCGGTGCGCGCTCGGGCAGGCGCTGGATCTGCGCGGCAAGCACCGCGTATAGCCGCTCCGGATCAATCGGCTTGGTGACGTAATCGTTCATGCCCATGCCCAGGCTGCTCTCGCGGAAGCCGGCCACCGCGTGCGCGGTCATGGCGATCAGCGGCAGTTGGGTGTGCTCCGGCTTGGCGCGGATGCGGGCCGTGGCCTCGTACCCATCCATGCCCGGCATCTGTATATCCATCAGCACGGCGTCGTATCGGCCGTGGTCGACCATCTGCATGGCCTCGATGCCGCTGCCGGCCAGCTCCACTTGCACGCCCGCGCCCAGCAGCACCTCGCGCGCGACCTGCTGGTTGATGACGTTATCGTCGACCACCAGCACGCGCGCGCCGGCAATCCGTTGCGCCATCTCCGACAGCTTGGGGGAGGCCGACAAGGCCGGATGCGCCGGCAGCGCCAGGCCGAGACCGACCAGCACCGCTTCGCGCAACTGTGGCGCTTGCACCGGCTTGACCAGCAGCGCGCTGACGCCAGCCGCCGCCGCTGCCTGTTCGGCGGCCTCACGCGAGAATTCAGTCATCATCAGCACCAGCGGCAGCTCGGCATGGGTAGCGCGGATGCGCTGCGCCACAGCGCCGCCGTTCAGGTGCGGCAGATCCCAATCCAGCAGCACCAGGTCTGCACTGTCGCGCGCCAGGTAGTCCAGCGCGGCGACGCCGCTGCTGACGGTGGCGACCTGGCAGGCATCACTCTGCAATTGCTGCTCCAGCATGTCACGCATGGTGGCGTTGGCGGCCGCCACCAGCACCCGCTTGCCGGCCGCGGCGGATGGCGCTGGCGCGGTCTCCTGCTGGCACTGCAGCGTCAGTTCGAAATGGAAGCGGCTGCCATGATCGGGACGGCTGTCGATGGCGATCTGGCCGCCCATGGCCTGTACCAGCTGTTGCGAAATCGCCAGGCCCAGCCCGGTGCCGCCGTACAGGCGGGTGGTGCTGGTGTCTGCTTGCGAGAAGGCGCGGAACAGACGCTCCTGCTGCTCGGCGCTGATGCCAACGCCGGTATCCTGCACACTGAAGCGCAAGCGCACCAGCCCTGCCGCCGTGTCGGCATCCGGCACCCGTTCCACGCACAGACTGATGTGTCCGCGGGCGGTGAATTTCAGTGCATTGCCGACCAGGTTGACCAGCACCTGGTTCAGGCGCAGTGGATCGCCCACCAGGCGCAGCGGCACGTCCGGCCTGGCCCAGGTCAGCAGCTCCAGGCCTTTCTCCGCCGCCCGCCACGAGAACAGGTCGGCGATCTGCGTCAGCGTTTCGGCCAGGTCGAACGGCACCGTCTCCAGTTCCAGCTTGCCCGATTCGATCTTGGCGAAGTCCAGCACGTCGTCGATGATGCTCAGCAGGTTCTGGCCGGCGCGGCCGATCTTGGTGAAGTAATCGTGCGGCTTGGCCGGCAGGTCGAGGTGCGTGCCGAGGCCGGCAAAGCCGAGAATCGCGTTCATCGGGGTGCGGATTTCGTGGCTGATATTGGCCAGGAACTCGCTCTTGGCGCGGGTGGACGCCTCGGCATCGGCGCGCGCGCGCTGGATGGCGCTGATGGCGCTGGCCTTCTGGAAGGCCGAGATGAACGGCTCCTTCAGCGCCATGAACATCTCGATGTCCTTGCGCGCGAACGGCGTGCTTTGCTTGAACACCAGGTAGCCCTGCACCTGCTGCTCGACGCGGATGCGCACCGCCAGCATGGTGCGCTGCTTGAGGAACATGTCCGGCGCGATCACGGTGGCGGCATCGACAAACTGGGCTTGCGCCGCCGCCAGCGCCATGCCGGCGCGGGCCGAGGGCAGGGCGTCATGGCCCCAGCTGGCGCGGATCGCCAGTGGGCCGCCCGGCGCTTCGCAAATCAGCGCGTAGGCCACGCCCACTTCGCCGATCGCGCTTGACTCGCGCAGGATGGTGTTGAGCAGGGCGTCGAAATCCAGCTCGTCGTTGATCGACTTGACGATGGCGTGCACCCGCTCCAGGTGCAGGGTGCGCGAGTACACCTGCTGCTGCAGATTGCGCACGCGCCAGCGGTAGGCCCCCCAGCCGGAAGCCAGCACCGCCAGCACGGTGCCGAGGCGCGTCCACCAGGTCTGATACCAGGCCGGCAGGAAGTGCAGCTCCATGCTCAGTTCATGCGGGCTCCAGGTGCCGTCGCGGTTACTGCCGCGCATCGCCAGGCGATAGCGGCCGGGCGGCACATTGGCATACGTGGCGGCGCGGTGGCTGGCGTCGGCTTCCACCCAGTCCTTGTCGTAGCCCTCCAGGCGGAAGGCGTAGCGGTTGCGGTGGCTGGCGGAATAGTCCAGCGCGGCGACTTCCACTTCCACCTTGCGCGTGCCGGGCGGGATGTCCAGCGCCTTTGCCTGCGGCGCCAGCAGGGGCGCGGCCGCCACCAGCTGGTGGTCCAGCCGCACCGAGCTGACCACCAGCGGCGGCTGATAGCGCCAGGGATGCGGCAGTTCCGGCCGCACCACGACGTAGCCGCCCGAGGTGCCAAACACGATATCGTCCTGGGCCGTGCGGCCGGCCGCACCAACGATGTAGGGCTGGAACACCAGCCCGGCGGCGCGGTCCAGGATGTGGACCTTCAAGCTGGTTTCATCGACCGTGGCCAGGCCGTCGGTGGACGACAGCCACATGCGGCCGCGACGGTCTGGCTGCAGGGCCGCGACGGTCAGGCTGGGCAGGCCGTCGGCCATGCCCAGACGCAGAAAGCGGCGCGTGCCGTCCCGGTTGCGGCCGGCGAGAATGCTGATGCCGGCGCCGTTGCTGCCGATCCAGAGCCGGCCCTGATGATCGAAGGCCAGCGAGGTGATCACGCTGTGCGGCAGCGACTGGTTGGGCACCACATCCGGCAGAATCTGCTCGGCCTTGCCGCTGGCCGGATCGAAATGATTCAAGCCGTTGCGGGTGCCGACCCACAGCGTGCCGTCCGGCGCCGCGCGCATGGTGGTGATGCGGCTGTCGCTCAAGCCGCCGCTGGCGGCCGGGCCCTGGCCGTACAGCTGGGCGCTGCGGCTGCGCGTGTCGTAGCGCAGCAGGCCGCCCGGCACACCCAGCCACAGGATCTCGCCTTGCCGCACGATGCTGCCGATGCGCGGATAGGGATCGGTCTGCGGCAGCGGCACGCGCTCGGCGCGGGTGCCGCGGCCGCTGGTGCGGTACAGGCCGAGCGCGGTGGCGATCCAGGCTTCCTCCGGCTCGGCCTCGGCCATCCCGAGGATCAGGCGGTTGGGCAGGGCGTGCTCGGGCCGGGCCGGGTCCGGCCGCAGCCCGGCGCTGCGGCTGCCGTCCGGACCGATCAGGTCGATCCCCTGGTCGCCCAGCGCCACCCACAGGCGGTTGCCGCTGTCGGTCATGAAGGCGAAGGCCGAGATTTCCGGCAGGCCGGCGCCATCCAGGATGGTGGCCACGGTGTCGTTGGCCGGGTTGTGGATGTCGACCCCGCGTTCATTGGCCACCCACACCAGGCCGCTGCGGTCGCGCCACACGGCGGCCGTGCGGTCATGCCCCAGGCTGATCGAGGTGGCCGGCCGGTGCATGATGCGGCGGCCGTTGCCGTTGATATCGAATTCGATCACCCCGCCGCCGTAGGTGGCGGCCCACCATTTGTCGCCGCTGGTCTGGGCAATCGACAGGACCATGGCGCTGCCGGCGTCCTTGACTTGCGGCAGCGTCAGCACCCGGGCAACGTCGCCGGCGCGCGCCAGGCCGACGCCGCTCTTGAGCGTGCCGAACAGCACCTCGCCGCTGCCGTGGCTGGCCAGTGACAGCACGGCATCGGCTGCGGCGTTGGCAAACGGCAAGTCTTCAAACTTGCCGCTGCGGCTGTCGCGCCGCGACAGCCCGGCATTGGTGCCGATCCACAGGTCGCCGGCCTGGTCCATGACGAGGGCGCGCACCTGGTTGCTGCGCGGGCCGCCGGCGGCGCTGGCTTCGCGCGGGTAGTGGCGGATGGCGCCGCCGCGGGCGGTGTCGATGTAATCGAGTCCGGCGGCGGTGCCGACCCAGACGCCGCCGTGCGCGTCGCTGGCCAGGGCGGTGATGGCCGGGCTGCTCAGACCCTGCGGTCCGGCCGGATAGCGCACAAAGCTTTCGCTGCGCTTGTCATACATGGCGACGCCGCCGGTGGTGGTGCCCAGCCACAGCCGGCCCAGCCGGTCGACGTGCAGGGTCTGGACAAAGTCGCCCGGCAAGCTGTGCGGATCATCGGCCTTGAAGAGGAAATTGCGCATGCGGTAGCCGTCCCAGCGGCCGAGGCCGGCCTGGGTGGCAAACCAGATAAAGCCGTCGCCATCCTGGGCGATGCTCATCGTGATCGGGTTGGGGAAGCCGCGTTCGGCCGGCACCAGGTGCTCGAACATGGTGGGCGCGAGTTTTTGCCAGGACGTGGTCGCGGCAGGGGCGAGCAGCGGCGCCAGCGACAGCGCGACCGCTAAGGCGCGGCCAGCAAAAGGATAGAAAGAATCGCGCACAAGTTACCGTATAAAAGCACCCATGCCCGATGGCAATGGGAAATGCGTTTGAAAGCATACGGAATAGTTGGTCTACTGTCTATTTATAACAGCAAGCCAGTGTCTCCTTGCGTGCTCGCGTTGACAAAAAATATTTATCGGAATATATTTTGGATTCGCGATTGGAATCGTTTCCAATTTGTTCGGAGTGTGGATAAGGAGACATAATGAAAAACCAGAAATGCGTTTTGTCCGCCGTTGCCGCCAGCCTGGCGCTGGCCTATGGCTTGCCCGCGACGGCCAGCGTCACCAGTCCTGTCATCGGCGCCTTGCTGTGGTCGGAAGAGTTCAATGGCACGGCGCTCAACACCAGCTTGTGGAACACTTACGACGGCAATGGCTGCCAGATCAACCTGTGCGGTTATGGCAACCAGGAGCTGGAGTACTACAGCGCGAACAACCTGTCCATCGTCAACGTGCCGTTTGAAACGGCCACGCGGGCGCTGGCGATCCAGGCGCGCAACCAGACGGTGGGCAGCAACGTCTTCACCTCGGGCAAAATCGACTCCTTCAACAAGGTGCAGGTGCAGTACGGCATGGTGGAAATCCGCATGGCCACGCCGCAACTTGGCACCGGCCTGTGGCCGGCCGCGTGGATGCTGGGCGTGAGCCCGCAGACCTGGCCGCGCAAGGGCGAGATCGACATCATGGAAATGGGC
Source organism: Duganella sp. (assembly GCF_039595735.1). NCBI lineage: Bacteria > Pseudomonadati > Pseudomonadota > Betaproteobacteria > Burkholderiales > Oxalobacteraceae > Duganella > Duganella sp. The sequence continues at coordinate 402,381 of NZ_JBCNLB010000002.1, forward strand.
CACAAGGCCAGCAGCCGGGCGGCGGCCGGCACGCCGACGCCGGCCATCGACAACTTCACCGGCGCCAACGTCATCACCTGGCAGCAGGCCGCCTGCGTGCCGGGCAACGAAAGCTGCGCCGCCTCGACCGCATGGCAGACCAAGAACTGGTACGTGCCGGCGCAATCGCTGGCCAACCGTTTCGTGATCTACCGTTTCTACTGGACCGAATCGCAGATGCGCTTCACGGTGATCGACAATGGCCTGGAATACGACATGTACAACAGCCCGCTGCCGGTGAACTCGACCGCGCTGCAGGCGCCGTTCTACCTGCTGTTCAATCTGGCGGTGGGTGGAAACTTTACGGACGCGGCCACGCCGGCCCAGGTGACCGCGCCGTTGCCGGGCACCATGTACGTGGATTATGTGCGCGTGTACCAGCTGGACGGCAAGGGCTCGGTCAAGCTGGGCAACCAGACCCCCGCCGAAGTCGGCAAGTTTGGCGTCTTCACCGACAACACCGTGGTCAACAACAAGCTGGAGGCGGGTGTCACCTCGGACGTGTTCGTGTGGAACACGGCATCCACCTCGGCCGGCAACATCGCGCCGTACGAAGGGGCGAACGCCATGTCGTGGAGTTTCAACACGCCAGGCTCATGGTTTGGCGGCAGCGTGCAATCGCGCCAGGCGCGCGACATGAGCGGCTTCCGCAACGGCAATATGAAGTTGAAGATCAAGATTCCGGCGAATGTGGCGTTCACGGTTGGCATCCAGGACACCTACACCAATCAAAACGCGGTGAAATTCCCGGCCAACGCCACCACCTACGGGCTGGTCCGCAACGGCGACTGGGGCACGGCCACCATCCCGATTGCCGACCTGGCCGGACCGAAGATCGCCTTGCAATCGATGCTGGACATGTTCCAGATTGCCAGCGACGGCGCAGCCTTGCCGCAATCGGCGTTCCAGATGTCGATAGACGACGTAATCTGGGATAGCGGCGTGACGCCAACGCCTACCCCGACGCCAACACCCACCCCGACACCAACGCCGACGCCAGCGCCGACCGCCACCCAAACCAGCTCAACGATGCTGAAATTCACCATCAACACATCGAGCTGGGCGGACGTGCACTACACCGTCAACAATGGTGGCCAGCTCAACGTGCGGATGACGCAAGCGAGCGGCATCAACAGCTACACCGCCAGCGGCCTGAAAGCCGGCGACGTAGTGCGTTACAACTACACCTACTGGGAGAGCAACAACAACTACGCCGTCGACACCGCCCAGCAAACCTACACCATGAAATAAATCCGGGGTCAGGTCCGGAAATTCACATGAGCTCGTGTAGAAATGACGGACCTGACCCCGGAGTTCAGGGGGCGACGGTGGCTTGCAGCGGGTGGGCGGCGCGGGTGGCGATGAATTTGACTTTCTCTTGCCACTCGGCCGCCGTTTTTACGTGGCCGGCGCGGTCCCACGCCGCGCCGATGTAGTAGCGCAGCGGTTTGCCCGATTCCACCGGCGCGAGGATCAGTTCATTGAGCGCGTCCTCTGCCGTGCCACTTGCCGTCGGCAGCACGATGGCGGTGCCGAACGCGCCTTTGGTGTCTTGCGTAACCCATTGCGTCAGGGTCGTGCCCTCGCGGCTGACCGTGATTTTTTCGTTCTGGTTTTTGTCGGCCGGCTTCTTGTTCAGGCCGACCGCCACCGTCAGCTGCGACGGGCCGCTGAAGGTGAAGGTGCTGTCCATGGTGTCAAAGTCCTGGCCGGCATCGACAGTGAAGCGCTTGACTTCGCTCACCCTGGCGCCAGCCGCATCCCAGCCTTCATACGTCAGCTCGAACACGCTGCGGATCGGGCCGTTGGCCAGCACTTTCCACGACGCGTAGTTGCGGCCCACGTACAGCTGCTTGCCATCCCACACGCCGGTGCCGCCGGCGCCGCGCGATTTGCCGACGTTGTACATGTCCATACCTTCACCTTCATCGTGGTGATAGTGGTCGTGGCCCTTGTTGTACCAGCGGTCGACGATCGGATAGCTGACGCGCTTGAACCAGATGTCCAGCCCGCTCGTGACCAGCACTTCCTTGCCGACGCCGGCAGTGTCCGGCGCGCCCAGCGCCGGGCCGTAGGTGCGGTGCGCAATGTGATCGTTTTCCCAGGCGAAGTCATCCAGGCGTTCCGGCACGTAGCGGGCGAAGGTCCTGGTGGCGAACGGCTGGGTTACGCTCTCGGTCTTTTCGACCGTGAAAGTGGCCTGTTTTTCGCCGGCCGCAAAGCTGTGCTGGAAGTACAGCTCGCCATACGCGACGCCGATCCCTTGCGGGTCCTTGGCCTGCGGCTTGACGTTGCTGACCTGGTAGGGCAGCAGATTGCCCTTGCTGTCCTTGACCGCGATCTTCTGGATCAGCGCGCCGGGCAGGGCGCGGTTGATCTCGCTCCACGGGATGGCGATGGTTTCCGAGGGGCGCGCCTGGTCCATGTCATTGGTCACGGTGATGCGCGCCAGTTCGGCCGCGTGCAGCGCGCCGCCAGCCAGCAGGGCGGCAATCGGTAACAGATAAGTACGCATGGCGGTCCTCTTATTCATGGCTGTAGTTGGTGGCGCCGGCATCTTTCGGCACGTAGTGGTAGGTGCGCAGCTTGACCTGGATGTCGATCTTGGGATTGTTGAGCAGCTTGATCATCTCGGCGCCAGCCAGCAGGGCCGGGCCGTAGCCGTGCAGCGCGTCGACGCTGGTCGGGCGGTTGTAGTAGTAGATGTGGTCGCTGGCGAAGGTGGTGCCGACGCAAGTGCCTTCCACCTGGCCGCGGGCGTTGATGCGGGTCGACAGGCCGACCCAGCCGGCCTGCGCGATCGACCCGTAGGTCGCGGCGCTGATCCAGCCTTCGTTGATGGCGTGCGCGATCACATAGGTGAACATGGCGCTGGCCGAGGTTTCAAGGTAGGAGTCGTTGCGGTCGATCATCTGGTGCCACAGGCCGGTGCCGGATTGCTGCTCGGCGATGCCGCGCAGCGCCAGGCGCAGCTGCGCCAGCACTTTCGGATAGCCGGGATGGTCTTTCGGCAGCACGTCCAGCAGGTCGCTCATGGTCAGCACGGCCCAGCCGTTGGCGCGCGCCCAGTAGAAGCGCGGCGCGTCGGGGTTGTTGGCGTTCCAGCCGTGGGTGTACAGGTTGAGCTGCGGATTGAACAGGTAGCCGCTCATTTGCAGCACGTTCCTGACGGCGTCGTCGTAGTACTCGCGCTTGCCGGTCAGGTGGCCCATCTCGGCCAGCGCCGGCACGCCCATATACATATCGTCGGCCCACAGCGACACCGCTTGCGGCCGCTCGCGCGCCAGGGTGCCGTCTTTCAGGCGGAACTGTTTTTTGTAGACCCAGTTGCTGCAGGTCTCGATGAACTGGCCCATGTCCGGGCCGATTTTGGCAAAGCGGGCACGGATCAGGGCCGCGCACATGGAGCCGGCGTCATCCAGCGAGCGCGGATCGATGAAGCGGGTGAAGCTGTTGGCGCGCTTCAGGTGGAACTGCTCTTCCTGCGCCTTGAAGTAGGGCAGCTTGTCGCGCATGAACTGGAAGTGGCGCTCGGTCATGGCCGTGAATTTTTTGTCGCCGGTGACGGCGGCAGTTTTGATCAGGCCGGCGTGCACCACGCCCATTTCGTAGACCTGGATACCCCATTCGGCGCTGCTCGGCTCGACGATGGCATCGGCCACCGGCTTGCTGAAGTCGGTGATCTGCACGCCGGTGTCCTTGTGGATCACCTTGGTGGGGGTGGTCGCTTCCAGGTAGCCGCGGATGCGGTCCAGCGAGGCGGTGATTTCGGCCACGGTCGGCTTCTTGTAGGGCACGGGATACGTGCCTTCGCCGGCGTCGTAGACGCTCTTGTTGTCCGGGTTGCGGTAAGCGCCATCCGCATGGGCTGGCAGGGCGATCAGGGTGGCGGCAACAGCCGCGATCAGGGCGGTGGGGGAGGTCACGGGTTTTCGTCTCTTTGTTGTTGTTAAACGTTTATTTGGTCAGGCCATTCTAGATTGGTCCGGCCAATTTTGCAATCCGGACAGGCCACTTTGTGGCGACCCAGAACATCAGCGCGATGAGGCTGAGGCCGGTGCCGAGCAGGCACACCCCGGACCAGCCCGCCCACGCATACACATTGGTGGCCGCCCATGCGCCGCCGCCGCTGCCGACTGCATAAAACATCATGTAGGCGCCGATCAGGCGGCTGTGCTGCGCGCCGCTCTGCAATATCAGGCTTTGGTTGGTGACATGCAGGGCTTGTACGGCCAGATCCAGCGCCAGGACGCCGATGATGAGCGCGGCCAGCGAATGCGGCGCCAGCGCCAATGGCAGCCAGGACAGCAGCATCAGCGTCAGGGCGACGGCGCTGGTGTGTTGCGCGCGTCCCTGATCGGCCCAGCGGCCGGCGCGGGCAGCGGCCAGCGCGCCCGCCAGGCCGACCAGCCCGAACGCGCCGATTGCTGTATGCGAGTAAGCGTAGGGCGGCGCGCTCAGCAGAAAGACCAGCGCGCTCCAGAAGGCGCCGAACACGGCAAACATCAGCAGGGCAATCACCCCGCGCACTTGCAGCACGCGCTGGCGGCGCAGCAGAGCGAACATGGAAGCGATCAGGGCCAGCCAGGACGGCGGTGCCGCCTGCGCCGGCTGGCCGCCATCGTTTGCCTCGGCGCGCTGGCGGGGCATCGGCCCGGCCACGGATGGCAGGCACGTTGGCGTGACGTCCGCCGGCGCATACCCGGCATTGCGCGGGGCGGACGCCGGCAGCGCCCGCCACAGCAGCATACCCAGCACCAGCATGATGGCCGCCGAAGCGCCGTACACCCCGCGCCATCCCGCCTGATCCGCCACCCATCCGGCAACCACGCGCGCCAGCAGCAGCCCGGCCACCACGCCGCTCTGTGCCGCGCCGACTACCCGGCCACGCTCGCCATCATCGGCCGCGCTGGCGGCATAGGCGATCAAGCCTTGTGTCATGGCGGTGCCCAGCATGCCGACCGCCAGCATGCCGGCCATCAGCCAGGCCGCGTGACGGGCCAGGCAGACGCCGGCCAGCGCCGCTGTCAGTGCCATCAATTGCCACAGCATCAGACTGCGCCGTGGCAGCAAATCGCCCAGCGGCACCAGCAACAGCAGGGCCAGCACGCTGCCGGCCTGCGTGGCCGTGATGATGCTGCCCGCCGCTGCCGGGGGCATGCCGAAATCCACCGCCAGCGCATCCAGCAACGGCTGCGCGTAATACACATTGGCGACGCACAGCCCACTGGCGCAGGCAAACAACAACACAAGGGAACGTGGCATGATGGCCCTCCAAATCTGGTTTTAAATTAAAACTGGTTGCAGCCTACCGTAAACCAGTTTTAAAATGCAACCATGGCCAAACGAAAATCCTTGCAAGACGATGCCTGTCCCGTGGCCCGCGCGGTCGATCTGGTGGGCGACCGCTGGTCCATGCTGATCATTCGCGACGCTCTGGATGGCATCCGCCGCTTTGGCGACTTTCAGCGCAACCTGGGCGTGGCCCGCAACATCCTGTCCGACCGCTTGAGTGCGCTGGTTGAGGGCGGGCTGCTCGCCGTCCAGCCGGCTTCCGACGGCAGCGCCTACCAGGAATACGTGCTCACCGCCAAAGGCGAAAGCCTGTTCCCGGCCATCGTCGCCTTGCGGCAGTGGGGCGAGCACCACTTGTTCGCAGCGGGCGAAGCGCATTCCACCTTGATAGAAAGAGTCAGCGGCAAGCCGGTCGCTGCCATGCAGCCGCGCGACCACGATGACCGCATCCTCAAGCCCGGCCAGGCCCTGGTGAAAAAAGTCGTTTCGAAGTGAACAAATTTCCCCAAACTGTCGCCCTTTTACAGAACATGGGAGTACAATTATTCTGAACGGTCGTGCTTTTTTGTTGGCCGAGGGAAAACAAGGAGACAGCATGGATTTGACTTACACGGCTGCGGACCTGGCGTTTCGAGACATGGTGCGGGGCTTCCTCGATACCAACCTGCCAAGCGACCTGCAGAAAAAAGTCCGCAACCACTTGCGCCTGAGCCGTCAGGATTACGTGCGCTGGCACCAGATTGTCGCCCGTCAGGGCTGGTCGGCGCCGGGCTGGCCGGTCGAGTATGGCGGTCCTGGCTGGAGCGCCACCCAGCGCCACATCTGGGAAGAAGAGTGCGCCCGTGCCGGCACGCCGCCCATCCTGCCGTTCGGCGTCAATATGGTGGCGCCGGTCATCATGGCCTTCGGCAATGAAGCGCAAAAAGCCCATTACCTGCCACGCATCCTCAACTGCGACGACTGGTGGTGCCAAGGATACTCCGAGCCGGGCTCGGGCTCTGATCTGGCCTCGCTGAAAACCACTGCCGAGCGCGCGGGCGACCACTATATCGTCAATGGCCAGAAAACCTGGACCACGCTGGCGCAGCACGCCGACATGATCTTCTGCCTGGTGCGCACCGATACCACCGTGCGCAAGCAGGAAGGCATCTCGTTCCTGCTGATCGACATGAAATCGCCCGGCGTCACGGTGCGGCCGATCATCATGCTGGATGAAGACCATGAAGTGAACGAAGTCTTCTTCGACAACGTCAAAGTGCCGGTGCAAAACCTGATCGGCCAGGAAAACAAGGGCTGGACTTACGCCAAATATTTGCTGGGCCACGAGCGCACCGGCATTGCGGCAGTGGGCCGTTCCAAGCGCGAACTGCTGTTCCTGAAAAAAATCGCCGCCGAACACTACAAGCACGGCAAGCCGCTGATGCAGGACCCGGTCTACGCCGCCAAGGTGGCCAGCGTGGAAATCGAGCTGATGGCGCTGGAAACCACGGTGCTGCGCGTGCTCACGCGCGAATCGCAAGCGCCGGGGCCGGAAGCGTCGCTGCTGAAGATCCGTGGCTCGGAAATCCAGCAGCAACTGACCGAGCTGATGGTCGAAGCGCTGGGGCCGGACGCGCTGCCGTTCGACACCGACTACCTGGAAGGCAAGGCTGACCACGCCGTCACCGGCGATGACGCGGCCGCGCCGCTGACCGGCTACTACTTCAACTACCGCAAGACCTCGATCTACGGCGGTTCCAACGAGATACAGAAAAACATCATCACCCAGATGATTCTGGGCCTGTAAGGGAGCGGCAATGGATTTCAACTTCAAGGAAGAGCAGCAGCAGTTTGCCGACGCCCTGCGCCGCTGGGTGGACAAGGATTACACCTTTGAGACGCGCAAGCGCATTGTGCATTCGGCCAGTGGCGTGTCGGACGTGGCATGGAATACCCTGGTGGAGCTGGGCATGACCGCCCTGCCGGTGCCGGAAGAGCAGGGCGGCTTCAGCGGCTCGGCGGTGGACATGCTGGTGGTGATGCAGGAGCTGGGGCGTGGCCTGGTGGTGGAGCCGTACTTCGCCACCGTGTGGGGCGCCAAATTCCTGCAACTGGCCGGCAACCAGCATCACCGGCTGGAGGACGTTGCCAAGGGCGAGCTCAAACTGGCCTGCGCGCTGGGCGAAAAGCATGCCCGGCATGATCTGGCCGACATCAAAACCATCGCCAGCATCAATGGCGAAGGCTACCGCATCGACGGCACCAAAACCGTGGTGATCCATGGCGGCCAGGCTGACGCGCTGATCGTCTCGGCGCGCAGCGCCGGCACCCAGCGCGATACCAACGGCATCAGCCTGTTCGTGGTGCCGACCGACACGCCAGGTGTGGTGATCCGCGACTACCGCACCATTGATGGTCAGCGCGCCGCCACCGTGCAATTCAACCATGTGGCAGTGCCGGCCTCGGCGCTGCTGGGCAAGATGGGCGGCGGCTGGGACATGCTGGAAGAGGCGGCCGACTATGGCGTCAGCCTGCTGTGCGCGGAAGCGGTGGGCGCGATGGACGCCATCTTCAACGCCACGCTGGAGTATCTGAAAACGCGCAAGCAGTTCGGCATCGCGATTGGCAGCTTCCAGGCCTTGCAGCACCGGATGGCGGACATGTACATCCATCTGGAGCAGGCGCGCTCAATGGCGATGCTGGTGGCGGCGCGCATGGTGTGCGACGCCGAAGAGCGGCGCCGGGTGGCCTCGGCGGCCAAGGTGCGGATCGGGCAGGCGGCCAGGTTCATCGGTCAGCAGGCGGTGCAACTGCATGGCGGCATGGGCGTGACCGACGAACTGCCGGCCGCGCACCACTTCAAGCGTCTGAGCATGATCGAACTCACGCTGGGCGACGTCGACCACCATCTGGAGCGCTTCACCGCCCAGCGCGGTTTCCAGCAGCATTCTAATTGACTGTGGACTGATGTATGCCTCAAGGGGCGCAGCTGACGAATATTGCCATTGGTTTGTGCGGCTCATTCACGAGCCGGAACAACGATCTGGATGGTTACTGGTCAATCGGCAAACTACGTTCGCTGGCCGATCGGCATGGCCGGACGGCGGTCGTACTTGACTTGCTGACGTCATCCATTCACCCGTCCTCGTCCGAATTTGCAACGGTCTTGGCGCGCTATCGTCACCTTCTTGCAAAGCTGGCGGGCCTGTCGCGAATCCGGCTTGAGGACATCACGGTGGCGCACATCGCGCTTGATTTCGCACCTGCACCTTGGCCCAGGATCAGCTACTACAAGCCACAATGGGGCGATCAGTTCACCGTGGCCGTGACCATTAACGCTGACGGTAGGGCCGCTGGTATCGCGCATCACGGCGGCTATTGCCGGGCGCATGATCCGGTCCGCGAGTGCCGGTCAGCTCGCCCATGAGTCGGGGTCAGAGTCGGGGTCAGGTCCGCCATTTCTACACGTTCTCAGCTTTAGATTTACTGATAAGCTCGTGTAGAAATGGCGGACCTGACCCCGACGTTGTGACCCCGACGTTGTGGCTAGGGGTTAGCCGGCGGTGTTTTGCTTGCGGCGGCGCGCCAAGCCCACCAGTGCCACGCCCGACAGCATCATGGCGTAGGTGGCTGGTTCCGGCACGGCCGTCACCGAGTTGATCCAGCCGATGTGCGAGAAGGTCGCGGTCGAGCCGGACAGGTCGCCGTAGCTCGACGAGTTGCGGCTGCTGACGTCGCAGCCGCTCAGGCCGAAGTAGGGGCAGGAATCGCTGCCTTGCCAGCCCCAGCTATGCACCGCCGACAGGATCCATTCCTTGCCGTTCCAGATGAAGTCGCCACCGCCCGAGTCGCCGCCGGCGATCAGGGCTTCTTTCGAGCCCAGGCCGAGGCCGCTGGTCCAGCCGCCACCCACCACGTCCGACATGCGGCCCAGGGTGTTGTGCTGGTCGGTGCCGTCGTCGAAGTCGCTCATGTAGGTGACGCCCGGCGCGTAGTAGGAAGCGTCGTAGCCCCAGCCGATGGCTTCGTCAGTGACGCGGTTGTAGGTCTGGCTGTCGACGTCAAAAGTGTTGTAGCCGTAGTGGCCCCAGCGGCCGTCATTCCAGTTGGTCGGGGTGCTGGTGCTGCCATTGGTGGTGGTGCCGTAGCCGGCCATCAGGTAGTCCTTGCCGACGTCGTTGGTGGTGCTCAGCTTGTAGCCCTGGATGGTGGTGACGGACTGGTCCAGCTTGAGGATGGCGATGTCGGCGCCGGTGTCGAGGTTGCCGTTCCAGTTCGGGTTGACGAAGGCATTGCCGACGCTGACGTTGCGGGTGACGGTGGCGGTGCCGTCGGCCCAGCCGAATTGCACTTTCATCGAGGTGAAGTCGTCCGCGCAGTGGGCGGCGGTCAGCACGTACTGGCCGCCGGCCAGCAGCGAGCCGGAACAGGCCCAGTTGCCGGCGGAATTGCTGAAGCTGAGACGGGCTACGCCGTCCAGCGCGCCCACCACGCCGTTGAATGCCTGGCCTGGCGTGAAGCGCCATTCGGTCGGCGAGCTGGTGTTGCCGGTTAGCGGTGTCAGGAAATCGGCATTGCCGGCCTGCGCCGCCGACGCGGCCAGCATGCCAGCTGCCATTGCGATCAAAGTGAGTGCTTTCGACTGAACTTTCATGAAGTCTACCCCTGATGAATATGATTATTGTTAAGTTGTACTCTCTCGTTCCGTGCGTAATCACGGAATTGTCAATGTAGCATTGTTCGTGTAAAAAATATCTGTATTTTTGTGAAATATTTTTTTACAACAAAGCCTTGCCAGCGAGGGTAGTTTTACGCTAGGGACAAACTTAACAGGCGGGGAGTTCAGGTGTCCAGGCTGATGCAGTAGCGGTTGCGGCCGCTTTGCTTGGCGCGGTACAGATTGGCGTCGGCACTGCGGATCAGGGCGTCCAGCGCCATGTTGTCCGACGGCGGCAGGGTGCTGGCCAGGCCCATGCTGAGGGTGACGATCGGCGCGGTCGGGGAGGCCGCGTGCGGGACGGCCAGCCTGGCCACTTCATCCAGGATGCGGTTGGCCACCACTTCGGTGCCCTCCGGTCCTTCCTGCGGCAGCAGCAGGATGAATTCCTCGCCGCCATAGCGCGCCAGCAAGTCCTGCGGGCGGGTGGCGCAGCGCTTCATGGCCGCGCTGACCTGCTGCAGGCAGGCGTCGCCGGCCTGGTGGCCGTAGTGGTCGTTGTACAGCTTGAAGTGGTCGATGTCGATCATGATCAGCGACAGCGGCAGGCCGGCGCGCGCGCAACGGCGCCATTCGGCGTCAATGGTGTCGTTGAAGTTGCGGCGGTTGGCCACGCCGGTCAGGCCGTCGGTCATGCTCAGCTCGCGCATGGCGTCAGCCTGGCGCTTGATGGTCAGCTGGCTGCGCACGCGCGCGCGCACCACCGCCACATTGAAGGGTTTGCTGATGAAATCGACCGCGCCGCCTTCCAGCGCCCGGGTTTCATCTTCCGGCTGGCTGAGCGCGGTCACGAAAATCACCGGGATGTCCTGCAGCCGCGGCGAGCCGCGCAGGGCCGCCACCACGGCGTAGCCATCCATGCCGGGCATGACGGCATCCAGCAGGATCAGGTCGGGCTGCTGCTCGCGTGCGATCTGCAGCGCTTGCTCGCCATCCAGCGCGAACAGCACTTCATGCTCTTCGCGCAGCGCGTGGTGCAGGATCTGGATGTTTTCCATGGCGTCGTCCACCACCAGGATGCGGCCATTCCGCGCCAGGTCGGTCCAGCTCATGCACTTTCCTTTCGCTGCAACATTTCTTCCACCATGAGGCGCGCGGCCTTGAAGTTGAGGGTTTCCACGGCTTCCCCCAGGGCCTGTGCCTGCCGTGCCGACGCCAGCGCCGGTTGCAGGGCCCGGAAGTGTTCCAGTGCTTTCAGATTGTTATTCTGAAGCAAACCCTGTAACTCCGCCAGTTTTTGCTCCAGATCGGGCGGCGTGGTGTTGCTCTCCGGAATACTCGGGGTGGACGCGGGGACGGTCAGGCTGCGCGCGGTGCGCGTGACCAGGGCCAGCGCCTGCTCCAGCCGGGCCAGCGCGGCCGGCATCGCCAGCGTGTCGGCGCCGTCATCGTGCAGGACGGCCTCGGCGGCGGCGGTCAGGCGCGCGACGTCGCTGGCGCCCAGGTTGGCGGCCACGCCGCGCAGGCGGTGCAGCACCTGGGCGGCCTGCTGCCGCTGGCCGGCCGCCAATAAGGTGCGTACTTCGGCCACGGCGCCGCCGTGCGATTGCTCAAAGCGCTTGAGCAGGGCGGTCAGGGCGGCCTGGTTGCCGCCCAGCCGCGCCAGCGCCGCCTCGACGTCGATGCCCGGCAGCGGCGACAGCGGCGGCATCAGCGCTGCGGCCGGTGGCGGCGGCGCTGCCATGACCGGCACCGGCGCCACCATTTCGCGCGCGGCGCCGCGGATGGTGACCAGCCGGGTCAGCACCGAGATCAGTTCCTCGACGTCGATCGGCTTGGCCACATGGGCGTTCATGCCGGCTTCGGCGGCGCGCCGGCGGTCGTCTTCCAGCACATTGGCGGTCATGGCAATGATCGGCAAGGTCAGCAAGCCTTGGGCGCGGATCGCGCTGGTGGCGTCGTAGCCGTTCATGACCGGCATCTGCACGTCCATCAGCACCACGTCGTACTGCTGCGGCGCGGCCGCCAGCAAGTCCACCGCCAGCTGGCCGTTGGCGGCCACGTCCACGCTGGCGCCGGCATGCAGCAGCATGTATTGCGCCACTTCCTGGTTGATTTCATTGTCTTCCACCAGCAGGATGCGCATGCCGCTCAGGCGCCCCTGCAGCGGCGTGTGTTCCATCTGCGTCAGCACCACGGCGGCGGCCTGGTCGCCGGCCAGCAGCGCGCTGACCCGTTCCAGCAGCCGCGCCGGGCTGACCGGCTTGGCCAGCACGCCGGCCAGGCCCAGGCCGGCCGATTGCTGCACCAGCGTGGCGGCCTGGTGCTCGGAGGTCATCATCAGCACCGGCGGCAGCGTCAGGCCGGCGGGCAGCTGCTGCAGCATGGCCGGGCCGTCCTGCTCCGGCATGTCGCGGTCCAGCAGCAGCAGATCATAGGGGCTGCCGGCGCGCGCGCGCTCCTGCAGCAAGGCCAGGGCCTGGGCCGCGCCGGCGGCGCCGGCCATGTGCCAGCCGAAGCTGTGGCCGGCCGCCTGCAGCGCCTGGCGCACGCTGGGGTTGTCATCGACGATCAGCACCGACAGCGAAGTGCTGGCCGGCGGCGGCGGCGGCGCCGCCAGCGGCACCGTGCATTCCAGCGGGCAGGCGAACAGGAATTCGGCGCCGCGCCCCGGCTCGCTGGTGACGCTGATGGCGCCGCCCATCATGTCGGCCAGCTGGCGGCAGATCGCCAGGCCCAGGCCGGCGCCGCCGAACTTGCGGCTGGTGCTGCTGTCGGCTTGCGAGAAGGCGTCAAAGATGCCGGCCTGCTGCTCGGGGGCGATGCCAATGCCGGTGTCGCGCACGCGGAATTCCACCAGCACCGCGCGGTCGCCGGGCCGTGCCGAACCGGGCGCCGGGCGCACCGTCAGCACCACCTCGCCGTGGGCGGTGAACTTGATGGCGTTGGATACCAGGTTGAGCAGCACCTGCTGCAGCCGCATCGGGTCGCCGGCCAGCTCGGTCGGCATGCTGGGATCGATGTCGTACACCAGCTCCACGCCCTTGTCGCTGGCGCTGCCGCTCAGCATGACGCTGATGCTGTCGAGAATGTGCTGCAAATTGAAGGTGGCATGCTCCAGCACCAGCTGGCCGGCTTCCACGCGCGAAAAGTCCAGCACGTCGTTTACCAGGCTGAGCAGGGATTGGGTGGCAAACTGGATCTTGTGCAAGTAGCCGCGTTCGCGCGGCGCCAGCGGCGCCTCCTCCAGCAGGCGGGCCAGGCCGATGATGGCGTTCATCGGCGTGCGGATTTCGTGGCTCATGTTGGCCAGGAATTCGCTCTTGGCGCGGCTGGCGGCCTCGGCGCGGTCGCGTGCCAGGATCAGTTCCTCGTTCAACTCCTGCAAGTGCAATTCCGTTTCCTTCAGTTCGGTGATATCGGAGACTAGCACAAAGAAACCCTTTACTGCGCCGTTATCGTCGAGGTCCGGAATGTAATTGACCCAGGTGTGGCTGATTTCCCCCGAGGGCCACTGCAGGCGGCCGCCAAAACCCTGCGGTTCGCCGGCCAGCGCGGCGGCCACGTACGGCGCGCCCTCGGCGTACTGCTGCTGGCCCACCACGTCCGGCATGCCGGCGCCGATGATGTCGTCCTGGCTGACGCCGTGCCAGTCGAGGAAGTAACGGTTGGCAAAGCGGCAGTGCAGGCTGGCGTCCCAGTAGGCCACCATGCCGGGCAGGTTGTCGGTCACGGCGCGCACGAAGCGCTCGCTGGCGCTCAGGCGCTCGGCGGTGGCGCGCAGCACCTCCTTGGCTTCCTTGCGGTCGGTGATGTCGAGCGAAATGCCCAGCACGTGGGTCGGCTGGCCGTGCTCGTCGCGCAGCGCCACCTTGCGGGTGGTCAGGTAGCGCCGGCCGGCGGCGGTTTCCAGCGGTTCTTCCATGATTTCGGTCACCACGCCCGGCGCCGTGGCCAGCACTTGCTGATCGGCGGCCTTGAAGGCGTCCGCCATCGCGGCCGGCACCAGTTCATAGTCGGTCTTGCCGACGATGTGCTCGCTGGTGGTGCCCAGCATCTGGGCGCCAAAGCGGTTGAAGATTTCAAAGCGCAGGTCGCCGGCGCGTTTCAGGAAAATCATGGCCGGAATATTTTCCAGCACTGAGCTGAGCAGCTGGCGCGACCGCAGCAGTTCGGCTTCCACGCGTTTTTGCGCGGTCACGTCCAGCAGCAGGGCGGTGATGCCGATGATCTTGCCGTCGGTGCCGAATTGCGGGTAGTAACTGACCACCCAGTGGTGCAGCTGGTCGGGCGAGGAGGCCGGATAGCCGGTGCGCTCCAGTCCGGTCAGCGGCTTGCCGCTCTCCAGCACGATGCGGTAATCCTCCAGCACCTGCCGGCGCACCGCGTGGTCGGGAATCATGTCGCCGATGTGGCGGCCGAGGTGGGCGATCGCCTTTTGCTGGTTGAGGGCGGCCAGGTAATCGTTGATGCGCAGCACCCGCAGTTCGGCGTCCACATAGCTCAGGCCGACCGGCGCGGTGGCGTACAGGGTTTCCAGCTGGCTGCGGTTTTTTTCCAGCTGGCTGGTGCGTTCGGCCACCAGCCGCTCCAGCTCCTGACTGTGGCGCAGCAGGTCGCCCTCGACCGCCTGCAGCGAGCGCGCCACCATGTCGGCCTCGGCAAAGGTGGTGGCCGGCATGGCAAACGGCTTGCCGCTGGCCAGCGCTTGCGCTGGCTCCACCAGGTCGCGCACCGAACCGGCGATGCGTCCGCCCACCGACCAGGCCAGCGAGAAGCCGGCTGCCAGCACGGCCAGCATGGTCAGGGCGATCAGCGCCACCGCTTCCAGCAGTTGCAGCGTGGCTTTGTCGCGTGCGCTGGCAATGGCCACCGTGGCGCCGCTGACCGGCGCCCGGCTCAGCCCCATGTACACCGGCGTGCCGGCGGCATCGTCGGTTTCCAGCAGGATCTCTTGCCCTTTGTACAGTTGTTCGCGCAGCGCCGGATCGGCCGCGTGGCCCAGCAGCAGGCGCGGTCCGCCGGCCTGGGCCACGACGTTGCCGTCGGCGTCAAACAGGGTCATGGCCTGGTCGGCGGCAATGTGTTCATCCTTGAGGATGCGCGTCAGCCGGTCCGGCTTGAGCAGCGCGGTCAGGGCGTAGCTGACCCGGCTGTCCAGAAACACTGGCACGTCGATCGCCAGCAAGGCGCTGCCTGCCACGATCACCACCGACATCTGCGGCCGGCCATGGCCGAACAGCGCCTGCAGCCGGCGCGCGTTGTTGATCGGGTTCAGGGTCTCGGGCAGGGGGGCGCCGACGTTGAGCACGGTCTTGCCGCTGGCTTCGCTGAGGATGAATTGCGAGGCTGGAAACTGCGGGCTGAGCAGGGCGCCGGCCTGCAGGCGCAGCGCCGCCAGGTCGCCGCTGCGCAGGCTGGGCGACGAGGACAGCGCCACCACCGCGCCCTCGCTTTGCACCAGGTCGCGGTCGATGGCGGCCGCCACCGCGCGGGCCGCCTGCTGGGTGTCCTGTTTCAGGGTTTCGCGTTCGCTGCGGTAGAACTGCGCCACCAGGGCGCCAAAACCGATCACCGTGGGCAGCGCGCACGCCATGACCAGCAGCGCGATCTGCGAGCGGATGGATGGCAGTTGTTTGCGTTTGGTCTCTGGCACGCCCCTGGCCTCACTAGAGTGCTGGCAGCACGATAGTAGCCGAGGCGCGGGATTTCATAAAGTGCTTTTGTCCAATACGGGCCACGCCCGCCACAGCGTCTGGCTAGATGGCTTTGCCGCAGGCGTAAGACCAGCCCAGTTCCGCCATCGGCCGCGCCATCTGGCCCGACTCCAGCGCTTGCGCGCTGGCGGCAGTGCCATCGACATAGCGCTTCATGATGCCTTGCATGATGCTTGCCAGCCGGAACATATTGAATGCCAGGTAGAAGTTGAAATCGGCCAGCGCGATCTGCTTGCCGGTGCGCTCGGCATAGCGGGCGATGTAATCCTGTTGCGACGGGATGCCCAGCGCCTGCAGGTCGAGGCCGGCGATGCCGCGGAACTTGCCCGGCTCGATGTGCCAGCTCATGCAGTGGTAAGAGAAATCGGCAAACGGGTGGCCCAGGGTCGACAGTTCCCAGTCCAGCACGGCCAGGATGCGCGGCTCGGTCGGGTGGAACAGCAGATTGTCCAGGCGGAAGTCGCCATGCACGATGGCGGTATCCTCGCCGGGCGGGATGTTGGCCGGCAGCCAGGCGATCAACTGGTCCATGGCGGCAATGGTCTCGGTCTGCGAGGCCAGGTACTGCTTGCTCCAGCGCTCGATCTGGCGCGCGAAATAATTGCCCGGCTTGCCATAGTCGGCCAGGCCGATAGCGGCGTAATCGACCGTGTGCAGCTGGGCGATCACGCGGTTCATTTCATCATAGATGGCGGCGCGCTCGGCCGGCGTCATGCCGGGCAGGGCCTGGTCCCACAGCACCCGGCCCGCGACAAATTCCATCACGTAGAAGGCGCGCCCAATCACGCTTTCATCGGTGCACAGGGCATATTGGCGGGCGGCGGGGAAGCCGTGTTTTTGCAGCGCGTCCATGACCCGGTATTCGCGTTCGATGGCGTGGGCGGAGGGCAGCAGCTTGGCGGCCGGGGCCGGCTTGGTGCGCAGCACATAGTGCTGGCCCGCAATGCTCAGTTTGAAGGTGGGATTGGACTGGCCGCCCTTGAACTGTTCGACGCTGAGGTCGCCGTCCGGATAGCCGTCGACGTGCTGGCGCAGCCAGGCGTGCAGGGCGGCGGTATCGAACTGGTGGCGCGCGGACACCGCCTTGGTGCCGATGAATTCTTCAAACATGCTGTCTCCTGCTGTTATCCGTGGTGACAGCTATTCTAAACGAATAAAAGTACGGGCGTGCTTTTAAATTCAGAAGAATACGGCGGTGCGCTGGATGACGCTGCCGTTGTTGGTGTAGGGGCTGGTGGCGCGTACCGAGCCGGTGTTGTATTTGCCGTCATCCAGCTTGCTATCGACCTGTTCGGCAAACGAGTCCGGCAGGTTGTCCAGGCGCACGCCGTTGCCGCCGCGGCCAGCCACCACATCGTTGTAAATGTACACCGCGCCGCCCTGGGCGCTGGTCATGAAGTCGGTGGTGCCGTTGAACGAGCCGGTAATGAAGCCGGACAGCGCCAGGTGCTGCGGCGCCAGCAGGTATTCGGAAATCTGGCCGTCGCCGTTGCCGTTGCCGGTGGCGCCCGGCGCGTGGGTGGTGCCTTGCACGTCATCGCCGGGCAGGGCGCGGAATTTATCCTGGTAGGCGTTGACCGCCGCCGTCAGCGAGGTGGATTGCTGGATGATGTTCTTGACGCGCGCACTGTCGATCAGTCCCTGGCCCTTCAGCACCCCGCCCAGCAGCAGGCCAATGATGACCAAAACGATGGCGATTTCCACCAGGGTGAAGCCGCGTTGGCGGGCGGTGCGAGGGTAGGGGCGCATGGCGAGATCCTTTGGTTATTGTCTGCGTAGTATAGCAAGCGGCCTAGGGCTTGTGGTCGGCATTCAGCTGGTCCAGCCGGTCGGACAGGAACTGCAATTCGTGCGGGTCGGTGATCTGGCCGCTGCGCAGCAGGCCGCCGATCAGGGCGCGTGCACTGTCGCGTTCGTTCATGTCTTCCGCGATGAAGATTTCCAGCTCGCGCGCCCAGGCCGGCACCTGCGGGCCGGTGGCGTGCAGGCGGATCGCCTGCGCATAACTGCGCGCCAGCGGCAGGTCGTGCAGGCGGTGCCTGGCCACCAGCGCGGCGTGCGCCAGCCAGGGCCAGCGGCGGTTGGGATCTTCGCCAAAGCGGGCGTAGACGAAGTCGAGCATCAGGCGCGCGCGGGCCGGATCGGTGACGGCGCCATACACTTCGCTGGCGGCCAGCAGCGGGTATTGGCCGCGCGGGTCCAGCTCCAGCACGCGCTGCAGCCAGCCGGCCAGCTTGCGGTAGTCGAGGTCGCGCCAGGCGATGCTGATGCCGGCCTGTTCGTCGAAGCCTTGCACGTACAGCATGGTGGCCTTGGACAGCGCCACCGGGTCGCCCAAGGCTGCCAGCTGCAGGGCGGCCAGCGATGGCGCCGGCGGCAGGTCTTGCGCGCGGGCGCGCGGCGGCGGGCGGCTGGCCTGCCAGCCGATCTGCGCCGCCAATGCCAGCAGCACGGCCAGCAATACGGCACGTGGCGCCGGGCGTTGTGCCGCAGCGCGCGTGGACCGGCTGGCAGGTGGGGCGGGCGGCAATGGCGGGGTGGACGATGCGGCGGCCATGGCGGCTCAGATGGCTTTGCGGTGCAGGTCGAACAGCGCGGCGGCAGTCAGCAGCGCCACGTAGATCGCGGTTTGCGCGGCGATCGCGCCCAGTTCGGCGGCGCTGCCGCTGTGATACACCAGCCAGTCGCTGCGGGTGAACTGGTCGAGATGGGGCAGCAGCAGCGCCAGGCCGTCGATGCCGGTGTTGAGCGCCTGCTGGCTGACGCTGTGGACGCTGGCGGCGCCGTGGCCCAGCAGCTGCAAGACGGCGATCACGCGCGCCAGCAGGTAAAACGCAAACGCGGCGGCCAGCGCCGGCAACACCTGGCTCAGGGTTAGCATGCACAGCACGCTGAAGGCGGCCACGATCCAGCATTCGCACAGCAGCGAGAACGCCCACAGCGCGGCCTGCGCCGGCGGCGCGAAAAACAGGCCGAGCGCGCCGAACAGCAGCGCCGGCAGCAGCGCCAGCGCGCCGAAGCCGGCCAGTTTGCCAACCAGGTAGACGGCGCGCGGCAGCGGCAGGGCCATCAGCAGTTCCAGGCCTTTGTCATTGGCTTCGCGCGCCATGCTGGTGACCACGAAGGTGGCCACCAGGAATACCGCGGCCAGCCGCAGCACGGCGCCCAGCAGGGCGGCCTGCAGTTGACGGCTTTCAGTCAGCGCCAGCTCGTTGAGAAAGCCGCTGACCGCCACCGCGCCGGCCGCCATCAGCAGCAACAGCCACAACAGCCGGTTGCGCAGCGCTTCCAGCAGCGTGTAACGGGCGATGGTGAGCGCGGGCGCGATCATGGCAGTCGTTGTGCCGCCACCATGCGGTTGTACAGGATGTTGGGCGAGATCCAGCTCACCACATCGTCGAACGCGCCGCCGGGCGTGCGGTTGTCGTCGCTGGGGTCGCGCGCGATCAAGGCGGTGCCGGAGCTTTGCAGGTTGGTTTTCTCGTCCAGATTGCCATTGCCGCCATCGGCAATGATGATGTTCTGGTCGCTGGTGGCGCCGTAGCCGTTGCGGCCGAAGGATATGATGGCGGCCGGGATGTCGTTGATGCCGGTGGCGGCGGTCAGCTGGCCGTTGCGGTCGCGCGTGGCAATGGTGATGTCGCGCGGGGTCTTGAGCGTGAACAGGATGGCCGAATGCGCAAACGCCGGGGTGACGGTGTAGCCCATCAGGCGGTTCCAGCCGTCCAGGCGGCTGACGCCCAGCGTGGCCCACGGCAGGTAGCCGTAGCGCTTGTTGCAGACGTTGCCGGTGCGGTCTTCCAGGCCGTTGCTGAAGGAGATGGCCGGGCAGGGCAGGTAGCCGTTGCGCAGCGCGAAGCCGAACAGGGCTTCGCGCGCCTCGCCCATTACGCGCTGGGTGTCGCTGACGCGGCGCTGTTCCAGTTGCGACGACAATGGCGCGATCAGGCCGCCGATCATCAGGCCGACAATCAGCAGCACGATGGCGATTTCCACCAGCGTGAAGCCGGACTGGCGGCCGCGCGCGGACTTAAGGTTCATTGACATCCTTGATGCGTCTTTCGTTCAGGTCGTAGCGCTGGCCGGGTTTGAGCACCACCTTGGTGCCGGATGGCAGCACCATGGTCAGGGCGGCCGGGCCGGCATTGGGCGGCGTCAGCGCGCCCTGCAGGTAGGGCTGCGGGGTGCCGTTGAGCCAGACAGTGATCTGGTTGTCGCTGCTGCGCATGACGCCGCTCATGGTCAGGGTGGAGCCTGCGCCTGGGGATGGCATGGCGCCGGCAGCGGAGGCCGCTGCCGGATCTGGCAGCGGCGGGCCGCCGGGCGCACCAGGCGGAGCGCCGGCCACCATGCCGGGACCGCCGGTGTAGCCGGGCGGAGCACCCGCCACGCCGCCAGCACCGCCGGTGTAGCCTGGCGGAGCGCCCGCCACACCGCCCGCGCCGCCGGTATAGCCGGACGGGCCGCCGCCCACGCCTCCCGCGCCGCCGCCGTAGCCGGCTGGGCCGCCGCCCACGCCGCCTGCGCCGCCGGACGGGGCGCCTGCCACCGCCCCGGGATCGCCAGCGTATACGGGCGGAGCATCGGCCACCATTTGCGCGCCGCCGGGTGGCGCGCCCGCGACCATCTGTGTGCCCGGGCTGCTGGCCGGCTGGCCAGCCTGTCCACCGCGTGCGCTCTCCATTGCCGAGCGTTCCGCCGGTGACGAGAACAGTCGGCCCAGCGTCACCTGCGCCTGTGCGGTTCCGGCGGCCAGAGCCAGCAGCACGATCCAGGCGGTACGCTTCATAATTTGCCTTTCTGCGGCATGGTTCCCGCCAGTGCCGGCGCTTTCGGCGCGGTGTTCAGCGTGATCCAGTTCAGCGTGCAGTCCGCGCCCAGTGTTGGCGCGCCTGGCGTGCCGGCCACCACGCCCAGCCGCTTGATCGAGCAATCCTGCACCACGGCATAGCTGCTCTCGCGCAGCTCCTGGAAGAAGTTGAACAGGTCCAGCTCATGCAGCAATTCCATGTGCAGATGCATGCGGCTGCCGCGCAACTGGAAGTCGCCGAGGTCGAGCGGCGTCTCCAGCTGCACCACCTGCTGCGGCTCGATCTCGTAACTGAGCGGCGGCAGCTTGAGCTGCGCCTGCGTGCGGCGCATGGTATCGAGCCACTCCAGCCGCCGCTCGTCGCCAATCAGGCCGCGCTGGCGCAACTGCACATAGCGCTGCTGGAAATTGCGGATGTCGCGTTTTTCATTGTCCACCTGGGCGTACAGCGAATAAGCGGCGTCGCGGTTGCGCTGTGCGCGCTCGGCCTGCTCGATGGCTTCCTGTTTGTTGATGTCGCTCAGCAGCACCCCGGTGGCCGAGACGGTCAGCGCGGCCAGCAGGGTCAGCACCGCCGTACGGATCAGCGCGAACTCGTTGATCCAGTACGGCATGGCGATGGTGGCAGCCGCTTTCTTGGGGCCGGTGACAGGGTTCGTGCTCATGGTTTCCACACCAGGTTCAGGGTGAATTTGCTGCGGCCGGTCTCGCCGGCCTGCGGCCCAGCCTTGCCGGCCAGCTTGACGGAGGAACGGGTGTCCACCGGCGGCTTCTCGATTTCCACCGTCAGGTGCGGATGCCGCGCCAGGGCCTGGGCGAACTGGGTCATGTTGTCGACTGCGGCGCGGTAATCGTCCGGCGGCGTGAGGATCTCGGCCTCCACCACCAGCACCTGCGGCGCGCGCGACGGAATGCCGGCCACCAGCGATGAAATCGGCGTGGCCTGGTTGTCTTCCTGGCCAGGCGCCGGTCCGTTGGCGGCCGGCACGCTGACCTTCCAGTCCATCTGCACCAGGCGGATCTGCGGTGCGCCTTCCAGCGCGCGGCTGACCAGGGTGGCCATGCCCAATGGCGTCGCTGACTGCGTGGCCAGCATGCGCTCGACATTGACGGCGGCGCGCATATTGGCGGTGCTGGTCACGCGCGGCGGCATCTCGGCCATCAGGTCGCGGTAGCGCTGGTCGAATTGCGCCGTCTCGCGCTTCAGCAGGGCGGTGTCGCTTTCGGCCTGCGCGTGTTGCCACAGGTTGTAGCCGGTGATGCCAGCACACACCATGGTCAGCCCGGCGCTGACCGCGTACAGGTTGACCCGCATGCGCCACAGCTTGAAGTAGCGCTGCCAGACGCCCAGCGTGTAATGGCTGTCCGGCTCACGATGCGCGAGGAAGGCCAGCATCATCGGCTCGGCCATGTGCTGCGCCAATTGCTCGACTTCGCCCGGACCGGTCTTGAGGCCGGCGCGCGCCGCCACCGATTCCAGCGTCAGAAAGCGGAACTCGGTTTCGGCGCCGTCTTCGCATTGCTGGTCGAGCGCTTCGCTGTCGGCGGCCGGGGTGATCACCACGGTCTGCAGCACGGTGCCGCGGCCGATCAGGCGCTGGCTGGTCAGGAATTGCTGGGTTTTGGCGGTTTCGCTGCCAATGTTGACCGGTTTGCCGTCGCGGTCGATGGCCGGCGTCAGGCGCGAGAACTTCAGCATGCCTTTCTGGAAGTAGCTCTGGCGCCAGCCGGCCGATTGCTGGGTCACCAGCAGCAGATGCTCGTCGCGCAGTTTCAGGCGCTGCGCCAGCGCCTCGCTCAGCAGGGTGGTGGAATACAGGCCGGCCAGCGGCACGTGCAGCTGCTCCAGCGCCTCCACCCACGGCTGCACCGAAGATGGATTGGTCAGGGCTGACAGCAGCACGATGTCGTCGCGCCGGCCGGCCGCTTCGCGCCCCTGCACCTCGTAGTGGCGGAACGGCGTCTCGCGGTATTGCTGCACCAGGCGGCGCTGCTGCAGCTTGCGCGCCGCCATGCCGCTCACGTGCGGCATGGTCAGGCGCTGAAAGTCTTCCTCGATCAGGTCGGCCAGGATGTACACCGGCACGGCGCGCTGGCTGTCGACGTAATCCATGAAGTCGTCGATGCCGGCGCGGTTGTTGGCAAACGCGACGCCGCCGGTCAGGCGGCCGCCCTGCCACTGGTAGGCGCGCAGCTGATCGCTGGTCAGATAAAATAAATGTTTGCTGAACACGGCGGCCTCAGGTCCTGATCTTGCTGATGGTGTCGTAGATCGGCCCCATCACCGACAGCATGATCCAGCCCACCATCACCCCCAGCACCACGGTGATGGCCGGCTCGATCATGGACTGGACTTTCTCGATCATCTCCTTCACTTCGCGGTTGTAGAAGTAGCTGACGTTGCGCAGCGCGCCATCGAGCGCGCCGGTCGATTCGCCGACCTTGAGCATGCGGATCACCAGCGGCGGGAAAATCCCGGTATTGGCAAACGCGGCGGTAATGCCCTGGCCCTCGGAAATCTGCTGCGCCGCGCGGCGCAGGCCGGCCGCCACCACGCGGTTGCCGACGATGCCTTCGGACAGCTGGATGCATTCCAGGATGGTGATGCCGGAGGCGTACATCATGGCAAAGAAGGTGGCAAAGCGCGCCAGGATAATCTTGTGCAGCACCGGCCCGATCAGCCAGATGCGCAGCTTGAAGGCATCGGCGGCGTAGCGCGCCTGCTCGCTGTGGGCCAGCCAGGCGCGCAGGCCGAAGTAGCCGACAATCGGCAGGGCCAGCATGATGTACCAGTAATCGATGAAGATGTTGGACACGAAGATCAGCGCCCTGGTGTGCAGCGGCAGCGTGTTGCCCATGTTTTTGACGAAGGAGGTCAGCTGCGGCACCAGGTAAATCATCAGGAAAAACATCACGCCGGTGACGAACAGGCCGACGGCGGCCGGGTACATGACGATTTTCCTGGTCTGCGAGGCCAGCTCGTCCTGCCATTTCAGGGTTTCCGACAGGTTCTTGAAGACCTCGGTCAGCTTGCCGCTCTGTTCGCCGGCCATGATCAGGCTGGTGAAGGTGGCGTCAAACACTTCCGGATAAGCCGCCATCGAGGCCGACAGCTGCTTGCCACCTTCGATGTTCTCAATCAGGCCGGTGATCATTTCGCGGAAGCGCGGGTGGTCGATGCTTTCGCGCAGGTCGTTCAGGCCATCCAGGATGGGCACGCCGGCGCCAGTCATCTGCTCCATGTGGAAGCAGAAGTTGATCAAGTCCTTGCGCGTGATCAGGCGCTTGAGGGCCACCACCTTGGCGCGCGAGACGCGGCAGTCGATCAGATCCAGCCCCATGCGGTGCAGCCGCATCTCCAGATCGGGCTCGTTGCTGGCGTCCATATTGCCCGGCTGGATAGCGCCGGTGGCGTCCATCGCGCGGTAGAAATATTGCGGCATCAGCTCAGCCTTTCGGTGAGGTCCACCACGCGGCCGACTTCCTCCAGCGTGGTCACGCCTTCCAGCACGCGGCGCAAGCCGTCGTCGATCAGGCTGTGGAAGCCGCCTTCGGCGGCGGCCTTTTTCAGTTCGCGCGAAGAGGCGCGGCGCGCCACCAGCTCATCCAGCGCCGGCGTCATCTTCAGCAATTCGATGATGGCAATGCGGCCCTTGTAGCCCTGGTGCGCGCACTTGTCGCAGCCGACCGGGCGATACAGGGTTTGCGGGCCGCTGTCGTCCGGGATGGCCAGCAGCTTGCGCTCGATCTCGTCGGCCACATGGGCTTCGCGGCAGCTGGTGCACAGCTTGCGCACCAGGCGCTGGGCGATGATGCCAATGATGTTGCCGGCCATGATGTCGGGCAGCACGCCGATGTCCAGCAGGCGCGGGATGGCGCCGATGGCCGAGTTGGTGTGCAGGGTGGAATACACCTGGTGGCCGGTCATGGCGGCGGCAAACGCCATCTCGGCGGTTTCCTGGTCGCGGATCTCGCCCACCAGGATCACGTCCGGGTCTTGCCGCATCATCGAGCGGATGCCTTCGGCAAAGCCCATCTTGGCCGATTCGTTGACCGAGGTCTGGCGGATCATGTTCATCGGGTATTCGACCGGGTCTTCCAGCGTCATGATGTTGACGCTTTCGGTGTTGATGTGGTTGAGGATCGAATACAGGGTGGTGGTCTTGCCGGAGCCGGTCGGGCCGGTCACCAGGATCACGCCGTCGGGGCGGGCGATCATCAGCTTCAGCAGGCTGAGTTCTTCCTCCGCCAGGCCCAGGCCGTCCAGCGGCACGATGCCTTTCTGGCGGTCCAGCACGCGCAGCACGAAGTTTTCGCCGTGGGTGGTGGGCTGGGCCGAGGCGCGGAAGTCGATCTGGCGGCCGCTGAACTTGATCGAAATGCGGCCGTCCTGCGGCGCCCGGGTTTCCGCGATGTTCATGTTCGACATCACTTTCAGGCGCACCGCCATCGCCGGCCAGTAGGATTTGTGCAGGCTGCGGATCTGGCGCAGGATGCCGTCGATGCGGTAGCGGATGCGCAAAAAGGATTGCTCCGGCTCGAAGTGCAGGTCGGAGGCGCCGTTCTGCACCGCGTCCGCCAGAATGGCGTCGATCAGGCGCACCATCGGCTGGCTGTATTCGTCCGAGGTGGTGCCGAGGCTGGCGTAATTGACTTCGCCGGTTTCAATCTCGTGCAGGATGCCGTCGATTGACAGCTCGAAGCCGTAGTACTGGTCGATGGCGCGCTGGATGTCCGATTCGTTCACCAGCAGCGGCGTGATGGTGATGCCCTTGACCAGCATGGCGCTGATCTGATCCAGCGCCACGATGTTGCTGGTGTCGGACATGGCCAGGATCAGATTGTCGGTGGCGCGCTCGTAGACAATGGGGAATACGCGGTAGCGCTTGGCCACGTCTTTCGGGATCAGCTTGAGCGCGATGGCGTCCACCACCAGGCTGTTCAGGTCCGCGCTCTGGGTATTGAGGTTCTCCGACAGCGCCTCGCGCACCGTGGCCTCGGTCACGAAGCCCAGCGTGATGAGCAGCTTGCCCAGCGGCTCATTGGTGCTTTTCTGCTCGATCAGCGCGATGCGCAGCTGGTCTTCGCTGATGATGCCTTTCTGGATCAGCAGTTTGCCGAGCGGGAGTTTGGGTTGTTCTGCCATGTGTTCAGTGTGCGCCGCTGCCGAGGCCCAGTTCGTGCATGCGCTTGCGCAGCGCGTTGCGGTCGAAGCCCACCGCCTTGTCCTGGGCCAGGGCCAGCGCGCGCTGGTAATAGGTCAGCGCCAGCTTGGGCTGGTTCAGGCGGTCCAGGCCGACAGCCAGGTTGTAGGCGTAGTCCGGATTGTCCGGCGCCGAGCCGACCGCGCGGAAGTAGGCTTGCTGCGCGTCCGGCCAGCGGCCCTGCTGGGCGTACAGGTTGCCCAGCGCGAACAGTACCGGCGCGGCTTCCGGATTGGTGTTGAGAATGCCCTTGAGGCGCGCTTCGCTCAGGCTGATGTCGCCCTGGCGCAGGCCGATCAGGCCGGCCGTGGCGGCGCCGTCATTGGGCGACAGTTCCAGCAGGCGCAGATAGTAGGAAGCGGCCTTGTCTTTCTGGTTCTGGCGCGCGGCCACGGCCGCCGCGCCCAGCAGGGCGTCGCGGTTGTTGGGGTCTTGCGCCAGCGCTTCGCCATATTGCTGCTGGGCGGTGTTCAGGTCGCCGCTGTTGAAGGCGCTGTAGGCGCCGTCCAGCGCCGGCGCCACCGGCGAGGTTTGCATGTTGCGGGCGACGCGGATCTCGCCGCTGTCGGGGGCGGACAGCGGCGGCATTTGTTCGGGACGCGGCGCGTTGACCGCGGCGGCCGCTGCCTGCATGGCCTGGCGGGTGGCGGCCAGTTCTTCCTCGGTGCGGGCGATGCGCTGTTCCAGCGCCTGCTGGGCGGCGCGGCTCAGGCCGGGGCTGGGCGCCAGCATGGGGTCGTCGGGATCGGCGGCCGGCGCGGTGGGCGCGGCGCCGCCGGGGGCGATGCTGGCCACCACCGCTTGCGCCGGGGTGGCGCCGGTGGCGCCCGGCGGCGGCATTGGCACCGGCGGCAGGTCGGCGCCGGCGCCCGGCGCGGTCAGGGCGCGCCAGTAGTACAGGCCAAAGCCGCCCACCACCAGCACCAGCACGGCGATCAGACCGATCAGGCGCAGGCGTTCAGGATCGATGCCGGTCGGTTCGGCGGTGGCGGCGGCGCGCGCGCGGGCGCGGGCGGCCGCGCGCGGCTTGTCGCCACCAGCCGGCGCGGCAGCGGCTTTGCTGGCGGCGCTGGCTTGCGCGGCTGCGCCGGCGGTGGTGCCTGCGGCCGGCTTGGCGGCCGTGCGCGGCGCGGCCTGGGCACTGGCCGCTTGCGGGGCCGGTGCGGCGGATTCAGCATCCAGTCCGGCGGCCGCGCGTGCAGCGGCGCTGGCGCCGGCCGTGGAAGCGGCGGCCGGGTGCGCGCTGGCGGATGGGGCGCTTGCGGCCGGGGCTGCGGGACTGGCTGGCGCGGCAGGATCGGGCGCCAGGTCCAGCGTCAGGCCGGGTTCCTTGTGGTCGCTCATGGCCGGTTCCGGGCTGGGCGTCGGCCGCGGCGCGGCGGCGGCGGCCACCGTGGGCGCCATCGGCTCCAGGCTCAACCCTTCGAGATTGAATTCGCGTGCCGGCGCGGCCGGCGCCGGGGGCGGCGGCGCGCTGTCCGGCGTCAGCGCCAGTACCTCGTCAAACGCTTCCGACGGCTTGTCGAGCTCCTCGTCGGAGACCGAGTTTTGTTTTGCGCGCTCGGCTTTCTTGAGCGCCTGCATTAAGAGACTCATGATCCATTGGCCTTGGAAACGGGATACGGTTCGGTATCGGGCTTCTGGCCCGGCAGGATGTAGCGGTAATCCTTGTAGTCGCCGTTGATGCTGGCGTCCTTGACCACCACTGGCCGCATGAAAATCACCAGCTCGGTCTTGGTGGTGTTCTCGTTACGATAGGAGAACAGGTCGCCCAGCAGCGGAATCCGGCCCAGCACCGGCACGCTGTCCTTGGCGTTGTCCACCGAGTCCTGCATCAGCCCGCCCATGACGGCGATCTGGCCGCTGTTGACCCGCATGATTGATTCCAGCTCGCGCGCCTGGATCACCGGCACCTCGCTGGTGACATTGGCGGCCGCCAGCGCCGGGTTGGGGTCCTTGACCTTGCCGACCACGCGCGTGATGGTGGGGCGCACGTTGAGGGTGACTTCGTCGCTGTCGGAAATCTGCGGCGTCACGCTCATCACGAAGCCGACCGGCACGGTTTCCAGGTGTGATTCATAAGTGGCCGGCGTGGTCGGTACGCCGTTGGCGTTGAGGATGGCCGGCGTCACCTTGATCGAGAAGAACACATTGTTGTCGACCACCTTGAGCAGCGCGGTCTGGTTGTTCAACACGCTGATTTTCGGGCTGGACAGCACTTTCACCTTGCCGAACGATTCCAGCAGCTGGATGGTGGTGGCGATATTGCCCAGCCGGCTGTTCGGGTTGACGTAGTTCAGCACGAACATGCCGGGCGTGGTGCCGACCGTCACGCCGCTGGGCAGGGCGGTGGTGCCGACCTGGCCCTGATTGAGCTTGAGACCGCCGCCGGCGACGCTGTTCCAGTTGATGCCCTGCTGGTAGGAGTCGCTCAGCTTGACCTCGATGATGGTGGCTTCAATCAGCACCTGGCGCTTGGCCGCGCCCAGCACCACGTCCAGGAATTGCTGGATCTTCTCGTGCTGGCGCGAGGTCGCGCGCACTGCGATCAGGCCGCCCTCGGGGTTGACGATGACCGAATTCGTGCGGTTGGCGTTGCGCGACTGCGCGCCCAGGTCCAGCGCCGGTACGGCGGCCGGCTGGCCGAGGCCGTTCGGCGCGCCGGCGCCCTGCTGGGCCTGCTGCAGGGCGGCCAGCGGATCGCTCGGGCTGTCGGACAGGTTGGTGGCGCGCAGCATGTCGCGGATATTCTTCTCCAGGTTGAACCAGAAGTTGTTGTCCGAGCGGTTATTCACCACCGTGGTGGAATTGTTGGTGCCATTGGCTGCCGGGCCGTTGTTGGTCTGCCCGCTTTGCTGCGACTGGCCGTTGTTGTTGCCGTTGTTGTTATTGGCGTTGGCGCTGTTGACCGGCTGCTGGCTGGCCTGCACCGGATTGGAGCTGGTGTCGGCGCCGCCGCCGGTGGTGGAAATCTGGGTGGCGATATTCACGCTGCTGGCGGTGCTGCGCGCGATGTTGACGTAATCAACCTTGTAGTTGCGCCATTCCGGGCTGTCCGGCAGCACGGTCAGGGTCTCGCCGTTGATTTCATAACGCATGTCGACCTGGCGCTGGATGCGGTTCAGCAGTTGCGGCAGGGTCTGGTCCAGCGCGTTCAGCGTCACCACACCGTCGATGCCGGGGTGGATATCGACATTCAGGCCGGCGTCGCGCGCCAGCGCAAACAGCAGCGACTGCACCGGCACCTTGTGCACGGTCACGCTATAAGTCGCGACCTTGGCGGCCGGCTTGGGTGGCGGCAGCGCCACACTTTGCTGGACCGGCTCGGGAATCGCTCCGGCCGCCGGCGGCGGTTCGCTGATATGGGCCGGGGACGGCGTAACAGGATGGCTGGCGCAAGCACTCAGCAACACGCTGCAAACCACGGGGACGAAGGGAGAGCGCAAAGTTTTCATCGGTTCAGGTCGCAGTTTTTGTTGTGCTTTTGCAATTATAGATGGCATGATCTTATAAATTCCGCGCCGCCGCAAGGAGCAGAACGCAAATCACGGCCAGTGCGGCCCCTATAACAACAGCGCGCGGCGTGCGCCGGCCACGCCGGCGGCCGAACGGCGATTCCAGAATGGCCTGGCGGGCGTGGCTGGCCTCCACCGTGTCGGCGTCGTCGGCAAACGCGGCCAGCATGGCCTTATCGGCCAGGATGTTGATGCGGCGGACGATGCCTTCCGAGGCTTCCGCGATCAGCCGTGCCGCAGCCGGGCTGAACAGGGCAGGGCCGTCGTGGCCGGCCGCGCGCAGACGGCAGGCCAGGAAGTCGCCGGTCAGGTCGGCCTGCAGCGCCGGCACGTGGAAGCTGTGGGTGATGCGCTCCTTCAGCTGGCGCATGCTGGACAAGGCCAGGTTTTCGTCCAGCTCGGGCTGGCCAAACAGCACGATCTGCAGCAGCTTGCTGCGCGCGGTTTCCAGATTGGTCAGCAGGCGGATCGCTTCCAGCGTATCGAGCGGCATGGCTTGCGCTTCCTCGACCAGCAACACCACCTGGCGGCCGGCGCTGTGCCGGGCAATCAGCTCGGCGTGCAGGCTGCGCTGCACCTCGTCGGCGCGCAGCCCGCTGGTCGGCAGGCCCAGCTCGGCGGCGATGGCGTGCTGCACCTCCAGCGGATTGAGGTTGGGATTGACCAGGTAGATGACGTCGATATGCGCCGGCAGCCGGCTTTCCAGCATGCGGCACAACATGGTCTTGCCAGTGCCGACCTCGCCGGTGACTTTGATGATGCCTTCGCCGTTGCCGACCGCGTACAGCATGGCTTCCAGGATATCGCCACGCGCATTGCCGGCGTAGAAGAAGGCCGGATTGGGCGTGATGTGGAACGGCGATTCGCGCAGGCCAAAGTGGGATTGGTACATAGTCATCCTCACGCTATGCAAGTCAGAAAGGCTTGTTCCAGCGTCTGTGCGCCAAACCGGGCGCGGCATTCGGCCGGCGTGCCGATAAAACGGAGGCTGCCGGCGTGCAGGATGGCCATGCGGTCGCACAGCTCCTCGACATCGGCCAGCGCGTGCGAGGTCAGGAACAAGGTGCTGCCACCGCGATGCAAGCTGCGCAACTGGTCTTTCAGCAGGGCGCGCGCTTTTGGGTCCAGTCCGCTCATCGGCTCGTCCAATACATACAGTGGCTTGCGCGCCAGAAGGCAGGCGGCCAGGCCCAGTTTTTGGGTCATCCCTTTGGAATAGCTGCGCACCGTGCGCTTGAGCGCGTCCTGATCGAGGTCCAGCGCCGCCAGCATGGCGCGCACGTCCGATGGCTGGTAAGCCAGTCCTTGCAAGCTTAGCAGGTAGCGGATGAAGTCGGCGCCGGTTAAATAATAGGGCGGCGTGAAGCGCTCGGGCAGGAAGCCCAGCGGCTGGCGCGCGGCCGGCTGGTGGTGCGGCTGGCCGAAGATCTCGATACTGCCGCCGTCCAGGGCGCAGAAATCCAGCAGGCATTTGATCAGGCTGGTCTTGCCGGCGCCGTTGACGCCGACCAGGCCAAAGCATTCGCCGCTGCGCAGCTCCAGGTCCACGCCGTGCAGCACGCTGGCCGTGCCATAGCGTTTGGTAACTTGCTGGAAGCGCAGTGCTGGGAAGATCATGGGCGACACTGTAGCGCATCCGTCCAAAGAAAGCGACACCTTGGCTCGCTCTAAAAACACATCTGGCATAGAATGGCCGCAAGTTTTGGTGAGAATCGTCAAGGAGAAGGCATGTCGAGGCCAGAGAAAGTCCGGCTGGGGGAAATCCTGGTACAGCAAAAGCTGCTCTCGGAGGAGCAACTGGGGCTGGCGCTGGCCGACCAGAAGCGCAGCGGGCGCAAGCTGGGCCGCGTGTTTGTCGAGAACGGCTATGTGACCGAGGAACAGATCGCCGGCGCGCTGGCGCGCCAGCTCAACATTCCGTACCTGAACCTGAAGTTCTTCAACATCAATCCGGAAATCGTGCGGCTGCTGCCGGAAACCCAGGCGCGCCGCTTCCGCGCGCTGGTGCTGGAAGACCGCCATGGCGCGTTGCTGGTCGGCATGTCCGATCCGACCGACCTGTTCGCGTATGACGAGATTGCCCGCATCGTCAAGCAGAATATCGAGCTGGCGGTGGTGAATGAAACCGAGGTGCTGGCCGCGATCGACCGCATCTACCGCCGCACCGAGGATATCTCGGACCTGGCGCGCGAGCTGGAGCAGGATCTGGGCGACGTCTCGGTCGACTTTGGCGCGCTGGCCGCGGCCAATCCGAATCTGGAAGAAGCGCCGGTGGTCAAGCTGCTGCAATCGGTGTTTGACGATGCGGCGCAGGTGCGCGCATCCGACATCCACATCGAACCGCAGGAAAGCCGGCTGCAGATCCGTTTCCGCATCGACGGCGTGCTGCACCTGCAGACCGAGGCTGATATCAAGATTGCACCATCGCTGGCGCTGCGCCTGAAGCTGATGTCCGACCTCGACATCTCCGAAAAGCGCCTGCCGCAGGACGGCCGCTTTGCCGTGCGCGTAAAGAATCAGCGCATCGACGTGCGTATCTCGACCATGCCGACCCAGTACGGCGAGTCGGTCGTGATGCGTCTGCTGAACCAGGGCGGCACCCAGCTCAAGCTGGATGCGATCGGCATGCCGCGCGGCCTGCTGGAGAAATTCCGCGCCATCGTCCAGCGCCCGAACGGGCTGGTGCTGGTGACCGGGCCGACCGGTTCCGGCAAGACCACCACCC
Source organism: Duganella sp. (assembly GCF_039595735.1). Classification (NCBI taxonomy): domain Bacteria; kingdom Pseudomonadati; phylum Pseudomonadota; class Betaproteobacteria; order Burkholderiales; family Oxalobacteraceae; genus Duganella; species Duganella sp. Next base: position 434,322 of record NZ_JBCNLB010000002.1, read on the forward strand.
TGTATTGCGCGCTGGCCGAGCTGAACTCGGTGGAGAAAAAACTGATCACGGTGGAAGATCCGGTCGAGTACCGCCTGCCGGGCATCAACCAGGTGCAGGTCAACGACAAAATTGACCTCAACTTCGCGCGCGTGCTGCGTTCGGCGCTGCGGCAAGACCCGGACATCGTACTGGTGGGCGAGATGCGCGACCAGGAAACCGCCGCCATCGGCCTGCGCGCCGCCATGACCGGCCACCTGGTGCTGTCCACGCTGCACACCAACGACGCCGTCAGCACGCCGCTGCGCCTGATGGACATGGGCGTGCCGCGCTACATGGTGGGGTCGTCGCTGCAGGCGGTGCTGGCCCAGCGTCTGGTGCGGGTGATCTGCGAGAGCTGCACCACGCCGTACGAACCGACGCCCACCGAGCGCGAATGGCTGTCGCTGGAGCTGAATGACAAGGTCGACAAGGGCCGCTACTTCCACGGCAAAGGTTGCTCGCACTGCAACGGCATGGGGTATCGCGGCCGGACCGGCGTGTACGAGCTGCTGGAAATGACGCGCGCCGTGGTGGACGCCGCCAACGATCCGGACCCTTCCAATTTCCTCAAGGTGGCGGCCGCGCAGATGGCCGGCGAAACCTTGCGCCGCCACGCGGTGGCGCTGGTGATCCAGGGCCGCACCACGGTGTCGGAAGCGATGCGCATCAGTAACCAGGTCGAGGACTAATCCGTGCCGTTCTTTGCCTACAAGGGCCGTAACGCGCGCGGCGAGCTGATGCAAGGCGTGCTGGAGGCGGCCGACAGCGGCGCCGTGGCCGACCAGCTGTTCAATACCGGCGTGACGCCGATCGAGATCGTGGTGACCAAAAAGGCCACCGCCGACAGTGGCGAAAGCTGGCTGGCCAAGCTGCTGGAAAAGAAGGTCACGTCGATGGACGTGCAACTGTTCAGCCGCCAGATGTACACCTTGCTCAAATCCGGCGTGCCGATCATGCGCGGACTGGCGGGCTTGCAGGAATCGGCGGTCAGCAAGTCGTTCGCCAAGGTGATCAAGGATTTGCGCGAGTCGCTGGACGCGGGCCGTGAACTGTCGGCCGCCATGCGCCGCCATCCGGACGTGTTCACGCCGTTTTATCTGTCGATGGTGCGGGTGGGAGAGATGACCGGGCGGTTGGAGGAAGTATTTCTGCGCCTGTTCGACCATCTGGAGTTCGACCGCGACATGCGCGAGCGGGTCAAGAGCGCCACCCGTTACCCGACCTTTGTGGTGGTGGCCATGGTGATTGCCATGGTGGTGGTGAATATGTTTGTGATTCCGGCGTTTGTCGGGGTGTTCGCGCGCTTCAACACCGAGCTGCCGCTGATGACACGGATATTAATAGGCACCTCGAACTTCACGGTGCGCTACTGGCCGGTGCTGGCGGGCGCCCTGGTACTGAGCATTTGGGGATTCCGCGTGTGGGTAGGCACGCCCAGGGGCTTGTATCAGTGGGATAAGTTCAAACTGAAGATTCCGGTGGCCGGGAAGATCGTGCTGAAGGCCACCATGGCGCGCTTTGCGCGTAGTTTCGCGCTGTCCAGCCGCAGTGGCGTGCCGATCGTGCAGGCTTTGACGGTGGTGGCGCAGACGGTGGACAACGCTTATCTGACCGCGCGCGTAGAGCAGATGCGCGACGGCGTCGAGCGCGGCGACAGCATTCTGCGTACGGCCGCGGCCACCAATGTGTTCACGCCGGTGGTGCTGCAGATGATCGCGGTGGGTGAGGAGAGCGGCTCCATCGACGACCTGATGGACGAGATCGCGCAGATGTACGAGCGCGAGGTGGATTATGAGCTGAAGACCTTGTCGGCGCAGATCGAGCCGATCCTGATTGTCTTCCTCGGCATCATGGTATTGGTGCTGGCGCTGGGCATCTTCCTGCCGATCTGGGATCTGGGCAAAGCCGCCTTGCACCACTAAAATGAATTTTTTGGCAATTTCTGTATCTTCAAAACAACGCGGCGCCAGTTTGCTGGAGTTTGCGGTTGCGACGGCGGTGATCGGTATTTTGATTGCCTTGTTGTTACAGCGAATATGGTATTACCAAGGCGAAGCTGAACAACGCGCTGTACAGATGACGGTGGCGGCCGTGCGCACGGCCTTAGAAATTAAGGTGGTAGAGTCAAAATTGCCAGGGCGCAATCATGATTTAACGTTTTTGGCCGAAGAAAATCCGTTCAATTTACTAAAAGATAAGCCGGTGAATTACGTCGGAGAATTATTTCGGCCTGATGACAGCGATATCGGGGCGGGGAATTGGTGCTTCGATCGCGGTGATAAAAGTCTGATTTATTTGTTAAATAATGGAAATTCTTTCGGAAATGCTCCATCGAAACGTTTGAAATTCAAGGTAAAATTATTTCGCTTGCCCCATAGCCCCGCCAAGCCGTCAGGCACACCCGAACCCCAAGGTGTGGCCTTTGAGCAAGTTAAGGATGCATCTTCTTAAAGACGATTTGGAGAAATACATGAACAAGCCAGCACTGACCGCAATGCGCAAACAAGCCCAAGGCGGCTTCACGCTGATCGAATTAATCGTGGTGATCGTGATCCTGGGCATCCTGGCCGCCACCGCCTTGCCGCGCTTTGGCAACTTGAGCGGAGACGCTCGCTTGGCTTCGATGAATGCCGCGCGCGGCGCGCTGCTTTCACTGGCCTCTGTCGCGCATGGTCAAGCTCAGATTAATCCCGCCGCCGCCGCTCTGCCGGCCGGCATTAATTTTGAAGGTACGGCTGTTACTTTCGTTAACACTTATCCAGCTGCCAATGCCAATACAGCGATTGCAGCTGGTCTTAATGCTGCCGACTACACAGTTGTCGCGAACAATGGCTCAATGGTTATTCGACCTGCTTCGCTTCCTGCTGCCACTAATTGTTCCATTACGTATAACGAAGCCGCGAATGCGACTACGGCGCCGGTCATTACGACGATGCAAAACATCACGGCAGCCGACTGCACCCAGTAATTGTTTGCTGGCGCTGCTCGGGAGTTATTGTGACTCGTACAGCGCGTAGGGCCGCCGGCTTCACGATCGTGGAGGTTGTCGTCGTCCTGGTTATCATGGGCATCCTGGGCGCGATCGGTGTGTCGCGCTTCTGGGATAACGCTATCTTCCAGAACCGCGCCTACGCTGATCAAGCGCGTGCCATCATCCGCTACGCGCAGAAGCTCGCCATCGCGCAAAACCGCCCGATCTTCGTCATCACCAATGGCAACAGCTTTGCTGTCTGCTCCGGCCCCGGATGCGCTGCAAACGAACTGGTCACCGCGCCGGGCGGCAGCAACAGCGGCAGCGCCGCCACCCGCGCACGCTGTCAGTCCGGCGGCAGCTATAACGCGGCCTGGCTGTGCGAAGGGAGGCCCGACGATGTGACCGTCACCGCGAGCGTCAATACCGGCGGCTATTTTTACTTCGACGCCTTGGGCCGTCCCTACAATGCCGCCGACAACACGCCCGGCGTGTCCACTTTCAACCAGCTAAGCCTAACCATCAGCAGTGGCGGCAACAACAGCCAGATCACCGTCTGGCTGGAAACCGGCTATGTGCAATAACCGCCGCCGCCAGCAAGGCCTCACCCTGATCGAGCTCATCATGTTTATGGTGATCGTCGGCGCGGCGGCGGCCGGGCTGCTGCAAATCATGAACATGGCCAACACCAACAGCACCGACCCGATCCGCCGCAAGCAAGCGTTGCTGATCGCCGAAGCGTATATGGAAGAAGTCCAGCAAGCGCAAATGAGCGTTTGCGACCCGGCCGACGACAACGCCGCGACCGCAATCACGTCAGCCCAGTGCACCGCTCCCGTCACTGTTGAAAACTGGGGGCCGGAAGGAGGCAACGCGCGGCCCTTCGACAACGTCAATGACTATGTTCCGAACAACTATATTTCCGGCACGGCAGTGCGGGCGTTTGCCGTCAACGACGGCACCAACCTGATCGATCGCGACGTGGCCGGCAACCCGCTGGGCGCCAACGCTGCCGGTGGGGCGTTGGCCAATAGTACTCTGGCCGGCATCACCACCACGCTGGCGTTGACGCCGGTCGCGCTGGGGCCGGCCGGCTCCCAGGTGCCTGCAGCGGATGCGCTGCTGATCACCATCACGGTCACTTACGGCGCCGGTGCCAACGACGTGGTCACGCTGCAAGGCTACCGCAGCCGCTACGAGCCGAGGGCGCGATGAAGAGCCAACGCGGTTTCACGCTGATCGAAGGCATCGTGGTGATGGTGATTACCGCCATTCTGGCCGGCATCATGGTGCTGTTCATCCGCCGCCCGGTGCAAAGCTACATTGACAGCGCCGAGCGCGCCGACATGGCCGACGTGGCCGACATTGCCCTGCGCCGCATGACGCGCGAGCTGCATGGAGCAGTCCCCAACAGTATCCGCTGGCTGGAGATTGGCAACACCACGCTGCTGGAATTCATTCCCACCAAGGCCGGCGGCATTTATCTGTCGGAGGAAGACGCTGCAACAGCGCCACCTCTGCCGGCGCCCCAACCAGCGCCGCTGAGCTTTACTAGTACCACAGCCGTGACCTTTGACATCGTCGGTCCGGTGCCGGCCGCGCCGTATGCGATTGCCCCCGGCGACTCCATCATCGTCTACAACCTGGGCAACGAAATTACTGATGCCGATGCCTACTCTGACGGCGATGGCACCGTCAATGGCGTCAACCGCGGCACCGTCCAGTCTGTTGTCGGCAACCGCGTCACGATCTCCGACCCGAACTGGCCGCTACCGAACACGCCACGCAACCCGTTTGCCGTACCTGCCGCGAACAATCGCGTTGCCAGCACCTCACCCGGCAAGCGCTTCACCGTCGCTACTGACCCGGTCACCTTCGCCTGCGTCAACGACACCGCGACGGGGCGCGGCACGCTCACGCGCATCTGGGGCTACGGCTTTGTTCCAGTTCAGGCCGCGCCGCCCAACACCGCGCGCAGGGCGCTGATGGCGGCCAATGTCTATGCCTGCCGTTTCAGCGTGCAGCAGATGGCCAATCAGAACACCGCCCTGATCGGACTATCGATCGCATTGGCCCGCAGCAGTGCCGGCGCCAGCGCCAACGGCCTGGAGACCGTCACGCTCAGCCATCAAATTCACGTGGAAAACACACCATGAGCGCCATCCCATACCTGCGCCGCAAGTCGCGCGGCGTCGCCATGCTGACCGCCATCTTCCTGCTGGTGGTGGTGGCCGGCCTCGGCGTGGCCGTGGTGACGCTGACCACCAGCCAGCAGGCCGGCTCCGCCTTGGATGTGCAAGGTCAGCGCGCCTATCAGGCGGCACGCGCCGGCATCGAGTGGGGCTTGTACATCGCGCAGCGGCCAGTGCTCCAGAATCCGAATGATCCAACTGTGACGGCGGTTTGTCCTCCCGCCAGCAGCTTTGGTTTCCCGAACGCGGACACGCTGTCGGCTTTCACCGTTACCGTGACCTGTCAGGCCACCGGCGGCCACTTGGTGATTCGCGCCACCGCGTGCAACCAGCCGGACGCCGCGAACACCTGTCTCAACCCGGTGCGCGGCGCGGATTATGTGCAGCGCGTGATCACGGCGCAGCTTTAATGTCGCAACTGTGTGGAAATGTGTGTATTTTTGCGGAATCATTGCCAGTTTGAGCATGAAATGGCGCAGAACTTGAATATAATCAATCATCTAGCGCGTAAACCTCGTGTGTTGATCTATGGGCTTGTTTAAAAGAGCTAAAAAAACCGATGGCTGGCTGACTGTCACTTTTCTGAGGGACGGTATCTGCGTGGGCCGCGTTCAGCGCCGCCGCGATGCCAAGGCCTTGGTGGAAGTGTCGAACTTCTATCCGGCCGACACTAGCTTCTCGCCCGACGTGCTCGATAAACTGAACAAAGACCTGAAAGCCGGCAACTACAACTGCGGCACCATGCTCAGCGGCGGCGAATATCAGATGTTGATGGTCGATGCGCCCAACGTGCCGCCGGATGAATTGAAAACCGCCGTGCGCTGGCGCTTGAAGGATATGTTGGACTTCCACGTCGACGACGCCACCATCGACGTGCTCGATATTCCGGTCGATCCCGGCAATGCCGCGCGCGGCCACTCCATGTTTGCCATCGCTGCCCGCAATACGCTGATCCAGTCGCGCCAAACGCTGTTCAGCGAAGCCAAGCTGGCGCTGACTGTGATTGACATTCCCGAGATGGCGCAACGGAATATCTCCGCGCTGCTGGAAACCGAGGGCCGCGGGCTGGCCATGCTGTCGTTCGATGCCGACGGCGGACTGCTGACCATCACCTACAAGGCCGAGCTGTATCTCTCGCGCCGCATCGACGTCACGCTGGCGCAGCTGCTGGAGCGCGATTCCGACCGTCAGCATGCCTGCTTCGACAAGATCACCCTGGAGCTGCAACGATCGCTCGACCACTTCGACCGTCAGTTCAGCCATGTGAATGTGCTCAAGTTGCTGCTGGCGCCGACTGGCGCCGAGGGTTTGCACGAACACCTGGCCAGCAATCTGTATATGCCGGTGGAAGCCATGACGCTGGATGACGTGTTCGACCTCAGTAACACGCCGGAATTGCAGGATACCGCGCAGCAGCAGCGTTTCTTCCTGACGCTGGGCGCGGCGTTGCGGCATGAGGAGGTGCATCTGTGAGCCAGCAGATCAACCTGTTCAACCCGATCTTCCTCAAGCAGAAGAAGATTTTCACCGCCTTGCCGATGGCGGAAGCGCTGGGCGTGGTCGTGGCCGGGGCGTTGCTGTTGAACTGGTACGCCAGCCAGAGCGTAGCCGAGCTGGAGAAAGAAGCCGCCGCCGGCAAGGTGGCGCTGGCCAAGCGCGAGCAGCGGCTGCAGCAGGCCAAGGCGCAATTCGCGCCGCGCGCCAAGGACCCGGCGCTGGCCGCGCAGTTGGCCGAGGCCGAGGCGGAATTGAAGGCGCTGCACGATGTGTCGTCGGTGCTGCAGGGCGGGGCGCTGGGCAACACGGCCGGCTATGCGGAATACTTCCGCGCGTTTTCACGTCAGAACGTCAGCGGCTTGTGGCTGACCGGCTTGAGCATCAATGGTGCCGGCAACGATATTGGCGTGCAGGGCAGGGCGATGCAGGCGGCACTGATTCCAAGCTACATCACCCGCCTGACCGGTGAACGTGTGATGCGCGGGAAGAGCTTCGCCAGCCTGGATATTGCGCGGCCGGCTGCGGCTGCCGTGGCGGCCCCTGCCGCAGGCGCGACCGCGCCGGCAAATGCAGCGCCGGCCGCGTCGCCGTTCGTGGAGTTCAGCCTGCAATCGACCGCGCAGGAGGCTGCCAAATGAAACAGCAGCTGCTGCAACAATGGATTAAGCTGAGCACTAAACTGGACGCCATGACCCTGCGCGAGCGCGCCATGGTGTTTGCGGCGGTGGTGGCGTCGATCCTGTTTCTGCTGTACACCACCTCGGTCGAGCCGCTGCTGAACAAGCAAAAGCTGCTGCGTGGCCAGATCAAGCAACAGCAGAATCAGGTGGCTGGCATCGATATGGAAATTGCCGCCATGGCGCAGGGCTTTGTGGTTGATCCGGACGTGGCCACGCGCGACAAGCTGCAAGCCGTGCGGCACGAAATCGACACTACCAGCGCCGGCCTGATGGCGGTACAAAAAGGGCTGGTGGCGCCGGACAAGATCGCGCCGCTGCTGGAGCAGCTGCTGCGCGGTAATGGCAAGCTGAAGCTGATGTCGATGAAGACCTTGCCGGTGACCGGCCTGAACGAAGCGGCCCTGCCGACTGCGCCGGTGCCGACGCCCGCTGCGGCCCCTGCGGCAGCGCCCGCCAAGGCCGCGCCCAAGCCGCGCGAGCTGCTGTACCGCCATGGCGTGGAAATCGTGCTGCAAGGGAGTTATCTCGACATGATCAGCTATATGGAAGCACTGGAGTCGTTGCCGGTTCAGCTGTTCTGGGGCAAAGCCAGGCTGGACGCGCAGCAGTATCCGAATTCGCGCCTGACGCTGACCCTGTACACGCTGAGCCTGGATCAGAAATGGATGAAACTATGAAGCGCCTGTTCTGCACTGCCTTGTTGCTGGCGGGCGTCGGCCAGGTTCATGCACAGACGCTGGTCGATCCGACCCAGCCGCCGCCGGAAGCGCGTCTGAGCCCGGGCGCGTCAGCGGACGTGCCGGCTGCGCCGAGAGGCCCGCAGCTGCAATCCGTGTTGATCGGCTCGCGCGGGCGCGAAGTGGCGGTGATCGACGGTCAGACTGTGCGCAAGGGTGAAAAGTTCAATGGCGCGGTGCTGGTGGAAGTACGTAAGAACCAGGTAGTGCTGCAACACGGCCGCAACAAACAGGTGCTGACCCTGTTCACAGAACCGTCGGCAAAATAAACGCGAAGAACGCTATGCAAAAAATTCTGACCATCGCCCTCGTTACGCTGCTGCTGGCTGGCTGCCAGACGCCGTCCACGCGCGACACCTACGACAAGATCAACAACGAGGTCAGCGCGGCCGCGGCCAAGCCGGCCATCGCCACCCAGAATGAGGCGGTGAGCAGCGCCTTGCTGCCGCCGGTTTCGCAACTGACCGATCAGTTGCCGAAGGCGCGCGCGGTGCTGGAAGAGCGCTTCAACGTGTCGTTCAACAATGTGCCGGTGCAGCAGTTCTACAATTCCATCGTGGCTGGCACGCGCTACAACATGCTGATCAACCCGGAAGTGACCGGCAATATCACCGCCAACCTGAAGGACGTGACGCTGTTCGAGGCGCTGGACGCGGTGCGCGAGCTGTATGGCTACGATTACAAGGTGGAAGGCACGCGCATCTACATCCGTCCGCTGACCATGCAGACCAAGATGTTCAAGATTAACTACCTGACCGCGATCCGCAAGGGTGGTTCCAGTCTGCGCGTGTCGTCGACCTCGGTGGCCAATGCCGGTGTGAGCAATAGCGGCGGCCAGAACAACGGCTCGTACAACAACAATAACGGCAACAACAATAACAACAACACCGGCAACGATCCGAACAATCCCAACGGCACCGGCTCGCAGTCGCAGCGCGATTCCGCCAACGTCTCGACCCGCTCGGAAAGCGATTTCTGGCTGGAGTTGAAGACCGCGCTGGAAGCGCTGGTGGAAATCGGCAAGGATGGCCGCAGCGTCACCATCAGCCCGCAGTCGGGCGTGATCGTGATCCGCGCCATGCCGGACGAGCTGCGCAATGTGGACATGTACCTGAAGGCGACGCAGTTGTCGGTGGACCGCCAGGTGATACTGGAAGCCAAGATCCTGGAAGTGGAATTGAACAGCAACTTCCAGAGCGGCATTAACTGGGCGGCATTCGGCAAGTTTGCCGCTGGCGGCAACAACCGCTTCTCGGCCGGCACGCTACAGCCGGGCAGCACACTGGGGCCACTGGGCACGCCGCTGGCCAGCACTGGCAAGACCGCCATCAACAGCACCCCGGGCAGCACCCTGGGTGCGGCCAGCGACGCGGTCGGTTCGCTGTTTGGCATGGCCTTCCAGACCAGTAATTTCGCCGCGCTGATTTCCTTCCTTGAAGGGCAGGGCACGGTGCATGTGCTGTCCAGCCCGCGCATCGCCACGCTGAACAACCAGAAGGCGCTGCTGAAGATCGGCACCGACGAGTTTTATGTGACCGGTGTCAGCACCACCACCACCACCAATGCCACCGGCGGTGGCATCAGCACACCGACCGTGACCTTGCAGCCGTTCTTCTCCGGGGTGGTGCTGGACGTCACGCCGCAGATCGACGAGGATGGCAACATCATTCTGCACGTGCACCCATCGGTCAGCCAGGTGTCCACCGTGAACAAGGGTTTGAACCTGGGTTCGCTGGGTAATTTCAACCTGCCGCTGGCGGCGTCGTCGACCTCGGAAATGGATAGCATGGTGCGCGGCCAGAACGGCCAGGTAGTGGCGATCGGCGGCCTGATGCGCCAGGCCACGACCACCGACCGCTCGGGCGTGCCGGGCGCGAACAGCGTGCCCGTGCTGGGCGCACTGTTCGGCAGCAAGAGCGAAGTGATCCAGAAGCGCGAGCTGGTGGTGCTGATCAAGCCGACCGTGATTGAATCGTCGTCGGACTGGAACCAGGATTTGCTCGATAGCGGTCGCCGCATGAAAGAGCTGGACCCAGGCCGGGCCAAGGGGCGCAATTAATCATGTACAGCAAACACTTCGGCCTGCGCGAGGCGCCGTTCAGCATCACGCCGGATACCAGCTATTTCTTCACCAGCCCGCATTCGCAGGAGGCGTTGAATACCTTGCTGGTGGCAGCCAAGAGCGGCGAGGGCTTCATCAAGATCACTGGCGAGGTCGGCACCGGCAAGACGCTGTTGTGCCGCAAGTTCATTGCCACGGTGGGGCCGGATTTTGTGACGGCGTATATCCCGAACCCGTATCTGGAGCCCCGCACGCTGATGCTGGCCCTGGCCGATGAACTGGAAGTGCCGCTGGAGCGCGACGTCGATCAGCATCAGCTGCTGAAGTCGATCACGCATCGGCTGATGGATCTGGCGCGCGAAGGCAAGCAGGTGCTGCTGCTGCTGGACGAGGCGCAGGCGATTCCAACCGAAAGCCTGGAAGCCTTGCGTCTGCTGACCAATCTGGAAACCGAGAAGCGCAAGCTGCTGCAGATCGTCCTGTTTGGCCAGCCGGAGTTGAACCAGCATTTGCAGGCCAATTCGATCCGTCAGCTGGCGCAGCGCATCACTTTCCATTACCACCTCGGGCCGCTGTCGCGCGATGACATCGAATACTATCTGGCGCATCGTCTGCGCGTGGCCGGTTATGCCGGCGGGCGCCTGTTCAGCCGTGGCGCGATTGCCGGCTTGTACAAGTCGAGCGGCGGCATTCCGCGTCTGGTGAATATCATGGCCAACAAGGCGCTGATGCTGTGCTACGGCGAGGGCAAGCAGCAGGTGACGCGCCGTCACGTCTCGCTGGCAGCCAGTGATACCGTGACCGGCGTACGCGGCCGCTTGCGCTGGGCGTGGATGGCGGGCGGCGTGAGCCTGTTGATTGCCGCATGTGGCCTGACCTGGGCGCTGACCAAATGAGCTTGATCAATAAAATGCTGCAGGACCTGGATGCACGCGGCGGTGCCGCTGCTTCGGCCGTGCATCAGGATGAAGTGAAGGCTGTGCCGTCCAGAGAGGGTGATCGGCGCCCGCTGCTGTTGGGTGGGGCGGCGGCCGGCGTGCTTGTGCTGGCTGCGGCTGGCTGGTATGGCTGGCATTGGTGGCAGGCGCGCAGCGCACCGCCGCCTGTGCAGATGGCGCGGGTAGTGGATACTCGTATTCCCATTCAACCGCGCTTCCAGCCGCCGCCGGCGCCCAAGTCGGCCGCCACCGCGAACCGTGACGAGGTCGCATCCGGCGCGGAGCGCGCCACCTCGGCGGCGGAGGCCGGTAAAAACCATGGCGAGCCGGCGGCCGACCACGGTAGCGCGGCACCGGCGGGCGAGTCTGCCGCTGCAGAGATGCGCAAGAGCCGCCGCGAGTCCGCGGCTGGCGATATTGCTGCTGCGGGGATGCTGAATGGTCGTCGCGAACCGGCAACTGGCGGCGTGACGGGCGAAGAGGCGCCCGCCAAACGGGCGGCACGGCCGACACGCGTGGCCGGCGACGCCGATGCCGCTGCGGCGCCATCGCGCAAGACGCGCGCGGCGGCGGCGACGTCGCCGGCCGCAGACGGCGTGGTGTTGCGCGAACTGACGCCGAAACAAATCTCGGAAAACAGCTATCGCCGCGCGCTGCTTGCCCTGCAGGAAGGCCGCGTGAGCGCGGCGCTGGCAGACCTGGACAAGGCGGTCGAAGTCGACCCGCGCAACGACGCTGCGCGTCAGACCTATGTCAGCCTGCTGCTGGAAAACAAACGCACCGACGACGCCATCCGCCAGCTGCGCCTGGCGCTGGGCGTCGATCCGCGTCAGCCGGGACTGGCGATGGTGCTGGCGCGACTGCAGCTGGAGAAGGGTGGCCCGGCACTGGAGACCTTGCTGAAGACGCTTCCATACGCCGGCGATAACGCTGATTACCACGCTTTTCTGGCCGGTGTGCTGCAGCGCGAGCAGCGCCACACCGAAGCGGCCGAGCATTACCGCCAGGCGCTGCAAATGTCGCCGCAAAACGCCGTGTGGTGGATGGGATTGGGCATTTCGCTGCAAGCCGAGCAGCACCTGCCGGAAGCGCGTGAAGCCTACAACCGGGCCCGCAGCAATCCCGGCCTGACGCCGGAACTGCGCGGCTTCGTCGAACGCAAGCTGGAACAGCTATCGCGCTGACACGTCGTTCCGGCGAACGCCGGAACCCATAGAACGCGTGCGCTGTATTGAAGCACGCGCTCTATGGATACCGGCTTTCGCCGGTATGACGGTCAGAGACTGGCTTGTGCGCCCCAGATCTGCTTCATGCTGAAGCGGATCGAAGCCTGATCTTCGCTCAGCGACTCGGCAATGCAGCACTCGCCGTCACCAGTGCGGCGCTGCATGGCCGGCGACAACACGCCGCCTGCCGGATCGCGCAGACAATGGATGCCGCGCGCCTCGCCGTCCGAAAAACGCTGACTGACCACACCTATCTCGCCGCTGGTCAGCCGCACCACGCAGCCCGGCGGATAATCGCCCAGCTCGCGCTGAAAATACTGCACCAGCAGCGGGTCCACCGGCGCCGCCTTATCCTCGATCAGATTGCGCAAGGCTAGCCGCGGCGGCAGCGAACGGCGGTAATTGCGTGCCGAGACCTGCGCGCAGTAGCGATCAGCCAGGCTCAACAGCTTGGCGTTCAAGGTCACTTCCGGGCTGGCGATGCCGGCCGGATAACCGCTGCCGTCGTCGTTCTCGTGGTGCATCAGCACACAGGAAATCCAGTCATCGTCTTCCACGCCGACACAGCGCAGCATGTCCACACTTTCCTCCGGGTGACGGCGCACGATGGCCATCTCCTCGCTGGTAAGCGGGGTGGTCTTGTTCTGGAACGTCTCGTGATGGCGCAGCATGCCGACGTTCATGGTCAGCGCGGCGGCCGTCACGGTCAGGGTGTTGTTTGCATCCAGCTGCATGGCGCGCGCGATCACCACCGTCACCACCGCCGTCTCGATGCAGTGACGCACGGCATAGGTGCCGTTGATCTGGCTGAGGAAAATGCAGGCCAGCGCCACGTCCGGATTCAGCTCCACCGCCTGGATCACCTGGCGCGCGATCTCGCGGATCTCGCGTTCGGCGTTGTGCTCGTTGCGCAGATTGTGCAGCAGGCGCTCCAGCTCGCGGTTGCACAGGTTCAGCTGATGCAGCACCGACGGCGTGGGTTCTGCAAACGCCGGCGCCTCCAGCGGCGATTGCAGTTGATTAGCTTCGGACATGTTGTAATCCCGGTCTACACTTTGCCCAGCCGCTCCAATGCGAGTGCCAGGGTCTCCTCTTTTTTGGCAAAGCAGAAGCGGACGATGCCGGACTCCTTGCCTTGCTGGTAAAAGGCCGATACCGGAATGGCGGCCACCTTGATTTCGGTGGTCAGCCACTCGGCGAATTCGGCTTCTGTCTGTGTTGAAATTTTATCGTAACGCACGCACTGGAAGTAGGTGCCGTCGGCCGGCAGCAACTCGAAGCGCGTGTTTTTCAAACCGTCGCGGAACAGGTCGCGCTTGCGCTGGTAAAAGGCCGGCAGTTCCAGATATGGCTTGGGATCGGCCATGTAGCTGGCGATGCCGTGCTGCATCGGCGTGTTCACGCTGAAGACGTTGTATTGATGGACCTTGCGGAATTCCGCCATCAGCGGCGCAGGCGCGGCCACGTAGCCGATCTTCCAGCCGGTGACGTGGTAAGTCTTGCCGAAGCTGGATACCACGAAAGCGCGTGCCGCCAGTTCGGGGTGGCGGCTGACCGATTCGTGCTGGTGGCCGTCATAGACCATGTGTTCATAGACTTCGTCCGACAGGAGCAGGATATCGGTGCCGCGCACGATGTCGCTCAGCGCCTGCATGTCGGCGGCGCGCAGCACGGTACTGGTCGGGTTGTGCGGCGTGTTGATGATGATCAGGCGGGTCTTGCTGGTGACCGCCGCAGCGACCTTGTGCCAGGGCACGGTGTAGCCATCGGCGCCGACTTCCATTTCGACCGCCACCGGCACGCCGCCGGCCAGCGTGATCGCCGGCACGTAGCTGTCGTACACCGGTTCGATGACGATTACCTCGTCGCCCGGATGGACGCAGCAGAAAATCGCCGTGGTCAGGGCCTGGGTGGCGCCGGCGGTGACGGTGATCTCGCCGTCAACGTGGTACTGGTGGCCGTAGATGGCCGCGATCTTGGTGACGATGGCCTGGCGCAACACCGGCGCGCCGCTCATCATCGGATACTGGTTGAAGTCAGCCTGCATGGCGTCGTTGACCGCATGCAGCAGACTGCGCTCGCAGCCAAAGTCCGGGAAGCCCTGGCCCAGATTGACGGCGCCGGCCTGCGCGGCCAGCGTGGACATGCGGGTAAACACAGTGGTGCCGACCGCCGGCAGGCGGGTGGTCAGAATGGGCGTCAGCGGGAGATCGTTGCGGCTGTTCATGGTGGTTTGGTCGTGGACGGTTAGCTTATTCTAGCGCAATCCACTTCTCCGGTAGCATCACCTTGAACATGCCTTCGCGGGCCAGGCGGCGCGCCAGTTTCAGCAGGGCTTTATCCTTGGTGATCAGCACCTCGGCGCCGGCATCGCGGGCGATTTCCAGGAACTTCTGGTCGGCCTTATCGCTGCACACCGGCAGCTTGATGGCGGATGCGGGCGGCGCCACCACCTTGATCAGCTGGTCGAAGCGGGCGGCGGCCAGCGGGCGGCTGTCGTCATCCAGCGGCAGATGCTGGTAGTGCAGCACGATGTTGTATTCGTCGCGGCAATCGGCGCGGGTGACGGCTTCGATCTCGCCGCGCTCGATCGCCCCCACCAGCTTGGCCCAGCGCGGATCGTTGAACACGAACAGATCGAGGCAAACGTTGGTGTCGATAACGACTTTCTTTGGAACAGGTATCATGTAGGCTAGTTATGTGAAAATGTTTTTTGGAATCTTATGCTGATAGTGCTTTCCCCGGCAAAAAGTCTCGATCTGGAGACCCCGCCAACCACCCGGTTGCATACCCAACCGTCGTTTCTCGATCATTCCGAACTGCTGATCAACCGTCTGCGCGAGTTTACCCCGGCCGAACTGGGCGAGCTGATGGACTTGTCCGACAACCTGTCGGCCCTGAACGTGGCGCGCTATGCCTCGTGGACCAAGGACACCAGCGAAGCACGCCAGGCCGTGATGACGTTCAACGGCGATGTCTACGATGGTCTGGACGCCCGCACCCTCAAGCCGGCCCAGCTGGATTACGCACAATCGCGCATCCGCATCCTGTCGGGGCTGTACGGCATGCTGCGTCCGCTGGACCTGATCCATCCGCACCGGCTGGAGATGGGCACCCGCCTGACCACGCCGCGCGGCAAGAATTTGTATGACTTCTGGGGCGACACCATCGCCCAGGCGTTGAACCAGACGGCGGGGGAGCAGGGCGCCGAGACGCTGGTGAATCTGGCATCGGAGGAGTATTTCAAGTCGGTCAAGCCAAAAGCGCTGGGGCTGCCGGTGATTACGCCGCTGTTCGAGGACTGGAAGAACGGCAAATACAAGATCATCTCGTTCTATGCCAAGCGCGCGCGCGGGCTGATGGCGCGTTACGCGGCCGTGAAAGGCATCACCGATCCGCAAAAGCTGAAGAAATTCGACGTCGACGGCTACCGCTTCGTGCCCGATGCCTCCGACGCCAACACCTGGATCTTCCGCCGCCGCATCGAGCAATAAACTCCGGGGTCAGGTCCGCCATTTCTACACGACCTCTACCGTAGCAAACGCTACGGTAGAGGTCGTGTAGAAATGGCGGACCTGACCCCGGAGTTTTTACATGCTGGCGTTGGAGCTCCAGAAGTTCCACCACTTGCGACCGGCCTTTTTGCCTTCGTCCAGGAACTTGGAGTTCGGGTAGTTGAGCTTGAAGACGCGCTCGGTGTCGTTCTTCAGCTCGGTCATGCCCAGCTTGTCGTAGCTGCGGATCATGATGAACAGCGCTTCCTCGATCGACGGCGTGTCGCGGAAGTCGTTCATGATGCCCATGGCGCGGTTGGCCGCCGCCAGGTAGGCGCCACGACGGTAGTAGTAGCGCGCCACGTGAATCTCATACGAGGCCATCGCATTCAGCAGATAACGCATGCGCGCCAGGGAATCCGGGGTATACTTACTCTCCGGGAACTTGGTCACCAGCTCCTTGAACGCCGCGTACGCTTCGCGCGTGGCTTTCGGATCACGCTCGGTGGCGTCCTGCTCGTAGACGAAGTTCAGGAAGCTGATCTGATCGTTGAAGTTGATCAGGCCGCGCAGGTAGTACATGTAATCGACGTTGGCGTGATTCGGGTGCAGCTTGATGAAGCGCTCCACCGCCGCCAGCGCCTGCGCCTGGTCCTGCGACTTGTAGTAAGCGTAGGCGATATTCATCTGCGCCTGCTGGGCGTAGGTGCCGAATGGATAGCTCGATTCCAGCTTTTCAAACAGCTGAATTGCGCGCTCGTAGTGCTGGCCTTCCAGTTCTTCGTTCGCCTCCGAGTATAATTTCGTAGCGCTCCAACCTTTTGTTTCGTCGGCTTTTTCAGAGAAAAGGCCACAACCGGACAAACCAAGCAGAACTACTGTTGCTGCGACTACCGATAATTTTTTTTGCATATCTTTTGCAAGAAACTGTTTAACCAAAGTTTTACGAGGCTAATTATAGCCGATAGGATTACCGTGATATTAAACGCAAAGCCGAATTTGGCCGAATCTTCCTCCGAACACGATGCCGACGCCGAACTGGCGCTCCACGATGACGATGACGACGGTCTGGCGCCCATCGAACTCGCACTGAGCCCCGAACACTGCGGCCAGCGCCTCGATAAAGTGATCTCCGGCCTGGTGCCGCAATTTTCCCGCGGCCGCCTGCAAACCTGGATTAGCGACGGTTTTGTCACGGTCGACGGTAAAACCGCCAAAAGCACCAAGGACACTGTCTACGGCGACGAGAAGGTCATCATTCTGCCCCAACCGGAGCCGGAAGACGAGGCTTTTAAGCCGGAACCGCTCGACCTTAACATTGTTTTTGAAGATGAGCACCTGATTGTCATTAATAAACCGGCCGGCCTGGTGGTCCACCCCGGCGCCGGCAACTGGTCCGGCACGCTGCTGAACGGCCTGCTGCACCATTGCCCGCAGCTGAGCGGGGTGCCGCGCGCCGGCATCGTACACCGGCTGGACAAGGATACCAGCGGCCTGATGGTGGTCGGCAAGACCCTGGCCGCCCAGACCGACCTGGTGCGCCAGCTGGCCGCCCGTACCGTCAAGCGCGAGTATTTCGCTTTGGTGTGGGGCACGCCGCGCATTAGCGGTACTATTGATGCTGCGATGGGACGCCACCCGCGCGACCGCGTCAAGATGGCGGTGTCGACCGGCATGGGCTCCAAGCCGGCCATCACCCATTACGCGTTGATCGCCAGCGGCAAGCTGGGCGAGGGCCGTCCCGTCAGTCTGGTGCAGTGCCGCCTTGAAACCGGCCGCACCCACCAGATCCGCGTGCACATGCAGTCGATCGGCTTCCCGCTGGTGGGCGACACGGTGTACGGCAAGCAGCACCTGGCCGACTATTTCCCGCGTCAGGCGCTGCAGGCGCGACGCCTGGGGCTGGTGCATCCGGCCACGGGTGAAGCATGCGAGTGGCTGGTGCCGCTGGCGCAGGATTTTGCCGAACTGCTGGCCCGTGCCGGCATCGAGGAACCGGAACAGATTTGATGTCGATACACCAGCAGTGGCTGATCCCGCACTGGCCGGGCTTGCCAGAAAATATCGGGGTGCTGTCCACCACCCGGCGCGGCGGCGTCAGTCCCGCGCCGTATGACGATGGCATGGGCGGCGGCGGCCTCAACCTGGGCACCCACGTGGGCGACCAGCCGCACAATGTGGCACAGAACCGCGATATCCTGCGCGCCCAGTTGCCGGACGAGCCGGTCTGGCTGTCGCAGGTGCACGGCACGGCGGTGGTCAATCTGGCCCAAGTGCGGCCGCAGCAGGTGCCGGAAGCCGATGCCTGTTTCTCCACCATTCCCGGCAAGGTCTGCACCATCATGACGGCGGACTGTCTGCCAGTCCTGTTCTGCGACAGACAGGGCAAGACCGTCGGCGCGGCCCACGCGGGCTGGCGCGGACTGGCTGCCGGGGTGCTGGAAAACACGGTGGAAACCATGCGCGCGGCCGGCGCCGGCGACCTGGTGGCGTGGATGGGGCCGGCCATCGGCCAGTATCAGTTCGAGGTGGGGCCGGAGGTCCGGCAGGCTTTCCTGCAGGGCGCGCTGGACGCGTCCGGCGTGCGCCATGTCGAGGCGGCCTTCAGCGCCATCGACGGCAAGCCGGGCAAGTTCCTGGCCGATATCTACGGCCTGGGGCGCTATCTGCTGCACCGCGCCGGGGTGGCGGAAGTGCACGGGGGCGAGTTCTGCACCGTGTCCAATTCCGGCCGGTTTTACTCCTATCGCCGCGACGGCGTCACCGGCCGTCAGGCCACGCTGATCTGGATCAAATGAACTTATTGCGGCGGCGGCTGGTCTTTCTGTAAGGCGGCCCGCCGCCGGGCTTTGCGCTGGCTGCTGCCGGCGATGTACATCACCGTCCCCAAGGGCAGCACGCAATAGAACAAAAACGTTACAATTCCCGCAACGATGGAAGTTTCCGTCAACGCCATCAGGCCGACTACGTAGATCCAAGCAACAGCAACAATCAGCATTGTGTTTAACTCACTTTTAGGGAATCACAGATGAATATGCCAGATCCTCAAGCTTTTGCCAGTGCCTGGATGCAGTCCAATCCGCTGGCCGCCATGATGCAGGATGCAGGCGCGCACATCAAGCCGGAGGCGATGGAGCAGCTGAAAAACGCATACCTCAGGGACTTCGGTGCGTTGTGGCAGGAGTTCATCAGCGGCAAGGCGCCGGCCATCAGCGACCGCCGCTTTACCTCGGCCGCGTGGCAGGGCAATCCGATGTCGGCGTTCAACGCCGCCGCCTATCTGCTCAACGCCAAATTCCTGAACGCGATGGTGGAGACGGTGGAAGCCACTCCCCAGCAAAAACAGAAGATCCGCTTTGCCGTGCAGCAGATCATAGACGCCATGTCGCCGGCCAACTTCCTGGCCACCAATCCGGAAGCGCAGCAAAAGCTGATCGAAACCAAGGGCGAGAGCCTGACCCGCGGCCTGGTCAATATGCTGGGCGATATGAACAAGGGCCATATTTCGCTGTCGGACGAATCGGCGTTTGAGGTCGGCCGCAACCTGGCCATCACCGAGGGCACGGTGGTGTATGAGAACCCGCTGTTCCAGCTGATCCAGTACACGCCGAAAACCGCCACCGTCAACCAGGTGCCGCTGCTGATGGTGCCGCCGTGCATCAACAAATACTACATTCTCGACCTGCAGCCGGAAAATTCGCTGGTGCGCTACGCGGTGGAGCAGGGCAATACCGTGTTCCTGATCTCGTGGAGCAATCCGGACAAATCGCTGGCCAACACCACCTGGGACGATTACGTCGAGAAGGGCGTGATCCAGGCCATCCGCGTGACCCAGGACATCAGCGGCGAAGATAAGCTGAACATGTTTGGCTTCTGCGTCGGCGGCACCATCGTCTCGACCGCGCTGGCGGTGCTGGCCGCGCGTGGCGAGCAGGTGGCCAACAGCCTGACCCTGCTGACCACCTTCCTCGACTTCCGCGATACCGGCGTGCTGGACGTGTTTGTCGATGAGGCGCAGGTGTCGATCCGCGAGCAACAGCTCAAGGGCGGCGGCCTGATGCCGGGCCGCGACCTGGCCAGCACCTTCTCCAGCCTGCGTCCGAACGACCTGGTGTGGAATTACGTGCAGTCCAACTACCTGAAGGGTAACGATCCGGCCGCATTCGACCTGCTGTTCTGGAACTCGGACAGCACCAATCTGCCGGGGCCGATGTTCTGCTGGTATCTGCGTAACACCTACCTTGAAAACAGGCTCAAGACCGGCAAACTGGTGGTGGCGGGCGAGAAGGTGGACCTGAGCAAGATCGATGTGCCGTCCTTTGTGTACGGCTCGCGCGAAGACCATATCGTGCCGTGGCCGTCGGCGTTTGATTCGCTGGCCGTCCTGAGCGGCAACAGCCGCTTCGTGCTGGGCGCGTCCGGCCACATTGCCGGTGTGATCAATTCGCCAGCCAAGAACAAGCGCAGCTACTGGATCAATGACAGTGGCAAGGCCAAAACCGCCACGGCATGGTTCGATGGCGCCACCGAAAAGCCGGGGAGCTGGTGGCCCGAATGGTCGACCTTCCTGAATGATAACGGCGGCAAAAAGGTCAAACCGAAGGCCAAGCCGGGCAATAGCCGTTACACGCCGATCGAGCCGGCGCCGGGACGTTATGTTAAGGTGAAGGCAGATTAATTACGTTGGGGAAAAAGCCGGCCCATTGTCTGGATGTAAAAATGGTTGCGTTGCAATAAAGGCCAAAAGTTATATCAGATTGTGCAAGACGGGCTTTTTCCCCTCTATAATAAGTAAAGTAGGCACGCGGGAAGCGGATGATCGATCCGCTTCTTTCCGATTTTTAAGAGACACGCGCTGCGGCGCAATAAACGGACTTGTGATGAGTAGTGCGAAAAAAAATGCTGACCGCCTGATTAAAAAATATCCGAACCGTCGTCTGTACGACACGCAGACCAGCTCCTACATCACGTTGACCGACGTGAAGCAACTGGTGCTGGACAACGAAGAGTTCACGGTGGTTGACGCCAAGACCAATGAGGACCTGAGCCGCAGCATCCTGTTGCAGATCATCCTGGAAGAGGAAGCCAGCGGCGCGCCGATGTTCTCCAGCGACGTGCTGGCGCAGATCATCCGTTTCTACGGCCACGCCATGCAGGGCATGATGGGCTCGTATCTGGAAAAGAACGTCCAGGCGTTTACCGACATCCAGCGTAAGTTCACCAGCACCGCGGTCGGTGGCCAGCCGTTCAGCCCGGAGATGTGGACCCAGTTCATGAATGTCCAGGGCCCGATGATGCAGGGCATGATGAACAACTACATCGACCAGAGCAAGAGCCTGTTCGTGCAGATGCAGGAGCAGATGCAGAACCAGAGCAAGAACCTGTTCGGCACCTTCCCGTTCGCGCCGGTTCCACCGACGCCGACCGACAAGAAGTAATTTCCCTACGCTGCCCGGCAGCACCCAGACGGCACAGCGCTGTTGGCGACTGTGCCGTTTTTGTAACTCCACTACAAATCTGTTGACACCCGAAATTCTTCGGTAGTACTATCGACAACATCTTGTGGAAGCGCTTCCACATTAATATAAATCAAGGAGATGTTGTGGTAGAGCAGACGTTTTCGCCGCCGGCCGAGTCGGTCCTGTGGAACAAGGATTTTCTGATCGGCGCAGCCACTGCCGCCTACCAGATCGAAGGCGCCATTCACGAGGACGGCCGCTTGCCGTCGATCTGGGATACTTTCTCCGCCACGCCAGGCAAGACCCTGGCTGGCGACACCGGCGAATTCGCCTGCGACCATTACCACCGCTGGGAAGAGGACGTGGAGTTGCTGGCGTCGCTGAACGTGGGCGCCTACCGCCTGTCGATTTCCTGGCCGCGCGTGATGACGCTCGACGGCCAGCCGAATCAGAAGGGCATCGCGTTTTACCGCAAGCTGCTGAAGGCGCTGCGGGCGAAAGGCTTGAAAACCTACGTCACGCTGTATCACTGGGATCTGCCGCAGCACCTGGAAGACAAGGGCGGCTGGGTCAACCGCGACACCGCTTACAAGTTTGCCGACTACGCCGACATGATCAGCCGGGAGCTGAAAGGCCTGGTCGATGCCTGGGCCACGCTGAACGAGCCATGGTGCTCGGCCATGCACGGCTATGGCACCGGCCACCACGCGCCTGGCAAGCAGGACGTGGTGTTCGCGACGCAGGCCATGCACCATCTGCTGCTCGGCCACGGTCTGGCGGTCAAGCATCTGCGCGCCAACGATCCCGCGGCGCAGGTGGGCATCGTCGCCAACGTCGGACGCGGCACCAGTACCGACCCCAGCGCCGCAGGCCAGCGCGCGGCGTGGCTGTTCGAGCTGCAGCACAATAACTGGATACTCGATCCGCTGCTGAAAAAGTCCTATCCATCGGCACTGTGGGAGCTGTGGCCGGGCGCCCAGCCGACCATCCTGAATGGCGACATGGACATCATCGGCGTGCCGCTCGATTTTTTAGGCATCAACTACTACTTCCGCACCAATGTGGTGAGCGACGGTAAGCACGGCTATGTGGAAGTCGATCTGGAAGGCGTGGAGCGCACGCAGATGGGGTGGGAAGTTTACCCGGACGGCCTGCGCCACCTGCTGATCGGCTTCCACCGCGATTATCCGAATCTGCCGCCGATCTACATCACCGAAAATGGCATGGCCACCGACGATGTGGTGGTGGACGGCGAGGTGCGCGACCACCAGCGCATCTCCTTCCTGAACCGCCACCTGGAGGCGGTGAACCAGGCGGTGAAGGCGGGCGTCGACGTGCGCGGTTACTTTATCTGGTCGCTGATGGACAATTTCGAATGGGCCTTTGGTTATGAGCGCCGTTTCGGTATCATCCATGTCGATTACGCCACGCAGAAGCGTACGCTGAAACAGAGTGCAAAACTGGTGACACAGTTCCTGGCAGAGCGGTCTGCCCAAAACTAAGCCAGACGAATAGAATAGGGCGCGCGACGCTCACAAGGGAGACAAACAGTATGATCAAGGCCTCAAAACTGGCCGGCGCAGTTGCGCTGGCCCTGGCGGCAAGCGGCGCCGCGCATGCGCAAGCGCCATTGAAAGCCACCGTGATTCACTGGTGGACCTCGGGCGGCGAATCGGCCGCCGTCAAGCAGTTTGCGGAAGCATATAACAAGGCCGGCGGCCAGTGGGTCGACCAGGCCATCGCCGGCGCCGATCAATCGCGCGCCACCACCATCAACCGCATCGTCGGCGGCAATGCGCCAACTGCCGCGCAGTTCAACACCTCCAGGCAGTTCCGCGACTTCGTTGAACAGGGCTTGCTGAATAATGTCGACGACGTCGCGATCGCCGGCAAGTGGGACCAGATCATGCCGCCGTCGATCCTGCAGGCGATCAAGATCAATGGCCACTTCTACGCCGCGCCGGTGGACATCCACATGCCGGCCTGGTTCTTCTACTCCAAGGCCGCGTATAAAAAAGCCGGCATCACCAACGAGCCGCAAACCTGGGAAGAATTCCTGGCGCAGCTGGCCAAGCTGAAAGCCGCCGGTGTAGTGCCGCTGGCCTTCGGCGGCCAGGTGTGGCAGGAGAAGATCACTTTCGACGCCATCTTCGCCATGGTCGGCGGCGCTGACCTCTACCTGAAGGTGTATCGTGACCGCGACCAGAAGGCGGTGATGTCGCCGCAGTTCAAACAGGTGCTGATCGAATTCAAAAAGCTGAAAGGCTTTGTGGATGCCGGCTCGCCGGGCCGCAACTGGAACGATGCCACCGCCATGGTGGTGCAGGGCAAAGCCGGCGTGCAGATCATGGGCGACTGGGCCAAGGGCGAATTCGCCGCCGCCAAACAGGTGGCGGGCAAAGACTTTGGCTGCTATCCGGGCTTTGGTCCGAAGGCGCCGTACATCGTCGCCGGCGACGCCTTCGTGTTCCCGAAAACGAACGACGCCAATGCCGTCAAGGCGCAAAAGCTTTTGGCCAATGTGGTAACGTCTCCATCGGCACAGGTGGCGTTCGCCGCGCGTAAAGGCGCGATCCCGATTCGCGGCGACGTCGATGAATCGCAGCTCGATATCTGCGCCAGGCAGGGCCTGGCCATCATGAAGGACAAGTCGCGCCAGCTGCCTAACACCGAGATGCTGGCCACCCCGGACACCACCGGCGCGCTGCAGGATGTACTGACCAGCTACTGGAACAAGAACCAGTCCGCGGACGATGCGCAGAAAGCCTTCGCCCGCGCCATCAAGGGCGAATAAGCCATGGTCAAGAAACGTCAGAACGTTTCATTCGCGGCCTACATCGCCATCCTGCCGATGGCGCTGACCGTGTTGCTGGCCTACCTCGGCACCATGTTGTGGACGGCGCGCGTCTCGGTCAGCAGCTCGCGCACTTTCCCGGCCAGCGACTTTGTCGGCGCCTCGCAGTACATCCGCCTGTTCAACAACGAGCGCTGGCTGCTGTCGCTGCAAAACGTGGCGGTGTACGGGGTGCTGTTCATCGCTTTGTGCCTGATCATCGGCTTCCTGCTGGCGGTATTCATCGATCAGAAAGTGATGGCCGAAGGCGCGCTGCGCACCGTGTTCCTGTATCCGTACGCGATGTCGTTTGTGGCCACGGGCCTGATCTGGCAGTGGATATTGAATCCGGAGCTGGGCATTCAGGAAGTGCTGCACAAGCTGGGATGGACCAACGCGCAATTCGACTGGATAGTCGATCAGGACATGGCCATCTACACGATCGTGATCGCCACCGTGTGGCAGGCCTCCGGCCTGGTGATGGCGCTGATGCTGTCCGGCCTGCGTGGCGTGGATGAGGAGATCTGGAAGGCCGCTCGTATCGACGGCATCCCGCGCTGGCGCGTGTACCTCAGCATCGTGCTGCCGATGCTGGGACCATCCGTATCGACCGCTTTCGTGCTGTTGTTTGTGATGGTGGTGAAGGTATTCGACGCCGTGGTGGCGATGACGCAGGGCGGCCCCGGCACGGCCAGCGAAGTGCCGGCCAAGTTCATCATGGATTATCTGTTTGGCCGCGCCAATATTGGCCTGGCTTCCGCTGCTTCGATCGTGCTGCTGCTGACGGTACTGGCGATCGTCGCGCCGCTGTACTTCGTGCGCAACCGCCGCGCCGCATTGGGGGCATGATGGGACAAGTTGTGAAACTCGATAAAACCGCTGATGCCGCGCACGCCGCGGAGCAGGCCCGCCTGGCCGCCGCCAACGACGCCAGCATCCCGGCACCGCGCCCGCGCCGCAAGCTGGCGTGGACGCCGGCCCGCATCGGCGTGTATGGCTTCCTGATCGTGGTGGCGCTGTTCTTCCTGCTGCCGCTGTACGTGATGCTGGTCACCTCGGTGAAGCCGATGGAAGAAATCCGTCTCGGCACGCTGTTCGCGCTGCCGCAGCACTTCACGCTGGAGCCGTGGGTGCAGGCCTGGTCTTCGGCCTGCACCGGCCTGGAATGCAACGGCATCAAGGGCGGCTTCTGGAACTCGGTCGCCATCGTGGTGCCAAGCACCATCCTGTCGATCGCCATCGGCGCGGTCAATGGTTATGCGCTGTCGTTCTGGCGTCCTCGCGGTGCCGGCTTCCTGTTTGCGGTCCTGATGATGGGTGCCTTCATTCCGGTGCAGGTGATGATTTATCCGCTGGTGCGGGTGCTGGCGGCGGTAAACCTGTTCAGTTCCCTGCCGGGGATCATCCTGATCCACACCATCTTCGGCATGCCGGTGATGACACTGTTATTCCGCAATTACTACGCGGCGCTGCCGCTGGAACTGTTCAAGGCAGCGCGCATCGACGGCGGCGGTTTCTGGCGCATCTTCCTGCAACTGATGCTGCCGATGTCGACCCCGGTGATCGTGGTGGCGGTGATCATGCAGGTGACCGGCATCTGGAACGACTTCCTGCTGGGCCTTGTGTTTGCCGGCAGCGAGCATTTGCCGATGACGGTCCAGCTGAACAACATCATCAACACCACCACCGGCGAGCGCCTGTACAACGTCAACATGGCGGCCACGATACTGACGTCCATCGTGCCGCTGGCGCTCTACTTTATCTCCGGCCGCTGGTTCGTGCGCGGCATCGCTTCTGGCGCAGTGAAGGGTTAAACCATGTCTAACGTAGCTATTCGTAATTTGCAGATTCAGCTGGGCGGCAACAAGGTGATCGAGTCGCTCAACCTCGACGTGAAAGCAGGGGAGTTCGTGGTGCTGCTCGGCCCTTCGGGCTGCGGCAAATCGACCCTGCTGCACAGCATTGCGGGCCTGATCGACACCAGCGCCGGCCAGATCGAAATCGGCGGCAAGGACATGACCTGGGCCGATCCCAAGGACCGCGGCATCGCGCTGGTGTTCCAGTCCTACGCGCTGTACCCGACCATGAATGTGGAAGCGAACATGTCCTTCGGCCTGCGCATCAGCGGCACGCCGAAGGCGGAAATCGCCCGCCGCGTCTCGCGCGCTTCGGACATGCTGCAACTTGGCCCGCTGCTGAAGCGCAAGCCGGCCAACCTGTCGGGTGGTCAGCGTCAGCGCGTGGCGATCGGCCGCGCCATTGTGCGTGAAGCGGATGTGATGCTGTTCGATGAACCGCTGTCCAACCTTGACGCCAAGCTGCGCACGGAACTGCGGCGCGAACTGAAACAGCTGCACAAACAGCTGGGCGCGACCATGATCTACGTCACCCACGATCAGGTCGAGGCGATGACGCTGGCGCAGCGTATGGCCGTGATGAAGGGCGGCGTGGTGCAGCAGTTCGACACGCCGGACGTCATCTACAATACGCCCGCCAATCTGTTCGTGGCGACCTTCCTTGGTTCCCCGGGCATGAACCTGTTCAAGGGGGAGCTGGAGCAGCAGGGTGGCCGCAGCGTCTTCAAGAACGAACACCTGTCGGTCGATGTGACCGGCTATCCCTTCAAGCAGCCGCTGACCGGCAAGCACGCCTGCGTGCTCGGTGTGCGGCCGGAAGACATCGACGTCGGGCATGGCGACGGCGTCGGTCAGGCAGTGCGCGCGTCGGTCTCGCTGATCGAGGCCATGGGCGCGCATCGCGTTGTATGGCTGAACTTCCACGGCACGCAGGTTGCGGGCATAGTGCAAGAGCAGCAGCTGATTGAAACGGAAAAGGAGCTCAGCTTCTCGATCCGGACCAATCGTATTTCCCTGTTTGACGGAGCCAGCGAACAGCGGCTCTAAACTCCGGGGTCAGGTCCGCCATTTCTACACGGCCTCAGCCGTAATACGGCTGAGGCCGTGTAGAAATGGCGGACCTGACCCCGGAATAATCACCGGGTCTGCCACGGTATGGCCCGACGCCTTCGTGCGTCTTGTGGTGGAAGCGGTTCCACTTGGAAGAAGCGAGGATAGACAATGAAAAAAACGATATTAGCTTTCAGTATTGCGCAGATCGCCATGACCACCGCTGCCTACGCGCAGCAGGCGGCCGGTGACAACGTCGAGAAAATCATCATCACCGCCACCCGCCGCGATACGCTGGTGCAGGACACCCCGCTGGCGGTGACGGCCTACACCCAGGACACGCTGGCCAATAATCAGGTCAAGGATCTGGCCACCATGACCGCCATGGTGCCCAGTCTGGTGGTGGAGCCGCACAGCGATTCGGGCGGTGTGCACGTGTATATGCGCGGCGTCGGCTCGGCCAATCACACGGAGCTGGGCGATCCGGCAGTGGCGTTCTACGTCGATGGCATTTACGTGCCGCGTCCACAGGGCGCGACGGCGCTGATGTATGATCTGAACCACGTGGAGGTGGCGCGCGGCCCGCAAGGTACGCTGAACGGCCGCAATTCCACCGCCGGCGCGGTCAATCTGGTGTCCGGCGCGCCCAGCACGCAGAAGGTGTTCGGCTCGGCCAGCGTGACGGTGGGCGACTACCATCGCCTGCAAACGCAAGCCATGATCAACATCCCGCTGAGCGATGACATCGCGTTGCGCATCGCCGCCATCAAGGACCAGCATGACGGCTATGTCGACTTCCGCAAAGGCTCCAACGTCATGCCGGGCGCGCAGAAGTACGGCGCCGGCAACCAGCAGGGCGCGCGCGCTTCGCTGCTGTGGAAGTTCACGCCGGACCTGAAGGCCACCTTCATCGCCGACTACTACGCCGACACCGGCGCCGGTAATATCTATCTGTCGGCCGAGCCGAAGCCGGGCCAGGATTTGCGCTCGGCGCTGATCGACACGCCAGGGACGCTGGATCAATCCATCATCACCGCCAAGACCAAGGTGCAGTGGCGTCCGATCGAGGGCATCGAAGCGCAGTACCTCGGCGCGTGGAGCCGCCTGAAACGTAGCAACGCCAGCGATGCGGATGCCGGTTTCTATCCAGGCTTCAAAGCGGAGAACCGTACCGAGTGGGGCCAGTTCGACAGCGTCTCAAATGAGCTGCAACTGCGCTCGGATTCCGAAGCGCCGTTGCAATGGGTGGGCGGCCTGTTCTTCTTCCGTGAGAAGAACAAGATCCGCTTCGACATCGACCGCAGCCAGATTTCGGAGGAGATGCTGGCGCAGGATATCGCCAACGGCAGTGTGATCTTCGTGCAGCCGACCGTGGGCCAATATGCATCGGCCATGTCCTTCATCCAGGGCAACCGCCAGTTGCATTCCAAGGCCGCCTTTGCGCAGGCCAGTTATGAACTGGACCCGGTGTGGAAGCTGACCGCCGGCGCGCGCTACACCAAGGACCACAAGTACGATATCGGCGGCCAGAACTGGGCCTGCCCGAACTGGCCGGACAACGCGCCGCGCGGCGCGACGCTGACGCCGAACCAGATCGCGCAGCTGGTCACGCCGGGCACCGGCACCATCAACACCCACAACATCGGCCCGGGCGGCGTGGTGAACCAGGCCACCTGCGGCAATACCTACGGCGACAACACCGCCGATCTGGCCTACGGCCAGGCGACCTGGCTGGGCCGCGTGGAGTACAAGGTGTCGAAAGATATCCTGACCTTCGCCTCGGTCACCACCGGCTTCCACTCGCCGGCGATTGGCGACGGCGGCGCCACCACCAAACCTGAAAAGCTGACCAGCTATGAACTCGGTTTCAAGTCGGACCTGCTGGACCGCCAGCTGTCGCTGAACATCGACGCTTTCTGGATGAAGTACAAGGACAAGCTGGAGTCGCAGGTGGTGAACAACACGCTGCAGAACTTCAATGCCGCCGGCGCTTCGGTCAAAGGTATCGAGGCTGAATGGGCATGGCGTCCGACCAGCGTTGATCGCTTCAGCGGCAATGCCACCTGGCTGAAAGCGCGCTATGACGACTTCCTGTCTTGCGACGTGGATGCTGCGCGCGCCAACGGCCAGTCCTGCGGCACCACCGCGCCGACCGTCAATGTCGGCGGCAGCGTGCTGAAACACGCGCCGACCTTTGCCACCACGCTGATGTACGAGCATGACTTCGACACCGGCAAGGGCCGCATCACGCCGCGCATCTCGGCGCACCACGAGACCGAATCCTTCATCGGTTCCGGTGCGTTTGCCAACGACGTGCCGGGCCATCCTGGCGTGAAGATGCAGGCTGCGTACACCACGCTGGATCTGAGCGTACGCTACGAGCCGCGCGGCAAAGCCTACACCGCCGAGCTGTTCGTCAACAACGCCACCGACAAGGAAGTGAAGTACGACGCGATCGAAGTCTGCACCCAGGTTGGCGCACCATGCCAGCCGAAACAGCAGATCTGGGCGGCGTACTACAACAATCCGCGCACCGTGGGCGCGCGCGTGTCGATGAAGTTTTAAGGTGCAGTAGTAGGGGGTAGTGGTCTTTGGCTGGCGGCTCCCCACGCCAGCCTTTTTTTCGCTTAGGCGCGGCCCAGTACTGCGGCGGCCTTCATCAGTTCATCGATCAGCGCCAGCGAGCTGTCGCCGCTCAGCGTGTAGGGATCGAACTCCGGCAGCGCCGAGTAGCGCAGCACGGTGCCGGTGTTGAGCTTATCCAGATTGGTTTGCCCCATGGTCCAGCCGGCGTAGCGGCGCTCACTGATTTCCTCATAGTGCAGCAATGTGACATCGCTGTGGCGCGGATCGGCCATGATGCGCGCGTACAGGCGGTTCACCTGTTCGCGCCCACCTTCCAGCACTTGCAGGAACAGGCGCTCGCTGTGGCACAACACGCCGGTGATGCCGGCCGGAGGATTGTGCCTGCGCGACTGCTGAAGGATCGCGTTGACGGTGGCGTTATCGGCCGGCGCGGCGGCGCGGCTGGCGTACAGCAATCGGACTAGCATGGCGTCTCCTTTTCAACGTTTGATCAGCGAGAGGAATTCGCGCCGCAGGGCAGGGTCCTTGAGGAAGGAACCATGCATGACGCTGTTGATCATGCGCGCATTGTTGTCCTTCACGCCGCGCCACTGCATGCAGAAATGGTCAGCTTCCATGATCACCGCCAGCCCGTCCGGCTGCACTTTTTCCTGCAGCAGCTCGGCCAGCTGCACCACGGCTTCTTCCTGGATCTGCGGCCGGCTCATGATCCAGCTGGCCAGGCGGGCATACTTGGACAGGCCGATCAGGTTGGAGTGCTGGTTCGGCATCACGCCGATCCAGACCTTGCCCATCACCGGGCAGAGGTGGTGCGAGCATGCGCTGCGCACGGCGATCGGGCCGATGATCATCAACTCGTTCAGGTGCGAGACGTTGGGAAATTCGGTCACCGACGGCGCCGGCGTATAGCGGCCGCCGAACACCTCCTGCAGATACATTTTGGCGACGCGGCGCGCCGTGTCTTGCGAGTTATGGTCGCTGACGGTGTCGATTACCAGGCTTTCCAGTACGCCCTGCATGCGCTGACTGACTTCATCCAGCAGCGCATCCAGCTCGCCCGGTTCGATGTAGCTGGCGATGTTGTCGTTGGCGTGGAAGCGCGCGCCATCACGCATCAGGCGCGCGCGTATGCGTTCGGATACCGGCGTGTGGTCGGCGCGGTAGCTCAGGGACTGCTCGTTCATGGTTGTTCCTTGTCGTGGATTACAGCAGGCCAGGATTGCGCTGCCAGATGCTGTAGCACAGGGCGGTCGCAAAGCTCACCCAGCCGATGTAGGGCAGCAGCAGTGCGGCGGCCAGCCGGTCGCGTTGTTTGAAGACGGCGGTGGTGGCGGCGATCATCAACCACAGCACAACGATGCAGGCAAACGCCAGCGCACCCTGGCGCCATGCGAAGAACAACCAGCTCCACAAGGCGTTCAGCACCAGCTGGCCGAGGTAGAGGCGCAGCGCCGGCGTGGCGCGTTCGGTGCGTGCGATGCGCCAGGCGGCGACCGCCATCAGCAGATACAGCACGGTCCACGCGGGGCCGAACAGCCAGGCCGGCGGCGCCCAGTCTGGCCGGTCCAGATGCGCGTAGAACACTGGTGCGGCGGCGGAACCGGCCGCGCCCAGGGCGGCAAAGCAGGCGGTGAGGGCGATCCAGCCCAGCAGGGACAGGGCTGGACGCAGGGAGATTGCTGGTGTCATGTCGGTTTTAAAAAGTGGGTGAACAGGGCAAAGCGCAGGCGATAGGGCAGCCAGCGCACCAGCTTCACCAACAGCGTGAAGCGTTTCGGGAAGTGGATTTCAAACTGGCCGGCGCGGAGTCCGCGCACGATGGCCTGCGCCGCTTCCTGCGGTGTCAGCAATGCGGGCATGCTGAAGGCGTTCTTGGCGGTCAGCTCGGTTTGCACGAAGCCGGGGTTGATCAGGTAGACATCCAGTCCGTGCGGATGCAGGTCGGTGTACAGCAATTCCGCCAGATTGATTAACGCCGCTTTGCTGGGGCCATATACGCTGGCGTTGGGCAGGCCGACGTAGCCGGCCACGCTGGCGATGATGGCGATGCCGCCGCTGCCGCGCGCCAGCATGTCCGGCAGCACGGTGGTCAGCCCGGTGTAGACGCTGCCGATATTGACGGCCAGCGTGTGGGCGGCGCCGTCGGCGTTGATTTCCCAGCTGCGTTCGGGGCGGTAGTCCGCGGCGCAAAAGATCACCAGGTCGACGCCGCCGGCTCGCGCGCAGATTTGCCGATAGCGCTCGTCCCATGCGGCGTGATCGAGGATGTCGAACGGCGCGACGATGGCCTGTGCCTCGCCGGCGTGCGCTGCCAGTGCCTGCAGGTGTGCGGCGCGGCGTGCCGACAGCGCGACCACTGCCCCGGCCTGCAGCAGTTCAGTCGCCAGCGCGGCGCCGATGCCGCTGGAGGCGCCGATCAGCCAGACGCGCCGGCCGCGCCAGTCGTCGATACGGCGGTTCAGCGATAGCATGGGCGGCTCCGTTCAGGTTTTCTGCAGCAGGAACTGGACGACATCGGTGCGGCCTTCGTCGAAAGCCGCTTCGCAGTACGCAAAATACATATGCCAGATGCGCAGGAAATGCTCGTCGAAGCCCTGGTCGGTAATCTGCGGACGCGTGACGCGGCATTGCGCATCCCAGCGGCGCAGGGTTTCCGCATAATCGCGGCCGAAGGCATAGGCCTGCAGCGGTTGCAGGCCGGCGCGCGCCGCCTGGCGTTCAAAGCGCTCCACGCTGGGCAGCATCCCGCCGGGGAAGATGTACTGCTGGATGAAGTCCGTGCTGCTGCGATAGCGCGCGAAATGCCGCTCGCCGATGGTGATGCTTTGTACCAGCGCCTGGCCGCCCGGCCGCAGGCGCGCGGCCACGGTCTGGAAGTACTGCCGCCAGTATTGTTCTCCCACGGCTTCAAACATTTCGATCGAGACTACGGCGTCGTACTGGCCGTCGAGGTCGCGGTAATCGCGCAGCTCAAGTTGCACGCGGTCGCCAAGCGCCCCGGCCTGCACCCGCCGGCGCGCAATCTCCAGTTGCGATGGCGAGATGGTCACGCCATGCACGTGTATGCCCTGGCGCGCCGCCTGTTCTGCAAATCCGCCCCAGCCGCAGCCGATTTCCAGCACGCGCTGGCCCGGCTGCAGTACCAGCGTATCGATGATGCGCTGGTACTTGCGGCGTTGCGCTTCCTGCAGCGGCAGGTTGTAATCACCCTCGAACAGCGCGCTGGAGTAAGTCCAGCTGGGGTCCAGCCACAGCTTGTAGAAATCGTTACCGATGTCATAGTGGGCGTGGATGTTGCGCTGGCTGCCTTTGCGGGTGTTGGGCCGCAGCCAGTGGCGCAGGCGATACCATGCGGCCGCCAGGGCGCCGCCGAATACCAGCCGTTCCAGGGCATTCTCGTTGCGCAGCGCCAGTCGCAGCAGCGCGGTCAGGTCGGGCGTGTTCACCCAGCCGGCGGCGTAGGCCTCGGCAAAGCCGATGTCACCGGCGCGCAGGATGCGCTGGCAGGCGCGCCAGTCGTGCAGTTGCAGTGTGGCGCCGCTGGTGTCGTGCGCATTGCCGAACACCATGCGCGCGCCTTCCGGCGTGATGAGCTCAAGATGGCCGACACGGATGTTGTTCAGCAGTTTGAGAAACCAGCGTGCGCCGGCTGGTGCCGCCAACTGCTGGGTGGTCAAGGTGTGATTCATCGTACGGTCTCCTGATGCACGGTGGTGTGGTGTAGCGGGGCAGGTGGTTTGCTGAAGAAGGGCACGCGTTTCAGCCATAGCCGCAAGGCTTGCCAGTGAATGCGGAATACGATGCCCACGCCCAGCAGCGGGTAGCGGCATAAGGCGCCGATGATGGCGCGGTCGCTCATGGGGGCGGGGCGGCCACTGAGCGCGGTGCGCAGCAACAGACCGTGGTTGTCGTGATAGTCGATGCCGGTGCAGTGGCTGGCGCCGCCCAGCCGGAAGCGGAAACGGTAGTGGCCCTGCACCTGACAGAACGGCGACACGTGCATCTGCTTGAGCGCCACCGCGGTGGCGACGCCATTGGCCTCGATGCGCAGCAGGTAGCGGTGCGTTTCGCCGAAGGTATTGTTGACCTCTGCCAGCACGGCGCGCAGCGTGCCGTCGGCCGCGTGGCATTGCCAGAAGCTGACCGGATTGAATACGTAGCCGGCCACGCGCGGGAAGGTCTGCAGCCAGATCTCGCCATCGGCCTCGATGCCGTGCTCGCGCAGCAGCTGGCGCATCCAGTGTTCCAGGCTGGAGCCGTCGCGCGGGCCGTAGTCGCGGCTGCGGATCGACAGCGGCCGCCAGCGGTCGATGCCGAACCAGCGCGAGTTGCATTGTTCAAGCCGCGCCAGGTTCAGACGCACGTAGAACAGCGGGTAGACGAAGCGGTGCGCGGCAGGCCGCAGCCGCGCGTGCATCACTTGTCCGTACACCAGCTGGGCGGCGGTGGTTTTCATGGCAGCGAAGTCCATGCCGGCGCCACGCCAAAGGCGGAGGCGATGCGCAGTGCGGATTTGAGGCCGTCCTCGTGGAAGCCGTAGCCGGTCCAGGCGCCTGCGTACCAGACGCGGTCGATGCCCTGGATCTGCTCCAGCTGCTGCTGCGCGTGAATGGCGCCGTGGTCCATGATGGGGTGGTCGTATTCGAACTTCGCCAGCAGCTTGTCCGCCGCCGGCGGCGTGTGCGGATTGAGGGTGACGATGACCGGCGTCTCGAACGGCAGCGCCTGCAACTGGTTCAGCCAGTAGCTGACGCACACCGGACGCTGGCCGTCCACCTGCGCGCCGGACAGGTAATTCCATGCCGACCATGCCTTGCGCCGGCGCGGCATCAGGCTGGCGTCGGTGTGCAGGTAGGCGGTATTGGGCTGGTAACGCACCGCGCCGAGCAGGGCGCGTTCGCGCGCGCTGGCGTTCTGCAGCAGCGCCAGCGTGGTGGGCGCGTGGGTGGCAAATACCACCGCATCGAAAATTTCGGTGCCGTGCTTGCTGTCGACCTGCACCGGGCCGCCCGCCACACGCCGCACTGCATGCACCGGCGTGTCGAGACGGCAGTCCGGCAACACGGCGGCGATCTTTTGCACGTAGTGGCGCGCGCCACCCGCAACCGTGCGCCACTGGGGACGGTTATTGACCTGTAATAGGGCGTGATTCAGGCAAAAACGCAGGAAGGTGGCGGCCGGGAAGTGCAGGATGTCGCTCGGAGAGCTGGACCAGATGGCGGCCGCCATTGGCAGCAGATAGGCATCGCGGAAGCGGTCGCCGTAGCGCTGCTGTTGCAGCAGTTGGCCCAGCGTTTCGCCGCTCAACATGGCCTGACGCAGGAAGCGTTCGGCGTTGCGGTTGAAGTGCAGGATGTCCCACAGCATGCGCAGGAAGGAGGGCGAACCAAGATTGGCGCGTTGGGCGAACACGGTGTCGAGATTGGTGCCGGCCCATTCCAGCGCGCCGTCGTCCATGGCCACCGCAAACGACATGTCGCTGGCGATGCTGGCCACCTGCAGCTCGTCGAACAGGGCGATCAGGTTCGGATAGGTGCGTTCGTTGTAGACCAGGAAGCCGGTGTCCACGCCGTGCGTGCGGCCTTCCAGCGTCACGTCGACGGTGTTGGTGTGGCCGCCCAGGTAGTTGCCGGCCTCGTACAACACCACGTCATGCTCGCGGTGAAGGAAATAGGCGCTGGCCAGTCCGGAGATACCGGCGCCGATGACCGCGATGCGTTGACGTTTGTGATTCATGAGGGGATGATGGGTCTGTTTAACTGATGTGCTAATATTACTACCGACAAATCAGAAAAGCTACTAATCAGTAGCGAAAATTTACCGATGAGTATTTTTCCAAAACTTAGCTTTAAAAATCAAGCATTTAAGCTACGCGAGAGTGCGATCCTGGATGCCGCGACTGCTGTGCTGAGCAACAAGGGCTACGATTTGATGACCATGGACGATGTCGCCGGCGCGGTTGGCATTTCCAAGCCCAGCCTGTACAAGCACTTCAAGTCGAAGGAGGAATTGGTCGGCGAAGCGCTGATCCGCCTGCTGGACGGGGCACTTGATTACGTGGCCGGGCTGGATGCGGCGCTCGGACCGGTGGAGAAGCTGGCGGCGCTGCTGGAATGGGCGCTGCGGGTGCGGCTGGAGGGCGGCCTGCCGTTCCTGCCCTCCACCAGCCCGCATGTGCGCGATATGTTGATGCGTAACCTGAAGTACATGATGAAGGTGCTCAAGCTGAACCGCCAGCTGGAAGCGCTGGTCAAACAGGGCCAGGAGCAGGGCTTGCTGAACCGCGACCTGCCGACCGACGTCATCCTGTTCAGCTACTACGCGCGCACCTGCGATCCGGCGGTGGAGTATTTGCAGAACTTCAGCAAGATGGCGCCCGACGACATCGTGCGGCACATGTTGAAAGTGTCGTTTGAAGGTTTTCGTTAAGGAGGGATGATGAAATTTGATCAGCCTGGAATCGCCGCACTGCTGGCGAACATGGATGACGCCACGCTCGATACGCTGGGCTTTGGCGTGATCGCCTTTGACCAACAGGACCGCGTGCGGCGCTACAACGCCTTTGAATCGCAGGCGGCCGGACTGCGCCCCGAGCGCGTGCTGGAGCAGGATTTGTTCACGGTGGTGGCGCCGTGCATGAACAACTACCTGGTGGCACAGCGCTTCATCGACGCGCGCGAAGCCGGCGTGGCGCTCGACGAGACCATCAACTATGTGCTGACGCTGCGCATGCGGCCGACCAAGGTGCAACTGCGGCTGCTGGCGGAACCGGGAGCGGGGCTGTCCTACGTGCTGGTGCATCGTCTATGAGTGCCGTGATTGCAGCCCCGGATGTGGACGAGTATGAGGCGCTGCTGCAGTTCCTGTACATGGCGCCGGTGGGCCTGGTGCAGCTGGCAACGGACGGCGGCATCCTGATGCTCAATCCACTCTCGGCCCAGTTGATGATGCCGCTCAGCCGCGAGGGCGAGTTGACCAATCTGTTCGACGCGCTGGCGCCGGTGGCGCCGGACTTGCGGCAGATGTGCGCGGCCTATGCGGCCGACAGCGGCCAGATTTGCGACGCCATCCGCCTCTACCTGTATGGCGACCAGGCTGGCCAGGGACCGCAAGTGCTGTCACTGAGCATGCTGAAGCTGGACCCCACGCGCCTGATGGCGGTGCTGAGCGACGTCACGGAGCAGGACCGGCGCGAACGCCAGCTGCGCAATACTGACGCCTGGCTGCACGCCATCATGACCAATATCGCGGATTACGCCTTGGTCAGCTTGGATCAGCGCGGCCGTGTCGCCGCCTGGAACGACAGCATCGGCCGCGTCACCGGCCACGGCCAGGACGCTGTGGGCCAGCCGTATGCGCTGTTCTATCCGGACGACGCCACCACGCCGATGCAGCAACTGGATCGCCTGCGCGAGGCCGACGACAACGGCTGGTCGCTCGACGAAGGCATGCGCCGGCGCGCCGACGGCAGCCAGTTCTGGGCCAGCGCGCTGATTGCGCCGCTGCCCGGGCGGCTGAATGAGGACAGCGGCGAACCGGCGTACTGCATGATCATCCGCGACATCTCCGACAAGCGCGAGATCAGCCAGAGCCTGCGCCAGGCCGCGTATTGCGACCACCTGACCGGACTTTCCAACCGGCGCGCGTTCTTCGAATCGGCCGAGCTGGAACTGGCGCGCAACAAAAAGATGCCGCGACCGATCTCGCTGATCATGCTGGATGCCGATCATTTCAAGGCCATCAACGACAACTACGGCCATCCGGCCGGCGATGCGGTGCTGTGCCGGCTGGCGGCCACCATGCGCGCCGTGTGCCGCGAGGTGGATGTGCTGGCCCGCATCGGCGGCGAGGAATTTGCCATGCTGCTGCCATCGGTGGGGCTGGAGGATGCGCTGGCGGTGGCCGAACGTCTGCGCGCGCAGGTGCAGCGCAGTCCCGTGCTGTACCAGCGTCAGCGCATTCCCTGCACGGTGAGCCTGGGCGTGGCGGTAATGGACGACAGCACGCCAGGCTTCGAAAGCCTGCTGGCGCGCGCCGATCAGGCCTTGTACCAGGCCAAGCGGCGCGGGCGCAATCAGGTCGCAAGCTGGCAAGACTGATGGGAGTTTTGGATGAGTACAGACGCGGACCACGCTTACGAAACCCTGATCCAGTTCCTGTACCGTGCGCCGGTGGCATTGATGCAGCTGCGGCAGGACGGCGAGATCGAAATGCTGAATCCCATGGCGTCGCAGCTGCTGATGCCACTGGCGCCGGACGGCGACCTGCATAACCTGTTCAAGGTGCTGCAGCCGCACGCGCCGGATCTGGCGCAGCTGAGCGCAGATTTCCCGCACGAGCATGGCCTGATTTGCGAAGGCCGACGCATTGTATTGTCGGCCGGCGCCGATAAAGGCCCGGCGGTGCTGTCGCTTGGCCTGCTGAAGGTCGACGCGCAACGCCTGATGGCGGTGCTGCTGGATGCCACCCATGAGGTCATGCGCGAACAGCGCGTGCTGGCCAGCCGGCTGGCCAGCGCCGCGCGGCTGGACCTGCTGACGCAACTGGCCAACCGCGGCCGCGCGCTGGAACTGTTGCAGGGCATGGCGCAGCGCGCGCGGTCCGCCGAAGGCGATCATTGCGCGGTCCTGTTCATCAATGTCGATCGTTTCAAGCAAATCAACGACACCTTCGGAAACGAGGTGGGCGATCAGGTGATGGTGCTGGTGGCGGAGCGCCTGCGTACCACGGTGCGCTCCGCCGGCCGCCCGCCCGGACAGGCGAATCCCACCGAGGTGGCGGCGCGCGTGGGCGGCGACGAGTTCGCGCTGCTGCTGGACTGCCTGCCGCAGCAAGATACCGCCGAGCGCATCGCGGCGCGCCTGCTGGACCGTTTAAGCCTGCCGTTCCAGGTCGGCGCCCATGAGCTGACGTGCACTTTCAGCATCGGCATCGTGGTGCTGGAGGAGGGGGCGCAGCAGGCCGACGATGTGCTGCGCGACGCTGCCATCGCCATGCGGGCGGCCAAGGCGGAAGGCGGCAACCAGTTTGCCGTGTTTGCGCGTCAGATGCGCGAACAGGCGGTCCTGCGCGGCGGCCTGCAGACGGATCTGCGCAACGCCATCGAGCGCGGCGAATTGTTCACGGTGTATCAGCCGGTGGTGGGACTGCTGGAGGACGGCCGGATCGACCGCGCCGCCGGCGTGGAGGCGCTGGTGCGCTGGCGTCATCCGGTACGCGGCGTGGTCGGGCCGACAGAGTTCATCGGTATTGCCGAGGACTGCGGCTTGATCGGCGCGATCGGTGAACAAGTGCTGGAGATGGCGTGCGCCGATTTCGCCCGCTGGCGCAAGCAGCTCGGCGCAGGCGCGCCGCGCCTGCTGGCGGTCAATCTGTCGCGCGCGCAGCTGAACCAGCCCGGGTTGTGCGAGCGGGTCGGGGCCATCATGGCCGCTCACGGCATGGGGCCGGGCAGCCTGCAACTGGAGATCACGGAAAGCCTGGCGGCCCAGGGCACGGATATTCAGCGGCAGTTACTGGGCTTGAAGGCGCTGGGCGTAAAACTGGCGCTGGATGATTTCGGCACCGGCTACTCTTCGCTATCCAGCCTGCACCTGCTGCCGGTGGACACGGTCAAGATCGACCGCTCCTTCATCACGCTGGCCGCCAGCAGCCGCCATCATGAAGTATTGATCGAAGCCACGGTGAAGGTGGCGCGCAGCCTGGGCATGAACACGGTGGCCGAGGGCATCGAAACGCCGCAGCAGGCAGCCGTGGTGTCGGCGCAGGGCTGTGACAAGGGGCAGGGCTATCTGTACAGCCGGCCGATTTCCGGCGCCGCCATCGAGGAGTGGCTGAGCGGCGCCGACTGACGCTTACCTGGGCGCCGCCACCGAACCGCGCATGGTCACCGTCACCGGAAACTCGCGCGAGATTTCGTGCTGGGTGCCGTAGCAGATGTTCAGCAGCCAGCGTACGGCGTTCTGCGTCAGCTGCTGCATCGGGATGTGCACCGAGGTCAGGCCCGGCGACGAGAATTCTGCCGAGTAGTCATCGTCGTAACCGATGATGGATACGTCCTTCGGGACATTGATGCCGGCGCGGTGGAAGCAGGACATGGAGCCGATCGCCATTTCATCGTTGGCGCAAAACAGGGCGGTGAAATGACGGCCTTCATTCAGCAACTGCTGGGTGGCGCCAAAGCCGCCTTCCCGCGAAAAGTCCGATGGGATCAGCCGCACCGCATCGCGCTGAATCCCCTGGCGCGCCAGTTCGTCAAAGAAGCCGCGCAGACGCTCCTCGTTGTCCGAGGTGCCAGTGGGGCCGGAGATCACCGCCAGCTGGCGGTGGCCGGCGTCCAGCAGGGTGCGCGCGGCCAGTTCGCCGCCGTGGTAATGGTCGGGGCAGAACGACGAGGTTTCCAGTGCGGCGCTGCGGCGGTTGAGGAAGGCCATCTTGGGATGCATCTTGTGCAGCATCTGCATGTCTTCGTCCAGCAGGTCGTGGCCCAGCACCACGATGCCGTCGCAATCGCGGCCGATCAGGAATTTGACCGCTTCAATCGCTTCCTCGCGCGGCGTGCCGTCGCCGCAGCCGGTGGCCACCACCACGTGGCGGCGCATGGCGCGCAGTTCGATGTCGGTCTGCTTGAGGATGGTGCCGTAGTAGGCGCCGAAGAAGGAGGGCGCGAAGATGCCGATCATGCCCAGCGACTGCGCGGACAGCGAGCGGCCGATGGAAGAAGGGCGGAAATTCAGCTGTTCGATGGCGGCTTGTACTTTTTTCATCGCCTCGGCCGATACCGGGCCGGCGCCTGAAATGGCGCGCGATGCTGTCGACATGCCTACACCGGCGAGCATTGCGACGTCTTTCAGTGTTGCCACACAATCTCCTATGAACGATGGGCGCTAAATCGTTATCCTAACATGGTATAATCGTCGATTGCTCGTAATTCTTGTGACGTTTTAAGCAACCATCATGCAATCGCAACCACTCTCTCGTCTTCCCAAGCCAGCCGCCGGCGCGCCAGCGCCTAAAGTGGGCTTTGTATCGCTCGGCTGCCCTAAAGCGCTGGTCGACTCCGAACAGATCCTGACCCAGCTGCGCGCAGAGGGTTACGAGACCGCCAAATCCTACGACGGCGCCGATCTGGTGATCGTCAATACCTGCGGCTTCATCGACGCCGCGGTGCAGGAATCGCTGGACGCCATCGGCGAAGCGCTGGCCGAAAACGGCAAGGTGATTGTGACCGGCTGCCTGGGCGCCAAGAAGGACACCGACGGTTCGGACCTGATCACCAAGGTGCACCCGAAGGTGCTGGCCGTGACTGGCCCGCACGCGCTGGGCGAGGTGATGGACTCGGTGCACCAGCACCTGCCGAAACCGCACGAGCCATTTATCGACCTGATTCCGCCGCAGGGCATCAAGCTGACGCCGAAGCACTACGCCTACCTGAAAATCTCGGAAGGCTGCAACCACCGCTGCTCGTTCTGCATCATCCCGTCGATGCGCGGCGATCTGGTGTCGCGTCCTATCGGTGAACTGCTGCTGGAAGCGGAAAACCTGTTCAAGTCGGGCGTGAAAGAGCTGCTTGTGATCTCGCAGGATACCTCGGCCTACGGCGTGGACGTCAAGTTCCGCACCGGTTTCTGGAACGGCCGTCCGATCAAGACCCACATGACGCAGCTGATGGAAGCGCTGGGCGAACTGGCCAAGTCCTACGGCGCCTGGGTGCGCGCGCACTACGTTTATCCTTACCCGCACGTCGATCAGGTGATCCCGCTGATGGGCGAGCATATCCTGCCGTACCTGGACATCCCGATGCAGCACGCGCACCCTGAGGTGCTGAAGCGCATGAAGCGTCCGGCCAGCGGCGAGAAAAACCTGGACCGCATCCTGGCATGGCGCAAGATGAATCCGGACCTGACCATCCGCTCGACCTTCATCGCCGGCTTCCCGGGCGAGACCGAGGCGGAATTCGAATACCTGCTGGACTTCCTGAAGGAAGCGCAGATCGACCGCCTGGGCTGCTTCGCCTACTCGCCGGTGGAAGGCGCCACCGCCAACGAACTGGCGAATCCGGTGCCGGAAGAAGTGCGCGAAGAGCGCCGCGGCCGCGTGATGCTGCTGCAGGAGGAAATCTCGAAAGCGCGCCTGAAAGCGAAAGTCGGTAAAACCGTGCGTGTGCTGATCGATGAAGTCAATCGAACCGGCGGCGTGGGCCGCTCGGCTGCCGATGCGCCGGAAATCGATGGCGTGGTTTACGTCAAGCCGCCGTTCGAACCGCACAAGAAACTGGTGGTCGGCCAGTTCGTTGATGTCAAAATCACGACATCGGACGCCCATGACTTGTGGGGAGAGGCACTTTAAGCCATTCGTCTACTATAATAAAGGCGGACCAGCGTAACGGCGGTCCGCCTTTTTTGTTAGATGAGCTTATGCCTGACTTGAAATTCCTGGCGGCGCTTGCCGCTTGCATGTTGATGGCCTCCGCCGCCCGCGCCGAAGTGCCGGTCATGCTGGAAGAAATGACAAGCACCGAACTGCGTGCGCGCATCGATGGTGGCGCCACCACGGCGATTATTCCCATCGGCGGCACCGAGCAGAGCGGCCCGTACATCGCGCTGGGCAAGCACAATGTGCGCGCCACCGTGCTGGCGCGGATGATCGCGCAAAAACTGGGCAATGCGGTGGTGGCGCCGGTGGTGTCGTATGTCCCCGAGGGCAGCATCACGCCGCCGGCCGGTCATATGAAGTTCGCCGGCACCTTGTCCATCCCTGAAACCACCTTTGAAGATTTGCTGTTCTCGGCCGGCCAGAGCCTGCGCCAGCACGGCTTCCGCCACATCGTTCTGATCGGCGACCATGGCGGTTACCAGAAAAGCGAGACCCGCGTGGCGCAGCGCCTGAACAAGGCCTGGGGCAAGGACGGCAAGGCCGGCGCATTGGCGCTGCTGGCTTACTACGACGTCACGCAGGAACCTTATATTGCCGATCTTGAAAAGCGCGGTTACAGCAAGGCCGAGATCGGCCTGCACGCCGGTCTGGCCGACGCAGCGCTGATGCTGGCCACGGATAAATCGCTGGTGCGCAGCGAAGCGTTGGCGCGCGGCCCGTCTCCCACCGTGAACGACGGCGTGCGCGGTGACGCGCGCCGCGCCACGGCGGAATTGGGCAAGCTGGGCGTGCAGCGCATTGTCGATACCTCGGTTGCGGCTATTTCCGAATTTGCGGCGCACGGCGCGCCGTCCACTTCTCATAAAGACTCCAAATGAAGACCCATCATCTCGTTTATGCGGCGCTGGCCGCCGCCGGTTTGATCGCCACGGGCAGCCTGCTGGCTGCCGCACAATCGTCGTCCGCGCCTGCCGCTGCTGCGGCGCCGGCGGCTGCGGCGCCCGCCAATGTGTACGCCGGCATCAGCCCGGCCAATCTGAGCCCGGCCTTGCGCGACCACCTGCCGCGCGTGTATGTGCCTAATCTGCGTTCGAATGACG
Source organism: Duganella sp. (assembly GCF_039595735.1). Lineage (NCBI taxonomy): Bacteria > Pseudomonadati > Pseudomonadota > Betaproteobacteria > Burkholderiales > Oxalobacteraceae > Duganella > Duganella sp. The sequence continues at coordinate 477,399 of NZ_JBCNLB010000002.1, forward strand.
TCTACGTGATCGATCCGGAAACGCTGAAGGTGGTGGACAAGTTCAAGGTCGGCGTCGGCCCTCAGCACGTGGTGCCGGCTTGGGACATGCAATCGCTGTGGGTGGCGAATAACGCCGAGCGCACCAACAAGGGCAGCCTGACGCCGATCGATCCGAAGACCGGTAAGCCAGGCACGCAGGTTGCGGTGGACGATCCATACAATATGTACTTCTCGCCGGACGGCAAATCGGCCATCGTGGTGGCGGAAGCCTTGCACCGCCTGGACTTCCGCGATCCTAAGACCATGCAGATGCAGTATTCGATCGACGTGCCGCAATGCGGCGGCATCAACCACGCCGACTTTTCGCCGGACGGCCGCTACGCCATGTTCACCTGCGAATTCGCCGGTTCGGTGGCGCGCATCGACCTGGCCACGCGCAAGGTGGAAGGCTATCTGAAGCTGTCCATGCCAGCCACGCGCTTCTCGGAAAAAGACCCGATCGATCAACTGCTGGCGAATGAGGTGTGCAGCAAGAAGAAGGGCATGCCGCAGGATATCCGCGTTTCGCCGGACGGCAAGCGCTACTACATCGCCGACATGGATGCCGACGGTGTGCACATTGTTGACGCGGCGTCGTTCACCAAGGTTGGCTTCATCCCGACCGGCGTCGGCGCGCACGGCCTGTATCCAAGCCGCGACGGCACCAAGCTGTATGTGGCCAATCGCGGCACGCACAACATCCACGGCAAACCGAAAGGCAAGGGCCGCGTGACGGTGATCGACTTCGCGACCGAAAAAGTGGTGGCGCAGTGGCCGATTCCTGGCGGCGGCAGCCCGGACATGGGCAACGTCAGCGCGGATGGCAAGTATCTGTGGCTGTCGGGCCGTTTTGACGATGTGGTCTATCGCATCGACACCGCCAACGGCGACGTCAGGAAAATCAAGGTCGGCCAGGAGCCGCACGGTCTGACGGTATGGCCGCAGCCGGGCCGCTACTCGCTGGGCCACACCGGCAATATGCGATGAGCGTGAAAAAATCTCCGCAGACGGCGCTGATCCACACGGATTATCAGGCGCCGGAGGGCTTTGCCGCTTTTCCGAGTGCGATTCACCACGCTTCCACGGTGCTGTTCAAGAACGTGGCTGCCATGCGCTCGGGCGATTGGAAAGAGAAGAACGCCTATACCTACGGCCTGCATGGCACGCCGACCACCTTCACGCTGGAAGCGCGGCTGGCTGAAATCGAAGACGGCAAGCATTGTCTGCTGGCGCCGAGCGGTCTGGCGGCCATCGCCATGGTGGACTTTGCGTTGCTCAAATCCGGTGATGATGTGCTGCTGCCGGATAACGTCTACAACCCCAATCGTGAACTGGGGCGCTGGCTGTCGGCCGATTACGGCATCACCGCGCGCTACTACGATCCGCTGATCGGGGACGGGATTGGGGCGCTGATTCAGCCGAATACCAAATTGATCTGGACCGAGGCGCCGGGTTCGGTGTCGATGGAAGTGCCGGACCTGCCGGCCATCTGCAAGGCGGCGCACGAGCGCGGCGTGCTGGTGGCATTGGATAATACCTGGTCGGCCGGTCTGGCGCTGCGCGGCTTTGACCTCGGCGTCGACATTATCATGCAGGCGCTGACCAAGTACCAGTCCGGCGGCTCGGATGTGCTGATGGGGGCTGTGATCACGCGCGACCGCGACCTGCACGACCGCATCAGCCTTGCGCACATGCGCCTCGGCATGGGCGTGGGGGCGGACGATGCCTATTTGGTGTCGCGCGGCCTGCCGACTATGCGCTTGCGGTTTGACGCCCACGACGCGGCGGCACGCAAGCTGGCCGCATGGCTGCAAGCGCGGCCTGAAATCACCAAAGTCCTGCATCCCGCCTTCCCGGATTGCCCCGGCCATGAAGTGTGGAAGCGCGACTTCAGCGGCGCCGGCGGCCTGTTCTCGGTCATCTTCGATGAGCGTTATACGGAAGAGCAGACGGACCGTTTTGTCGATACGCTCAAGCTGTTCAAGATCGGCTATAGCTGGGGCGGCGCGAATAGCCTGGTCATGCCATACCGCATACAGCACATGCGCAAGAACTGGCAGGGCAAGGGCACGCTGGTCCGCTTCAACGTCGGCCTGGAAGACGTGCAGGATTTGATCGCAGATATTGAGCAAGCATTTGGGGAATTGAATGAGTAAGTTCTGGAGTAAAGTCGTACACGGCCTGACGCCATACACGCCGGGTGAGCAGGTGCAGATGCCTGGCCTGGTGAAGCTGAACACCAACGAGAATCCATACGGGCCGTCGCCCAGGGCGATCGCCGCGATGCAGGCGGCAGCGGGCGACAGCCTGCGCAAGTATTCCGATCCGTCCAACGCGGCGGTGAAGGATGCGGTGGCGCGCCGCTTCGGCCTGGCGCGCGAGCAGGTCTTCGTTGGCAACAGCTCGGACGAGGTGCTGGCCCATACTTTCCACGCTTTGCTCAAGCATGACTTGCCATTGCTGGCACCCGATATCAGCTACAGCTTCTATCCGACTTACTGCAGCCTGTATGGCATCGAGTGCGTGCAGATCCCGCTCAACGAACATTTCGAGATCGATATCGCGGACTACAACCGTCCGTGCGGCGCCATCATCATCGCCAATCCAAATGCGCCGACCGGCATCGGTCTGCCGCTGTCGGAGATCGAAGCGCTGGTGGCTGCGCACCCGGATCAGGCGGTGGTGATCGATGAGGCGTATGTCGACTTCGGCGGCCAGAGCGCTGCGGCGCTGCTGGGCCGCTACCATAATCTGCTGGTGATCCAGACGTTGTCCAAATCGCGCTCGCTGGCTGGCCTGCGCGTGGGTTTTGCGGTCGGCCATCCGGATTTGATCGCAGGCCTGGAGCGCGTGAAGAACAGCTTTAATTGCTATCCGCTGGGGCAGGTGCAGCAGGCCGGCGCCGTTGCGGCGCTGGATGACGTGGCCTACACCGAGCAGACCTCGAACGCGGTCATCGCCAGCCGCACCTGGCTCACGGCGCAGTTGCAGGCGCTGGGCTTTTGGGTGCTGCCTTCGCAGGCCAACTTTGTGTTTGCCCGTCACCCGCAGCACGATGGCGCAAAACTGGCCAAGGCGCTGCGCGAGCGCGCGATTCTGGTGCGTCACTTCACCGCCGCGCGGATCGATCAGTTCCTGCGTATCTCGATTGGTACGGACGAGGAGTGCGGCAAGCTGGTGGACGCCCTCAAGCTGATACTGGCCTGATCCTCAGGCTTGCCCGGCGGGTGCTCAGTCCTGCACCACGCCGGAAGGCCCGACGCGCTCGGCGTTGGGCACCGTCGACATGCGAATACGGATCAGGTGACGGCGCTCGTCTGTGTAAGTGGTACGACCGTGCAGCATGCGGTGGTTATCGGCCAGCATCAGAGTATCGGTCGGCAGCTGTTCCATGTAGCGCCTTGCCTCCTGCTCGGCCACGCAGTGCACGATTTCCACCGCCTGCACCAGCTCCGGGCTGCTCAGGTCCGGACACGCGGCCAAGCCTTTCTTGATCGAGTCGTAGCGCCAGCGCATGGTGAACCGCTCATTCTGGAGCCCCGACGGCGTGAACACCTGCGCCACATGGACCTCGAGCTGCTCATCGCCGGCCGCGTAGACGGCCGGCACGCGAAAGGGAACGGGCGTAGCGCTTAGCAGGGCAAAGGCCGAGGCGCCCTCCGGTGTGCGATGCAAGGCGCGATGTAGATCATCGGCACTGATCAGGACCGAGTGGCCGCCATCGCAGCGGGCGGCCCGCACCACGTACAGGACGAACCGTTCTTCCGGCATCGGATAAAACGAGGAGTCGGTGTGCATGTCGGCGCTGCCCACGCGCTCGGAGAAGGTGACGAAGCGGCCATCGTCGCCGGTCTGCGGCCGCGCTTTGACGTCCCACGCCACGCGGCCGGTGCGTTGATCGGTGGAGGTGGGGTAGCCCAGCATCAGCGTCAGCGCGTACAGCGCGGCGTTACGTCGCGCTTCCGGCAACCCGCTCAACCCCAGGTTGCGCAGTACCAGGCCGTGTGCGTCCAGTGCGTGGATGTGTTCCGCTAGCCTGCGCAGGATGGGCACCTCCTTCAGTTCCTGGCGCAGGGCGACCTCGTCAGGATGGGCGTAAAAGCCGTTGTCGTTAAAACCATCGAAACGCTGGCTGAGTATTTCGAAAATTGTATTTAAATCATTCCCCCAAGAGAAACTCGCACATCCTTGGGCAATTCTTCCATGATATTCCATTGATCCCAGCATTCTTATCCCCGACAGTTTTACTAACAATTATTCTAGATTAATTTTAGTTGTTTATGGTAAATTCTGTGGTTGGGTTTTTGTGAATGTGAAGGGATGGCAATGAAACAAGGGAATGGCTTATCGATCGGTACCAAGCTAGGGGTGTCGTTTTGCGTAGTATTACTGATGACGATTATTGTTGGTGTTTTTTCGATATTTGAATTGGCAAAAGTGAATGAAATATCCACTCGACTGTCTTCGCGCTGGTTACCGAGCGTAAGGGTTATTGAAGATGTTAAATCGCAAATAGCGCGTATTCGTACGCGGGAATTTCAGTACATAATCTCTTCTGATCCGGCCGATATGGACAAATACGACAAAGTCATCGCCGCCGATCTGGATGATCTGAAAAAGATGCAAAACGAATACGCGGCGCTGATGGCATCAGCTGAAGAAAGAGACTTATATGGCCAATTTACCCAGCAATGGGATAGCTATATGGCAGAAGACGCCAAGATCCGTGCCGCCATGCGCGCCGGCGATGTGGAACTGGCCAGGAAACTGATCCGCGGCGAATCGAACAAGCTGATTGTTTCGATGCGCGGGCTGGTGGACAAACTGGTCAACTTCTACGCCGAGGGCGGCAAGAGCGAAGCGGAGGCGGGGCGGCAACGCTACTCGTCCTCGCGCACGCTGATTATTGCGCTGATCATCGGTAGCGTGGTGCTGGGCGGCACCGGGGCGCTGCTGATTACGCGCCGTCTGACGCGCGGCCTGGGCGGCGAACCTGCTTACGCCACGCAAATCGTCAGCCGCATTGCGGCCGGCGACCTGTCGGTTGATGTCAAGGTGCGCGCGGGCGACACGCACAGCCTGTTGTACGCCATGAAGCTGATGCGCGACAGCCTGGCCAGGATCGTTACCGATGTGCGCAGCTCAACCCAGGTCATTGCCGCCGCGTCGGACCAGATCGCGGCAGGTAACCTGGATCTATCTGCCCGCACCGAGCAGCAGGCCGGCTCGCTGGAGGAGACCGCGGCCTCGGTGGAGGAGCTGACATCGACTGTGCGGCAGAATTCGGACGCCGCCGCGCAGGCCAATCAGCTTGCTGGTTCGGCCTCTCAGGTGGCACAGGCGGGCAGCGAAGTGGTCGGCCGGGTGGTGCAGACGATGGAATCTATCAACACCTCGTCGCGCAAGATCGCCGACATCATCGCGGTGATCGATGGTATCGCTTTCCAGACCAATATCCTGGCGTTGAACGCCGCCGTGGAGGCGGCGCGCGCCGGCGAGCAGGGGCGCGGGTTTGCAGTAGTGGCGTCGGAAGTACGCAATCTTGCCCAGCGCTCGGCTGCCGCCGCACGCGAGATCAAGGAGTTGATCGGCAATTCGGTCAATACAGTAGATGAAGGCAGCAAGCTGGTGGTGGAAGCCGGCGCCACGATGGAGCGCGTGGTGACCAGCGTGCAGCAGGTGACGGACCTGATTGCCGAGATCACGGATGCCGGCAAGGAGCAAAGTCGCGGCATTGAGCAAGTCAATGAGGCCATCGCGCAGATGGACGCAGCGACGCAGCAGAACGCGCAACTGGTACACCAGGGAACCGCGGCGGCGCAAAGCCTGCAGGAGCAGGCAACATCGTTGACGCAGTTGGTGAGTGTGTTCCGTCTCAGTGCTCTCGATGAGCAGGGAGTGCATTACGCGGTGCGCGGCCTCGCCGGCACACCGCCGACGGCGCAACGGCAGCTGTCCGCGCCGCGGCGCTAAGCGTTCTTTCGCGCCGATTTGCTGATATACTGTATGTAAACACAGTATATCGGGGCTGCGATGGAGTTGAAGGACAAGCTGGAAATACTGGCCGATGCGGCCAAATATGACGCCTCCTGCGCGAGCAGCGGGGCGCCCAAGCGCAACTCGGTGGGCAAGGAGGGCTTTGGCGCCACCACCGGCATGGGCATTTGTCACAGCTATACGCCGGATGGACGCTGCGTGTCGCTGCTCAAGGTGTTGTTGACCAATTACTGCTTGTACGATTGCCAGTATTGCGTCAACCGCCGCACCTCAAATGTGCCCCGTGCGCGCTTTTCTGTCGCGGAGGTGGTCAGGCTGACCACCGATTTCTATTTTCGCAATTACATCGATGGGCTGTTTCTCAGCTCGGGCATTATCCAGTCGGCGGATTACACCATGGAGCAACTGGTGCAGGTGGCGCGCCAGCTGCGCGAGGTGCATCAGTTCCGTGGCTACATCCATTTGAAGACGATACCGGATGCCGATCCGGCGCTGATTGCTGCGGCGGGGCGCTACGCGGATCGCCTGAGTGTGAATATCGAGTTGCCGACGCAGGACAGCGTGCAAAAGCTGGCGCCGGAGAAGAGTGTCCACACCATCAAGCTGGCCATGGGTTCCATCCGCCGCAAGCTGGATGAGCGCGCGGAGGAACCGAAGGCGCCGCGCTTTGCGCCGGCGGGACAGAGCACGCAGATGATCGTCGGCGCGGACGCCAGCGACGATCAGCAGATTTTGTCGACGGCGGAGACGCTGTACGGCAGCTATAAACTCAAGCGCGTGTACTACTCGGCGTTTAGCCCGATTCCGCAAAGCCCCAAGAGTGTGCCGTTGGCGCCGCCGCCCATGCTGCGTGAGCATCGCTTGTACCAGGCGGATTTTCTGATGCGCGGGTATGGCTTTCAGGCGCAGGAGTTGTTGCCGGCCGGTGGCGGCAATCTGGCGCTGGATATCGATCCCAAGCTGGCGTGGGCGCTGGCGCATCGCGAGCATTTTCCGTTGGATCTGAATCGTGCGGAGCCGCATATGATTGCGCGCGTGCCCGGCATCGGCTTGCGCAATGCGCAGCGGATTGTTGAGCTGCGGCGGCTGCGGCAGGTTCGGTACGCGGATTTGTCGCGGCTGCGGTGCAGCATGAAGAAGATTTCGCCGTTCATCATCACGGCGGACTATTTTCCGGCGCGTGATGCGAGTCCGTCCGAGCACTTGCGGCGGTCGATGGCTGAAGCGCCGCAGCAGATGAATTTGTGGCCGGAGCTGCAGGCGGCATGATGCGCAAGATAGTGCGCTCGTTCGACGAATGGCGCGCGGCAGTCCGCGACCTAATCGCGCGCCGCGTGGCGCCGGAATACGTAGAATGGGCTAGCAACGAAAATGAGGGTGACCTGTTTACCATCCCCGAAGCGACCGCGGCTCCGGCCGAGCCGCTTGCGGGCCACGCCGCGTCGCACGCCGCCGACTCGCCAGCCACCGCCTCGCTAGCTGCCGCCTCGGTGCCGACGCTGCCGTCCGCCGCTGCCGCCAGCGATCCGCCGGGCGGCGGGAGCGAACTGCGTCTGCCGCGCGGTTTCGTTGAGATGCTGGCGACGGCGGCTTGTTTCAGTACTAGCGACCGCTGGGCCTTTCTCTACAAGCTGGTCTGGCGCTGGCAGCTCGGTGAGCGTGACGTCATCTCTGCCGCCGATCCCGACGGCGCGCGCCTGCACGCCATGATCAAAGCCGTCCATCGCGAGGAGCACGATATGCACGCCTACGTACGATTCCGCGAACGTCCCGAACATGCCGGCGCTCCGCGCTTCGTCGCCTGGTTCGAGCCCACCCACGACGTGCTGCCGCAAGTCGCCCGTCACTTCGCCAACCGCATGGGCGGCGCCACCTGGATGATCGCCACGCCGACTGCCACCGTGCTGTGGGATGGCCAACACCTGCACGATGCCCGGCCGCGCATGCGCAGCGCTGCCGACATCGAAGACAGCGGCGAAGCGCTCTGGCTGACTTACTACCGCAGCATCTTCAACCCGGCCCGCCTGAATGCCGACCTGCTGCACAGTCATATCCCATCTCGCTTCTGGAAAAACCTACCGGAAGGCGCCATTGTGCCGGCCATGATCAGCAGCGCCGCCAACGGCGAACGCCGCACCGGCCAGACCGGCACCGTCGGCCGCCGCGGCGGCGCCACCACCATCGCGGTCACAGCGGAACGCGCGCAACCGCAGCGTGATGAGCCGGACACGCTGGACCAATGCCGCCGCTGCGACCTATGGCGCAACGCCACGCAAGCCGTGCCCGGCGTCGGCCCCAGGAAAGCCCGCATCATGCTGGTGGGCGAACAGCCCGGCGACCAGGAGGACCTGCAAGGCCTGCCTTTCGTCGGTCCCGCCGGCGCAGTGCTCGACCGCGCGCTGGCCGAAGCAGGCGTGGCGCGCGACCACGTCTACCTGACCAACGCCGTCAAACACTTCAAGTGGGAACTGCGCGGCAAACGCCGCCTGCACAAGACGCCCGCGCAGCGCGAAGTCTCGGCGTGCCACGTCTGGCTGGAGGAAGAACTGGCGCGCGTGAAACCGGACGTGGTGGTCGCACTCGGCGCCACCGCATTGAAGTCGGTGATGCGCGACGGCAGCGCCACCATGAGCGCCGTGATGGATGCGCCGTTCCAGCACGAAGGCCGCTGGGTGGTCGCGGTCTATCACCCGTCATTCGTGCTGCGCGCGCGGGATGAGGAAAGCCGGCAGCAAGCCTATGAAGTCATCGTTGCCGGCCTGCGTGAAGCGCTTAAACTGGCGCCGGATCGTTCCGGTTGATGCGGGTCACGCCGACGATCAGGCGATATGCCTTCCACAGCCAGGCGCCGATCCAGATCAGCCATGCGATGGGGATGCCGATGATCGTCATGAAGAACACCGCGCCCACCACCACCAGCACGATGTACCACCAGAACGAGCGGATCATCCAGGTGTGATGGCTATGCACAAAAGTGCCTTCGGTGCTGGGCCGTTGCAGGTAATTGAAAATCAGCGGCACAATGGAGAATGCCCCCAGCGAGAAGATAAAGCTGACCGCATGGATGAGATACAGCCACCACGCCGTGCTCTTGGCCGACTCCAGCCGGCCGTCCAGTACCAGTTCTTGCGACATGATTTCTCCTTGGTTGTTTGTTTTTAGTATAACTAGTTGGCTGGGCGATTGTCGCACAGTGTCCGGCGCAGGAACGCGGTGACGTCGGCAAAAAACTCGGCTTGAATGCTTTCGCGGTCGAAGCCTTCCGGATCTTGCGAGGGTTTGAAACCTGGCCGCGTCATCTCCGGCGGGAACTTGCTCATGAAGGCGAAGTGGCCGGCGCCCGGAATATCCTTGTGCTCCACCAGCGCCGGCTGGGCCACGCCCTCGATAATCTTGTGCGCGTGCTCGATCGGCGTGACCTCATCCTTTTCGCCGGTGCGCATCAGGATCGGCAGGTCGACCGGCCGCAGCGAACCGGCGATAAACCAGAATGTGGCAGGATTCAGCAGCACCAGCGAACGAATGCGTGCATCCGGTGTCACCGGCACCTGCTCGGGCGGCGCATTGGAATCCTTGCGTTCATACGGTCCGCTCCAGGGGATGCCGCCGGCCGCCGCCAGCGCCGTGTAGCCGCCGATGGAGTGGCCGATCACCGCCACGCCCGTGCGGGCGACGTGCGCGCCCAGCACCGCATCGTCCAGCGCCGCATCGATGGTCAGCGTGATATGACGTGGGCGGTTGGCCAGATTGGCGGCGGTGCCGGCCAGCGAGTTGTCGGTGCGCGTGTTGCCGGTGTGGGCGGGCAGGGCGACCACAAAGCCCGCCAATGCCAGATGCCTGGCCAGCTCGCGATATGCCCACGGCGTGCCCGAATGGCCGTGTGAAATCACCACCAGCGGATATATCCCATCAGCCGGCGGCGCGTCGCGCGCCACATCCAGTGAATACGGCCCGAAATGCCCGGTCTTTTCCTCGCCCACGGCAGGGTAGAGGAACGCGACCGGCACCATCGCACCCTGTACCGCGTCATTAATATTTACCAGCCGGCAGCCGCAGCTCGATGCCATTCCCACTCCCTAGAAGATAAAATGCAAGCATGTTGATTATATAAGGAGTCCGCCCATGTCCAAGCCGGTATCGGTGCTGTTTGTCTGCATGGGGAATATCTGCCGCTCCCCGACGGCGGAAGGCGTGTTCCGGCACCGCGTGGAAGCGGCCGGGCTGGCGCATCGTTTTCATATCGATTCGGCCGGCACGCACGGCTATCACGTGGGAGAACCGCCGGACGCGCGTTCGATGGAATACGCCATCAAGCGTGGCTACGACCTGTCGGCGCAGCGCTCGCGCAAGGTAACGGCGCAAGATTTCAAGGACTTCGACCACCTGCTGGCGATGGATCACGAGAACCTGAAGTTGCTGAAAGCGGCCTGTCCGCCCGAATATCAGCACAAGCTGGGGCTCATGATGTCGCACGCGCGCCGCAGCGGTTCGGAGGTGGTGCCGGACCCGTATTACGGCGGCGGCAGGGGCTTCGATCTGGTACTGGACTATATCGAAGATGCCACAGATGGGCTGATTGCCACGCTAACTGGCAAAAAGATGAGTTAGTATTGGGGTACGACAGCTTGGGAGACTATCTTGAAAGAGCCCGGCATACCCGTAAATGAGGCGCTTCGGCTAGCGACGCTGAAGTCGCTCAATGTCCTTGATACCGCGGCCGAGGAGCGTTTCGACCGTGTCACCCGCATGGCAAGGCGCATGTTTGGCGTGCCGATTGCGCTGGTCAGCCTGGTCGATGAAGATCGCCAATGGTTCAAATCAGTGCAGGGCGTGGACGTCTGCGAAACGCCGCGCAGTATCTCGTTCTGCGGCCACGCCATTCTTGGCGACGACATTTTCCTGATCAGGAACGCCTTGACCGACGAGCGCTTTGCTGACAATCCGCTGGTGACGGGCGACCCCCATATCCGTTTTTACGCCGGCTGCCCGCTGCGTTCCGGCGACGGCGCCAAGGTAGGCACGCTGTGCATCATCGACACCACTCCGCGCGAGTTTGACGAGGACGACGCCATCGCCCTGCGCGACCTTGCCTCCATGGTGGAATCCGAGCTGACAGCCTTCCAGACCGCCACCACCGACGAACTGACCCAGATTTCCAACCGTCGCGGCTTCATGCAACTGGCCCAGTACGCGCTAAGTTACTGCGTGCGCAACAGGCAACCGGCATCGCTGGCGTTTATCGATCTCGATCGTTTTAAGCCCATCAACGATAACTTCGGCCACGCGGAGGGCGATCTGGCGCTGGCGGCGTTTGCGGAAGTGATGTGCGCCAGTTTCCGCAGCTCGGATTTATTTGCGCGGCTGGGTGGCGATGAATTCGTGGTGCTGCTGACCGGCGCCGGCAAGGCCGACGCGCAGCGGGCGCTGGAAAAATTCGGCAGCCAGCTGGAAAGCTATAACAACAAGGCGCAGCGCGGCTACCGGCTGGAGTTTTCCTGCGGGGTGGTGCAGTTTGACCCGGCCGATCCACAGGATCTGAACGAACTGCTGGCCGCCGGCGACGCGCAAATGTATGCGCTCAAGGCGGCCAGGAAGGCGCTGCACTGATCAGGTCAGCAGCGGCAGGATGCCATCCAGCCCGACGAAGTTGAGCGCCACATTGGCCTGCTCGCGCACCACGGGCTTGGCGCGGAAGGCCACCGACATGCCGGAGATGCTCATCATTTTCAGGTCATTGGCGCCGTCGCCCATCACGATCGCCTGCGATGGCGAGATGCCCAGCTCCGCGCACACGCGTTCCACCGTGCGCTTCTTCTCTTCCGCGTCAACGATGCCGCCGACCACCTTCCCGGTCAGGCGGCCATCGATGATCTCCAGCTGGTTGGCGTGGGTGTAGTCCAGGCCCAGGCGCGTTTTCAGGCGCTCGGTGAAGAAGGTGAAGCCGCCCGATACCAGCAGGGTTTTCAGACCCGCCGCCTGCACCGCTTTCAGCATCGCTTCCGCGCCCAGCGACAGTTGCAGGCGTTCTTTGTACACGCGCTCCAGTGCCGACGCTTCCAGCCCTTCCAGCAGCGCCACGCGGCGCTTCAGGCTTGCGGCGAAATCCAGCTCGCCGCGCATGGCCGCTTCCGTGATTTCCGACACCTGCTGCTTCAAACCCTGCATGTCGGCGATTTCGTCGATGCACTCGATGGTGATCAGGGTCGAATCCATGTCCATCGCCACCAGCTTGAATTCGCTCATCTTGTGATAGCCGATCGAGTACGTGGTGTCCAGCTGCGCGGCCTGCGCCGCCACTTCGATGGTCTGGCGCAGCGCCGGCGAGAAGGCGATGCCTTCGCAGCGCACGGCGCGGTCGCTCAGCCAGGTCAGGTTGGCGGCTGCGGTCAGGGCGGCGATGCGCTCCAGGCGCGGCTTGCAATCGTCCGCGCCTTGCAGCACGAGGTTCATGGCGGTTTGTGCGGTAGTCATGTGGCGTAGGGTGGTTAAGTAGTCAGTTGTTTGATCGCGGCCTTGATCTGCGCTACGCGCGCGGACAGGTCCGGCATGGCGGCGGTGATTTTCAGCTTGTCCTGGCCATTCAGCTTGATCTGGCGGTTCTTCTGTATCAGTTCGATGATGCGCATCGGATCGATCGGCGGCTTCGGCATGAACTGCAGGTTGGCCGCTTCCGCGTGGGCGTCGATCTTGATGATGCCCACCGTCTTGGCGGCGATGCGCAAACGGTGCGTTTCGATCAGCGCCTTGACAGCGTCCGGCAGCTTGCCAAAGCGGTCGATCAATTCTTCCTGCATGTCGTCGATCTTGCCCTGCGATTCGCAGTTGGCCATGCGCTTGTAGATCGACAGACGCTCGTGCACATCGCCGCAGAAATCGGCCGGCAGCAGCGCCGGCACGTGCAGATTGATTTCGGTGGTGGTGGCCAGCGGCGCCGCCAGGTCAGGCTCCTTGCCGGCCTTGAGCGAGCGTACCGCTTCGTTCAGCATGTCCGAGTACAGCTGGAAGCCGATCTCGGTCATCTCGCCGGACTGGTTGTCGCCCAGGACTTCACCGGCGCCGCGGATCTCCAGATCGTGCATGGCGAGGTAGAAGCCCGAGCCCAGTTCTTCCATCTGCTGGATGGCGTCGAGGCGGCGCTGCGCCTGCTTGGTCAGCGATTGCACGTCGTGCACCAGCAGGTAGGCATACGCCTGGTGGTGCGAACGGCCGACGCGGCCGCGCAGCTGGTGCAGCTGCGCCAGGCCGAATTTGTCGGCGCGGTGCATGATGATGGTGTTCGCGGTCGGCACGTCGATGCCGGTTTCGATAATCGTGGTGCACAGCAGGATGTTGAAGCGCTGCGCCACGAAGTCGCGCATCACTTTTTCCAGATCGCGTTCGTGCATCTGGCCGTGAGCCACGCCGATGCGCGCTTCCGGCAGCAGCTCGGTCAGCATCGCCAGCCGGTTCTGGATGGTCTCCACCTCGTTGTGCAGGAAGTAGACCTGGCCGCCGCGCTTGAGCTCACGCAGGCAGGCTTCGCGGATCACCGACTCCTGCTCGCTGCGCACAAAGGTCTTGATCGCCAGGCGCTTTTGCGGTGCGGTGGCGATTACGGAGAAGTCGCGCAGGCCTTCCAGCGCCATGCCCAGCGTGCGCGGGATCGGCGTGGCGGTCAGCGTCAGCACGTCCACTTCGGCGCGCAGCGATTTCAACGCTTCCTTCTGACGCACGCCGAAACGGTGTTCTTCGTCGATGATGACCAGGCCGAGGCGGGTGAACTTCACGTCCTCCGACAGCAGCTTGTGGGTGCCGATGATGATGTCCAGCGTGCCGTCGGCCATGCCCTTGATGGCTTGCGCGATCTCTTTGCCGGTGCGGAAGCGCGACATTTCGGCAATGCGTACCGGCCAGTCGGCAAAGCGGTCGGCGAAGGTCTGCGCATGCTGTTCGGCCAGCAGCGTGGTCGGCGCCAGAATCGCCACCTGCTTGCCGCCCATGACGGCGATGAAGGCCGCGCGCAGCGCCACTTCGGTCTTGCCGAAACCGACGTCGCCGCACACCAGGCGGTCCATCGGCTTACCCGAGGTCATGTCGCGCACCACGTTGTTGATGGCTTCCTGCTGGTCCGGCGTCTCTTCAAAGCCGAAGCTGTCGGCAAAGCGCTCGTAGTCGTGCGCTGAATATTCAAACGCGTGGCCCTGGCGCAGCGCGCGGCGGGCGTAGAGGTTGAGCAGCTCGGCGGCGGTATCGCGCACCTGTTCCGCAGCCTTGCGCTTGGCTTTTTCCCATTGGCCGGAACCCAGCGTATGCAGTGGCGCATCGTCCGGCGAGGCGCCGGAATAGCGCGAAATCACGTGCAGCTGCGAGACCGGCACATACAGCTTGGTCTCCTTGGCATATTCCAGGTGGAGGAACTCGGCTTCGCCTTCGCCCAGGTCCATGCTGGTCAGGCCCATGTAGCGGCCGATGCCATGGTTGACGTGCACCACCGGGTCGCCGATCTTCAGTTCCGACAGGTCGCGCACCATCGATTCGACCTGGGTGACGGCTTCCTGCTTCTTCTTGCCGACGCGGCGGCCGGAGCCTGCGTACAACTCGGTCTCGGTGATGAAGATCAGGCGCACGCCGTCGGCGGACAATTCAAAGCCGGCGTGCAGCGGCGCCACGCCCAGCGCCAGCCTGGCGTCGGAGGCGATAAAGCCCTCGTAGCCTTCCACGCCGGCCAGCGGCAGATCGTATTCGTTGAAGTACTGCTGCAGCGTTTCGCGGCGGCCGTTGGATTCGGCACAGATCATCACGCGGCTGCCGGACTGCATCAGGTAGGCGCGCAGATTGGTCAGCGGGTCGTCCAGATGACGGTTGACGGCGATGTCCGGCACTGGCGCGGACAGCTCGGAAGCGCCGGCGTCGGCGTTCTTGCGCACCGCGATCTGCGGATACGGCTTGGCCAGCACGAAGAACTGTTCTTCGTTCAGGAACAGTTCTTCCGGCGCCATGATGGGGCGCTCGCGGTCAGCCTTGATGAAGCGGTAGCGCGACGAGGTATCGGTCCAGAAGCGCTTGATCGATGCTTCGATATCGCCCACGGTGGCCAGCACCGCGCCTTGCGGCAGGTAGTCGAACAGGGTGGCGGTCTGCTCGAAGAACAGCGGCAGGTAGTATTCGATACCGGCCGAAGCGATGCCGGCGCCGATGTCTTTATAAATCACCGCGCGCGATGGATCGCCTTCGAAATGCTCGCGCCAGCGGCTGCGGAAAGCGGTGCGCGAAGCCTCATCCATCGGGAATTCGCGGCCCGGCAGCAAGCGCACCTGCTTGACCGGATACAGCGAACGCTGGGTGTCGGCGTCGAAGGTGCGGATGGTTTCGATGGTGTCGCCAAACAGGTCCAGGCGATACGGCAGGGCGGAGCCCATCGGGAACAGGTCGATCAGGCCGCCACGGACCGAATATTCGCCGGGCGACATCACCTGCGTGACGTGGGTGTAGCCGGCCAGCGTCAGTTGCGACTTCAGTTGCGCCTCATCCAGCGATTCACCCTGCTGGAAGAAGAAGGTGTAGGCGGCCAGGAAGGACGGCGGCGCCATGCGCACCAGCGCGGTGGTGGCCGGCACCAGCATCACATCGCACTGGCCGCTGGAGATTTCGTGCAGCGTGGCCAGGCGCTCGGACACCAGATCCTGGTGCGGCGAGAAGGCGTCGTAGGGCAGGGTTTCCCAATCCGGCAGCAGGTGGCAGCGCAGCTGATCGCCGCCGAACCATGGGATTTCATCCAGCAGGCGCTGGGCGTCGCTGGCGTTGGCCACCACGATGGCCAGCATCTGGCCCCGCGACTTCAGGTCAAGCGCAATTTGCGCCAACGCGTAAGCATCCGCCGAGCCATGCAGCGCGGGCAGGGCAAAGCGGTTGCCGGGTTTGGGTATGGATTTGCTTAAGGCTGACGACACAACATACATTCAACAGTTATCCAGACCGCTATTATACCAAGCGGTTGGCAACGCCGAAGGGGATGTGCACCATCGGGATATTCCCGGCCGGCGACTTCAGGTGGCTCAGCTGGTCGTCAAAGAACATATGCGGCTTGAAGATGCTCAGGACCCGGGCTTTTTCCATCCCGCCGAGGAAGAAGGTCTCGTTGGCCGACACCCCCCAGCTCTTCAGCGTGGTCACCACACGCTCATGCGCCGGCGCGCTGCGGGCGGTGATGATGGCGATGCGCAGGATCTTTTTGTAGGCCGGATCGGCGCGCTGGGCGTCTTCCTCCAGCTGCTGCATCACCGACAGCTTGCGGAACAGGTCCGCCAGCGGCCCCGGCTGGTGCGGAATCGCCACTTTTTCGATCTCGTGAGCGTGGAATTCGTCGACGTTGTTGTTGCGCTTGAAGACGGTTTCCGACTCGTCATCGGCAATCACGCCGTCAAAGTCGAAGGCGATGCGCAGTTCGCCGTCGTTTTCGTCATCCTCGGTGCGCGCGGGCAGCACCAGGCCGGCCGGGTAGTTGGCGTCCAGCGCCCGCCGCACGTCTTCCTCGTTGGCGCTCAGGAACAGCGAGGTGTTGAAAGCCGGCAGATAGGTGTACGGCGATTGCCCCGTCAGGAAGCAGGCCCGCGAGATGTCCAGCCCGTAGTGGGCGATCGAGTTCATCACCCGCAGCCCGGTCTCCGGCGAATTGCGCGAAAACAGCACCACTTCCACTGGTGAACTTTGCGGATGGTGCTTGTTGATGCTCAGGAAGCGGCGGATGAAGGGAAAGGCCACGCCCTTGTCCAGCACGGCGCCGATCTGCTGTTCCTGATACTTGCGGTACGCCTCGGCGCCGCCCTCCAGGTACACCTGGTGCGAGGCGGTCAGGTCAAACAGGGCGCTGGAGGCGATGCCGATCACCAGCTTGTGTTCAATCGGGTAGGGCATGGGTCAGTCGATAGTCTGCGATGAACCACACTTTACCCGATACCGGGCCGCCGTGAGCGCCCGATTGATTTCTTTTCTGCAATTTAGTGATTGCTTCAAGACACACGCTGCGCTACATTGATAGCTCCTCAAGATGGATGCTGGCGTGCTGAATCTCGATACACTTTTACTGGTCCAAATTTGCGTAACGCTGCTGACCACGGCGTTGCTGGTGGCTTCGGCCTGCTATACCGACAGTCCTCCGGAGCAACGCTGGTGGGCGGCCGGCAATGTGGCAGTGTCGGCGGGCATGGCGATGTGCAATATGGACGGATTGCCGCTGGTGGTTTCCGCCATCCTCGGCTACGGCGTGATCGCGTTCGGCCTCGGGCTGGTGCTGCGCGGCCTGCGCGTGTACTGTGCCAGCACGCTGTCATGGACCAGCATTGCCATCATGACCGGCATCGCGCTGGTGATCGCGGCGTATTACACGCTGGTGGCGCCGAGCCTGCGCGCACGCCTGTGCTTCAGCGGCTTCTACTTTGCGCTGCTCAACTGGATTTGCGCGATAGCGATTGCGCGTCGTGGCAGCTGGCGCGTGTCCGGCATCGCGGTGGCCGGCTTTGTGCTGCTCGGTTTTGCCCTGTTCCTGCGCGGCGTCCACATGCTGACCCAGGGCGATACGGCCGATGGCGCCAATTCGCTGGTGATCCATCTGAGCGCGCTGGTGGTGCCGCTGGCGCAGATCTGCATCGCTTTCGGCCTGATCCTGATGGTGATGTGGCGCTATGCCGAGCGCCTGCGCCGCTTGTCCACGCTGGACGCGCTGACCGGCGCCCTCAACCGATCCGGACTGGAGATGCAGGGCAAGCGCACTGGCTTGCGCGCCCAGCGCGGCGGCCGCAGCCTGGCGGTGATCATGATCGACGTCGACTACTTCAAGGTCATTAACGATACCTACGGCCACCCGGTGGGGGACGAGGTGCTGCGCCACCTGGCGCGGCTGGTGCGCCTGGAGCTGCGTCCGCTTGACCTGCTGGCGCGCTTTGGCGGCGAGGAGTTCGTGCTGGTGCTGGACGGCGTCGACCGCGAGGCCGCGCTCAAGGTGGCCGAACGGCTGCGCGCGCGCATCGAGTACGAGGTGGTGGAGCTGGACAAGCTGTCCGTGCGCTACACCGCCAGCATGGGCGTGGTCTGCTCGGACCAGCATGACTATGACCTGATCCGCCTGATCTCGGCCGGCGACGCCGCCATGTATGAGGCCAAGCGTGCCGGCCGCAACCGCGTGGCGGCTGGCTGACACTGTGCGGCTCGCGCCACAGCCTTCAAGAATCTGATTGACGCCCTCATCGCCCGCGCCGCATATTAGTTGGAAATAAGAACTAATAATCCACTACCGGAGTGAGAAATGTTCAAGAATCTGCTGATCAAGTGGAAGCTGGCGACGCTGGTCGCCATCATGATGGTGGCTTTGCTGGTGGTAGGCGCGGCCGGTTATCGCGGCATCGCCAAGGTGGGCGGTGCGGTCAACGAGATCGGCGTGGTGCGCCTGCCGTCGATTCAGGGCTTGCTGGTGATGAGCGAAGGCCAGACCGCGGTGGCGGCGGCCACCATGTATGCCGGCACGTATTCACATGATTATCAGGCGCAGGCCAGGTTTGCGGAAGCGATCGAGATGCGCAACAAGGCCTGGGCCAACATCGAGCGCGGCTGGAAGCGCTATGAACCGCTGCCGCAGACGCCGGAAGAAGCCGTCTTGTGGAAGCAGTTTACCGGCGAATGGGATGCGTGGAAAGCGCTGGACAGCAAGCTGGGCGCTACCATCGCCGCGCTGGCGGCCAATAACGATGAACAGAAGCAGATGGATTTGTTCACCGAGTTTTACCAGCACTACAACCAGTCACGCCCGCTGTTTCAGAAGGCCGAGGCGACGCTGCTGAAGATCGAAAAACTGAACGAGCAGATTTCCGAAGCCAGCGTACACGATGGCCAGGAAGCGGTCAGCAGCGCCGAATGGGCCATGGTGACGGCGGCGCTGATTGCGGCGCTGGTGGCGATAGGCTGCGCGGCCTATATCACGGCCGCCATTACCCACCCAATCAACAAGGCGGTCAGCGTGGCGCAGACTGTGGCCTCGGGCGATCTGACCAGCCACATCGAGGTGCACACCCGCGAGGAAACCGGCCAATTGCTGGGGGCGCTCAAAGACATGAACGATAGCCTGATCCGCATTGTCGGCCAGGTGCGCAGCGGTACGGACACCATCGCCACGGCGTCGCAGCAGATCGCCAGCGGCAATCTGGACTTGTCGCAGCGTACCGAGGAGCAGGCCAGCTCGCTGGAAGAGACGGCATCCTCGATGGAAGAGCTGACCAGCACCGTGCGCCAGAATGCCGACAATGCGCGCCAGGCCAATACTCTGGCGGCGTCCGCTTCCAGCGTGGCGCAGCGCGGCGGCGACGTGGTGGCGCGGGTGGTGCAAACCATGGATTCCATCAATGCCTCGTCGGCCAAAATCGTGGACATCATTTCGGTCATCGATGGCATCGCTTTCCAGACCAACATCCTGGCGCTGAATGCGGCGGTGGAAGCGGCCCGTGCCGGCGAACAAGGGCGCGGCTTTGCCGTGGTGGCCGGCGAAGTGCGCACCCTGGCGCAGCGCTCGGCAGCGGCGGCCAAGGAAATCAAGGAACTGATCGGTGATTCGGTGGAAAAAGTTGGCGCCGGCAGCAAGCTGGTGGAGGAAGCCGGCAGCACCATGGGCGAGATCGTCAGCAGCGTGGCACGCGTGACCGACATCATGGGCGAGATCAGCATGGCCACGCAGGAGCAAAGCACCGGCATCGACCAGATCAATATGGCGGTGGGCCAGATGGACACGGTGACGCAGCAGAATGCGGCATTGGTGGAACAGGCTGCCGCGGCGGCAGCTTCGCTGCAGGAGCAGGCGGCGGGGCTGGCCCAGGTGGTGAGCGTGTTCCGCATGGAGCAGTCGGCGCTGCCGCGCGCGCAGCCGATGGCGGTGCGCAGGACGGCCACCGTGCCGGCCGTGGCAGCGGCCGCACCACGCCCGGCCCTGAAGCCGGCTGCCCCCAGGCAAATGGCGGCCGCCACGGGCGACGACTGGGAAGAGTTCTAAGCCCGTCGTTCCGGCGCAGGCCGGAAGCCATGCTGAGCGTGCCTGGCCACCGGCGCTTCGCCGGACCGCGTGGCTAACTGCCGCAATTGCTGCTGGCCGCTTGCCCCTTGAACCGGCTCTCCACCCAATCCGGCAGCAGCCTGGCCGCTGCCGCCACCACGGCAATGTGATCCAGTCCGGCGAACTCCTGGTAGTTCACCGCCGAACCGGCGCTGCACAGGGCCACGCGTTCGCGCCTGGTCAGTGGCGGTGGCGTGGTGGTATCGGCCGAGCCCTGATAAATCATGAACGGCATGCTGCCCTTGGGCGCGAAGTTATCGACCGCCGTCATCGCCTCCCACCACTTTGAACCGCTCGCCAGCGCCCCTGGCACATAAGCATCCTTGACGCCGGCCGCCGTGTTCCACACGTCAAAGCAGCCGCTGGCCAGCACCGGCAACTGTTCCATCGCGTCCGCGGTCAGGAAGTCGCGGTACTTCAGGTCCGGAAAGTAAGCCTGGATGCCGGGCAGGGTAGAGATCACGTAGCCGGCGTTTTCCGCGCTGGTCATGGAATTCAGCGTCAGGTCCTTGATGCGCACGGCCGGGGCGATCAGCGCCGCGCCGAGGCCGGTGAATTCCGGCGCGTAGCTGGCAGCGATGTTTTCGCTCCACATGGTGGTTTGCCCGCCTTGCGACCAGCCGTACATCACATAGCGCTTCGATGGATTGGCGTCAGTGAATTTCTGCGCCACGCGCAGCATGTCGAGTGATGCGCGGGCGTTTGGCTGGCCGGCCATATAGTAGGCCGGTCCAGGCAGGCCGAGGCCGGGATAATCGCTCATCA
This sequence comes from Duganella sp., assembly GCF_039595735.1. NCBI lineage: Bacteria > Pseudomonadati > Pseudomonadota > Betaproteobacteria > Burkholderiales > Oxalobacteraceae > Duganella > Duganella sp. The sequence continues at coordinate 498,252 of NZ_JBCNLB010000002.1, forward strand.
CCACGATGTAGCCTTTGGCCAGCAGGGCCGGCATGGCGGGCACGCGGTCATTGCCTTGCTCGACGGTGTTGCGGCGCGACGGCGCGCAGGCATCGGCCAGGCCGGCGGTCTCGTGGTTCCACAGTACCACGTCGCGCTGGCCGCTGGCGGCCGTGGTCGGCACGTAGATTTCGCCGGAGACGTAGGCCAGTTTGCCTGGCTGGATTTCGGAGACGTAGATCACGCTCCAACCCTTGCTGCCGCTGGGCGCGTCGGTGCGCGGCTGGACCTGATAGATGTCGCCGGGCTGGGCGGTGGCCGGCGGGGGGACGGTGATGTCCCAGAAATCGGTGCCGATGCTGACTTCCTTGTAGGGCGGGACGGTGGCCGCGACCGCGATGCCGGCGCCGTCGCCGCAACCACTGAGCAGGGCCGCGCCGGACAGGGCGAGGCCGCAGGCCAATGCCAGCGCCTGCAGCTTGTTGCTGATTGTTTTCATGCTTGTCTCCGTTATGATTATGGATGATAAATATCAGGTTGCCTGATATGATTTATCTTACTGTCTGCAAGGCCGCGAACGGCCCTCCTCAAATGCAGGGTATGGAGAAAGCGCGATGGAACATGACTATCCGTGGATCAAGGGCGTCGGCAGCGTGGCGGAGTTGCCGGCCTCGTTTTACCAATCGTTCAGCAGCGGCGTGCTGGAAATGGGCGGCTTGATGCGGCATGCCGAGCCCCAGGTATTTTTGCGAGAAACCTTGCTGATACTGCGCCGCTTCATCGGCTTTGATTCGGCGTGGTGGGGGCAGGTGAGTCCGGGCGGGCCGGGCGTGGGGCCGCGTAATCTGCTGCACGCCAGCATGGGCCTGAGCACGACTTTTGCGCAGGAGTGGAATGGGGTGATCGCGGCCAGTGATTGTTTTGCGCAGGATTCGATTGCGTCGCTGGGCACTGTGCTGCGCGCCAGCGGCGATTGCGAGGACGGCGAATCGGAAGAGATGCTGGCGTTTGTCAAGCGGCATGGCTTGCACACCATCATGGCGATTACGTTTGAATTGCCGGGCAGCGGGCTGTTGTTCTTTGTCTGCCTGTACCGCAATTGCCCGCACGCGGCGTTCAATGATGTGGAGAGCATGCTGTTTCTGGAGTTCACCCAGCACATGCTGCAAAGCTGGAAGCACCGGCTGGCCGATTGGCAGGCGGCATTTGGGGCGTCGTCGCTGGATGGGCTGGCGGTGGCGGATGCGCAGGGGCAGTTGTACTACCTGGGCCGGCGCATTGGCGACGCGCTGGCGCGCGATTGCGATGACTGGCAGGGCACGACGTTGCCGCGGTCGGTGACGGCGGCGTTTGCGCATTTGCCTTGCAGCGTGACGTTGGGCGGGGCCAAGCTGGTGCTGGCGCCGGCCGACAGCCTGGTGGCGATTACGCTGGCCGGTGCGGGGCAGCGCGCGCAGCTGACGCCACGCGAGCTGAGCGCGGCACTGTTGTATGCGCGAGGGCAATCGTACAAGGAGATTGCGCGCGAGATGGGCTTGACGCCGTCGACAGTGCGGACGTACTTGCGCGATGTCTACTCCAGCCTTGGCGTCTCCAACAAAATCGAGCTTGCCGCCGCGCTGGCGCACGCTTGATCTGCCTCAAACGTGGTGTGGCGCGTAGTGCTAGCGTGGTAGCTCATCGACAGGAGGGCGATCATGCACGGCGCCAATGAAAACCCGCAGGTTGAGGATTCCGGCAGAAGTTCTTATGATGTGCGTATTGCTGCACTGGAGACAGACGTGGCCGTCATACGCAACAGCTTCGCCACCAAGGACGACATCGCGGCGCTGCGTGCTGAGATGAACGCCGGTTTTGAGCGCCTTTTTGCGCTCATCTATGAGTTCAAGCTTGAGGTTCAGACGAACTTATCCGAGCATCGGGAGGAGTTTCGAACGCAGCTTGCGACGCATCGATACGATTTTAAGGTCGGGCTGGACGAACAGCGGGAGAATTTTAGTGCTGGTTTGTTCAGTCAACGAGAGGAGTTCAGGGCCGGCTTGTCCAAACAGCGCGAGGAATTTAATGCTGCCTTGTCCAAACAGCGCGAAGAATTTAATGCTGCTCTGTCTAAACACAGCGAGGCCTTTAATGCTGCCTTGTCCAAACAGCGCGAAGAACTTAATGCTGCTCTGTCTAAACACAGCGAGGCCTTTAATGCTGCTTTGTCCAAACAGCGAGAGGATTTCCATGCCGCGTTGTCCAAGCAGCACGAAGAATTTAATATGGCATTGTCCAGGCAGCGGGAAGATTTTCACACTGCGTTGCAAGAGACGAGAATGGATTTGCATCGGGCGTTGATGGGGCATGTCTGGAAGCTGTATGGCTTCGCTTCGCTGTTGCTGGGTGGCGTGTATTACATTGCCCGCTATGTGCATTGATTATTCATAGGCCGGCAGGCGTTTTTGTTCGTCGGTGCTGAAGATGCCGTCGCGCAGTTGCTGGACCGCGGCAGCAGGGGCAGCATTTTGCAAGAGTTCACGGCGCTGGGCTTGGTAGGTCGCGATGCGGCGCTGCCAGTCGGCCTCCTCGCGGTCGACGTCGGCCAGGCGTGCGGCGGCGGCCGGGGACAGGGCGGCCGAGCGCAGGCGGTAGACTTCATTGTCGTCGGCACCGCCGGCGCGGGCCGCGGTCACTGCTTCTTCCAGGCGCAGCACGCGCGTGGGCGCATCTTTTTCTTCGCGGGCTTTTGGCGGCAGGGCGGCGTCCAGTGCAGACAGTTTCTGCTTGCGCTGCGCTTCATTCAGGCTGGCGTCGCTGTTGATTTCCAGCCGCGCGATGGCATCGAGGTCATAGGCATCCGATGCGCCAAACAGACCAGTGATTTCCTCATTGCTGAAATACGCGCCGCGCAGTTGCTGCATCGCTGCCAGCCGCTGACGGGCGCGCAGCAGCGGATCGGTTTGCGGCGGCAGGCCGCGTTCCACCTCCACCAAGGCGCGCTTGTAGGCCAGCCACGCATCCAGCAGGCGCGTGGCCTCGGCCGCCGGCGCTGGGGGCAGGCGCCGCCTCAGCTCGCGAATGATCTCGGCGCGTATCGCTTCCAGCGGGCGTTCACCGAGACCGGCCAGATAGTAATCGAACAGGTATGCCAGTTCCGCGTTCACTTCCAGGCGTCCACCACTGGCGCGCGCCGCGCCGTCCGGACGGGTGCCGGCCATCGACGGTACGAAAGCGAAGTAATCCGGCTCGGCGCGCTGCACGGCGACTGCGGCCGCCGGCGCTTCCTGCCGCAACAGCAGATAAGCGCCGCCCCCTGCAAGCGCGGCCAGCAAGACGACGCGCAACGCGGTCCGCATCAAAGCCCCAGACCCTGCAGACGATTGGCCTGCTGACGGTAGATGGTCACCGGATTGGTCTCGAACAGATTGCTGATGCCGATCAGCTGATTCACTTCGTCCAGATGGTTGAGCGCATAGTCATCACGAATCACGCGGCCCAGATGGCTGGAGCAGCTGCTGACCAGACCATCGTTTTTGGCGCCGTTGAAGGCCAGCGCCGTCAGCGCCAGCACCGGATCGCTGGCATCCAGCACATTGGTATAGGGCTGCGCACCGCTCCACGAGAAGTAATGCACACCGTTCACCTGATAGTCGCCCTCGCCACAAGCGGACGTGGGCACGCCCTGCGGATGACGGCTGTTGAACGCCAGCGTCCCGGCGGTGCTTAGTGAGGTCGCCGCCGCACGCGCATTCTGCGGCAAGGCCGGGCTTCCGGACAGGAAGCTGATAAGACCCGAGACCGCGTTCGCCACGCTATACGTCACATCCGGCACCGCGCCGATCAGCACATCGGCCACGCGCGATCCCTTGTTAACGCCACCCACGCTGGTCACCGACGCCACCAGATCCGGCCGCACCGACGCCACATAACGCGAGGTCGGACCGCCATGGCTGTGCCCCACCAGATTCACCTTGGCCGCGCCGGTCGCAGCCAGGATCTGCCTGACCTGCAACAGCAACTGCTCGCCGCGCACTTCGGTGCTGTTGGCGGCCGACACCGACGTCACATACACATCGGCGCCGCCGCTGCGCAGCGCCGAAGCGATGCCGTAGAAGTAATCCACCGGTCCCACGCTGTCAAAGCCGAACAGCCCGTGCACCAGTACGATGGGATATCTGGTCTGCGTGTAGCCGGCCGCCCACGACGGCGCCGGCAGGGCCGCCAGCAGGGCAAGGCATAACGTCAGGCTGTTCCAGAAGCGTTGTTTCATGGCGGTCTCCGAGGGTTATGTTGTGTTGCCCAATGTAGCATCGGCGGCCCGGCCTTGCAGTCCGCCCGCTTGGCCCTACGAGCCAATCTGCGTGCCTGACGAGCGCGCGCAGGCACCTGCGCTATAATCTTCTCAAAAATATCACTACAGGGACAACCTTGCCGGCGCAATTCGACTTCCAACATTTCCAGGCCAGGACGCCGCTGGACGGCGTGAATATCTGGGCCTATCTGCTCGACCGCTATGCCGACCGCATCACGGTCAAGCGCCGCAAGCCGGCGCTGGAAAACCTTGAAAAAATCTTCAACGCCACCTTCAAGCTGGCGAATGACGTCGGCTTCCGCGCCATGAACCTGCGCGACTTGTGCGGTGAAACCGGCTTGTCGATGGGCGGTCTGTATGGCTACATCAGCAGCAAGGACCAACTGGCGGAAATGATCGAAGACGTGGTGCGCCACGCGACCCACGAAGTGCCCAGGATGTATGCCGACATCGGCGACCCGCTGGACCGGCTGGAAGCGCTGATCCGCGCTTCGATCTACGTCTCCGAGATCCTGCAGCCGTGGTTCTATTTCGTCTTTATGGATTCGCGCGTACTGCAGGCCGAGCAACGCGGCACCGCCAAGGAATCGGAGCTGCACGTGCAGGCGCTGTTTGCGGAGGTGATTGCGCAGGTGCCGAATCGGCCGCACGCCAGTGCGGATCTGATTGCGGCCCACATCATGGCGATGTTCCAGGACTGGTACGTCAAGCGCTGGAAGTACCGCGCGGCCGACATCGATCCCGACCGCTTTGCCGACAGCGCCGTGCGCATGATGCGCGGCTATCTGTCGGCATAAGACCCCATCAGCGGTTCGGACCAGCCGGCACCGGCTTGATGTTTTCCGCATTCGGCGCAGTTGCCGGGGCGGGAGCAGCGGCCGGCGCGGCGCCGGCAGGCACCGGCTCCACGTTCTCGGCACCGGCCGGTTCTTCTTCCATGTCCAGCGACTTGCGCGCGGCGTCGCCGGTGAATTCATCGTACAGCCACTCGCCGCTGACTTGCGTCAGGCCGGTCGGCACCGGACGCTCTTGCGGCGGACGGCTTTGCATGGCGACCCGCATATAATCGATCCAGATCGGCAGCGCCACGGTGGCGCCGAACTCCTTGCCGCCCAGCGACTTGGAATCGTCGTAGCCCATCCACGATACCGCCACGATGCCGCCGCCGTAGCCGGCGAACCAGCCGTCGACCGCATCGCTGGAGGTGCCGGTCTTGCCCGCCAAATCAGGGCGGCCGAGGCGCGCCACCGCACCGCCGGTACCGCTGCGCGTCACTTCGCGCATCATCGAATCCATGACATAAGCGTTGCGTGGATCGAGCACGCGCGCCTCGTCCGGCAGCGTGGTGCGCGGTTTGGTTTCCTGAATCACCTTGCCATCGCCGTCGACGATCTTGGCGATCAGGTAAGGCTCGACAGTGTAACCGCCGTTGGCAAACACCGAGTAGGCGCCGGCCAGCTGCGCCGGCGTCACCGAGCCGGTCCCCAGCGCCATGGTCAGGTTCTTCGGATGCTTGGCCAGGTCGAAGCCAAACTTGCCAAGGTAGCTGTGCGCATAGGGCACGCCGATGGCGCGCAGGATGCGCACCGACACCACGTTCTTGGACTTGGATAGCGCGGTGCGCATGCTGATCGGGCCGTCGAACACGCCATCGTCATTGCGTGGCGACCAGGTTTCGTTGCCGGTTTCGGCGCCGGTCAGGGTAAGCGGCGAGTCGTTCAGGATGGTCAGCGGCGAGAAGCCACGCTCCAGCGCCGCCGAATACACGAACGGCTTGAGCGAGGAACCGGGCTGGCGCCAGGCCTGCGTGACGTGATTGAACTTCTGCAGGTTGTAATCGAAGCCGCCCACCATGGCGTGGTAGGCGCCGGTCACCGCGTCCAGCGACACGAAGGCTGCCGCCACCTGCGGCACTTGCGTGATCGCCCAGGCGTTCTTATCGCCCTGCATGATGCGGATCACCGCGCCGGGACGCACGCGGACGGCGTCCTTGGCCTTCTCGCTCAGCGCATTGGCCACCAGTCTCAAGCCATCGCCGGTGATGGTGATTTCTTCGCCGGCCGGGTTCTGCACCTTGACCGCCTTCGGGCTGGCCTCCAGCACCACGGCCGGAATCAGGCCGTCGCTGCTTGGACGTTTTTGCAGCGCGTCCTCGATAGCGTCATCGCGTTCCTCGTCATTGGCCGGCAGCGTGATTACCGCTTCCGGGCCGCGATAGCCGTGGCGCTGGTCGTAGTTCATCACATTGCGGCGCATCGAATCGTAGGCGGCTTTCTGGTCGGCCTTCAGAATGGTGGTGTAAACGCTGATGCCCTTGGTGTACGAATCTTCCTTGAACTGCGCGTACACAACCTGGCGCGCCAGTTCGGCCACGTATTCGGCGTGCACGTCAAAGTCGACGCCCTTGCGGCTGATGTGCAGGGTTTCCTTCAGCGCTTTCTGATATTGCGCTTCGGTGATGTAATCAAGATCGCGCATGGAACGCAGCACGACTTGCTGGCGTTGTTTGGCGCGTTTCGGATTGACGGCCGGGTTGTGGCGCGCCGGATTTTGCGGCAGGCCGGCCAGCATCGCCATCTCGGCCACGTCCAGATCTTTCAGCGGCTTGCCGAAGTAGACTTGGGCCGCGGCGCCAAAGCCGAACGAGCGCTGGCCGAGGTAGATCTGGTTCATGTACAGTTCCAGGATCTGGTCCTTGCTCAGTGCAGCTTCGATTTTCAGCGCCAGCATCACTTCAGTCAGCTTGCGGCTGACGAATTTTTCGCGCGTCAGGTAGAAGTTGCGCGCCACCTGCATGGTGATGGTGGAGCCGCCCTGGCGGAACGCGCCGCCCAGGTTGGCGCGCACCGCGCCCAACGCGCGCACCCAGTCGATGCCGTTATGTTCGTAGAAGCGCTTGTCCTCGATCGCCAGCAGCGATTTTTTCATCAGCTCCGGCATATCCTTGATGGGGATGAAGTCGCGGTGTTCCTCACCGAATTCGCCAATCAGGGCATTGTCGGCGGTGTAGATGCGCAGCGGGATTTTCGGCCGATAGTCGGTTACTGCCTCCAGCGACGGCAGGTTCGGCGCCACGTACAGCAGCATGTAGGCCAGCAGCAGACCGCCGCCGATCAGGGCGGCCAGTCCGGCGGCAAGGGCGGCGCGTATCATATTGCGGCGGTTGATCCAGGTGGGGAGGGAGGTCGAGGTTGTCAAAACATCATCTCTCGGTTTCAGAAGTATGCGCGATTATAGAACAAGGCTATTGTTACTTGGCGTCACTTGTCGTAACGTACAGGTATACAGCTCCAAAGGGACCATATGGCGGAACCGCAGCACATACTGGATTGCGACGTCCTGATCGTCGGCGGCGGCATTAACGGCGCCGGTATCGCCCGCGATGCGGCGGGACGCGGGCTGTCGGTGGTGCTGTGCGAGAAGGATGATCTGGCCTCGCATACCTCGTCCGCCTCCACCAAGCTGATACATGGCGGCTTGCGTTATCTGGAGTATTATGAATTCAACCTGGTGCGCAAGGCGCTGATCGAGCGTGAAGTGCTGCTGCGCGCCGCGCCGCACATCATGTGGCCGCTGCGTTTCGTGATGCCGCATGCGCCGGGCCAGCGGCCGGCGTTGCTGATACGCGCGGGCCTGTTTTTATACGATATGCTGGCGCGGCGCGAGCTGCTGCCGGCGTCGGCCGGCATCAACCTGCGCAGTCACGCGGCGGGCAAGCCGCTGAAGCCCGAGTTCGAGCGCGGCTTTATTTATTCCGACGGCTGGGTGGATGATGCGCGGCTGGTGGTGCTGAACGCCATCGACGCTTGCGAGAAGGGCGCCACCATCCTGACCCAGGCCGTGTGCACGAAACTGGAACGCAAGACGGCTGACTGGGAAGCGACTTTGTTCAAGCCCAGTTGCGGGCATATCCGCGTCAATGCGCGTTATGTGGTGAATGCGGCCGGGCCGTGGACCGCCGATCTGCTGCATGGCGCCGTGCCACGCGCCGATGGCGGCCATCTGCGGCTGATCAAGGGCAGCCACATTGTGGTCAGGCGCATCTTCGAGCATGACAATGCCTACATCTTCCAGCATCCCGACGGGCGCATCGTGTTTGCGATTCCGTATGAGCGCGACTTCACGCTGATCGGCACCACTGACCTGGATTATCGCGGCGACCCCAATCAGGTCGCCATCAGCGAGGATGAAATTGCTTATTTGTGCCAGCTGGCCAGCCAGTACTTCGTCAAGCCGATCGTGCCGGCCGACGTGGTGTGGACCTATTCCGGCGTGCGGCCGCTGGTGGAGGATGGCGCCGACGCCAAGGCCGTCACGCGCGATTATCGGCTGGAGGTGGACAGCGACGGGCCGCCGATCTTGAGCGTCTTTGGCGGCAAGATCACCACCTTCCGCAAACTGGCGGAGGAGGCGGTCGACCATATCGCCAAAGCGCTGGACAACCGCCACGGTGGCTGGACCCACAACGCCTGCCTGCCGGGCGGCGACTTGTTCGGCGCCGAGCCGCAAAATAAATCGGTACTGGAATTCGACGCCTGGCGCCGCGCGCAGATTGCCCGCTACAGCGGCCTGCCATCGGCACTGGTGACACGCTACTGCCGCACCTACGGCACCCGCATCCACACGCTGCTGAGCGACCGCACCGACGTGGCCTCGATGGGCGAAGAAATCGTCGCCGGCCTGTATGCCACGGAAGTTGAATACCTGCGCCGCTATGAATGGGCGCGCAGCGCGCAGGACATCCTCTGGCGCCGCACCAAACTCGGGCTGCACCTGCCGTCCGGCAGCGCCGACACCCTCCAATCCTGGCTCAACGCCCACCCGCTGGCGATGAAATAAAAACGGCGCCAGAGGCGCCGTTTGCAGTTTTACTTCACTCCGTGCATCAACTTTTGGATCAATGGGGCGATCAGGAACAGGATCACGCCGCCGATGGTCAGGATCCAGAAGCCCTGGGTGTAGGCCGACAGCGCGGTCACCACCGACATGCCGCTCTCGCCACTGGCGTGCGAGGCGAAAATGCCCGACAGGTTGTTGCCGATACCGGTCGACAGGAACCAGCCGCCCATGCCCAGACCCACCAGTCGGGTCGGCGCCAGCTTGGTCACCATCGACAGGCCGATCGGCGACAGGCACAGTTCACCCACCGACTGAATCACGTACACCATGAACAGAGTCCAGAACGGAATCTTGCTGTCGGCGCCGACCAGCGAGGACAGCGAGAACCACAGCAGGCCGAAGGCGCCGGCGTTGAACAAAATGCCCAGGCCGAATTTGCGTGGGATCGACGGGTTGGCGTTGCGCTTGGCCAGCCACACCCAGGCCGCCGCCACGATCGGCGCGCAGACGATGATGGCGATCGAGTTCACGGTCTGGAACCAGGCGGTCGGGAAGGTCCAGCCGCCGAAGTCGCGGCGCACGATGTTATCGGCCAGGAAGGTGAACGAGCTGCCCGCCTGTTCGAAGAACATCCAGAACATGATGTTGAAGGTGAAGATCACCATCATGGCGATCACCTTGTCGCGCGCCACGGCGCCGTTGCGGAAGCCTTCCACCAGCAGCATCGCGGCCAGGATCAGGAACAGCACGGTCAGCACCAGTTGCAGCGAGTTGGCGCCCACGGCCAGCAGCGCGTAGGCCACCGGGATCACGGCCAGGCAGCCGACCACCACGTAGGCGACGCGGGCCATGCCGCTGGTTTCCCCGGTCGGCGCGCCGATGCCTTTGAGCTGGGCGCGGCCGATGTAGAACCAGACCAGGCTGATCAGCATGCCGACGCCGGCGGCCATGAACACCACTTTGTACGATGGCATGCCGTCCACGCCGAAGACTTGCTCGGCCAGCACCTGGGTCAGCACCGGGGCGATCAGGGCGCCGGTGTTGATGCCCATGTAGAAGATGGTGAAGCCGGAATCGCGGCGCGGGTCGGCCACGGCGTACAGCTTGCCGACCATGGTCGAGATATTCGGTTTGAACAGGCCGTTGCCGACAATGATGGTGGCCAGGCCGAATTTGAAGATGGTGTCGTTGGGGACGGCGATGGCGAACAAGCCGATGGCCATGAACACGGCGCCGACCAGGATCGAACGCTGATAACCCAGCACGCGGTCGGCAACATAGCCGCCAAACAGGGCAGCGGCATACACCAGGGCCAGATAAGAGCCGTAAAGGGCGCTGGCGGTTTGCTGGCCGGCCGGATCGCCGCCGAAGAACTGGGCGACGATGTAGAGCACCAAGGCCCAACGAATGCCGTAGAACGCAAAGCGCTCCCAGAACTCGGTCATGAACAACATCCACAGCGGGGCCGGGTGCCCCATGATCTGCTTAAATTCCGGAATTGCGGCTTCCGTAGGTTGGGTGGTCGCACCGCTCATGCGGTTTCTCCTGTATTGATGGTCAATCGGGACTGACTTCCCTTGTGGGGCAGCCAAATTGGGCGCCATTTTAATCTACAAATCGCTTCTGACGCACTTTTTGATAGCCCCCCTGCAAAGTTGTGTCATTTGTGTTAATAATTCCAGCGCACAAAACTGCCACTTGTCGTATATTGGTGGCGCAGGACACATGGAAACTGAATAGGACTTATGCATCATGGAACATGACGTTGTCGATACCCAGATTTCGCCCGAAGGTCAGTTGGAGATTCTTTCGAAGGCGGAAGTGAACAAGCTGCTCGATACTAGCCAGGGCGGCCTTTATAACGTCTTCCGCAAATGCGCACTGGCCGTGCTCAATTGCGGCAGCACTATCGACGATGGAAAGGAACTGCTGGACCGCTACAAATCATTCGACATCAGCATCGTGCAGCGCGAGCGCGGCATCAAGCTCGATATCAAGGGTGCGCCGGCCATCGCTTTCGTGGATGGCAAAATGATCAAAGGTATCCACGAGCACCTGTTTGCGGTGCTGCGCGATATCATCTTCGTCAGCAACGAGGTGACCGACAATCCCAAGTTCGACCTGAATAAAACCGAAGGCATCACCGACGCCGTGTTCCACATCCTGCGCAACGCGGGCGTGCTGAAGCCGATGCTCAATCCGAACCTGGTGGTGTGCTGGGGCGGCCACTCGATCAACCGCGAGGAGTACAACTACTCCAAGAAAGTGGGCTACGAAATGGGCCTGCGCGACCTCGATATCTGCACCGGCTGCGGCCCGGGCGCGATGAAAGGCCCGATGAAGGGCGCCACCATCGGCCATGCCAAGCAGCGCATGCATCGCGGCCGCTATCTGGGGATCACGGAGCCGGGCATCATCGCGGCGGAGTCGCCGAACCCCATCGTCAATGAGCTGGTCATCATGCCGGACATTGAAAAGCGCCTGGAAGCGTTTGTGCGCACGGGGCACGGCATCGTGGTGTTCCCGGGCGGCGCTGGCACGGCGGAGGAGATCCTGTACATCCTCGGCATCCTGCTGCATCCGGACAATGCCGAGATTCCGTTCCCGCTGGTGTTCACCGGCCCGGAAACGGCACGCGAGTACTTCGTGCAGATCAACCAGTTCATTCACGATACGCTGGGGCCTGAAGCGCAAAGCCGCTACAAGATCATCATCGACGACCCGGAACTGGTGGCGCGCGAGATGCAGGCCGGGATCAAGGCGGTGCGCGAGTTCCGCAAGTCGCGCAGCGATGCGTACTACTACAACTGGGGCCTGAAGATCGACACCGAGTTCCAGCGCCCGTTCCCTCCAACGCATGAGAACATGCGCAACCTCAGCCTGCACAAGAACCAGCCGGTGCATCTGCTGGCGGCACATCTGCGCCGCGCCTTCTCGGGCGTGGTGGCGGGGAACGTGAAGGAAGAGGGTATTCGCGCCATCGAGAAGTACGGCCACTTTGAAATCCACGGCGACAAGGAAATCATGGGGCCGATGGACGCGCTGCTGGCATCGTTCGTGGCGCAGCACCGCATGAAGCTGGCCGGCAAGCCGTACACGCCGTGCTACCGCGTGATTCAGTGACCCGTCATTCCGGCGCAAGCCGGAATCCATAGGGCGCTTGCGCCGACGCGGCGCAAGCGTTCCATGGGTTTCCGCTTGCGCGGGAACGACGGTAATGATTAGTCTTCGCGGCGCAGGTGCGGGAACAGCAGCACGTCGCGGATGTTAGGCGAGTCGGTCAGCAGCATCATCAGGCGGTCGATGCCGATGCCGCAGCCGCCGGCTGGCGGCATGCCGTATTCCAGCGCGCGGATATAGTCGGCGTCGTAGAACATCGCCTCCTCATCGCCGGCATCCTTGGCTTCCACCTGCGCCAGGAAGCGCGCCGACTGGTCTTCCGCATCGTTCAGCTCCGAGAAGCCGTTGGCGATTTCGCGGCCGACCATGAACAGCTCGAAGCGCTCGGTGATGCCTTCGCGGGTGTCCGAGGCGCGTGCCAGCGGCGACACTTCGACCGGGTAGTCGATGATGAAGGTCGGTTCCCACAGCTGCGCTTCGGCGGTTTCTTCAAACAGCGACAGTTGCAGCGCGCCCAGGCCGGCGGTGGCGAATGGCTTCACGCCGAACTTCAACAGTTCCGCCTTGATGAATTCCGCGTCGTTCAGCTGCGCGTCGGTGTAATGCGGCGCGAACTTGTTGATGGCGCCGACGATGGTCAGGCGATGGAACGGCTTGGACAGGTCCAGCTCACGGCCGCCGTAGGTCAGCACTGCGGTGCCTTTGGCGTCGATTGCAGCCTGGCGGATCACCGACTCGGTGAAGTTCATGATCCACTCGTAATCGGTATAGGCCGCGTAGAACTCCATCATGGTGAATTCCGGATTGTGACGGACCGACACGCCTTCGTTACGGAAGTTGCGGTTGATCTCGAACACGCGGTCAAAGCCACCGACCACCAGGCGCTTCAGGTACAGCTCAGGCGCGATACGCAGGAACATCTGCATGTCCAGCGCGTTGTGGTGAGTGATGAACGGCTTGGCCGCGGCGCCGCCCGGAATCGGGTGCAGCATCGGGGTTTCCACTTCCATGAAGTCGTGCTTTTCCATGAAGCGGCGGATCGACGACATGGCGGCGGTACGGGCCTTGAAGGTGCGGCGCGTCTCTTCGTTCATGATCAGGTCCACGTAGCGCTGGCGGTACTTGGTTTCCTGGTCGGCCAGGCCGTGGAACTTGTCCGGAAGTGGGCGCAGCGACTTGGTGATCAGACGCAGTTCGGTGACCTTGATGGTCAGTTCATCGGTCTTGGTCTTGAACAGGGTGCCGACCACGCCCAGGATGTCGCCCAGGTCGTAGTGGTGCAGGGCGGCCATGGCGGCTTCGCCGGTCAGGTCCAGCGTGGCGTAGATCTGGATGCGGCCATCGGCGCGCGGGCCGGACGAATCCTGCAGCGTGGCGAAAGCGGCCTTCTTGCCGGCTTCGCGCTTGAGCATCATGCGGCCTGCCAGCTTGACGGTGACCGGGTTGGCTTCCAGATCTTCGCGCGACTTCTCGCCGTATTGTGCGTGCAGGTCGGCTGCCTTGTGCTCAGGTTTGAAGTCGTTCGGGAAGGCGACGCCTTGTTCGCGAATGGCTGCCAGCTTGGCACGGCGCTCGGCGATGATCTTGTTATCGTCTGGAGCGGCTGCTTGGTCTTGAAGATCCGTAGTCATGGTCTTTACTTTTGTTGAGGTGATGATTTAGTTGGTGGCGGAGGCGAACAGTTCGTCCACATCCAGCTCGCTGAAGTCGCGCACGACGGCGATGACGTTGTCGAATTCCTTGAACGCTTCAGCCGGTAAGGTGGTGGTCAGCACCACGGCGCGCATGCCAGCGCGGCGCGCCGCTTCCACGCCCAGCGGCGCGTCTTCAAACACGATGCTGTCGGCCGGCAGCGCGCCGGCGCGTTCGGCGGCCAGCAGGAACACGTCCGGATTCGGCTTGCCGCGCGCCACATCGGCGGCGCCGGCGATGGCGCTGAACTCCTTGCGCAGATCGAGGCCGTCCAGCGTGAAGTCGATGTTCTCGGTCGGCGCGGCGGTGGCCACGGCCAGCTTGACGCCGGCCGCCTTGGCGCGCGTGATGAAGTCGACGAAGCCGGTGGTCGGCGCCAGGTGCGGCGCATACATCTCGCGGTACAGTGCTTCCTTCTCGAAATCGAGCGCCGCGCTTTCTTCCTTGGTCAGCTGCCTGCCAAAGTAGGTGCTCATGATTTCATGGCCCTGGCGGCCGGCGGTGTTGCGGAAGAATTCATCCGCATCGACCACGTGGCCGCGGCGCTGGAAAAACTCCAGCCACGATTTCACGTGGAAGGACATATTGTCGACAATGGTCCCATCCATGTCGAAGATGAATGCACGCTGGGTCATGAATTACACGCCTTGTTTGAGCGAAGCGGAGATGAAGTCGTCCAGGTCGCCGTCCAGCACGCCCTTGGTGTTGCCGGTCTCGAAGTTGGTACGCAAGTCCTTGATGCGCGACTGGTCCAGCACATACGAACGAATCTGGTGGCCCCAGCCGACGTCGGTCTTGGAGTCTTCCAGCTTCTGCTGCTCGCTCATGCGCTTGCGCAGTTCCAGCTCGTACAGCTTCGCCTTCAGCATTTCCATCGCCTCGGCCTTGTTGCGGTGCTGCGAGCGGTCGTTCTGGCACTGCACGACGATGCCCGACGGGCCGTGGGTCAGACGCACCGCGGAGTCGGTTTTGTTAATGTGCTGACCACCGGCGCCCGATGCGCGGTAGGTGTCGATGCGCAGGTCGGCAGGATTGATCTCGATATCGATCGAATCATCCACTTCCGGGTACACGAACAGCGACACAAACGAGGTATGGCGGCCGCCGGCCGAGTCGAACGGCGACTTGCGCACCAGGCGGTGCACGCCGGTCTCGGTGCGCAGGAAGCCGTAGGCGTATTCGCCTTCCACTTTCAGGGTGGCGGTCTTGATGCCGGCCACCTCGCCCTCGGATTCTTCCATCACCTCGACCTTGAAGCCCTTGCGTTCGCAATAGCGCAGGTACTGGCGCAGCAGCATCGAGGCCCAGTCCTGCGCCTCGGTGCCGCCGGCGCCGGCCTGGATGTCGATGAAGCAGTTGTTCGGGTCCATCGGATTGTTGAACATCCGGCGGAATTCCATGCCTTCGATGACTTTGCGGACTTCTTCCGCATCCACGATCAGCGCTTCCAGCGTGTCGTCGTCGCCTTCTTCCTTGGCCATCTCGATCAGATCGGCCATGTCTTTCAGGTCGGCGTCCGCCTTGGTCAGCGCGAAGACCACCGCCTCCAGCGATTTCTTCTCTTTGCCCAGATCCTGGGCTTTTTTCGGATCGTTCCAGACCGCAGGATCTTCCAGCTCGCCGTTTACCTGTTCGAGCTTGTCGACTTTGCGATCGAAGTCAAAGATACCTCCGAAGTTCGGCTTCGCGCGTGGTCAGGTCGGCGAGCAGGGAGGTGAGGGCGTTGATGCGTTCGGCTTCCATGGTTTTCTTCTTTTCTAAGGCTGAAATCAAACCTTGGATTATACCGTAAGCGGCTACGCTCTCCCAGTCTCGCGCGCCAGCGGGGAAAAGCTGCCTTTTCAGCTATAAAACGTATAGAATATTGCAGCCTGCAACTTATCCCGTCGTCCATGCGCCCAAACCACTGCGCTTGCCTGCTTTTGCCTGTTTTGCTGTCCGGCTGCGCCCTGGCGCCGCAGGGCAGTCTGACGCCATCCGGCGCCGAGGCCACGCTGGCGCTGCTGGAGACGACCGACCTGCACGCCAATGTGCTGAGTTATGATTATTACAAGCTGCAAGCCGATCCCGCCATCGGCCTGGAACGCACCGCCACTCTGATCAGGCAGGCGCGCGCCGAATACCCCAACAATCTGCTGCTCGACAACGGCGACGCCCTGCAGGGCACCGCACTGGCCGATTATCAGGCCCTGGTCAAGCCGGCCGCCTGCGGCGACACGCTGGCCATCTACAAAGCCATGAACGCGCTGGGCGTGGATGGCGCCGGCGTCGGCAACCACGAATTCAATTACGGCCTGCCGTACCTGAACCAGGTCACCGCCAGCCATTTCGACGTCGACGGCGTGCCGCCCGACGCGCCGCGCTGCGCCGGTCCGAACTTCCCCATCGTGCTGGCAAATATTTACAGCGCCCGCACGCACCAGCCGCTGTTCGCGCCATACCGCATCCTGACGCGCCAGATCAGCGCCACTGGCGCCGACGGCAAGCCGCTGAAGGCGTCAATCAACATCGGCATCATCGGCTTCGCGCCGCCGGGCGTGCTGTCGTGGGATAAGCAGTGGCTGGCCGGTAAGGTCTACGCCGAGGGCGTACGCGAAACGGCGCAGAAATACATTCCGCGGATGCGCGCCGAGGGCGCTGACTTGGTGGTCGCCATCTCGCACGGCGGCCTCGATGGCGCGCCGTACACGGCGGAGATGGAAAACGCCAACTACCATCTGGCGCAGGTGCCGGGCATCGACGCCATGCTGATTGGCCACGAACACCTGCCGTTCCCGGATGCGGCCAGCCAGCGCGCCGCCTTCAACCTGCCGGGCGTGGACAAGGCCAAGGGCACGGTGTTTGGCGTGCCGACCGTGATGGCCAACCTGTGGGGCAAGAACCTCGGCGTGATCGGCCTGCATCTCAAATATGATGGCGCGCGCTGGGTGGTCGACAAGAGCCGCACCACGGTGGAGGCGCGCAGCACCAGGCGGCAGGATGGCAGCTACGTGGCGGCCGATTCATTGATCGCGCCGCTGGTCGCCGCCGAGCATGCGGCCACCATCAGCTACGTGAAAACGCCGGTCGGCACCAGCGACTTCCGCATGACCAGCTATTTTGCCGACGTTGGCGACATCAGTGCCATTCAGCTGGTGAACCAGGCGCAGACGGCTTACGTGCAGGACTACGTCAAGGCCAACCTGCCGCAGTACGCGGCGCTGCCGGTGCTGTCGATGGCATCGCCGTTTAAGACCGGCGCCGCCGGCGTGGCCGACTACACCGACGTCAAGCCGGGCGCGGTGGCCTTGAACAACGCCGCCGACCTGTATCTGTATCCGAACGCGCTGCACGCGGTGAAGCTGGACGGCGCCGGGCTGAAAGCATGGCTGGAAAAGTCGGCCGAGCGCTTCAACCGCATCGATCCCGCCGCCACCGCCCCGCAGGAACTGATCAACAGCGCGTTCGCCGGTTTTAATTTCGACATGCTGACCAGCGCCGATGTGACTTATCAGATCGATGTCAGCCAGCCGGTGGGCCAGCGCATCGTCGCGCTGCACTACAAAGGTGCGCCGCTGTCGCCGTCGCAGGAATTTCTGGTGGCGACCAATAGCTACCGCGCGGCGGGCGGTGGCGCTTTCCCGGGGCTGGATGGCAGCAGGACCGTGATCGCGGCGCCGGATTCCAGCCGCGATGTGCTGATCGCCTACATCCAGAAGACCAGACAGCTGACCCGCGCCCGCAATGGCGCCACCCGCAGCTGGCGCTTCGCGCCGGTGGCCACCAAGGGCGCCGTCGTCTTCCATTCCGCGCCAGGTCTGCTGGACCTCGCACGTGAGGCCGGCCTGGCCGGCGTATCGCAACTCAGACAGGACGATGGCGGCGGCAAGGGCCACGCGCTGTACAGCATCGACTTAAGCAAATGAAGCGCCTGCCCGCCAACCCCGCCGCACCGCTCGCCGCCGCTGCGCGCCGCGTCGCCACCGCCGCGCTGCTGGCGGGCGGGCTGGCCCTGTGCGGTGCCGCCCTCGCCGGCCCGGTGGAAGAAGGGCGCCTGTGCCTGCGCGGCGCCGAGGGCGTGCCGGCCAACCTGCCGCGCGCCTTTGAACTGTTCAGCGCCGCCGCCAAAAAAGGCGACGCCCAAGCCGCCTACTACCTCGGCATGATGTACAAGAACGGCATGGCCGTCGCGCGCGACTTCAAGGCCGCCGCGCACTGGCTGGAATTCGCCGCCAAGCGCCAGACCCCGGCCGCCATGTTCGCACTGGCCAAACTCTATCTCAGCGGCGAAGGCGTCAAGCGCGACGAAATCGCCGCCCGCCGCTGGATCGAAAAAGCCGCCGACCTGGAATACCCGGAAGCCGTGATGGCCATGGCCATCGGTCTGCGCGACGGTTCCATGGGCTTTGAGCGCAACGAAGCGCTGGCCGAAACCCAAATGCGCTTCGCCAACCGCGCCTTCAAACAAGCCACCCCGGGCATGTAAGCCTTACGGCCAGCTTACATCCGCAAGCGCGCCACGCCCTTGCTGCGATGCCGCACATGTATCTGTTGCCGATGCTGTTCTACTAACCTACAATCGGCCTCGATGGGGCGACTTTCCAGCGTACGACTACTAAAAAAGCGTTGTATAAACAGGAGATGGCACATGAATTTCAAGTTGAAATTGCTCGTTGCAGGTTTAGCACTCGGTTTCGCAGCTTCCTCCCAGGCGGCTGATCCCATCAAGATCGGTGTATCCGGTCCGTTCACCGGCGGTTCCGCGCCGATGGGCGTGTCGATGCGCGATGGTGTCAAGCTGGCCGTGGCGGAGATCAACGCCAAGGGCGGCCTGCTGGGCCGCCAGATCCAGCTGATCGAGCGCGACGACGAAGCCAAGAACGAACGCGGCGTGCAAATCGCCCAGGAACTGATCAACAAGGAACGCGTGGTGGCAACCGTCGGCTACATCAACACCGGCGTGGCGCTGGCCTCGCAGCGCTTCTACCAGGACGCCAAGATACCGGTGATGAACAACGTGGCCACCGGCTCCGTCATCACCCAGCAGTTTGCCAAGGAGCCGGAGAACTACATCTTCCGTAACTCCGCCAGCGACCAGATTCAGTCGCAGATGATCATCAAGGAAGCGGTGGACAACCGCAAATTCAAGAAAGTCGCCATCCTGGCCGACTCCACCAACTACGGCCAGCTCGGTCGCGAAGACCTGGAGAAGGTCCTGACCAGCAAAAACATGAAAGCGGTGGCGGTCGAGAAGTACAACATCAAGGACGTCGACATGACGGCCCAGCTGCTCAAGGCCAAGCAGGCCGGCGCCGAAGTGGTGCTCACCTACGGCATCGGCCCCGAGCTGGCGCAGATTGCCAACGGCATGGAAAAACTGGGCTGGAAAGTGCCGCTGATCGGCAGCTGGACCCTGTCGATGGCCAACTTCATCGACAATGCCGGCAAAAACGGCAACGGCACCCGCATGCCGCAGACCTTCATCCAGGAGCCGAACACGCCGAAGCGCAAGGCCTTCATCGACGCCTACATCAAGGCCTACAACCCGCCGCAGGGCCGCATGCCGTCGCCGGTGTCGGCGGCGCAGGGCTACGACTCGATCTACCTGCTGGCGGCCGCCATCAAGCAGGCCGGCACCACCGAAGGCCCGAAAGTGAAGGCCGCGCTGGAAAACCTGAACGAAAAGGTCGAAGGCGTGGTCACCACCTACGACAAACCGTATAGCAAAGACGATCACGAAGCCATCACCGCCGACATCACCGTGTTCGGTGAAGTCAAGGATGGCAAAGTCGTACATGCCAAGTAAGGCCGCCTAGCGCCGCACAGTGGCCAGACTTGTTGACGCAAGCCTGGCCATTTTCTTGTCGGGGAAAATTATGGAAATCCTGTTGCAACTGGTGTTCAGCGGCATTGCGCTGGGCATGATCTATGCGGTGATCGCCTTCGGCTACCAGCTGACCTTCGCCACCTCCGGCACGCTGAACTTCGGGCAGGGCGAATCGCTCATGCTGGGCGCACTGGTGGGCCTCAGCCTGGTCGGGAACATCCACGGCGGGCCTTACATGGGCTACCTGCTCATGATTCCACTGGTGATCGTGTTCGGCGCGCTGCAAGGCATGCTGGTGGAATGGATCGGCGTGCGGCCGGCCATCAAGATCAAATCCGAATTTGGCTGGATCATGTCCACCATCGCGCTGGCCATCATTTTCAAAAACGTCGCGGAAAACATCTGGGGCAAGGACGACCTGACCTTCCCGTCGCCGCTGGACTCGGCGCCATTCCAGATCCTGGGCGCCAACGTGCAGCCGATGCAGGTGGCGGTGGTGGTGGGCGCGCTGGCCATCATGGCGGCGGTGGAAATCTTCAACCGCAAATCCATCTACGGCAAGGCGGTAGTGGCCACCGCAAACGACCGCGACGCGGCGGGTCTGATGGGCATCAACACCGGCATGGTGATCACCTTCTCGTATGCGCTGTCGTCCGCCGTTGCCGCCTTTGCCGGCGTGCTGGTGGCCCCGCTGACGCTGACCGGCGCCACCATGGGCGCCTCGCTCGGCCTGAAAGCGTTCGCAGTGGCGATCATCGGCGGCCTGACCTCGGGCGTCGGCGCCATCGTCGGCGGGCTGATACTGGGCATCGCGGAAACCACCACCGGCTACTACATCTCCACCGGCTACAAGGAAGTACCGGGACTGCTGCTGCTCCTGCTGGTACTGGCGATCAAGCCGTCCGGCCTGTTCGGTAAAGCCGCCATCAAAAAGGTCTGATCCATGAAGAAGACAATCATCGCAGCAAGCGTGGCGGGGCTGGCGGTACTGGCGTTGTATCCGACGCTGATACCGAATCCGTACTACATCCATTTGTTTGAAACCATCCTGATCTATGCCATCCTGCTGTTCGGGCTTGATATCGTAGTGGGCTACACCGGGCAGGTATCGCTGGGCCACGCGGGCCTGTTCGGCATCGGCTCCTACGTCACCGGCGTGCTGGTATTCAAACTCAGCGCGCCGTTCTGGATTGCGATACCGGCGGCCGTGATCGGCGCGGCGGTGTTTGGCGCGATTCTGGCGCTGCCGGCCCTGCGCGTGACCGGCCCTTACCTGGCGATGGTCACGCTGGCCTTCGGCACCATCATCCAGATCCTGATCAACGAAATGACCTTCCTGACCGAGGGACCGATGGGGATCAAAATCTCCAAGCCGGTGCTGTTCGGCCAGAAGCTGAGCGAAGTGCAGTACTACTACATGGTGGCCGTGCTGATGGTGGTGTCGCTGGTGGTGGTGCACCGCATCCTCAAATCCAACCTGGGGCGCGCGTTCGAGGCGCTGCGCGACAGCCCGATCGCTTCCGACTGCATGGGCGTGTCCGTGTACCGCTACAAAGTGTACGCCTTCATCATCAGCGCCGGCTTTGCCGGGCTGGCGGGCAGCCTGTACGCCTATTCGGAAGAATACATCTCGCCCAACACCTACAACTTCGAACTGACCATCCTGTTCCTGCTGGCGGTGATCATGGGGGGGCGCAAGACCCGTTCCGGCTCGCTGATCGGCGCGCTGATTGTGGTGATGCTACCCAGCCTGCTGGCGGACATAGAACTGTTCCGCAAAATCGCCGTGGCTGCGGCGGTGCTGGGCGTGATCGGCTCCGCGCTGGCGATCGCACGCAAGCGCTCAACGCTGCGCGGCGTGCTGGTGCCCCTGATCGCCACCATCGGCATGGCGGCGTTCTCGTTCAAACTGGAGAACATCGTCGACTGGCGCCTGACCATCTTCGGTCTGATGACGCTATTCGTGGTGTACTACCTGCAGGATGGCATTGTCGGCTTCCTGCTTGGCCTGATGGGGCGCGGCGCGGTGCACGCCAAAGCGGTGCAGTCGACCGGCGTTGAACCGTTCGCCCATGCCGAAGGTGGCAAGGCCGGCGACAGCCTGCTTAAAGTGGATCAGATCCTGATGCAGTTCGGTGGCCTGAAAGCGTTGAATCAGGTGGACCTGAACGTGATCCAGGGCTCCGTGCATGGGCTGATCGGTCCTAACGGATCCGGCAAGAGCACCATGATGAACGTGCTGACCGGGATCTACAAGCCGACCGCCGGCAAAGTCGCGTTTTCCGGCGCCGTCATCTCAGGCCGCACACCGTCCGAGATCGCGCTGGGCGGCGTGGCGCGTACCTTCCAGAACGTCCAGCTGTTTGGGGAAATGACCGCCACCGAAAACGTGCTGGTTGGCCTGCACAACACCTTCAAATCGAATGTGCTGGACGTAATGCTGCAAACGCCACGCTACAAGCGCGAGGAGAAAGTGGCGCGCGAGCGTGCCGCCAGCATTCTTGAATTCGTCGGCCTGTCCGACCTGGCCAATGAAGAAGCGCGCAACCTCCCATACGGCAAACAGCGCCTGCTGGAGATAGGTCGTGCGCTGGGTTTGAATCCGCGCCTGCTGCTGCTGGATGAACCGGCGGCCGGCCTGACCGCGCCGGACATCAAGGAACTGATGGCCATCATCCGCAAAATCCGGGACCACGGCATCACCATCATCCTGATCGAACACCACATGGACGTAGTGATGGCACTGTCCGACACCGTGACAGTGCTGGACTTCGGCCAGAAAATCGCGGAAGGCAAGCCGGCCGTGGTGCAAAGCGACCCGAAAGTGATCGAGGCCTACCTGGGCGGCGGCAGTGATGAAAAAGCGCCGGTGGCGCATTAACGAGGACACGACATGCTATCGATCTCCAATCTGCACGCGGCCTACGGCAAAGTCGAAGTCCTGCACGGCATCTCACTGGACGTCCCGAAAGGGAAACTGGTGACGCTGATCGGCTCCAACGGCGCCGGCAAGACCACCACCATGCGCGCCATCTCCGGCATGATCAAGCCAAAGGGCGGCAAGGTGACGCTGGACGGCAAGGACATCACCGGCCACGACTCGCACAAAATCGCCCGCGCCGGGCTGGCGCATTCACCGGAAGGGCGGCGCGTGTTTGCCTCCATGAGCGTGACTGACAACCTGCTGCTGGGCGCCTTCCCGCGCTTCACGCGCGCGCGGCCGAAGGGCGACGTCAAGCGCGACCTGGAAAAAGCGCTGGAACTGTTCCCGCGCCTGAAAGAGCGCCAACACCAGCTGGCTGGCACACTCTCGGGGGGCGAACAGCAAATGCTGGCCATGGCGCGCGCCGTCATGTTGAATCCGGAAGTGGTGCTGCTGGACGAGCCCTCGATGGGGCTGGCGCCGATTCTGGTGGAAGAAGTTTTCCGCATCATCCAACGACTAAAGTCCGAAGGCGTGACGATGCTGCTGGTCGAACAATTTGCCGCCGCCGCGTTAAACGTAGCCGACTACGGCTACGTCCTGGAAAACGGCAGCATCTCCGTCCACGGCCCCGCCGAAAGCCTGAAAACCGACCCCAAAGTCATCGCCGCCTACCTGGGAGGCGGGCATTAACTATAAAATTCGGGGTCAGCTCTGACATTTGGACAGCTAGCGCTATCTTTTGATTTATCTCAATACGGAAAAATGCCCGGATTTGCGTATTGAGATAGATCAAAGAACTGGTTCGTGTGTCCGAATGTCAGAGCTGACCCCGAATTTGGAGGAATGATGAAAACTGTGCGTTTTCTTTCTGGTGGGGCTGTACCAGCGCTGGGGCAGGGGACCTGGAATATCGGCGAGAAGCCGGCGCGCAAGCCGGATGAGGTGCGGGCGCTGCAGCTCGGCCTGGATCTCGGCATGACCTTGATCGACACCGCCGAGATGTACGGCGAGGGCGGGGCGGAGCTGGTGGTCGGCGAGGCGATCGCTGGCCGCCGTGATCAGGCTTTCATTGTCAGCAAGGTGTATCCGCATAACGCCAGCTTCGACGGTGTGCAGCAGGCTTGTGAGCGTAGCCTGCGGCGCTTGAGGATCGAGACGATCGATCTGTATTTGCTGCATTGGCAGGGCCATCACCCGCTGGCAGAGACTTTCGACGGTTTCGAAACGCTGAAGAAGGCCGGCAAAATCAAGGCCTACGGCGTCAGTAACTTCGATCTGGAAAACATGGCGGAGGCGCAGCGCTACGGCACTCCCGCCACCAATCAGGTGCTGTATAACCTGATGAAGCGCGGCATTGAGTTTGATTTGCTGCCGTGGGCGCGCGCGCAGCGCATGCCGATCATGGCGTACTCGCCGCTGGAAACCTCCGGCCGCGAACAGGCCGCGCTGCTCGACAATCCCGGTCTCAAAGCCGTCGCCAATGCGCATGGCGTGACGCCGGCGCAGATTGCGCTGGCCTGGGTATTGCATCAGGATGGCGTGATTGCTATCCCCAAGGCCGTCGATCCTGTACACTTGCGCGCCAACCGCGCTGCGGCCGATATCCAGCTTTCCGCCGGCGATCTGGCCGCATTGGATCAGGCATTCCCGCCGCCGCGACGCCGTCGCGCGTTGGAGATGCGCTAAATGAATAAATTGTTATGCTAAATCGACTCAAGCAGCTGTTTTCCCAAAAAGATATCAGCAACCACGTTCTGCTCAACGCTTACTGCACCGTGGGTGATGCGCCCAAACCAGTTTTCCCGCATGTGATCAACGGTCGCCGCGATCTGTCCGGCAGGGAGCTGGCGCCGCATTTGAACGGTATGATGCATTTGCTGGCCGAGCAGGGCCAGATGTCGCGCACCCGCTATCACGTGATCCGTCACCTGCAGCGCACGCAGCATCACATCAGCTTTGCCGTCGATCCAGCCCACATGGCCGAGTTCCACGCCTGGGCCGAAGCGGCAAACGCGATTGTTTTCATGGACGATGGCAGTGTGCGCGATCCGCAGGGCCGGGTGCTGCTGGCGGTGACTGGTGATGGCGATCCCCAAGCGGTGGTGCCATATCCGCCGCAAGCCTGGCAGCGCAAGGCGCGCAGTGAAGAGCAACTGGCCGCACGCAAGATCATTGTCCCCGCCGATTTGCCGCCGCTGGTGTCTGAGCCTGAGCTGCGCCACCGGCAGCCGGAAGATATTCTGCGTCGTATGCTGGCGTTGTTCGTGGTCGCCATCCGTGCCGAGTCGTTGACCAGCAAGACGCCGATCACGGTGGCCGATCTGCAGCAGCGCTTCCCGCCAGCCTTCGCCAATCTGACCGATGCGGAACGCGCTTTCCTGGCGCAGGAAGCGCCGTCAGAGCATGGGATCACGCAGTTCCTGTGGCGTTATGAAGCTATTCTGGTGCTGCAATGGACGATCGGCCTGCAGGCGGAGCTGCCGTTTGCGGACGCCATTTGTGATGTGGCATCGATTTCCAGCACGGTGATCGAGCGTTGCACCGAGGGCTTGCGCAAGCAGCCGGTCGCGCGTTCCTCCACTGAGCTGCTGGATGCGCTGGACCTGACCTACCGCCAGCACTGGGCCAGCCGTCAGGCTATTCTGAAGAAGACGCCAGTCCCCGCCAATCTGAACGACGGCGTGCTGCAGGAGCGTCACCATGCCCTGAACTGGCTGGTGCGCTTCGAAGACCGCGAGTGGGACGACGTCGACACGCCAACCTGAGATCAAGCTATGAGCCTGCAATCCGTGCGCGATTTTTTCCACTCGCGCGATATTCAACTGCCCATCATCGAGACCGAAGCCAGCACCGCCACCGTGGCGCTGGCGGCGGAAGCGCACGGCGTGGAGCCGGGCCGCATCGCCAAGACGCTGGCGTTCCGCGTCGCTGAAGGCCGGGTAATTCTGCTGGTGGCCAGCGGCATCGCGCGCGTGGATAACCGCAAATTCAAGGAAGCCTTCGGCAAGGGCAAGATGCTGTCGGCGGAGGAGGTGGTGGAACTGACCAGCCATCCGGTCGGCGGCGTGTGTCCATTTGGCCTGCCGCAGCCGTTGCCGGTTTATCTCGATCATTCGCTGAACAATTTCGATGAGGTGCTGCCGGCCGCTGGCTCGATCAACAGCGCGATCCGCATCACGCCGGCCATGCTGGCTTCCGTCACGGAGGGAAAGTGGGTGGACGTCTGCTAGGCAGCTTGCTACGATAGGTGTTTTACCTATCGGGAGCGCTGGATGAAACGCAAGTTGACAATGCTGGCGATGGCGGCCGCCATAAGCACGGCGCACGCCGCAGTCGAACGTATTCAAGTAGTTGAACGTGTGCCGTTCGCGCCCGGCGTCACCTTTGGCGAATACGGCGCGTATGAAAAAATACGCGGCATCGCCTACTACGCGCTCGATCCGAAAGCGGCAGCCAACGCGTCCATCGTCGACCTGAAGAAAGCCCCGCGCGACAAGCAGGGGCGCGTGCTGTTCTCCAGCGAGTTTGTGCTGCTGCGCCCAACCGCCGCGCAGCCGACCACGTTGCTCTACGATGTGAACAACCGCGGCAACATCGCCATCCTCGGCCAGGTCAACGGCCGCAGCCCGGCCAATAATGATCCCACCACCGCCGCCGACGCCGGCGATGGCTTCCTGATGCGCCACGGTTTCTCGCTGCTGTTCTCCGCCTGGACCTGGGACGTGGCGCCAACCGTGCCGGCCGCCGGCACAGCGCCACGCCCGCTGGTGTTTGCGCCGCCGATCGCCAAAGGCGTCAAAGGCAAGGTGCAGAACGAATTCACCGTCAACGAGCCAACCGAGATCGTCACTTACGCCGGCATGCGCGGCCTGACCTACGAGCCGGCCACGCCCAACGATCCACACGCCCAGCTGACAGAACGCGCACGCCCAGACGACAGACGCAAATCGATCCCGCGCAGTGCCTGGCGTTTCGTCGAGCCGGAGTTGAAGGGCGGTCCGGGCCGCGTGCAGCTGGAAGGCGGCTTCAAGCCCGATACGATTTACGAGATCACCTACGTCGCCAAAGATCCTTACGTGACCGGCACCGGCCTGGCCGGCATTCGCGATCTGCTGTCGTACTTCCGCGACCATCCGTTTGAAGGCGCGCCTGCACCGCGCAATGTGCTGATGTTCGGCATCAGCCAGTCCGGCCGCCTGATTGGCCGCATGATGCATGATGGGCTCAACGTCGATGAAGGCGGCAAGCTGGTATTCAACGGCGCCTACTTGCAGGTACCTGGCGCCGGCGGCTCGGCAGGCTTTAACAGCCGCTTCGCGCAGCCGACCCGCCATCCGTCGATGATGGAGGAACACGATTATCCTGCCGACGCCTTCCCGTTCACCAGCACGCCGGCGCGCGATCCGGTCACCGGCAAGACCGCGTCCACGCTGGACAAGGCACGCGACAAGCAGGGGAATCTGCCGAAGCTCTTCTACGCCAACACCTCCACCGAGTTCTGGAACCGCGGCGCTTCGCTGATAGCCACCACGCCGGACGGCGAGCGCGATGTGGCGCCAGCCGACAATGTGCGCATCTACGGCTTCATGGGCGCGCAGCACTACGTGGGCCGATCCAGCAAGCGCGAGCCGTTCACCGCCTGCGTATCGACCACCGATCATTATCTGCCGATGCGCGCCCTGATCGTGGCACTGGATGAGTGGACCGTTAAAGGCAAGCAGCCCCCGGCCAACGCCTATCCACAACTGTCAGACGGCACGCTGACCACTGTGGCAGACTACCGCGCCATCTTCCCTAAAGGACTGGGCATCACGCCGCCGGAACAGAGCCTGCGTGAACCGCGCCTGAACTTCGGTCCGCGCTTCGCCACTCAAAGTATTGCCGACATCGTCCCGCCAAAGCACGGCGATGATTTCGAAACCCGCGTGCCGGCGCCTGATGCGGACGGCAACGACAGGGGCGGTGTGCGGCTGGTGGAACTACAGGCGCCGCTCGGCACTCACACCGGCTGGAACCTGCGTGCGCCGGACACCGGCTTTGCCTGGGCTACGTCGCGCTTTGACGGCAGCTTTGTGCCATTCGCCCGCACCGAAGCGGAACGCGTGGCCGCTGGCGATCCGCGCCCAAGCCTGGAGGCGCGTTATGCCAACCGGGACGCCTTTGTGGCCGCTGTACGCGCCGCCGCGGAACAGCAGGTGACCGCAGGCCTGTTGCTGCCGGAAGACGTGGAGCGCAGCCTGAAGGAAAACGTCGGCCTGTATGACCGTATTCTGGCCCGCGATCCTGCCGACTCAAGCTGCGGCTACCTGTTCGCACAATGAGTACGGCCGATCCTCAGTTGCTGCCGAGGGCCGGCGCATAAAACCGCTGGCTGGCTGCGGCTTTGCCGATGGCGTCACGCAGCACCTGCTGCATGTGCTGCCGGTGAAGCGCTTCGTCTTCACTGGTCGGCGCATTGACCTGCGGCTGGCGCGCTTCCTCCAGGGCTTGCGCGAGGTAAGCCTCTTCGGTGCCGAACCATTCCTCCGTCACGCGTTCGCCCATCAGGCGCATGCGCAGTTGGTGACGTTGCTGCTGCCAGCTGGCGAGGCGTCCCGTATCTTCCGCATTAATAAAGTTCTGCGCGGCCAGCAGCTGGTCATGCAGCACCAGATATCCGGCGTAAGCTTCGGCCAGCTGCACGGCTTCCTGCGCTGCCGCTGGTGGAAGCCTGCGCTGCAGGTGAGTGCGTAGCGCTTGCAGCCGGCCATCGTCGCCGCGATCGAGCAGGTAGTAATCCATCACCGAACGCAGCGCGCTGTCCGCGATCAGGCTTTGCGTGTCGGTGAGCGTGATTTCGGTGGACGGTCCGGGATCGGTGTCGCCCAGCGTACTGAAAAAGCGCATGCCCGCCGCCGATGGCGCATGGGCGGCCTGCGCAATTTCAGCAGTATGGGGCGGCTGCGCTGCTGGCCGCGCGATGAATATGGCCAGCAGCGCCAGCGCCGCCGCCGCGCCGGCCAGTACGTAGCCGCGCTTCATCAGTAAGTCGGCCAGCCGTTGACGAAGGTCAGGTCGTTCATGAACAGCACCCCGTTGTAACCGTTCTGGCTATCCAGTTCATGCCGCGCCATCACACCATTGCTGACCGATTCGCCGCCTGGCGCAATGAAGCGGCCACCGCCCGCATCGAGCGTGGTGCCGCCGCCGTTTAGCATGTTGACGCCGTTCTTGTCGAGGTACGGACCGGTGATGCTGGTCGAGCGTCCATAGGAGATGTGGTAAGTGCTGTTGGCGCCAGCGCAGCAGGTGCCTTTGGAGACGAACAGGTAGTAGTACGAGCCGTTTGCCATGATGAAGGCGTTTTCGATGCCGCTGCTGTCGGCCGCCAGATGGTAGCGCGAGCCGATCGGCTTGAGAGTATTGGCGTCTACCCGCGTGGTGTAGATGCCGGTCCAGAACGAGCCGTAGCTCAGCCAGGGTTGGCCGGCTTTGTCGACGACGAAGTTGGGATCAATGGCATTGAAGTCGTTCCCCGGCGCCGATGTCAGGACCGCACCCTGGTCGACCCAGTTGCCGCCGATGATGCTGGATGCGGTCGCCAGGCCGATGGCCGATTTTTGCGAGCCGAAAGTGGACACCGCGTAGTACAAGATCGCTTTGCCGTTCCACACATGGACGTCCGGTGCCCATACGGTTTTGGAATTGCCGTTGTATTGGCCCCACCACGACAGGCCGCCGCCGAAGATGCTGACGCCTTGCTTCCAGGCGTGGCCGTCGGCCGAGTATTTGACGCCGATGCCGGTATCGCTGGTTTCAACAATCCACCAGGTGTTGCCTTCCTTGTACAGATCCGGATCATGCGTCACCAGATCGCCGCTAAGCGTCCAGGTGGCTGCCTGCGCGGACAAGGCGAGCATGGCGAAGGCGCACGCGGCCCCCTGTTTGAGGTACTTGAACATAGAGTCTCCATTGTTGTTTTGGGTAGTTCATGCTGCGCCGCGCCGGCGGCCATCGTCCAATCACTTTTTCCTGCCGGGCGATATGCATAGCCGTATCGCTGTTGTACTTTGATTACACACATCCATATGGCACCGGTTCCATGTTGTGCGCACGATTGCGGTTTACTGTAGTTCTGCTACATTTTGCTTGGGAGGCACTATTTCCCAAATCATAACTACACGGAGACTACCGACATGACGACCATAAAATTCCTGTTTGCCGCAGGCATCCTGAGCGGTGCCGCGATTACCCCCGCGCACGCTGCTTTCAATCCGGCGGATACATCCGTCCAGATGTTTCGTTGGAAGTGGAACGATATCGCCAAAGAGTGCACCAACTGGCTGGGGCCGCAAGGCTTTGGCGCGGTGCAGGTTTCACCGCCCCAGGCCTCGGCCAGTCTGGGCGCCTGGTGGGACGTGTATCAGCCGGTTAATTTCGTTTCGCTGAAAAGTAATATGGGTACAGAGGCCGAGTTCCAGGCCATGGTGAACACCTGCCACGCGGCTAAGGTGCGGGTGTATGTGGACGTGGTGGTGAATCACCTGGCGGCAGGCGCCGGCACGGCGACCGATGGCTCGACCTGGAATTCTTCATCGCTGACGTACCCGTATTTCAGCAGCAGCGACTTCCATCCGGCCTGCGACATCGCCGGCGGCGACTATGGCTCGCCGGGCAACCGCTACAACGTGGTCAACTGCCGTCTGAGCGGCCTGCCGGACCTGAAGACCGAAGGCGCTTACGTGCAAGGCCAGGTCAAGAACTTCCTGACCAAGTTAATCAACATGGGCGTGGACGGCTTCCGCTTTGACGCCGCCAAGCACATGCTGGCTTCCGACATCACGGCCATTCTGAACGGCGTCACACGCACCACCACCTCTGGCGAAACGCTGTGGGTGACGCAGGAGGTCATCCCGGACAGTAACGTGGTGCGATCGGATTACTACCCGAACGGCACGCTGAACGAATTCCAGTTCAGCTACGCGATGAAAGCCGTATTCCGCAACGAGAACGGCGCCAATCTGTCGCAGATCCGTTCCATCATGGGTACGCCGGGCAACTGGGGCGGTACCTGGGGCTTCGTGCCGAGCGATAAGGCGACGGTATTCGTCAACAACTGGGACACGGAGCGCAACGGCAGCTCGCTGGTCGCCAGCAATTACGTCTCGGGCACCACCAACGACACGCAGGGCACCAAGCGCTACGACCTGGCCAACATCTTCATGCTGGCGTGGCCATACGGCTCGGCGCAGCTGCATTCGGGCTTCCGCTTCACCAGTTACGATCAGGCGCCGCCGAGTGCCAGCCCATTTGACGCCAGCGGCAATCCCCTGATTAATCAGAATTGGGACTTCATCCACCGCTGGAGCGACATCGCCAACATGGTCGCCTTCCGCGCCGCCACTTCGGGGCAGGGGGTGGACTACTTCACCAGCGGCACCGGCAATCAGATCGCCTTCGGCCGCGGTGCCAAGGGCTTCGTGGCGATTAACAATGAAAACGCCGTTTGGAACGCCTCGCTGCAAACCGCGCTGCCGGCCGGCACGTACTGCAACGTGGTACACGGCGTGCTGAATGCCAGCGGCACCGCGTGCACCAGCGACAGCGTCACCGTCGGCAGCAATGGCGTGATTAGCGTGAGTATCCCGGCGAATGGCGGTTCGGTGGTGCCGGCGGTGGCGCTGCACGTCAATCAGAAAATCGGCGGCAGCGGCGGTGGCGGCGGTTCCTGCACCACGGTGCCGGTAACCTTCCGCGTGGCGAATGCCAACACGGTGTACGGCCAGAACGTCTATGTGGTCGGCAATCTGGCGCAACTGGGCAACTGGGTGCAGGGCAGCAGCAATCAGTTGAACATCGAAGGCAGCGGCGCCAATGTGCCGTGGTCGCGCACCATCCAGCTGCCGCCGTCGACGGCTTTCCA
The DNA here is from genome assembly GCF_039595735.1 of Duganella sp. NCBI lineage: Bacteria > Pseudomonadati > Pseudomonadota > Betaproteobacteria > Burkholderiales > Oxalobacteraceae > Duganella > Duganella sp. The sequence goes on from NZ_JBCNLB010000002.1 coordinate 529,810, forward strand.
GTACAAGTTCATGAAGTACGGTGTCAGCACCGTCTGGGAGAGCAACCAGTCGACTGCCAGCGGCAATCGCGAAGCCACCACGCCAGCATGCGGCGGCACGCTGACGCTGGACGCGGGCAGCTTCAAGTTCTGATTAGTGGATGTTGGCTGGTACAGCTTTTTCCTGCTGTACCAGAATGAACGGGCTGACCACGCACGCCCACAGCTGGGCGTTCGCGTCCAGCCATTCCTGCGCCTGCTGGTCGCTGACTTTGGCCAGCAGGCCCGCATTCATCCACTGGCTGATATTGGCCTTGTCGTCGTGCGAGATGCGCACGGCGACATCCACCAGATCCAGCGAATTGGCGACCCACACCACGTTCCCCTGTGCGAAATGCTTAAGCAGCTCAGTCCACGGCAGGCGTGCGGTTTCGCGGTTCACTTTGTCGCGGAGTTCGAGGTCTTTTTCTGGTTTGGTTTGCATGTTAAATAATTTCTATCTTCGGTACGGGGCTACCCTGCCATGTTAACCGATAGACCGCGCCTTTGCGAACATTGCCCACCAGCGCGGGGCGGAAGCAGGCCAGGTTGGTGCCGCCCGCGTGCCGCACGCTCGGGTAGATGATGCCCAGCGAGCCGCTGTCCAGCAGTCGCTCCGCCAGTGTTTGCGATGCGATGTAGCTGTCCGGCGACAGGCAATCTTCATAGCGCGCCTGTCCGCGCAGGTCGTGGAAGGACGCGGTGAAATCGGCCAGCATGCATTGATACTGCACACTGTCGTCGAAGCGGTTGATCTCCGCGTATTCCACCGCCTTGTGGAAGCTGACTTCCGCCAGCGCCGTCGCGGCGTCGAAGGCGCAGTACCACGCGCCGCGGCGGCCGTCGTTAAAGCGGCTGCCCTCGGGACGGGCGTAGGTAAAGGCGGCGTTCACGATGCGGAAGTTCGGCACGCCGAACACCAGCTCATCGACATTGATGCCGGCCGAGCCGCCATTCTGCGTGCGCAGGCGGGCGTTGGTGGCGTTATCCAGGTCGAACAGGTCGCGCAGATGATCGTCGCTCTCGGCCAGCGGCGACAGCACGGAATCCTCCACGTCCGCAAAACGGGAGGGCAGCAGACGGCAGGTGTCGAATTGGCGCAGTGCGGTCAGGGGCAGGGATGGTACGAGACTGACCGGCACTTACAATCCTCCGCGGCGCGCGTCCAGCAACTGACGCACAGTTTGCATGGCCAGCAGGCCGCCGCCCAGCATATAGGCCAGCGGCGTGCGGCCTTCAAAGATCTGGTTGTTGTTGGGGAGGCTGATCCATTCATCAGCCAGTTTGTCGCCGTAGATGATATGCAGCGCCTTGTAGATGCCCAGCAGGTAGGAAATGCGCGTGATGCAGTCCACTTCCAGCGTGCGTTCCGGATTCTTTTTCCAGTCGTAGTAGGCGCTGTTGGACAGGCCGCCCAGCAACTGGCGCGCGTCTTCATCGCGCACCTTCCAGGTGGCGACCAGCTTGAAAAAGCCCTTGAGGGCAGACTTGGACAGGCGCTCCCGCTCGGCCTTGGCGTTCAGATCCACCAGTACGGTCGGTTCGAAGCGGCTGCGTGGGTAGGCGTAGTTGAGCATAAATCCTCCGGTAATGGAGTCTTTATACTCTGTTTTCATATAAATTGCAAACGGTGTTAAGATTTCTTGGTCTAGAGAACGGGAGAAATGCGATGAAATGGATGGCTTTGCCTTTGGCGGCGATGTTGGCAACGGCGGCGCATGCGGGGTCTGTGTTTACCGGCATCCAAGAGGAAGTGGCGAATGTGGAGCGCGCGTTCGCTGCCACCATGAAGGCGCGCGACCACGCGGCATTTGTCAGTTTCCTGTCCGAGGAGACGGTTTTCGAGACCGGCGAGCGCGCCCAGCGCGGCAAGAAGGCGGTAGCGGAGGGTTGGAAGAAGTTTTTTGACAAGCCGGACGCACCATTCTCATGGGAGCCGGACCAGGTAGACGTACTGGCCTCCGGTACTCTGGCCCGCACCTCGGGGCCGGTGTATTCGCCGGACGGCAAGGTGGTGGCGCGTTTCAACTCCATCTGGCGGCTGGAGGCGCCCAAAACCTGGCGCATCGTGTTTGACAACGGCAGTGCAGTCTGCCGGTAATCAAGTCCCCATGGTCGGACATCAGAATGCCAATCGAGAGGCAGTTTTCGCCCCATCTGGGACCTTCGTTGTTCAAGCGATTCGGGGTCAGATACCGTCTTGAATAGCAAGGCCTTTTGACAGGTAATTGGGATCAAAAGGCTTGCCGGTATGGATCACGCCATAAATGAGGTGTGCGAGTTTATGCATGACGGCGCTGATC
>NZ_JBCNLB010000003.1:0-517663 GCF_039595735.1 Duganella sp.
CGTCCGCGGCAAACGCCTCGACCAGCAAGCCGCCCGCGCCGAGGTCGGCGCCACCGTCGCCATCCAAGGTCAATTCATACAAACGGGTAGCGCTGGAAAACTGGGCCAGGGCGGTGGTGATTTGTTCGATCAGCGCGGTGCTCATGATTCGGCAGCAGTTTTCACCGCCACCGGCTGCTGTTTGCACTCAGGTTCCTTGCGGGCGGTGGTCGCGCACAGGTGCTCGCGGCACTGGGCGGCGCCGGCGTCGTTCATCCGGCTGCATTGCTTGAGCTGGTAGGCCGGCGTCGATGGTTCCTTGGATGGTTTGGCGGACTGGACGTGGGTCATCAGCGCGGCCAGCAGGGCAACATCATTATCCTGCGGCGCTTTCGGCTTGGTCTCGGCCTTCTTCGCCACTTGCACGGGCTTTCTGGCTGGCTTCTCCGCTTTCTTGTGCTCCGCCAGCTTAGGCTTGGCCGGCGCCGCGTGCGGTTTTTCCAGCGCGGCGGTCAGCTCATCTTTCGGCGGTTTGGGCGGCGTGTCGTTCAGCACTTCCTTCAGGGAGCGGGTATCGTTGATCGGCACGCTGACGGCGGTGGTTTCTTCAACGATGGTGGCGGCCGGGGCCACAGCAGGTGCTGCCGCAGCCACCACTGCACGCTCTGCGGCCGGCGCAACGGCGTGGCTGGCTGGCGGCAAGCTCAGCGGCGGATTGGATTCCAGACTGAGCCAGGCAATCACGCCCGCGCCCAGAGCCAGCGCACCGACGATGGCGCCTCGCAGCGCCAGTTTATTGCGTCCACGCTTCTTGGCCGTCGCGGCCGCGGCGGCCGGATGGCGCTCCAACCCGTCCAGAATGCTGGGCCGGGCGGCATCGGCCTGTGGTTCCGCCGACAGCAGACTCGGGCGACCACTGGACGATGGGCGTTTTTCTTCACCTTGCAAAATTAGCTCCCTTATTAATTTCGCATCACTTTACGACATTCAAAGAAATCATGCCGCACGGCTAGTTTCAATCGTGCGCAGGCTTGTCATAACTCTAATATATACTCCAAAGCAATGCTTTTTAGACATTTAATGACTTTGAGGGCAATGTGTTCCTACTGGCGGTAACTCTGTATTTCTTGCTGGCTTGCCTCATCAGTTGGATGGTGCTGTTCCCGTCCGGGCGCGAGTTTGTGCTGGCTGCGCTGGCCGGCGCCGGCGCGCGCCTGCAGCAGAAACTGGGGCGCGCCGCCGAACGTCAGCGCAGCGGCATCGATGCGCTGCGCCGCTCGGGCAATGCCACCGCCGGCAGTCTGCGCGACTTTTTTGGCGAGCACTATCTGCTGTGTCTGGGCGGTCTCGCGCTGCTGTGCCTGCCGCCTTTGGCCGCATTCCTGCTGGCTGGCAAACCGACGTTGAACGGTTACGAAGCCTCCACCCGCGAGGTCAACACGCAGGTGGCCGGACTGTTGGCCGGCGAGCAGCTGGTGCCGCCGCCTGCCCTGCCGCCGCTGGTGTTCACCACTGCCGAAGTCCAGCTGGAGCGCCCGATGCTGGTATCGGCCAGCCGTGACTGGGCGCTGCTGGACAGCGTCTACGCGCAGCGGCTGCTGATGGCCTTCCGCATCATGAAAGAAAAATATGGCTATGAGATGGCGCTGCTGGAAGGCTACCGCAGCCCCGAGCGCCAGAACACGCTGGCCGCGATGGGTTCGGGCGTGACCAATGCCGCTGCCTTCCAGAGCTGGCATCAGTACGGTCTGGCCGCCGACTGCGCTTTCCTGCGCGACGGCAAGCTGGTGATTTCGGAGCGCGACCCTTGGGCCATGCGCGGCTATCAGCTGTACGGCGAGGTTGCCGAGTCGCTCGGCCTGACCTGGGGCGGGCGCTGGAAGATGATGGATTTCGGGCACACGGAACTGCGCCGGCCCGGCGTGATGAAACAATAGGAGAACATGGAGTGATGCTCTGGTTGCGTAATATAGCCCTGACCACCGCCGCGTTCGGCGGCAGTTGGGGCGGCGCGATCTGGTTCTGGCGCGAGACCAACCGCATGCCGGCCACCAGTGAACTGGTACTGTACCTGCTGGTACTGCCGGTGCTGCTGCTATCGTCCTGGTGGCTGGCGCGCAAGGCGTGGGCGCGCGTGACCGCGCCAGCGACGCCGGCGGCGCCGGACGCCGCTGCGGGCACTGGCGCGCAGGCTGCCGACGCCAATGCCCATGCGCCTTTGCCGCCGGGCCTGACCATCGCCGCCAGCGCTGTGCGCGCGCCGCATGGCAGCAGCGTGGCCGAATTGCGCGCAGCGCTGGCCGCCAATCAGGCGCGTCCCAGCCTGGATCGTGAGCTGTACGATGACGACGGCTATCCCATCCTCAGCGCCCGCATGCCGGACGCCGGCGATGCCGCGCTGCGCGAAGAACTCGACCTGTGGCGCCGCGCGCGCCAGCTGGACGATCCGCGCTTCGACCTGGCGCAATGGCGCGCCCTCGCCGCCGCCAGCGCCGTGACGGCGGAACTGGCGGCGCAAGCCACCATGCACGCCGACTTGAGCGCGTGGGAAGAACAACAGCAAGCGCGCCAGCAAGGCCGTCTCGCACCGAATGCAGTCGTCGCGCCAGCGCCGCCGCCGCTGCATCTGCTGCCGCTTTGGGCCGAGGACTTCAAGCCGCAGCAGCGCGAACTCGCAGCACAATGGCTGCGGCATGTCGCCATCGAAGCGGGCTGGCCGCAAGCGCTGCTCGCGCCGGTCGCGCAAACCGTTGGCGCCACACCGGCTGACAGCGAGGCGGGCGCCGTGCTGGCCGCCCTGCTACAGCAATGCGGCGACGCTGCGCGCCCTTGTCTCGCGCTGCTGGTGGCTGCTGGCTCGCATTTGAGCGATGCCGCCATCAGCCGCCTGTCCAATCAAAACGCGCTGTACACCGCCAGCAGCCCGCAAGGCCGCATTCCCGGCGAAGGCGCGGCCGGCGTGCTGCTGGCCGATGCCAGCACTGCCACGGCACTTGGCGTTGAAGGCGCTGTGCTGCAAGCCCTGCACCAGGGTCGCCGCCACGCTTCCGCCGACGAAGTCCGTCGCGATACCGATTCCTGCCTGACCGACGCTGTCCACCACGCGCTGCAAGCAGCGCAAGTGAACGGCGACGCCATTGCCCTGGTGGCCGCCGACACCGGCCACCGCACCAGCCGTGTCACCGAGTTAATGCACGTGGTTACAGCCGCCGCGCCGCAACTCGATCCCGGCGCGGATGTCATCAGTGTCGGCGCCAGCTGCGGCAGCTGCGGCGCCGTCACCTGGCTGACCGCGCTGGCCGTGGCCGGCGCCGAAGCGCAGGAACGTGCAGCACCGGTGCTCTGCATCAGCAACGAAGATCCTTACCGCCGCTACGCCGCGCTCCTGCGCCCGGCGCATGCGGCCTGACACACTTTAGTAACCGAGTCCTATCATGATGCAAAAATTCTGGCTGTTTCTGACCCAACGCCGCACGCTGATTGTCATCGGCTGGCTGGCGTTTGCCGCGCTGCTCTTCGTCACCAGCGCCCTGCTGCAGTGGCCCGCTTCCGTGCCGTGGACGGTGCTGGTGGTGGCGCTGCTGTTTGGCGCCGCCGTCTGGTACTGGCGTTACCGCAAGACCCAGCGCGCCGCCGGCCACCTGGGCGACATGCTGGAACAGCAGGCCAACAAGCCGGTGAAAGCGGATCCGGCCACGCGCCAGGAAACCGAGGCGCTGCGCACGCGCATGCTGGAAGCCATCGGCACCATCAAGAATTCCAAGCTGGGTCAGACCTCCGGCAACGCCGCGTTGTACGAACTGCCGTGGTACATGATCATCGGGAATCCGGCGGCGGGCAAAAGTACGGCCATCGCCAGCTCCGGCCTGCAGTTCCCCTTCGCGGACAGCAAAATCGTGCAAGGCGTGGGCGGCACCCGCAACTGCGACTGGTTCTTCACCACCGACGGCATCCTGCTTGATACCGCCGGCCGTTACTCGGTGGTCGATGACGACCGCGCCGAGTGGTTCGGGTTCCTCGACCTGCTGAAAAAATACCGCAAGAAGGCGCCGATCAACGGCATCATCATCGCCGTCAGCGTGGCGGAGCTGACGCGCAACCGGCCGGAGTTCGCCATCAATCTGGCCAAGAACCTGCGCCAGCGTGTGCAGGAACTGACCGAGCGCCTGGAAGTGCACGCGCCGGTCTACGTGCTGTTCACCAAGGCCGACCTGATCACCGGCTTCAACGAATTTTTCCAGGACGCCGAGCGCGGTGAGCGCGACAAGGTCTGGGGCGCCACCCTGCCCTACAGCCGCAATACCAGCGGCGAGGAAGTGCTGAACCAGTTCGACGCCCGCTTCGACGAGTTGTACGAGGGTCTGAAGGACCTGAGCGCGGCCAACATGGCGCTGCAATGGCGCGAGCGCATGCCGCCCGGCGTGTTCACCTTCCCGCTGGAATTCAGCTCGGTCAAGCCATCGCTGCGCACCTTCATCGCCACGCTGTTTGAAGAAAACCCGTTCCAGTTCAAGCCTGTATTCCGCGGCTTCTACTTCACCAGCGCGCTGCAGGAAGGCGAAACCGTGTCCGCCTCGTCGCAACGCGTGGCGCAGCGCTTCGACTTGCAACTGAAACCGTCCGAGCACGAGGAAGCCCACCAGCAGCAAGGCTACTTCCTGCTTAACCTGTTCCGCAAAGTGATCTTCGCGGACAAGGATCTGGTGGCGCAATACGCCAGCCCGGCCAAGATGCGCATGCGCTATATCGCCTTCTTCGCCGCCACGGCCTTTGCCGGCCTGGCGCTGGCCGGCTGGAGCTGGTCCTACATGAACAACCGCCAGTTGGTGGCCAATGTGCAGGCGGACCTGGACCAGGCCATCAAGGTGCAGGAAAAATCCATGGATCTGCAATCGCGCTTTGCCGCGCTGGAGATCCTGCAGGACCGCATCGAGCAGCTGGATAAATATGAAGAGGACCGGCCGTTGTCGCTGAGTCTTGGCCTGTACCAGGGCACGCTGCTCGATCGCAAGCTGCGCGAGGAATACTTCAACGGTGTGCGCGAAGTGATGCTCAAGCCCGTCGGCCAGACGCTGGAAGCCTTCCTTGCGGAAGTCAACAACAACGCCGCGCAGCTGCAGCCGATGTCCCGCCCGGTGAGCGCCTCCCCCGGCAGCACCTCGGTACCGCCTAACGCCACGCGGGACGAGGCAGCGGCAGCCATCAACAACAGCGCGCAGCAATTCAAGGATGCGTCGCCGACCGATGCCGAAGATGCCTACAATGCGCTGAAGACCTACCTGATGCTGGGCGATAAATCGCGCGCCGAAGCCGGCCACCTCAACGACCAGATCACCCGCTACTGGCGCGTGTGGCTGGACACCAACCGTGGCAGCATGCCGCGCGAGCAGCTGATCCGCAGCGCCGAGCGCATGATTTCGTTCTACCTCGCGCAGGTCAACGACACTTCGTGGCCGCAGATCGACAACCGCCTGACGCTGGTCGACCAGACCCGCGACAACCTGCGCCGCGTGGTGCGTGGCATGCCGGCGCGTGAACGCGTGTATGCCGACGTCAAGGCGCGCGCCGCTACCCGCTTCCCGGCGGTGACGGTGGCCTCCATTGTGGGCGATCAGGACAAGGAGCTGGTGCTGGGCAGCTACGCCGTACCGGGCAGCTTTACCCGCGCCGCCTGGCAGGGCTTCGTGCAGGACGCCTTCCGCGAAGCGGCCAATCGCGAGCTGCAAAGCGCGGACTGGGTGCTGAAAACCTCGTCCAAGGATGATCTGACGCTGGAAGGCAGCCCGGAACAAATCCAGAAATCGCTGGTGGACCTGTACAAGAACGACTACGCGCGTGAATGGCAGAAGTTCGTGCAGGGCGTGACGGTACGTGATCTGTCCAGCTTCGACCAGGCCGCAAATGCCATGAACCGCTTGGGCGATCCGCAAACTTCGCCGTTGAACAAGCTGATGAACAGCGTCTACGAGCAAACCTCGTGGGACAATCCGTCGCTGCTGGACGCCGGCCTGCAACGCGCCCAGCGCGGCGTGGCCGGCTGGTTCAAGGAGACCATCCTGCGCCAGAAACCGTCGCAGGTGAATATCAACGTCAGCGGCGGCAGCGTGCAGAACGCCGCCCTGCCGCTCGGTCCCGTGGGCCGCGAGTTCTCCGGTGTGGCGCGCCTGGTGGTGGCCAAGGACAAGGATGCGTCGCTGATGCGCGGCTACATGGAGCAGTTGGCCAAGCTGCGCGGCCGCTTCAACCAGATCAAGAACCAGGGCGATCCCGGCCCCGGCGCCAAACAGCTGATGCAGCAAACGCTGGATGGCAGCGGCTCCGAGCTGGCCGACGCGCTGAAATACGTGGACGAGCAAATGCTGACCGGGATGACCGATGCGCAGAAAGCCGCCATCCGTCCGCTGCTGGTGCGTCCGCTGATCCAGAGCTTTGCCGTGATCGTGCAGCCGACCGAGGTGGAGATCAACAAGGTGTGGGCGGCGCAGGTGCTGCAACCATTCCGCCAGACCCTGGCCATGAAATATCCGTTCGCCACCGAGTCCAAGGCGGAAGCCAGCAACGCCGAAATCGGCGTGGTGTTCGGCCCGGATGGCGCCATCGCCAAGTTCTTCAACACCACGCTTGGTCCGCTGGTGGTGCGCCGTGGCGACACGGTCAGCGCGCGCACCTGGGCCAACATGGGCATCAACCTGGCGCCACCGGTGGTGGCCAGCTTCCCTGGCTGGGTTGCGCCGCTGGCCGCCAATGGCGTCGCCAATGCGGCAGCTTCCAGCGGCGGCGAAGGCCAGACCAACTTCGATTTGCAGGCGTTGGGCGCGGTCAGTGCGACCGAATTCACCATCGAGATCGATGGCCAGGCCCTGCGCTGGCGCGGCCAGCCGCAGCCTTGGGTGCACATGGCGTGGCCGAATCCTGCCGGCGTACCGGGCGCGAAGATCACCGCCATTACACCGGAAGGCCGCAGCGTGGTGATCTTCAACGAGCCGGGTCACTTCGGCCTGAAGAAAATGATCGATGCGGCCAAGCGCAAACGCAAGGACAATGGCGCGTTCGAGCTGACCTGGGATAACGCCGGCGTGGCGGTGACGGCCAACCTGAAAATCGTCGGCACCACGGCGCCGCCGGTGCAGGCACAAGCTGCGCCGGCATCGGCCGGCTTCAAGCGACTGCGCCTGCCGGACATGGTGACGGTCGCCGCGCCGCAACCCGCACCCGCGCTGGCCGATCCGGCCACGCCTGCCGCCCCGGCAGCAGTGCCGTCCACGCTTGGCGCGGCGCCGGCCGCGCCCGCACCAGGCAACGCCGCAGGGACGCCAAGGCCGGCAACGGGTACAGCGCCAGGCGCGGTCGCACCGGGCACGCCTGCGCCAGTCCGCCCGCCAACACCGCCATCCGGCCCGGCCCCGGCCACCATGCCGGTGCCGCCAGCCACGAACCCAATCCGCACCGCAGGAGCACAACCATGAGCCGCGGCGCCACCACAGCCAACATCGGCTACTTCGGCAAGGTGCCGGGACGCGGCGACTTCGTCAAAGGCGGCGACAGCCCCGCCCTCATCAAGGTCCTGGATGACTGGCTGGCCCAGGCCATGGACCTGATGAGCGCCGACGCCCGCTGGAAGCTCAATTACGACGCCGTCGCGCCGCTGCACTTCGCCTTCGTCGGCCCACGCCGCCGACATGCGATCGCTGGCCACATCGTCGCCAGCAGCGACCAATCGTCGCGCCGCTTCCCCTTCCTGATGACCAGCAGCGTGGAAGTGCCGGAACCATCGACCTTCGTCGCCAGCGCGCCGATGGTGTTCAACCGCCTGTGGAACCGGCTGGCGACGCTGAGCACCAGCGTGGTCGCCGCCGGCGATCCCACTGTGCCGCTGCAACTGGCGGCCAGCGAGGCGATCGAACTGGATCTGCGCAGCGCTGCCTATCAGGCCAGCTTCGACGACTTCCTTGAACTGCAAACCGTCGGCGGCCTGGATGCCATGTTGGCGCAGGCCGGCTTCAAAGGCTCGTCGCGGCAAGTCCTGCTGGCATTGGGCATGCTGCTGCAGCCGGTATTGGCCAGCAGTTCCAGCCGCCTCGATAAAACCCTGCTGCTGCCGCTGCCGCAAGACCCGATGTACCGCAACCTGGTGGCCTCGTTCTGGCTGCAGCTGATCACGCCTTTCCTGGCGCGCGCCGACTTTGAACTAGCGCTGTTCCTCACGCGCCTGCACGAACAACCGGTGCTGCTGGTGGGCTTCAGCGGCGCCTCGCCGGCAACGCTGCACGGCATCATGGACCCGCACGCGGCGCAGGACCGGCAAATCGCGTTTGAACAACTGGACTGGGTGGAAGAACAAGCGGACAGCGACTACGCCGTCAAAAAGCTATCGACCTACTTGTCGCAACCTTCCCTGTCACTCAAATCCGCGCTGGACTCGGTCAGCGCGGCATTTATCGGAACTTGAATCATGCGTACTCTCATTTTTACCAGTTTGCTGCTGGCAGCCGGCGCCGCAAGCGCACAGGCCAACGCACCGCAACCGGGTCAGGTGCTGGCTGCCGGCACCCTGCCCGATGAGGCCAGCAAAGCCGCCGTGCTGGCCAAGCTGCGCGAAGTCTACGGCGCCGACAAGGTGGTGGACCAGATCTCGATCGACAAGGTGGCCACGCCAGCCAACTGGAACAGCTACGTGCAAAAGCTGATCACGCCGGATCTGAAGCAGATCAGCCGCGGCCAGCTCAAGATCGACGGCAGCACCGTCAGCCTACGCGGCGAAGTGGGCAACGAGGCGGTACGCCAACGTATCGCCAGCAATATCGCCACCAGCCTGAATCCGACCTACACGGTCAATAACGGCTTGCGCGTCTCGGCCGCCGATCAGGGCGTGCTGGATAGCGCGCTGGCCAACCGCATCGTCGAATTCGAAAGCGGAAAAGCGGAGCTGACGCCAACCGGCAAAGCCATTCTCGATGAAATGGTGGTGGCCCTGCGCAAGCTGAATAACCGCAAGGTCGATATCATCGGTCACACCGACAGCGCCGGCCTGCGCGCCACCAACCAGGGACTGAGCCAGGCGCGCGCGGAGGCGGTCAAAGCCTATCTGGCCAGCCATGGCATCAACGGCGACCTGCTGACGGCCAGCGGCCAGGGACCGGACCGGCCTATCGCCAGCAACGACACCGCTGAAGGCCGAGCGCGCAACCGCCGCATCGAATTCCGCATGGCGCAGTAAGAGGACACTATGTATTCCGCACAAGAGCTTTTAGAACCGATTTCCGACAGCCAGCCCGCTGGCAGCGACCTGTCCTTTTCCCCTGAACTGGACGCTATCGCGCAGGCGCGCAAGTTTGACGATCCATCGCTGGACCAGGGCGAATGGGTGACTGAATTGAAGGAGGCCGACTGGCCATTCGTGGTTGACCGCTGCGCGCATTTGCTGAAAACCGCCAGCAAGGATTTGCGTCTGGGCGTCTGGCTGACCGAGGCCGGCGCACGCGTGCACCAACTACGCGGGCTGGGCGAAGGCTATCTGCTGCTGGCCGGTCTGTGCGACCAGTATTGGGATCGCGGCTTGTACCCGCAGGCGGAGGATGGCGACAACGACCAGCGCATCGGCAACCTGAGCTGGATACTGGCGCGCACGCCGGCGCTGGTGCGCGAGATCGGCCTGACCGAGAACGGCGACTATTCCACCATCGACTTTGAAGAAGCGCGCAAGCGTGCATCCAGCGGCGACGAAGCCCTGCAGAACCGCGCGCCACGGCTGGCGGATCTGGAAACCGCGAAACGCAATAACTCGACCCAGTTCGCGTCGACGTTCCGCGCCGATGCGCAGTTCTGCATCGAGGCGCTGGAACAGCTGGAGCGCGTGGCTGACGCCCACCTGGGCAATGACAGTCCCGGCTTCGCCGCTGCGCGAGACGCGGTGAAATCGATGCTGCACGTGATGCCGGCGCCGCAGCAGGCGGCCGGCAGCGCGAACGCCCATGGCAATGCAGGCGCAGGCGCCACTAACGCTGGAGCTTGGGGAGCGGACGGCCAGACTGCGGGCGGCGGGACTGGCCAAACCGGTGGCGCAGCCGACGGATATGGTACGCTGGGTGGCGCGGCGCTGGGTCAACCGGGCGTCATCAGCAATCGCGCGCAAGCGGTAGCGCAGTTGCGGGCGGTGGCGGAATTTTTCCGTCGCAGCGAGCCGCACAGCCCTGCATCCTACTTTGCCGACAAAGCCGCGGCGGCGGCGGAACAAGACCTGCACACATGGCTGCGTTCTGTCGTCAAAGACCAGGCCTCGCTGGCGCACATCGAAGAACTGTTAGGCGTTCCGCCAACGGAATAGCCGTCATTTGAAAGAGCTGTCCATGCGTTTGTCTGTCTTCTGGCTGGTATGTATTCTGTTGATCAGCAGTGTTACGGCAAATGCCCAAATTTGGCAGCCGGCACAGGGGCAGATTCAGGTTGCGATCTGGCCCGGGGCGGTGCCCGACGCGATATCGGCTTCGAAGGCTGAATCGCTTGCTTTTGCTGAAGGTCACGGAGGATGGGCGCAGGTCCGTGATGTCAGCCAGCCTACCATGACGGTGTACGCGCCCAAAGGCGAGAATACCGGTGCGGCGGTCGTGGTATTCCCCGGCGGCGGTTTCAAGGTCCTGGCCATGGATCTGGAGGGCTCTGAAATATGCGACTGGCTCACCTCACGCGGCATTACCTGCGTGCTGCTCAAGTATCGCGTCCCGAAAGGGAACCACTACTGGGACGAGAAATGCCAATGCCACGTCACGCCGAAGATTCCACGTGCGTTGCAGGACGCGCAAAGAACCATTCGGCTGGTCCGTTCGAAGGCAAGTGAACTGAATATCGATGCCGGTAAAATCGGCGTGATCGGGTTCTCTGCGGGCGGCTATCTGGTTGCCCAGACCAGCAATATTTTTACGTTGACTTACAAGCCTGTCGATGCGATCGACAAGTTAAGCAGCCGCCCTGACTTTGCCATTGCGCTTTACCCCGGCCACCTGTGCCGCGCTGGCGGCACGCTCGATCGCAGCATTCACGTCACGAAGCAAACGCCGCCGACATTCCTTTTGCAGGCCTGGAATGACCCCGTCGATCCAGTCTGCAATAGCACGCTCTACGCACAGGCACTTGATCAAGCAGGCGTGCCGGCCGAGGTTCATCTCTTTGCCAAAGGCGGGCACGCTTTCGGTCTGAGGGACAAGGAGCACCCTGTTTCGGCATGGCCAACGCTGGTTGAAAACTGGCTCAAGGAGATCGGAGTCCTGCCAACTCCGATTCCCTGATCGCCCGCTGCCGAGGCTTATTTGACGGTGTACTTGAACTGGCCCTGCTTGTTGGCGCTCACCTTGATCTTGCTGATCGCCGCGCCTTCCGCCATGCGCGCCAGGACCGACTCCGCGATCTCCGGCAGCAGCGTGCCGTTCAAGATGTTGTCCACGTTGCGGGCGCCAGAATCCACCTCCGTGCAGCGCGCCAGCACCGCTTCCACCAGCGCTTCGTCGTAGCTGAATTCCGCTTTGTGATTGACGGAGATGCGGCGCTCGATCTTGCCCAGTTTGAGCTTGATGATCTCCACCAGCACATCGTCCGGAATCGGATAGAACGGAATCACTTTCAAGCGACCCAGGAAGGCTGGCTTGAATTGCTTCATCAGCGCTGGACGGATCAGCTGTTCCAGTTCTTCCACTGACGGCAGTTCTTCCGGTGATTTGTTCAGGCAGGCCTGCATCATCGTGCCCGAAGCGACGTTGGAGGTGAGGATGATGATGGTGTTCTTGAAGTCGATCTCGCGCCCTTCCGCGTCGTCCATCACGCCCTTGTCAAAGACCTGGAAGAACAGCTCCATCACGTCCGGGTGGGCTTTCTCGACTTCATCCAGCAGCACCACGCTATAAGGATTGCGGCGCACGGCTTCGGTCAACACGCCGCCTTCGCCGTAGCCCACGTAACCCGGCGGCGAGCCTTTCAGGCCCGAGACGCTGTGCGCCTCCTGGTACTCGCTCATGTTGATGGTGATGAGTTTTCGTTCGCCGCCGTACAGCGTATCGGCCAGCGCCAATGCGGTCTCGGTCTTGCCGATACCGGACGGGCCGACGAACAGGAAAACGCCTTTCGGTTTGTTCGGGTCGTCCAGGTTGGCGCGCGACGTGCGCACGCGCTGCGCCACCGCTTCAATGGCATGCGGCTGGCCCAGCACGCGCTGCTCCAGGCTCTCCGTCAGGCGCAGCACGGTCTTGATTTCGTCCTTGACCATTTTGCCGAGCGGGATGCCAGTCCAGCCGGCGACGATCTCCGCCACCACGTGGCCATCCACCTGTACCGGCACCATTGGCGTTTCGCCTTGCAGTTCGCGCAGCTCGGCCACCATGGCTTGAATATCGCGGCTTTGGCCGCCACGCGGGCTGCCCTCCGCAGCCTCGCCGCCTTCCGCCGGCGCCACCGCGGCTGCGCGGGCGGCAATGATCTCGGCAGTCAGCGCTTTCTCGCGCTCCCAGCGTTCCGACAGCGCCTTAAGCTGCTCATCCGCCGAAGCGCGCGACTCGCGCAACTCTTGCAGGCGCGCGGTCGGTGCGGCCCCGCCTTCGGCCTGCTCGCGCTCCAGCGCTGCCGCCTCGGCGTCGATGCGCTCGATCTGGCGCGAGAGCGACTCGATGCGGGCCGGTGTCGCGTTCTGTCCCAGCGCCACCTTGGCGCACGCCGTATCCAGCACGCTGATCGCCTTGTCCGGCAGCTGACGCCCCATGATGTAGCGATGCGACAGGCGCACCGCCTCGGTGATGGCCTCGTCGTACACCCGCACGCCAAAGTGCTTTTCCATCAGTGGCGCCATGCCGCGCAACATGGCGCACGCCAGCTCCTCGCTCGGCTCTTCCACTTTCACGACCTGGAAGCGGCGCGCCAGGGCGGCGTCTTTTTCAAAATACTTCTTGTACTCGCCCCAGGTGGTGGCGGCGATGGTACGCAATTCTCCGCGCGCCAAGGCAGGCTTGAGCAGGTTGGCAGCATCGTTCTGGCCTGCCTGACCACCGGCGCCGATCATGGTGTGTGCCTCGTCGATGAACAGGATGATCGCGTGCGGGCTTTTCTTCACCTCGTCGATGACGTTCTTCAGGCGGTTTTCAAATTCGCCCTTGACGCTGGCACCGGCCTGCAGCAAACCCATGTCCAGCGTGTGAATCTCCACGCCCTTCAGCACATCCGGCACGTCGTTCTGCGCGATGCGCAGCGCCAGGCCCTCCACGACGGCGGTCTTGCCGACGCCGGCCTCGCCGGTCAGGATAGGATTGTTCTGGCGGCGGCGCATCAGAATATCGATGGCCTGGCGAATTTCCAGATCGCGGCCGATCACAGGATCGACCTTGCCGTCGCGCGCGCGCTGCGTCAGGTTGGTGGTGAACTGGTCCAGTGCAGGCGTCTTGCTGGCGGCGCGCGCTTGCAGTTCACCGACCGGATCGCCCCCCTCGCCCGCTGCCGCAGCCGGCTTGGCCACCGGCGTTTCCTCCGAGCCCGCAGTGATCTTGTCCAGATTGTGCTTGATCTGTTCCAGGTCAAAGCGCGCAAACAGCTTGGAGCTGCGTGCCGCCAGCTGCGACAACTCGGTATCCGTCAGCAGCGCCTGCAGCAGATGGCCGCTTCGGATCTGCGCCTGGGTATCGTCCTGCAAATCCAGCGAGGCAATCAGCCAGGCATTTTCAAACAGCTTGGGCAAGCGCGCCGAGAACACCGGCGTGCGCGTATTGCCGTTCTTGAAGCGCCCCACTTCCGCGCGCAGATCGGCCTCCAGCTGGCTGATGCTGATGTCGCACTGGCGCGCGATGACCGCCACGTCGCTCTTGGGCTGCTCCAGCAGCGCCAGGAACAAATGTTCGATGTCGACCTCATACTGGCCCAGCGACACGCACAGGCTGGCAGCGCGCGTGGCGGCGGCGCGGCTGGTGTCGTTCAATTTGCCGATCAGCGTTTTCAGATTGATGCTCATATTGTTATCCTTTTTATGATGTGTGTATCTCGTAGCGGACATCGCTGCGGTCGTGCCGCTGCGCCTCGGTCACCAGGAAACTGTCCCAGCCCAGGCGCCCGCCGCAGCAGTCTTCATCCAGCCGCGCGCCCTGCACGTCTTCGGCGCGCAGCACCAGCTGCACCTCATATTCCAGCGACACGCCGGTGAACATGGTCAACATGCTCTCCAGGGCGCGCGCCGCTTTCCCGCCGGGCAGGAAGGATTCGTAGCCTTCCAGGTCCAGCGGGCCTATCACCAGCCGCATGCGCAGATCGCGCTGCCACACGCGCGCGCCGGCCATGGCGCCGCCGCCCAGCACCGCGTTGGCCATGCCCAGCATGGTCTGCTGGCCGTCCGGGACGTCATACCAGGCGCCGATGAACTGCTCGGCGCGCACCGGCTGACAGAAATACTCCGACAGCACGCGCGCGATCTGCACCGCCGATGCCGGCCGCTGGCGCATGGCGGTGGCAAAGTACGCCACCGATTCATCCAGCACGCCGTCGCCGCCATCCGACAGGCGCCTGCGCAACGACGGGTTATGCATGCCTGCCAGCGACAACAGCAGCGGCAGGAATTCATCCTTGCCGCGCACCTGATACTTCAGCTCCAGCCGGTACTTGCGCCACGCCTCGTAGAACAGCGCCAGCGCGCGGTTGGAAAAGGTATCAAGGAAGGCACGCGGCCCCTCGTCCTTCTGATACAGCGTGTGCGCGGCGATGCGCTCGGTGTAGTGCGCCGGCAGCGTGCCGCTGCTGCCCAAAAAGCCCATGAAGGCCGGCGTGATGCGGATGTAACGCAGCTGCGCCGACTTCAGGGCCTCGCCAAGGCTACGCGCATCGGTGGCCATGTCACGCGGCTCCGGCTGCAGCGTTTCCAGCTGGCTGGCCGGGAAGCTGAGCGAGGTCGAATTCTGGAAGCGCAGAAAGTTGGCCACCGCGCCCTCGTCCGGCACACCATGCCGCTTGAGCCACAGCTCCAGCATGCGCACGGCCTGGAAGTATTCGAAACGCTGCGGCTGGGCGAACAGGCGCTCGATTACAGCAGGCTCAAATCGCCGCTTCGTGGCAAGCATCGCAGCAGTTCCTCTCCGTTTTTATTCGATTTGATGACCAGCTGCGTGAAGCTGTTGGCGTGCACGTACAGCCCAAGGAAGCGCTCGACGATCTGCGCAAAGGCGTGAATGCCGCTGCCCACGAAGGCTTCCTCGTCCACCGTCAGCGTCACCTCGACGCCGCGCACCAGACAGGCGAAGGGATTCCCCGGCAGCCAGGTGTTGGCAGCCTTGCGCGACACGGCGACGATGCCGCCGATCTGCCGCTGCGACGCTGGTGAACGCGGCAGGTCGTACAGCGTGAGCATCTCACGGAAAGCGTCGATGCCACCGCCGGTCAGCGACAGATGGTTGAGCGACAGGTGCGAAATCAAACGCCAGTGCGCACCACGTCCGCGGGCGAAGCGGTACGACGGCGTCGGCTTGCGCAGGAAGCTGATGGCACGCACGCTCGAACCGCCTTCCAGGAACAGATCGCCGCCGCGCATGCCGTAGGTCAGCGAGGCTGGCAGGTCGCGGTTGGTGCAGGTCAGTTCCAGGCTCAGAGTATCGGTTTCCACCTCGGCCGGGTCGAAGTCGATATCGACGATGGAAATCTGCGTTTCGTAGCCGGGACTTTTCTCGGCGATGTCCTCGTCGCGCCGCGCGACCCAGTAGTGGCCATGCTTTTCCGGCGTCTGGCCGTGGCGCAGCGAGTAAAACGGGCGGAATTCCTGCACCGATTCGCCCTGCGGCGTTTGCCGCACCAGCTTGACCGACTCGATCGACTGCACCGCATAGGCAAACGCCCGGCGCGCATCGGCCAGCACCGGATAGCTGGCGCTGGCATGGGTCAGGCGTATCGGCTCGCCACGCTGGCGGAACAGGTTGACCACCGGCGTGCAGCCCAGCAGCACGTTGTTGGTGCTGAGCGTGGCCAGCATGCGCGCCAGGTCGGAATCGGTGCGCATGCCGGACAGCGCCAGATGCAGCGTGACCGACCTGCAACCCACCGGCAGCGCGCCGCTCATGGCATGCAGGTCAATGTCGAAGAAGTTGAATTTTTCAGGAAAGCAGAAATACTCGGTCAGCAAACGGTAGGCCGTGTGCGAGCGGGCCGAAAAATCGATCAGCGCTTCATCCTCGCCAAAGCCCGCCGGCGACACCGGGATCTTGTGCAACTGGCTCCAGCGGCCATTGCCGTCGGCTTCCACGTAGGCGGCCAGCGCGCGCGTGAACAGCGCATCGCGCAGCGCGGCGCAGAACGAGGGCTCGCCGTCGATGAACACGCGCAGCTTGCCGAGGCCCAGTTGCGCCAGCGTCACCTGCTCCGCCGTGCACGACAAGGTCAGGCTGATGCTGGAGGTGGCTTGCGGCGGCGGACGCACCGCTTCCGGCGCGGAGATGATGGGTGCAAAGCTGGCGCCATCCAGCGCCAGCGGCGCCACCGTCACTGGATAAGCGGTGCGGAAGGTACAGGTGGCGCCGCGCACCGGGCGCGTGGTCAGCTGCGTGCCGCGCGCGATTTCGCTTGCGGTGGTCAGCTGCGCGGCGGCGCCGCTGAAGTCCATGCGCGCGATCGAGCACGATGGAAAAGGCCGCAGGTAGTGCGGGTACAGCACTTCAAACAGCGCTTCGGTAAATTCGGGATAATCGTCATCGAGCCGCTTGGCGATGCGGGAATTCAGCAGCGCGAAGGACTCGATCATGCGTTCGATGTGCGGGTCTTCGCACACCTCGCCGCCGATCAGCAAGCGGCCGGCGATTTTAGGATAGCGCTCCGAGAACTCGCGCGAATAGCGACGCAGGAATCCCAGTTCACGCTCGTAGTACGGCAGTAGTTGTTCCAATTTCTCAAACTCCCAGCGGCGTCGGGGTCAGGCGGCGCGCCTTGCTGATGGTGTAATGCAGGCTTGAGGGCTGCAGGACTGCGTCAAAATTGACAGGTTCATGAGCGCTGTGGACCACCAGCAGCGCCGTTATAGCGAAGTTCAAACGGTTGACGGCGTCCGCCCGCAGCTCCAGCGACGCCTGCACATTGCGCAGGCGCGGCTCGTGGCGGGCGATTGCCTTTTCCAGGCTGCGGCAGATGAAAGCACGATCGTCTGTGCTCGACAGCGACAGGCCGGCAAAGTCATTCAGGCCGTAAGTCGCGATCGACCGGCCGCATTCCGGAAAACGTTTCAGGAGATCCTCCGGGATCACGGCCCGCGTGTTCAGCAGCGCTTCCAGGTCGCGCGCCACCGAATCCTTCAAGTCCTCAATGGACAAGCGCGACACCGCGCCGCTGTTGCCGTTGCTGCCGTTGGGTGGCCCGTCCATCAGACGGTCGAACAAACCCGGAGTAAATCCCTTCATTGCAAATTAAGCCGTCTTGTTGGAGGCCAGATCCCAGCCGCCGGAGGTGTTGCCGCCCGAACCGCCGCCCACTTTCTGCTGGGTGTACTTCCACTTGACCTTCGAATATTTCAGGGCCACGTCTTCGGTCAGGATGTTGCCTGGTTCAACGGCTGGCGCCACGCTGGAGATCAGCACGTTTTCCAGTTCGATTTCGAAGTACTTCACGCGGTCGCCCTGGCCGTCGGCGCGCAGGAATTCCAGCTTGGCCTTAGGCAAGGTTTTGCCCGACGAGCAGTTTTGCAGCAGCAGCGGCGTGGCCAGGTCGGCCAGCTTGCTCACCACAATGTCTTTGTGCTCGGTGCGTTCAGCGGTGTGACCGCCGCCGGTCGACGCGGTGGCCGATTTCGGCTGCAGCACTTCCCACTGTACCGATTTCACTTCGATCCAGTCTTTGTGGGTGGTGTCTGCCGATTCGCCTTTGATGCCGTCGATTTGCAGGTAGACGTCGATTGCCATGGTATTCCTTTCAATGAAAAATAAAAAATAAAGCGAGTTACTTAAGTCTTGGTCGATGCTGGAAGCTCCGCGACCAAACGGAGGGAAACGGACAGCTCATCGAGCTGGAAGTGCGGACGCAGGAAGGACACCGCGCGGTACACGCCCGGACGGCCCGGCACTTCCGACACCTGCACCGACGCTTCGCGCAGCGGGAACTGCGCCTTCTGTTCCTGGCTGGCGTTATCGTCCAACAGCACGTACTGGGTCAGCCAGCGGTTCAGGAAGTCTTCCACGTTGGAGGCGGCGGCAAAGCTGCCGATTTTGTCGCGCATCATGGCCTTCATGTAGTGGGCGATGCGCGATACCGCGAAGATGTACTGCAGCTGGGCCGACAGCACGGCGTTGGCATTGGCGGCATCGTTGGCGTATTTTTTGGCCTTCTGGGCCGATTGCGCGCCGAAGAAGGCGGCGTAGTCGGTGTTTTTGCAATGGACCAGCGAGATGAAACCGAGGTCGCTCAGCTCTTTCTCGCGGCGGTCGGTGATGGCGATTTCGGTCGGGCACTTGAGCGCCACTTCGCCTTCGTCGGTCTTGAAGGTGTGGGTCGGCAGGTCTTCCACCAGGCCGCCGCCTTCCACGCCGCGGATCGCCGCGCACCAGCCGTAATCCTCAAAGGCCGCGGTCAGCTTGGTGCCGAAGGCGTAGGCGGCGTTACACCACAGGTATTTCTGGTGATCGGTGCCGTCCACGTCTTCCACGAAGTTGAAGCCCTCGACGGTGGCGCCATCGGCCGGGTTGAACGGCAGACGGCCCAGGAAGCGCGGCAGAGTCAGGCCGACGTAGCGCGAATCCTCGGACTCGCGGAACGACTTCCACTTGGCGTATTCCACCGTGTCGAACACTTTCGACAGGTCGCGCGGCTTGCCCAGCTCACTGTAGCTTTCCAGGCCGAACAGCTCCGGCGAGGCAGCGGTGATGAACGGCGCATGCGCGGCCGCGGCCACGTGCGACATCTGCTCGATGAAGTACATGTCTTCCGGCTGGCGGGTGATTTCGAAATCGCCAATCAGGGCGCCAAACGGCGCGCCGCCGAAGGTGCCGAATTCTTCTTCGTAGACCTTGCGGAACATGGTGCTCTGGTCGAATTCCAGCGCCGACTGGAAGTCCTTCACCAATTCCTTCTTGGTGGCGTTGAGCATCTTGATCTTCAGGTTCTGGCCGGTGGCGCTGTGCTTGACCAGATATTGCAGGCCGGTCCAGCTGCTTTCCAGCTTCTGGAACTCGGGCGCGTGCAGCACGGCCGACAGCTGGGCCGAAATCAGGCGGTCCAGTTCCGCCACGCGGGCGTCGATGGTCGCGGCCAGGTTGTCGGACACCACTACCGTGCCTTCCATCACCTGATTCACCAGTTCGGTGATCAGATCCTTGGCGCGGGCATGCTCGGTGCTCGACTTGGCGACCTTGCTCTGCTCGACGATCTGGTCCAGCAGCGCCACTTCGGTGGCGGCAGGAGCGCCGCCGGGAGTCAGTTGTGCGGACATGATCAGTCCTCCTTCTTGTCGGCGGTTTGCTGGCCCAGCACGGCCAGTTTCTCGGTGCTGTGCAGCACGTCGTTGAGGATGTCTTCCAGCTTGTCGTTGCCGGCCAGCTTGTTGCGCAGGTCGGCCAGCTTGGTGCGCGCCTCCAGCAGCTTGCGCAGCGGCTCAACCTGCTGCACCACCGCTTCCGGACGGAAGTCGTCCATCGACTTGAACTTCAGATCGACGGCAAACTCGCCGCCTTCCGCGCCCAGCTCGTTCTTCACGCGGAAGTTGGCGCGCGGCTCCACGCCCTTCAGCACCTCGTCGAAATTGTCGCGGTCGATGTTGACGAACTTGCGCTCCTTGAGGCGCTTCTGCTCGACTTCCGAATTGCCGCCGAAATCGCCCACCACGCCCATCACGAACGGCAGTTCCTTGTTCTCGATGGCGTCGCCGATCTCGACGTCGTAAGTCATTTGCACCCGTGGCGGGCGGATTTTCTGCAGTTTCTTCTGCACGCTGGAATTCTTGGACATGGCTATCCCCTCTTCGGTTATTTCAGGGCGCCGAACGGATCGGCGCTGGATTCTTCTTGCTGCCTGGCCTTGGCGGCCTTCTTGCCACTGGCCTTGCGCGCCGGCGTGGCGGCCTGCTGCACCGGCGCCGGGGCCGGCGGCACCAGCACGGTTTCGCCCAGGCTCTCGCGCAGCAGCTTGGCCAGGTCTTGCGACTCGGTGCGGATCGAACCGGACAGATTGTTCTGGCGGCTCAGGTCCGCCAGCGAACGGGTCGACAAGCGCAGGCCGCTGATGGCGATGATGCTGTTGGCCAGCGTGTCGTTGGGGTCGCGCACCAGCACTTCCTGGGCATTGACGATGGCTTCGCCGTACTGCCCGGCTTCGTAACGGGTCTGGGCAATGCTCAGCCACGGCGATTTGTCGGACGGATAGGCTTCCGCCGCCTGCTGCCACAGCTTCACGGCTTGTTCCTTCTGGCCGGTGCTGGACGCGGTGCCGGCCTGCGCCAGCATGGATTGGAGACTGGGCTTGGCGGCCACCGGTGGCGCCACGGGTGTGGTGGTACAGGCGCTCAGCGCTACCACCGAGACGATGGCTCCAGCCAGTTGCGCGGCCCGAGCAAAGGACAGTACGGTTGTCATGCTTACCTCAATTTCGATATCAAAAAAGAATACTTAAAAAACAATTTCTGCAACTGGGCGCCACGTTATCAGAAATTTATTATTGACCGCGTTCAATTGAACTCAACCGTGCGCACCCTTTAAAAAAAGAAATGTTATTGTTCTGCTACTTTCAAAAAAGGCATAGCAAATGAGCAGCAAAATTCTCTGGGGCGAGGGTCTGTTCCTCCGCCCGCAGCACTTCCAACAGCAGGACCGCTACCACGAGCAGCGCCTGCATCAGAGCGTGCTGGCGCTGCACCCTTATGCCTGGGGTGTGAACCAGTTGCAGGTCGACCGCGACGCGTTGGCCAACCACAGCCTGCGCGTGCTGGAGCTGTCGCTGCGCTTCCAGGACGGCGAGTTTTACGACGCGCCCGGCGCCGACGACCTGCCGGATGCGGTGGACCTGAGCCAGTTGCCGCAGTCGCAGCAAAGCGTCACCTACTACGCGGCGCTGCCGGCGTTCAAGCCGTTCGGCGGCAATTTCGGGGACAACGGCTCGGTGCGCTACCTGCAGCACAACCAGGACACGCCGGACCTGTACACCCACGCGGCGCCGGCCCAGCTGAGCTATCTGAAAAAAACCCTGCGGCTGGTGGCGGAATTTGAACCGCGCGACTCGTACACGCACTTCCCGCTGCTGCGCCTGCGCCGCGCGGCCACCGGCGGCTTTGAGCTGGACGCCGCCTTCGTGCCGCCCAGCCTGTCCGTGCGCAGCGCGCCGCTGCTGTTCCTGCAACTGCGCCGCCTGCTGGACGCGCTGCAGGCCAAGGTCAGCGCGCTGTACGGCCACCACCGCGAGCCGAGCAAGCACGTGATCGAATTCCGCTCGGGCGACATGTCCTCGTTCTGGCTGCTGCACACGGCCAGTTCGGCCTTCGCCTCGCTGACGCACTACTTCCAGCATCCGGCGCTGCATCCGGAACGGCTGTATGAACAGCTGCTGGGCCTGGCCGGCGCGCTGATGACCTTCTCCAAAAGCTGGAGCCTGGCCGACCTGCCGCCCTACTCGCACACCGATCCCGGCCCCGGCTTTGCCACCCTGCACCAGATCATCCGCGAGCTGCTGGACACCGTGATCTCGTCGCGCTACTTCGCCATTGCGCTGCGCGAGGTCAAGCCGTCCTACCACCACGGCATGCTCGACTCGGGCAAGATCGACGACAAAACCACCTTCTACATCGCGGTCTCGGCGGCCATGCCGGCCAGCGAACTGGTGGAGGTGGTGCCGCTGCGCTTCAAGGTCGGCGCGCCGGACGACGTCGACAAATTCGTGCTGTCGGCCATGCCGGGCGTGCGCCTGCAGCACGCGCCGCAGGTGCCGGCTGCGGTGCCGGTACGGCCCGACGCGCTGTACTTCTCGATCGAGGCCAAAGGCCAGATGTATGAGCGCATGCTGCAAGCGCAATCGATCTCCATCTATGTTCCCGGCGGCATACACGACCTGCAACTGGAGCTGGTCGCCGTCACATCCTGAGGTGTTGCACCATGAATACCGTTACCGCCCCCTCCCTGATCGGCGCCGCGCCGGCGCCTGCTGCCAGTCAGGCGCCGCAAACCCTGCTGGACCTGATGTATGACGGCTTCTACGCCTTGTTCATGCTCAAGAACGGCAACGGCCCGCAGGAAAACGCCGAGTTTGCGCACAAGATGACGCAGTTCCTCGACGATTTCGGCCGCGCCGCCCGCAAACATGGCGCCTCGCCCGACGATATCGACGCCGCCAAGTACGCCTTCTGCGCGGCGGTGGACGAAATCATCCTGCGCTCACCGTTCGCCATCCGCGACACCTGGGAACGCCGGCCGTTGCAACTGGCGCTGTTTGGCGAGCAGCTGGCCGGGGAAAACTTCTTCAACCGGCTGGAAGCGCTGCGCGCGCGCGGCAGCGCCCATCTGCAGGCGCTGGAAGTGTTCCATATGTGCCTGCTGCTGGGCTTCCAGGGCCGCTACATCCTGGAAGGATCGGAAAAGCTGAACTACCTGACTGCGCGTCTGGGCGATGAAATCGCCCATATGAAAGGCAAGCGCGGCGGTTTTGCCCCGCATGCGGAACGGCCCGACCAGGTGGTCCACAAGCTGCGCAGCGATCTACCGCTGTGGGTGCTGTGTTCCGTGTTCGGGCTGGTGTGCGTGCTGGGCTACATCGGCCTGCGTACCTCGCTGGACCGCAACACCGAGCAGCAGGTGGCGGCTTATAACGATGTCGTTAAATTGGCGCCGCGCCAGGCCAACCTGACCATCACCCTGCCGTAATGGATATCGCCTCGCTCATCCCCTCGGCACTGGGGCTGTTCGGCACCGGTCTGAGCCAGCACGCGCGCCTGCTGACGCTGGCCAGCGCGCAGGACGCGTCGCTGCCGGAAGCGCTGGTGCCTGAGCGCTTTTCCGGGCGCGAAGGCGTCAACGAACTGTATGCGTTTGAAGTGGACGCTCTCAGCACCTCCACCAATCTGGACCTGAATCAGTTCATCGGTGAGGAACTGACCGTCACCCTGCTGCAGGCCGACGGCAGCCGCCGCGCCTGGCACGGCATCTGCACCGAGGCCGCGTGGCTGGGCGCCGATGGCGGCACCGCGCGCTACCGCCTGCTGCTGGAACCGGCGCTGGCGCTGCTGCGGCTGCGGCGCGACAGCTACATCTTCCAGGACAAGAACGCACAGGACATCGTCACCGAACTGCTGGCTGATTACCCGCAGCTGCGCTTTGAATTCGACGTCACCCAAACGCTGGCACCGCGTGCGATTTGCACCCAGTACCGCGAAAGCGACCTGGAGTTTTTGCAACGTCTGTTGGCCTCGGAAGGCCTGAGCTGGCGTTTTGAACACGACCAGCCGGAGGCAGAATCTGCCGATGGCCAGGCCAAACACAAACTGGTGATCTTCGACAGCAAGGCCAAGGCGCCCGAGATGCCGGGCGGCGCCGAGATCCGCTTCCACGGCGTGCGCGCCACCGACAGCGCCGATGCCATCGACCAGTTCGCCGCGCGGCGGCAAGTGCAGGCCAATGCCGTCAGCATCAGCAGCTGGGACCCGGCGCAATTGCTGGCGCCGGGCGCCGAGCAGCTGTCCTCGCTGGATGCCGGCGAACTGCCGGCATTGGCCGTGTACGACGGCGGCGGCGAACGGATCGCCAGCGCCAGCGGCCAGCCCGAACAAATCAGCCAGCTGATGCTGCAAGCGCTGGAACTGGACAACAAGGTGTTCGAAGGCGAAGGCGCCGTGCGCCAACTGGCTGCCGGTCACGCCTTCACGCTGACCCAGCACGAGCGCTACGCCGGGGACAACCGCTTCACCGTGCTGTGGGTGCGGCACGAAGCGCGCAACAACGTGCCGTCGCAAGTGAAGAAACCCGGTGACCTCATCGAGGCCGGCACCTACCGCAACAGCTTTGGCTGCGTGCGCGAGGCGGTGGCCATCGTGCCGCGCGCGATCGCCGCACCGCAGGCGGCCACCGCACTGGGGCCGCAGACCGCCATCGTGGTCGGCGCACCGGGCGCGGTGGCGACTACCACGCGCGATCACCAGGTGCGCATCCAGTTTGCGTGGCAGCGCGGCCAGGGCGCCAATCCCGGCGGCATCGCCCACGACACCGACGCCAAGGGCAGCGCCCCCGGCGACGACAGCAGCGGCACCTGGGTGCGCGTGGCCGAGGCGCTGGCCGGCCCCAACTGGGGCTCGCAATTCACGCCGCGCATCGGCACCGAGGTGCTGGTCGATTTCATCGACAACGACATGGACCGGCCGCTGGTGGTGGCGCAGCTGTACACCGGCGCCGACCAGCCGCCGTATGCGGCCGGCGTGGAGTCGGGCGCCAATCACGGCGGCACGCTGTCCGGCATCCACAGCCACAACTTCGACGGCGGCGGCTACAACCAGTGGCAGCTGGACGACACGCCGGGCCAGGTGCGCACGCGGCTGGCAAGCAGCAGCGCGGCAACGCAGCTCAATCTCGGCTACCTGATTCATCAGGCGCCCTCCTCGTCGCAGCGCGGCGCCTATCGCGGCGCCGGCTTTGAACTGCGCACCGACGCCTGGGCCGTGGTGCGCGGCGCCGAGGGCGTGCTGCTGACCACCAGCGCGCGCGGCGCCCAAGGCAGCGGCGTGGCGTCGACGCAAATGGACGCGGCCGAAGCGGTCGGCGCGCTGCAGGCAGCGCAGGAACTGGGCAAGGTACTGGGCGACGTCGCCACCAAGCAGCAGGCGCTGACCAGCGCGGCTGCAGCCAAGGCGCAACAGGAACTGCTGTCGCACATCGATCCCAAGGATAAGGGCAAGCACGATGGCGCGGTCAACGGCCAGCAAGCGCATAAAGCGCAATCCGGCGCGCGCGATCTGGATGCGAGCAAGCCGGTGGAAAAATTTGCCGAGCCGCTGGTGCTGCTCGACGCGCCATCGAGCATCAACTGGGCCACGCCAGCATCGACCGTGCTGTTTGCGGGCGAGCAGCTGCACTGGACCTCGCAGGCCGACCTGCACATGACGGCGGCGCATACCCTGTCGTCGGTAGCGGCCAACGCGGCCGGCTACTTCAGCCAGAACGGCGGCATCCAGGCCATCGCCGCCAACGGCCCGGTGTCGCTGCAGGCGCATACCGACCAGCTGGAGATCTTGGCCGACAAAGAGGTCAAAGTCATCTCGGTCAACGACAGCATCGAGATCAAGGCCAACCAGAAAATCGTGCTGCAGGCCGGCCAATCTTCCATCACGCTCGACGGCGGCGACATCACCTTCGCCTGCCCCGGCAATTTCACGGTCAAGGGCGGGCAGCATGTGTTTGATGGTGCTGGCCGGCAGAGTGCCAACGTACCCGCGCTGCCGGGAGCGCTCGCGACACAAACCGACTGGATCGCACTGCACTATCTTGAGCCGGAAAGCGCGCTCGGCATCGCAGGCGCTGAATATGAAATTCATTTTGATGGCGGCTCAGTAGTCAATGGCAAGCTGGACGATCAGGGCAAAGCACGTCACGACAACGTAGAACACAAACCTGTGAAAAAAGTAGTCTATAAACCACGCACACCCGAAAAGGAAAAGCCAGCCCCTCCGTTGGAGGAACTGAGCAATGGCTGAAATTAATTCAACCCAGATGCGCGACGCGCTGGCCTGGGCCACCAATGACCGGGCCAAGGCCGAGGAACCCAGCACCAATCCCTTCGTCTGGTTCTGGGAGGCGATGCAGGGCGACTTCAACGAGGACCGTTCGACCGGCCAGTTAGTGATCGACGCTGCAATCTCCATGATTCCGCTAGTCGATCAGGTGTGCGACGTGCGCGACCTGATCGCCAATTGCAACAAACTGCGCAAGGACATCAAGGATACCTGGGCCTGGGTAGCGCTGGCACTGACGCTGATCGGCCTGTTTCCTACGCTCGGCTCACTGGTCAAGGGCGTGCTCAAAATCTTTTTCGGCTTCGTGCGCCGGCTGGGTGGCGACGCCATGATCAAGGCGGTCGAAATGGCCATGACCTGGGTCATCACGTTCCTGCGCCGGCGCGACGTGCAGAAATACCTGCGCCTGCATAAGGTCGATGAAGTCTTCAAATGGCTGGCGGTAGAGATCAAGGCCGTACGCGGCAAGGTCAATGTCGGCGCTTTACTGGCGGCCTTCGATCGCGGCATCAAGGTGCTCGAAGGTCTGGCCAACAAGGTATCTTACGTGCCGAAGATCGGCGCCAAGGCCAAGGCCGCTTTGGAGGAGATGCGCCACATCCGCCAAGTGGCGGACCAATACTTGGGTAAGGCGCTGAAGCCGGTGCAGGATGCACTCGACACCATCGTGATGCGACTGGAGCGCGAATCGCTCCAGCGCCAGCGCGGCATCCTCAATGCCAACAACATTCACTATCGCGGCGCACTGCCCGAGGCATCCGCAGTCACCCTGATGCGCAACGCCAAGCCGCCGCCGTCGTGGCTAAGCATCGGCAAGAATGCCGAGTTTCCACAACTAAAATACGCATCCTACAAAGCGCTGGTGGAATTCAAGGCCAAGCGAGGCTGGCCGATGCTGAGCCAGCAAAACGTCGAGTCGTTCGCCAGCCTGGTCGCGGCCGAGTTTAAGGGGCCGGCGCGCCTGTACCGCGTTCTCTCGCCTAACAGCCGCGCGATGAGCGATTGCTGGGTGACAGAGGAAGTGTTCAAACGATTGCAGGCGCAGGCCGATCCGCGCGCAGCATGGCGTAAGCACTTGGCGGTGTGGCCCGACTGGAACGTTAACGGTCAGTTCGTGGTGTACGACGTTAAGCCCGGCGAAACACTGAAGGTCTGGCGCGGCAAAGCTTCGACCCAGTTCAAGGACAATCTGCCGGATCGTCACCTGGAAGGTGGTTGGGAACAGATCGTCTTCAATGTTGCGCGCGCTGATCGCCGCAACGATACAATGCGCTACTACACGCTAAACGGCGGTAAAGCCAACCGACTGCAGAACGCCATCAGCCAGGATCAATACAATAAGCTGGGCAAGGCTGAGCAGCGCCGCTACGTCGGCATCCGCGAGTCCATCAACCACCCGAATATCAGCGGGCCTTTCGACACGGGCTGGGGCTACTCCGACTTTGGCGGCGCAGGCCTGGGCGAACGCATCGGCCTGCCTTCATTGCCGGGACAAACCACCAAAATGATCAAATGACTATGCAGAACGCACCGTTTCAACTGACCACCACGCAAAAAGAACAGGTGAGTCTGCTGTACCACTTCGCGTCGCTGGAATATCTGAAGGGATTGCAGCAACGCCTGCATGCGCTACTGGCTTCCATCGATCCCACATTGGACTTGGCCAAGCTGCAAAACCGGGACGAGTTGCTGGCCGATCCGCGCTGGGGCACGCGCAACACCGCCGATAACTGGGGCAACAATGGCTGGCCCTTCCTGGCCGACTTTGAATTGTCCATCGCCACCGATATTGCCAAACGCGCCTTTGAAAGCTACTCAGTGACCGGCGCCAATCAATGTGTACGCGGCCTGGCCGAATTATCGCTGGACTGGATGACCCCGGAGGAAGAGGATGACTTCCAGGCGCGCCTTGAGCAAATCTCGGTATATGCCGGCAACATCGACAGCACCATGTATCAACACGAGGCCAGCGGTCGCTGGGACGACTTCACGCTTACCGTCACCTTGCAGGAAATGCCCGAGGTGCTGCAATCTGCGCCAGCTTTGCGCTTGCGCCCCGACGTCATCGGCAACACCGGCCAGACGCCGGTGCGTACGGGTGTTTACCTGCCGCTGGATGATCCGCACGGCACGCCGCAGTTCTGCTGGACCGGACCACCAGCGGGCAAACTATTGGAGTGCAATACATTCAACGACCTCGGGTTGGCGGCACTGGCTGCGCTCGGGCGCCGCCAGCTGTGGCGGGATACGCGGGCGATGCAGGCATTCGCCCAGTCCCATGCCAAGGACCCGCGTCTGGCACAGGACCCTTTTCTTGCCGACAGCCTACCCGAGCCAGAGCTGACCCCCAGCCTGGTGGGGCGCCATGCCTTCACAACTCGGCCTTGCAGCTGGATTTATGTGGAGCAGCTGCACGGCCAGCCAATGGACTGGCAGGATAGTAGCGAGACGGCAACGCCAACCGGCGGCCCACGCGTGGACGCCGGCGCACCTTGCCCGCAAGCAGGCTACTACTTCACGCCTGCCAAGTCTGATTCTCGGCGCCATTTCGTTGTCGGTGAAACCATGCCGGAAGTTGGCGGCCAGTATGGCTACACCATCTGGCAATGGGATAGCAACCAGGAAGACACCAAATAGTTAAACGAGGATGGAGGCTACGCCGCGTCAAATTATCGAAGTAAATAGCATGGGTACACCATTAATACCGCACGATGAAACCATCAAGCATCAACGATGTCGTAAAGCTGCCATCTGAACTAGAGCGACAGCAAATTTTTTACTGGCTGAAGAAGCTCAGCTCACTCACCGCTTGGCGGCGTATTTTTGAATACTATCAAGCTTGGGCAGAGGTCACTGAAAAGAGCGTCCGTCAAGCCGATAATAACGGCATAGGTGATGACACGTCTCTCCCTTTGACCGAATATGCACTCATCCTGAAGTGTCTGGCTCACTGCGAAGAAGGAGTCATCCTTTTGTCCAAAGGCGACAAGCGCATCTTTAAGTTCGATTCGAACGGCGAATTTATCATGGCGATGCGAATGCTGACCCATTGGTCCCAGATGCTCCAACGCATTGAGCTGGGCGAAAATGGTATCAAAAAAGGCACTCCCTGCTGGGTGGATTTTTGCGAAGCGCTCACTGCACTCGCTGAAGCATGGGGCGAGTGCGGCCCGCAAATTCTTGAAGCACGTTACCTTGAAGACCCTGCCCCCACGTTGTATGGGCAGTGGCTTCAAAACGAACTTGCCAAGACCCCGTTTCCTGCACAGCTTGCGCCCGTTCCTGACCCGGTTGACAACGTTTTTGTCCGCACCGGCAAACAGCTGCCATGTTCGGGCATCTGGGAACCTGTCGGGATTCCCAAACCTTCTATACTCAACTTACTTACGCGCCCGCCGAAACCGCAACCACCTTTCGCTATCCAAGGCTGCATGAATTATCTACACGCCGGATCGAATGCGCCAAAGATGACTATAGTGGACCCCGAATTTGAGACGGTGGTTTAAGCTGTCGTCCGTGAAAGGATGATAGCGCATGAGTGAAGGCAAAAAACGCAGGGTGCACACGTCGGAGTTCAAAGCCAAGGTCGGCCTGGAGGCGGTACGCGGAGTGAAGACGGTGACGGAGATCGCGCAGGAGTACGGCGTGCATCCGGTGCTTGTCGGGCAGTGGAAAAAGGAGATCCTCGAAAACGCCGGGGCGCTGTTCGACGTCAAGCGCGGCCCCAAACCGGTCGATGAAAGCAGCCCGGAGGACAAGCTGTATGGCGAGATTGGGCGGCTGAAGATGCAGGTGGATTGGCTCAAAAAAAAGCTCGGGGAATGAGCCCGGCCGAACGGGTGCAGTGGATTGATCGCGGCGATGAGGTGCCGTTGGCGATGCAGTGCGAGCTAGCAGCCGTGCCGCGCTCCACGGTCTACCGGCGACTGGAAGCGGCAGCGCGCCAGCCATTGATAGACGAGGAAGATGGCCAGCTGCGGGCGCTGATCGACGAGGAGTACACCAATCGGCCGTTCTACGGTAGTCGGCGTATGGTGGTGTTTCTGCGCGGGCGAGGCCACCGCGTCAACCGTAAGCGCGTGCAGCGCCTGATGCGGGGGATGGGCCTGGCCGGCATGGCGCCGGGCCCCAACACGAGCAAGGCGCAGCCAGGGCACAAGGTCTATCCTTACCTGCTGCGCGGTGTGGCGGTAACGCGGCCCAACCAGGTGTGGTCGACGGATATCACGTACATCCGCCTGGCGAAGGGCTTTGCCTATCTGGTGGCGATCATCGACTGGTACAGCCGCAAGGTGCTGTCCTGGCGCATCAGCAACAGCATGGACGCCGCGTTCTGCGTGGACTGCCTGGAAGACGCTATACGTCACCATGGCAAGCCCGAGGTCTTCAATAGCGACCAGGGCTCACAGTTCACCAGCAGCGCCTTCACCGGTGTACTCAAACGTGAAGGCGTGGCGATCAGCATGGATGGGCGCAGACGGGCTTTGGACAACATCTTTGTGGAGCGCCTGTGGCGCAACGTGAAGTATGAGGATGTGTATTTGAAGGGCTACGCCAACATGGCCGAGTTGATGGTGGGGCTGGCGCAATACTTCGCGTTCTACAACGCCGAGCGCCCACATCAGGCATTGGGCTACGAGACGCCAGATCGGGTCTACAGCGCGGGTATCGGCGGCGGTGCGATGATCGTCGACAAATTCGGCGACGCAGACCAGAAGCTGCAAAAAATCAGCGGTACGGGGCAGCGCCGGGCAGCTGCGGAAGTGGAAACGGACACAGCTTAAATTAACCGGCTGAGTGTCTTGACTGACGGGTCCACTTTATTGGTCAGCGCACAGCGTGTCATCGACAAGGGTGGCGAGCACGTGCTGGTATTGAGCCGGAAGTCCGGGCCGTCGCCGTCCAAGCCGGCCGGGCGCGAGGAATATCACGAGCTGAACGCGGTGTACTACGGGCGCCAGGACGGACGCTGGAAAACCGAGTGGACCGTGCGCGATATGGTGGACTGCCCTACCCTGGATTCTGCCGCGGAATTCTTCACGAGCGCGGTCACCGTTACCGACCTGAATGGCGACGGCCGCAGCGAAGTCACCATTCCCTATCGCCTGTTTTGCAGTGGCGGCATCGATTACTCGACCGTTAAGGTGATCCTGCGCGAAGGCGGCACCAAGCTGGCGATACGCGGCGAACTGGAAATGTATCAAGCTGGCGGCAGGCCTGCCGTACAAGGTAAGAAGCAATACGATGCAGTGTTGGCTCAGCAGGCCAATAACGCGTATAAACAGCACCTGGACGCCGTCTGGGCGCGCATCAGGTTAATCCGAAAGTAAGATGAAACCATTTCTTGGAATTGCGCTGGTCTTGTTTGCCAGCCTGGCCGCAGCAGCGGATCAGGCGCAACAGGCAAGGCGGTTGCTGGAGCGTTTTCGCGTGACGCATGATGTCGCGGCCTTGAATCAGGCTATCGAGTTGGCGGCGCAATTGCCGAAGCCACAGGCTGGGGAGCAGCGCGCGCTGTGGCGTGCCATCGGCAGCGCTATCGATCACGAAATGCATCCTGAGGATGGCGATTTGCCGCAGTTGAACCTGGCGCCGCCGCCGGAGACTGGGCTGCCGGCTGGCGTGGCGCCGGATAGCATCAAGGATCCGGCGCTGCGTCAGGCTTACGAACGGGCGATTGAGGAAAACAAGCGCAAAGTTCAGCGTGCGCACTATCAGCATGCTCTACAATTGGCGCAGGAGCGCACCAGAGCGCTAATGTCCGAAAGCGAACAACGCTAACGTTCATTTTCGTACAGTTTGAAGCCGAAACCGGCGTGGCACGGGAGTTGCACTGAGCATTGCATTCACACTGCGGAGGTCACAACATGGCGGAACTCACACTGGGCGCGCGCGGCGCGGAACAAAGCATCGCGGTCGATATCAATGCCCGCGGGCAGATGGTCGGCGTTATCGAGGAGGATGATGGCCGTCAGCGCGCCATCCTGTACGACAAGCGGCCGATCGAGCTGGGCACGCTGGGCGGCAGCGACGGCTTCACCCGCGATATCAACAATGAAGGCGATGTAGTCGGCACAGCGCAGAATGCCAGCGGCTACTGGCGCGCCTTTGTGGTACGCCATGGCGAGCGGATGCAGGATCTCGGCACGCTGGGCGGCAACAGCAGCTACGGCGCCGCCATCAACGACCAAGGCCAGGTGGTCGGCTTTGCCGATACCAGCGACGGCTATTACCGCGCCTTCCTCAGCGATGGCGAGCATGCACCGCGCGATCTGGGCACCCTGGGCGGCAAGATCAGTTACGCGGCGGGCATCAACAACCTGGGCGACGTGGTCGGCACCGCCGCCCTGCCCGACGGCTATCGCCGCGCCTTTCTGTACAAGGATGGCAGCATGCAGGATATCGGCACGCTCGGTGGACGCTCCAGCAGCGCCAGCGCGATCAACGACAAGGGTGTGGTGGTGGGCGCGTCCGAAACACCGGCACGGCGCTGGCACGCCTTCGTCTGGGATCAGGGCAAGATGACCGATCTGGGCGCGCTGATCGGCTATGGCGACAGCTTTGCCACCGCCATCAACGACGCCGGTCATGTGGTGGGCAGCATCCGCGTTGGCGATGAGCGCCGCTCGTTTGTGTATCGCGATGGGAAAATGACCGTGCATCCGGGCGGGTACGGCCTGTACCTGGTCAACGCCATCAACAACCAGGAACTGGTGATCGGGGCCAAATACGCCGGCAAGAAATTCAGTGCCTCGACCATGATCTCCAGCCAGCCGGCAGTGGTCACGCACGGCGGTCAGGACCTGCTGACCATGATTGCCGTGGTGCTGATCGCCACCGCCGGCGTGGTGGTCTACCGCCGCCGCTATCGCGGTCTGCGGATCTCCAGCCTGGCCCTCTGAGACAAAAAAGCCCGCGCTCGGCGGGCTTGCTCGTCTCTGGC
Source organism: Duganella sp. (assembly GCF_039595735.1). Taxonomy (NCBI): domain Bacteria; kingdom Pseudomonadati; phylum Pseudomonadota; class Betaproteobacteria; order Burkholderiales; family Oxalobacteraceae; genus Duganella; species Duganella sp. The sequence goes on from NZ_JBCNLB010000003.1 coordinate 32,601, forward strand.
AAGGCCAGATCAGCTGCGGCGTTTGCGGCGCGCCGCCACACCCAGCAGGGCCAGGCCGCCGGCCAGCATGCCGTAGGTGGCTGGCTCAGGCACTGGCGCCATCGTGACGTTGATCACGCCGGAATAGCTGCCGCCGTTGGAAGTGCCGGACACCGTCAGGACCAGCGGGCCACTGATGTCGGGCACATAGACGCCACCCTGAGCGAACGGAACGCTGTTGATGATGCTGAACGGGGTGCCATTCAGATCCGCCGCGGTAAACAGAATCTGCAGGTTCGGATCGAAATGGCCCTGGCCGGTCAACGAGAAGTTGAGGAAGTAGGCCGACGCACTGCTGCCTGGCGCCAGGCCAGGTGTGAAGGTGAATACATCGGTAAAGCTGCCCAGAACCGGAGTATCACCAAACGAGGCGGTGAGGTGATTCGGCGTGGTCGGATTCAAGACAACCGTAAAGGCGGCTGCCGAGGCGACGAAAGAAGAGGCGGCCAATACAAGGCCCAATGCCAACGAGCGAAGTTTCATTTTATTGTCCGATCAGGATGTAGAAAAGAACAAGTCCACTATCAAATAAACAACATGCCAAGCATACAGGCTTATAAAATTGACATCAACAAATAATTTCCTATCCACATTCTAATTGCCATAGATCAGACCTATTTTCCGCCATAAAATTGCTGAGCACCAATAAAAACGGCATGCCGCAGCATGCCGTTTACCTGGCTCCGAAGTGCTTTACAGGGCCGAGAAGTCCAGCTTGACGCCGGAGGCGGCCTGGATCTGGTCCTTGGTCACGCCCGGCGCCAGCTCGGTCACTTTCAGGCCGGCTTCGGTTACTTCCATTACACCGAGGTCGGTGATGACCAGGTCCACCACGCCTACGCCGGTCAGTGGCAGGTCGCATTTCGGCAGCAGCTTGTGCGAGGTGGTGCCGTCCTTGGCGGTGGCCACGTGCTCCATCAGCACCACCACTTTTTTCACGCCGGCCACCAGGTCCATGGCGCCGCCCATGCCTTTGACCATTTTGCCCGGGATCATCCAGTTGGCCAGGTCGCCCTTTTCCGAGACCTGCATTGCGCCCAGGATCGCCAGGTTGATCTTGCCGCCGCGGATCATGCCAAACGAGTCGGCCGAGCTGAAGTAGGCGGCGCCCGGCAGCGCGGTCACGGTCTGCTTGCCGGCGTTGATCAGGTCGGCGTCGATTTCCTCTTCGGTCGGGAACGGGCCGATACCCAGCAGGCCGTTTTCCGACTGCAGGAACACTTCCATGCCCGAAGGGACGTAGTTGGCCACCAGGGTCGGCAAGCCAATGCCGAGGTTCACGTAGAAACCGTCTTGCAGTTCCTTGGCCGCGCGCGCGGCCATTTCATCACGAGTCCATGCCATAGTAATCTCCGTTATTCCTGGTTGGCGGCGCGGATGGTGCGCTGCTCGATGCGTTTTTCCGGCGTGGCGTTGACCACGATGCGATGCACGAAGATGCTGGGCAGGTGCACCTGGTCCGGGTCGATCTCGCCGGTTTCCACCAGTTGCTCGACTTCAACGATGCAGATCTTGCCGGCCATGGCGGCGTTCGGATTGAAGTTACGCGCGGTTTTGCGGAACACCAGGTTGCCGGCCTTGTCGGCCTTCCAGGCCTTGACCAGCGAGACATCGGCCACCAGGCTGCGTTCCATCACGTACTGCTCACCGTCGAATTCGCGGATTTCCTTGCCGTCGGCGACGATGGTGCCGACGCCGGTCTTGGTGAAGAAGGCCGGGATGCCGGCGCCGCCGGCGCGCAGCTTCTCGGCCAGCGTGCCTTGCGGGGTGAATTCCAGCTCCAGTTCGCCGGCCAGGTACTGGCGCGCGAATTCCTTGTTTTCACCGACGTAGGAAGCGATCATCTTCTTGATCTGGCGGGTTTCCAGCAGCTGGCCAAGGCCGAAACCATCGACGCCGGCGTTGTTGGAAATGGCGGTCAGGCCGGTGACGCCGGAATCGCGCAGCGCGCCGATCAGCGCCTCCGGGATGCCGCACAGGCCGAAGCCGCCGACGGCGATGGTTTGGCCGTTTTGGACCACGCCAGCCAAGGCACTGGCGGCGTCCGGATAGATCTTGTTCATAGGTGTCCCTTTATGATTTGTGTTGCGTGTGCATAGCCAACGTTGTTAAATGCGTTAGCAATACGGCGATCCAGCATAGAATACGCACATCAAAAGTTCAATACCGTAGAAATACCTGCCAGAACATATGAGCGTTCAGCCTGTCATTAATTATGAATCCATTTTCCTGCACGCGCCGGTCGGCATGTGCATCTCGGAAAACCGCATCATCCAGTCGTCCAACGAGGCGCTGGCCGCCATGTTTGGCTATACCCGGGCCGAGCTGGACGGCCTGTCATTTCGTGCCCTCTACCCAACGATGGATGAGTTCCTGCGCACCGGCGACCGCATCATTCCCATCATGAACGCCAAGGGCCGCTATTCGGACGAGCGCATCATGCGCCGCTCGAACGGCGAACTGTTCTGGTGCCACGTCACCGGCCACGCCATGCAATCCAGCGCACCGCTCGGCCCCGGCATCTGGACCTTTGAAGATGTCAGCGAAAAACGCCCGGTCACCGCCGAGCTGACGCCGCGCGAGCGCGAAATCGCCGCGCTGCTGGTGGAAGGCAAGACCAGCAAGACCATCGCCCGCCAGGTCGACCTCAGCCCGCGCACCGTGGAAATGCACCGCGCCAAGCTGATGCGCAAATTCTCGGCTGCCACCTCCTCGGAACTGGTGCACAAGCTGGTTGGCGTACAGCTCTGAGCCGCGCAGGCTCAGCATGGGTACCGGCTTTCGCCGGTACGACGCGCTTACATCGCGGTCATGCCGTCGTCGGCGCTGATCACGGCGCCGTTGATGAAGTTGGAGTCCTCGCCGGCCAGCAGCAACAGCAGGCCGTCCAGGTCTTCCGGTTTGCCGGGGCGCTTGCGCGGCAGCATCTCGATCAGCTTCTGGCCCTGCTCGGTGGCGAAATATTCTTCATTGATTTCGGTCGAAATATAGCCGGGGCAGATGGCGTTGGTGTTGATGCCATACTTGCCCCACTCCACCGCCATGGCCTTGGTCATCTGCACCACGCCGGCCTTACTCATGCAGTACACGCCGATCTGCGGCAGCACCCGCAAGCCGGCCACCGAGGCGATGTTGATGATGCGGTGCTTCTTGGTCGGATCGCCCTTGGCGCGCGCGATCATGCGCTTGGCGGTCTGCTGGGCAACAAAGAAAGCGCCGCGCAGATTGGTGTCCATCACGAAGTTGTAGTCTTCCGGCGTGACGTCCACCAGCCGCTGGGTGGTGGACACGCCCGAGTTGTTGACCAGGATGTCGATCGGCCCGGCCTCGGTCTCGGCGTGGGCAATGGCCGACTTGATGCTGGCGTAATCGGTCACGTCCAGGCTGACCACATGGGCGGCGCCGCCGTCGGCCTCGATCTCGGCGCGCAATTCCTTCAGGCGCTCGGTGCGGCGCGAGGCCAGCACCACCTGCGCCCCCGCCTGGGCCAGCACTTTGGCAAACCGGGCTCCCAGACCGCTGGAGGCGCCAGTGATCAGCGCAATTTTTCCCTCAAAGTTGACTTCGATGCCCACGGCGACTCCCTGATGTTGGTGATTAAATGTAATGATTACACAAATTCCCAGTATTAGATTGCGGTGTCTAATAATGTCGCGGAAAATGGCGTCAATCCAATCAAAAAAGAAGCACGTTCGTGCTAAAATTTTCTCATTCCTCACAATCACTATAACAACAGACTATGACTCAGCCACAAAACCTCGTAGAACAATATGGCCCGCGCGACGCGATGGAGTATGACGTCGTTATCGTCGGCGGCGGCCCCGCAGGCTTGTCGGCAGCGATCAAGATCAAGCAGCTGGCCGCCGAGAAAGGCCAGGAAGTGTCGGTCGTCGTGCTGGAAAAAGGCGGCGAGCTGGGCGCCCATATCCTGTCCGGCGCCGTGATGGACCCGCGCGCCCTGACCGAACTGATCCCGGACTGGAAAGAAAAAGGCGCGCCGCTGAACACCGCCGTCACCGAAGACCGCGTGCTGTTCCTGACCGAAACCAAGGCCTACAAGACCCCTAACCTGCTGCTGCCGAAGTGCTTTGAAAACCACGGCAACTATGTGATTTCGCTCGGTAACGTGGTGCGCTGGCTGGGTCAGCAGGCCGAGGCGCTGGGGGTGGAAATCTTCCCCGGCTTCGCTGCAGCCGAAGTGCTGTACAACGACGATGGCTCGGTCAAGGGTGTGGCGACCGGCAATATGGGCGTCAAGCGTGACGGCGAGGCGGGTCCGGACTTCCAGCTGGGCATGGAACTGCACGGTAAGTACACCCTGTTTGCCGAAGGCGCGCGCGGCCACCTGGGCAAGCAGCTGATCGCCAAGTACGACCTGAACAAGGGCAAAGACCCGCAATCCTACGGCATCGGGATTAAAGAGCTGTGGGAAATCGATCCGGCCAAGCACCAGCCCGGCCTGGTGATCCACACCACCGGCTGGCCGCTGGACAGCAAGACTTACGGCGGCTCCTTCCTGTACCACCTGGAAAACAACCAGGTGGTGGTCGGCTACGTGGTGGGCCTGAACTACGAGAATCCTTACCTGTCGCCGTACGAGGAATTCCAGCGCTACAAGACCCACCCGGAAATCCGCACCTTCTTTGAAGGCGCCAAGCGCATCTCCTACGGCGCGCGCGCGATTGCCGCCGGCGGCCTGCAATGCCTGCCGAAACTGGTGTTCCCGGGCGGCGCGCTGATCGGCTGCGACGCCGGCTTCCTGAACATGAGCCGCATCAAAGGTTCGCACGCCGCCATCAAATCCGGCATGCTGGCCGCCGTATCGGTGTTCGAGGCGCTGGGCGCCGGCCGCCAGGGCGACGAACTGGCCGCCTACCCGACCGCCTTCGAGCAATCCTGGCTGCACGAGGAACTGCATGTGGCGCGCAACGTCAAGCCATGGCTGAACAAGGGCCTGTACCTGGGTTCGGTGATGGCCGGCATCGACCAGATCATCTTCCGCGGCAAAGCGCCATGGACCCTGCACCACACGCACGCCGACCACGAATGCCTGAAACCGGCGTCGCAGTTCGCGCCGATTAATTACCCTAAACCGGATGGCAAGCTGACGTTCGACCGCCTGTCCTCGGTATTCATCTCGAATACCAACCACGCGGAAGACCAGCCGATCCACCTGACGCTGAAGAATCCGAGCGTGCCGGTGGACGTCAACCTGAAGCAGTATGCCGGTCCGGAAGCGCGCTACTGCCCGGCCGGGGTGTATGAATTTGTCAAGACCGACGACGGCGCCGACCGCCTGCAGATCAACGCCCAGAACTGCGTGCACTGCAAAACCTGCGATATCAAGGACCCGACCCAGAACATTGTCTGGATCACGCCGGAAGGCGGCGGCGGCCCGAACTATCCGAATATGTAAAAAAGCAACACTTTAAGCACAGCGCGGCGCCCCACCGCGCTGTTTCTTTTTTGGCCCAGGGCAGGAATTCTTGCCCCAGCCTGCCAATCGGCCCATAATCGGCGGGTGGAAACAGGCGGCAGAACGCTACTTTGCAGCTGAGTAAAAATTTTTTTTAGAAATTTCCACAAAGCATTTAATGTCCTTCCAGATACGGTCGTCTTGTACTTGGGAGAGCACAAAGGATCCGTTGCTCCGAACTGAATCCACCTACCAGGAGTTATTTCATGCTGAGCCTTCACACCAATTCTGCGGCCCTTTCCGCACAGAACTCGATCGGTCGCACCCAGTCGCAACTGTCGACTTCGCAGACCCGCCTGAGCACCGGCTTCCGTGTCAATTCGGCCATGGACGATGCTGCAGGCCTGCAAATCGCCACCCGTCTGAAAGCACAGACCAGCGGTATGGCCATGGCCATGCGCAACACCCAGAACTCGATCTCGATGCTGCAAACCGCCGAAGGCGCGTTTGACGAAGTGACCACCATGCTGACCCGCATGAAAGACCTGGCCACCCAGGCAGCTGACGCATCGTCGACCGCAAAAGACCAGGCCGCCCTGCAGTCGGAATTCGACGCGCTGGGTTCGGAACTGAACAACATCATGAAGAACTCCACCTTCGGCGGCGCCAAGCTGCTGGACGGCGGCACCATCGCTGCGGCCATGACCTTCCAGATCGGCGCCAGCAAGAGCGAAACCATGAGCATGGACCTGTCGGCCGCCATGACCACCCTGACCACCACCCTGGGCACCGTGAGCGCACGTTACGCTGCCGGCGGCGCCGCTGTGGGCACCGAAATCTCGGACGGTACCGACGGTACCGCCAGCGCCTCGAACGCTGCTGGCCAGACCGCTGCAAACAACACCATCGACACCATCTCGACCGCCATCGACCAGGTTGGCTCGGTACGTTCGTCGCTGGGTGCTACCGCCAACCGTCTGGACCACGTGTACAACAACCTGTCGAACATCTCGACCAACACCAAGGCCGCTACCGGCCGTATCATGGACACCGACTTCGCGACCGAATCGTCGAACATGACCTCGGCTCAGATGCTGCTGCAAGCCGGCACCGCGATGCTGAAGCAGTCGAACAGCACCTCGTCGCTGGTTATGTCCCTGCTGCAGTAATCGTAGTAATATCCGGACATGTCAACATGTCCGGGTTGCTAAAAGGGCCAACCGGAGCTTTTCGGTTGGCTTTTTTTATACACGCAAGATGAGAAAGCGAGCCTGATGGCTGTAGACCGTATCGGACCCACCTTGCGCCCCTGGGGCGTGCCGGACCGCCAGCCTGCGCAGCAGCCTGGCCCGGTGGCGCGCGCGCCCGGTGCCGACGGTCCGCTCGATATCGATTTCCCGGTCGGCCCGCTGCTGCCCGGCGGCCCCAATGGCACCGGCGGCCCGAATGCGGTGGGCGCCATCCTTGACGGCCCGGACCAGCAAACCCTGCCGCCTTCGCACGCCGAGGCGCTGGCCGCCGCCCTGGCCGACATGCCGGACGCCGGCGATCCGGCCGCGATGCGCCCCAACCAGGTGTTTTTATCGCGCCAGCTGGTCTGGCAGCCGCCCGACACCAGCGCCATGGCCGCCTCCTGGCAGGTGATGGTGCGTACCTATGGCGAACAGCGCGCCGCCTGGCTGGAGCAAGCCACCGGCCAGCATCTGCCGGCCAGCCTGTTCATGACCGACCACACGCCCTCCTCCATGCGCGACGGCCGCCCCGGCACGCCGCTGGTGACCGAGATGGAACCGTGGCGCTTTGCCGTCTACGCCTGGGGCGCCGAGCGGCTGGTGCTGAAAGTGGTGGTCAAGGATGACGAAGAGTACGACCGCAACCGCCGCCGCCGCACCCGCGTGGCGCTGCGGCTGGAACTGATGCTGCCCGGTGTCGGCCGGGTGGTGATCCAGATGGAACCGGCCAGCGGCAACGGCGTGGTGCTGGAGGTGGGCGCGGCGCAGACCGCCGCCATGCAGCACATGCGCGACATGCTGCCGCAACTGGCGACCGTGGTCAGCCGTGCCGGCCTGAGCATTCTGCGCTGCCGCCTGCGGCGCGAACTGCCCGCCTCCAGCGGCGAGCATTCCTATCCGAGCCGCCTGCACACCGCGGCCCTGACCCAGGCCCTGTTCCGCTCCATGGCCGAAGTGGCGGTGCTGCTGTCCACCCCCACCGTGCCGGACGACCTGTTCTCCGAGTCCGCATGACGGCCGAACGGCCGGCCCATCCCAGCTTCGCCCAGGCCTTTGCCTACTGGCTCAAACTCGGCTTCATCAGTTTTGGCGGCCCGGCCGGCCAGATCGCCATCATGCACCAGGAACTGGTGGAGCGGCGGCGCTGGATCTCCGAGCAGCGCTTCCTGCACGCCCTCAACTACTGCATGCTGCTGCCCGGTCCGGAAGCACAGCAGCTGGCCACCTACATCGGCTGGCTGCTGCACCGCACGCGCGGCGGCATCGCGGCCGGCGTGCTGTTCGTGCTGCCATCGCTATTCATTCTGATCGGCTTGTCGTGGCTGTACATGGCCTGGGGCAGCGTGCCGCTGGTGGCCGGCCTGTTCTACGGCATCAAGCCGGCGGTGACCGCGCTGGTGCTGCACGCCGCCTGGCGCGTCGGTTCGCGCGCGCTGCGCAACCGCTGGCAGTGGGCCGTGGCCGCGCTGGCGTTTGTCGCCATCTTCGCGCTGCAGGCGCCATTTCCGCTGATCGTGCTGGCGGCCGCCCTCACCGGCTGGCTGGCGCCGCAGCGCTTCCACAGCAGCGGCGGCCACGGCAAGGCCGGCGGCGCCCACCTGCCGGCGCTGATCGACGACGACACGCCGGCGCCAGCCCACGCCCGCTTTCGCTGGCCGCGCTTCTGGCTGGTGCTGGGTGCGCATCTGATCCTGTGGCTGGGGGCGATGGCGCTGCTGCTGGCCATGTTTGGCCAGCAAGGCGTGCTGGCGCAGATGGCCTGGTTCTTCAGCAAGGCTGCCATGCTGACCTTTGGCGGCGCCTACGCGGTGCTGCCGTACGTGTTCCAGGGCGCGGTCGAGCAACATCAGTGGCTGAGCGCGGCGCAGATGATGGACGGCCTGGCGCTGGGCGAAACCACGCCCGGGCCATTGATCATGGTGGTGTCGTATGTCGGCTTTGCCGGCGGCTGGAATACCGCCTTCCTCGGCCCGCACGCGCTGCTGCTGGCGGGGGCGCTGGCGGCAGCGGTGGTGACCTACTTCACCTTCCTGCCTTCGTTCCTGTTCATCCTGCTGGGCGGGCCGTTCATTGAATCGACCCACGGCAAGCTGCAATTTACCGCGCCGCTGACCGCTATCACGGCAGCGGTGGTGGGCGTGATCCTGAATCTGGCGCTGTTCTTTGCCTGGCACACCCTGTGGCCGGGCGGCTGGCAGGGGCGCTTTGAATGGCTGGCGGCACTGATCGCGCTGGCCGCCGCCGTGGCCCTGTTCCGCTACCAGCGCGGCGTGATCCCGGTCATCCTGGCCAGCGGCCTGGCCGGCCTGCTTAGCCTACTGTTCCAATAATGCTGACTTCGCGGTTCTCCGGGATCTCGTTGTAGGACAGCACATGCAGGCCGGGCGCAAACAGGCGCGCATAGCGCGCCAGCAGCGGACGGATCTGCGGCAGCACCAGCAACAGCGGCGGCGTCGCCTGCTGCTTCATCTGCTCGCGCGCCACCGGCATGTTGACCTGCAGCTGCGCCAGCAGATGCGGATCGATCGGATAGTTGTCCAGCACCACCTTGCCGCTCTGGCGCGCCTGGTTCAGCGAACCGAGCAGCATGTTTTCCAGGTCGCCGCCCAGATTGAAGGCCTGCATCTCGGTCTTCTGGCCAAACAGGCTGGTGACGATCTGACGGCGCAGCGCGCAGCGCACCTCGGCCGCCAGCAAAATCGGGTCCTTGGTGGTTTCCGAGCTGTCCACCAGGGTGGTGGCGATCGGCACGATGTCCTTCAGCGAGACGTTTTCCGCCAGCAGTACGCGGAACACGCGCAGCAGCTGGGTATGGGTCAGCGCCTTGTCCAGCGCGGCGGCCAGCTTGGGCGAGATGGCCGTCAGGCGCTCCATCAGCGCCGGCACGTCTTCATGGCGGAACAGCTCCGGCAGGTATTCGCGGATCAGCTTGGACAAGTGGGTGGCAATCGCGCTGGGCGCTTCCACCACCTGGTAGCCCAGGCCCAGCGCGTTGGCCTTTTCACTGGTTTCAATCCAGGTCACCGGCATGCCGTAGGCCGGCTCGATGCCGGGGATGCCGTCGATCTGGCCGTACACATTGGGCGAGGCGATCGCCATCAGGCGGTCGGCAAACACCTCGGCCTGCGCCACCACGCTGCCCGACAACAGCACCGAATACTGGGTCGGCTTCAGGCCCAGGTCGTCGCGCACGGCGATCGGCGGCAGCAGCAGGCCCATGGCTTCCGACAGGCTCTGGCGCACGCCCTTGACGCGCTTGGTCAGGGGCTCGCCGTGGGCTTTGTCGATCAGGCTGACCAGCTTGTAGCCGACCGCGATCTGCAGCGGCTGCACGGCCGGCAGGCTGTACCAGTCGAGCTCGGGCGCGCGGTCTTCGCGCAGCGCGGCCTCGATGGCGTCCAGATTGCTGGTCTCGGGCTTTTGCACCCGGTTCAGCAGTTTCCAGCCGACATAGGCCAGCACCAGCGCAAACGGACCGAACATCTGCCACGGCATGCCCGGCACCATGGCCAGCACGATCATCATGCCGGCCGCGCTGAACATCACCTGCGGCGAGGTCAGCACCTGGCTGCCCACCTGCTGTTCGAAGTCGCCGGAATCCGAGATACGGGTCACCAGAATGGCGGCCGCGGCCGATAGCAGCAGCGCCGGGATCTGCGCCACCAGGCCGTCACCGATGGTCAGCAGCGCGTATTGCTTGAAGGCGTCGCCAAACGACATGTCCTGCATCAGCGCGCCAATCGCCACGCCGCCGACCATGTTGATGATCAGAATCAGGATCGAGGCCACGGCATCGCCGCGCACGAACTTGGAGGCGCCGTCCATGGCGCCGTAGAAGTCAGCCTCGGAGGCCACTTCCAGGCGGCGCTGCTGGGCTTTTTCTTGATTGATGAGGCCGGCGTTGAGGTCGGCGTCAATCGCCATCTGCTTGCCCGGCAAGGCGTCCAGCGTGAAGCGCGCCGACACTTCCGAAATACGCTCGGCGCCCTTGGTCACCACCATGAAGTTGATGATCATCAGGATCACGAACACCACGATACCGACCACGTAGTTACCGCCCACCACCACATTACCGAAGGCCTCGATCACATGACCGGCGGCGGCCGTGCCCTCATGGCCGTGCAGCAGCACCACCCGGGTCGAGGCCACGTTCAGCGTCAGGCGCAGCATGGTGGTGGCCAGCAGCACGGTCGGGAACACCGAGAAGTCCAGCGGCCGGCGCACCGACACCGAGCCGAGGATCACAATCAGCGCCAGCACGATATTGAACGTGAACATCACGTCCAGCAATATCGGCGGCAGCGGCAGCATGATCATCGCCAGGATAATCAACAGGAATGCCGGGGTGGCAAACTTGTGTCGACGGATCTCCGCTAGCATCGTCTGTAAAAAATTCACTGCTTAACCTCGCTCATGGATGTGGGCACAACAACTTCTTTTGGACGTTCCGGTTCGGCCGCGCGCCGTCCGGTACGGAATGCCTGCAACTGCAGCACATAGTTCAGCACCTGCGAGACCGCCTGGTACAGCTGCACCGGGATCTGCTGGTTGACCTGGCTGGTGTTGTAGATGGCGCGCGCCAGCGGCGGCAGCTCCATCACTTCGATCTTGAATTCCAGCGCCAGCTGGCGGATGTACAGCGCCATCTCGTCGACGCCCTTGGCCACCACAAACGGCGCTTCCGCCTTGCTGAGGTCGTACTTGAGCGCGACCGCGTAGTGCTCCGGGTTGACGATCACCACGTCGGCGCTGGGCACGCTCTTGCGCGCGCTGCGCCGCGCCAGCGCGCGCTGCAGCTGGCGGATGCGGCCCTTGACCTCGGGCCGGCCCTCGGTCGACTTGTGTTCTTCCTTCAGATCCTGCTTGGACATGCGCTGGTTCTTGGCGAAGAACCAGGCCTGGGCCGGGACGTCGATCAGGGCGAAGATCACGAACACCGCCACCATCGCCATCAGGCCGTCCAGCATCAGGCCGGAGCCGTGCAGCATGGCCTGGCCGATCGGCATCAGCTGCAGCTGGGTGTAGTCGGCCACGCTGGAACGGGCCACGTGAATCAGCACGGCAATCAGCACGCCGGCCTTGCCGACCGAGATGGCCAGCTCGAACGCATGCTTGCCGCTGAACAGGCGGCCGATATTCGACATCGGGCTCATGCGCGACAGCTTGGGCTCCCAGTGCTTGGTCGAGACCACCCAGCCGCCCGGCACCATGGCGCCCAGCATGATGAACAGCGGCACCACGAACAGCGGCAGCACCATCTTGATCAGCAACACCATCGAGCTGCTGAACACGGTGGACATGGCGTTGTCGATGGCGCCGTCGCTGTCCAGCGGGGCAAAGCTCTGGTGGAAGATTTCATTGAATTCCATCAGGTAGCCGGGCAGCAGGTAGACAAACAGCTTGAGGCTGACCAGGATGCCGATCGCGGTGGACAGATCGCGCGAGCGGACCACCTGCCCTTCCTGGCGCGATTTCTTCAGCTTCTGTTGTGAAGCCTTCTCTGTTTTATCGCCAGTGCTGTCGTCAGCCATGGGCCACCTGCATCTGCTGGCGGATCAGCTCCAGCACCATATTGGTCATGCGCACGTAGTGCTCGGGGATGAAGCGCACCACCTGCGCCAGCATCAGCAGGCCAAAGATGGTGATCACGGAAAAGCCCAGCGCAAACAGGTTGAGGCTGGGCGCGACACGGTTCAGGAAGCCAAAGCCCAGCTGCACCACCAGCGTGGAAAACACCACCGGGATCGCCAGCAGCATGGCCGCCGAAAAGATCCAGGCGACGTTGTAGGCCACCGCCTCCAGCAGATGGTTGCCGAAACCCTGCCCCAGCGGCCAGGCCTTGAAGCTCTGGCCGATCACATTGGCAATCACCAAATGACCGTCGATGGCAAAGAACACGATGATGGCCAGGGTCGACAGCAACGCCGAGGTGACGTCGGACGATTGGCCGTTGAGCGGGTCGTTCATCACCGCCATCGACAAGCCCATCTGCGACGACACCATGAAGCCCAGCACGCCGATGACCGACATGGCAAAGTGAAACGCCAGCCCCAGCACGAAGCCGATGATGGCTTGCTCGATGGTGGCCACCACGCCGTGCAGCGAAAACGGGTTGATCGCGGCCGGTCCCCAGTCCACGCCGGACGTCAGCGGCAGCATCAGGATGGCCAGCACCAGCGCGATCAGGATACGCACCGTGGTCGGCGTGACCGCCTCGCCCAGCACCGGCGCGCCGATGAACATCGCCAGGATGCGGCAGAACGGCCACCAGACGGCGGTCAGCAGCGGCAGCAACTGGGCGAGGACGGGTTCCATGGCGGAAGGCTAGCCGACCAGGGTGGCGGCGCGGGTGAAGATGGAAACGCAGAAGTCCATCAGCAGGGTCGACATCCAGCGCCCGGCCAGGATGATGGCCAGCAGCGTGATCAGCAACCGCGGCAGGAAGCTCAGCGTCTGTTCATTGATCTGGGTGGCGGCCTGGAACAGCGCCACCAGCAGGCCGGTGATCAGGCCGGGCACCACCAGAATCACCACCAGCAGCATGACGATGTGCAGCGACTCAACCACCAGGTCGACGGCAATTTCAGGAGTCAGCATAGGGTGCGCCTTTTCAGTAGGCCTGCACGCTGGTCACCAGCGTATTGACGGTCAGGGTCCAGCCATCCACCAGCACAAACAGCAGCAGCTTGAACGGCAGCGAAATCACCAGCGGCGACAGCATCATCATGCCCATCGCCATCAGCACCGAAGACACCACCAGGTCGATCACCAGGAAGGGAATGAACAGCATGCAGCCGATCTGGAACGCGGTCTTCAGCTCGGACAGCACAAACGCCGCCAGCTTGACGGTGAAGGCGTGCTGCGACGGCTCGGTGATCTTGTCCTCGCCGGCCAGGTGGGCGATCTGCTGCAGCGCGGCCTTGCTGGTTTGCGCCAGCATGAAGCGCGAGACCGGCTTTTCAGCGATCTGCAGCGCGGTTTCCAGGCCAATCTTGTCCTGGTCGTAGGGTACGAAGGCGTCGCGCCAGATCTCGTTGCCGATCGGCCGCATCACCAGCAGGGTCAGGATCAGCGCCACCCCGGTGATTACCCGGTTGGGCAAGCCCTGCTGCAGGCCCAGCGCCTGGCGCAGCAGCGACAGCACGATCACGAAACGGGTGAAGCTGGTCATCATCATGACCATCACCGGGAGCAAGCCCAGCAACGTCATGATGATCAGGATTTGCATCTTGACCGTCAGTTCGGTCTTGGCCCCCGGCACCACGTTGGCCAGCAGGTCGACCGCGTGGGCCGGCATGGCCGCCAGCCCGAGGCCCAACAAGGCAGCCAGCGGCGCGCTCGCCAGCAGGCGCCGCCGCCACTGCGCATTCATGCTCCAGGTCATGGAGTCATCATGTCCAGATTCAGGCCGTCGAGGTCGATCACTTTGAGGCCGTAGTTTTCGCCCGCCACCACCACTTCGGCGCGGCCGATGGCAGTGCCGTTGACCTTGATCACCAGCGGCTCGCCGGCCAGCACGTCCAGTTCCACCACGCTGTCCGGACCGATGTTCATCAGGTCCTGCAGCGAGATGCGGGCCGACCCCACTTCCAGCGTCAAGGTCACCGGGATCTTGCGCATCATGGCTGGCAGGTCGCGGCGCGGCGTGGCGGCCGGGAGGTCGGTCAGCTCATTGCCGGGCTGGTCGATAATCATCTCTTCCGACAGGTCTTCCAGCAGGGCGTCGCTAGGGTTGGCTACGTTCATGTTCATCATTATTCGGCGTCTTCAAAAGAGGTTAAACAGAGTTTGCCTTTGTGCTCGGTGACCGCGGCCGTAAACAGGCGGGAATCTTCGAGCAAGACGTCTGCTCTGGACAGGCTGATCGGGATCACATCCCCCACCTGCAAATCGTACAGGGTGCCCAGCGTGACCTCCTTGCTGGCCAGGCGGCCGACCAGGCCGACCTGCAGGCGCTGGGCCAGCGGGGCCGCGGCCTTGGATTTCTTGCCGCTGTCGCGGTCGCGCAGCAGGCCGCGCAGCACGCTGGCCATCAGTTGCTTGTCGAGCGCAAACCAGAACTGGCCGGTGGCGCCGCCGGCGGTCTCGGCCACGGTGACCGTGATCACCCAGGTGCCCTTGGGCGGATGCGAGCCGGGCGCCGGCTTGAATTCGGTCTCGCCGCCCTCCTCGGCCTCCCCTTCGGCCAGGGCCGGCTTCTCGATCACCGGCAGGTTGAGTTCGATCCGGCCGGCCAGGGTGCCGGCCAACTGTTGCCCCAGCACCACAGCCAGCCGCTCCTCGGTGGCGGTCACGCGCACCGTGGCCTCGTCCACCACGGCCGGGGTATCGGCCTTGGCGCCGCTGCCATAGCGGTAATTGAGCACGCTGAGCAGCACCTTGCGCTCCAGCGAGAAGGCGATCTGGCCGGCCGGCGCGGCAAAACTGAGCCAGCGGCTGCGGATCTCGTTGCCTTCCAGGCGGCTGAACGCCACGTCCTGCACCGTGAAACCGCCCCAGTAACGGCGGTTCATGTTCAGGCGCATGGACTGCGCCAGATCGTCGCGCAACTGGGCCGCAAAGATCGGCAGCAGGTGTACCGGACGGCCCAGCAGGCTGGGGTCCAGCACTTGATGTTGCGTCTGTTTTGTCGTTGTCATGTGTTGGCCATGGCGGTTAATTCTTTCCCACTCCTCCATCATCGCACTATCCAGCTAAAAACTGGTTGTTTCCAGCGCAAAATTTGGTTTAGTGCTTAATCGTAACGTAAAGTGGGACGATCCCGGTAGCAGCATACCTCAAAATTCACATTATTGCTAATAAACAATATTCGACCAAATAATTTCCACTGGGATAAATAGCGCTTTACAAGAATGTTGCTAGCCGGTAAGCTTAAACCACTTGATCAGCAACTTTGATTACTTCAACAACCGGCGCTTAGTGAATGATTTATAACGACATTTGCCCAAAACAAATTGTTAAAACCGGCGTGATCACGTTTGGCACGACGATTTCTCCCGGTTAAGGTTTCGCGCCGCTCCAACTTTCCGCATCCCGCTTCCCGCCACCTGCTTACACTATCTTTTTTACAAGACTGTGACACGGCGCAACGGATGTGTAGCACGTTTGGTATCGCGCACCACAATATCTTCCACATGGGCTTGCTGCTTTTCGGCAATCTCGCTAAGGTAGTCATCTGGATTCAATGCAGCAAAAAAACGCGGCAAACACGGGGGTAGCACCATGAGCAACGGATTCTCCAGCCTGATTCAGGCCGACCTGGCTGCGCTGACCAGCGCAGCGCACAATATGGCCAACAGCGGCCAGCAGACCATCGCTGCCGCCAACCAGTACGGGGCCCACGAGCCCCAGGCCGCCTTCTCGTT
The DNA here is from genome assembly GCF_039595735.1 of Duganella sp. Classification (NCBI taxonomy): domain Bacteria; kingdom Pseudomonadati; phylum Pseudomonadota; class Betaproteobacteria; order Burkholderiales; family Oxalobacteraceae; genus Duganella; species Duganella sp. The sequence goes on from NZ_JBCNLB010000003.1 coordinate 48,653, forward strand.
CGCCCAGTCCATGCAAAGCGCCATCGACAAGGTCAACACCCAGGACGTCGAGGCCGGCCAGAAGATGGCGGACGTGGATTCCGGCAAGAGCGACGACCTGGTCGGCGCCATGCTGTCCAGCCAGGAAGCCAGCCTGTCCTTCTCGATGTTGATGCAAGTGCGCAACAAGGTGATGGGCGGCCTCGACGAACTTATCAAATTACCGCTGTAAGCCTCTGCGAAAGCATTCAACGTGATTAACACCATCAAGTCCGCCTTTGAGCGCTGGCGCGCCAATCCGTCGGCGGCTGCCCCGGCGCTGTCTCCCAACCTGCTGAAAACCCTGTACCCGCTGCTGATCCTGGCCATCGGCCTGACGGCGCTGGTGCTGATGTACATGTGGAGCAACCAGGCCAGCTACAAGCCGGTGTTTGGCGCGCGCGAAAAAGTGTCGGCGCCGGACATGATGAACGTGCTCGACACCGAACACATCCCCTACCGCGTCCACCCGGAGAGCGGCCAGGTGCTGGTGCCCGACTCCATGCTGGGCAAGGTGCGCATGCTGCTGGCCGCCAAGGGCGTGACCGCGCAGCTGCCGGCCGGGCTGGAGCTGATGGACAAGAACGACCCGCTGGGCGTGTCGCAGTTCGTGCAGGACGTGCGCTTCCGCCGCGGCCTGGAGGGCGAGCTGGCGCAATCGATCATGACGCTGGACGCGATCTCGCACGCGCGCGTGCACCTGTCGATCGCCAAGTCGACCTCGTTCGTGTCGTCGGACGGCGAGAAATCCTCGGCCTCGGTGGTGGTGCAGCTGAAACCGGGCCGCACGCTGGCGCCGGAAGCGATTGCCGCCGTGGTCAACATGGTGGCCGGCAGCGTGGCCAGCCTGGCGCCGGCGCGCGTCAGCCTGGTGGACCAGGCCGGCAACCTGCTGTCGGCCCATATCGACCTGGCCGACGGCTTTGACGCCGGCACCAGCGGCAACGACGCCAGCAAGCGCTACGCCGACGAGGTGAAAGCCAACATCAAGGGCCTGCTGGGTCCGGTGATTGGCGACGACAACTACCGCATGTCGGTGGCGGCCGCGGTCGACAACGACCGCGTCGAGGAAACCGTGGAAAAATACGGCGCCGACCCGAAAGTCACCAGCGAAGCCATGCGCGAAGAGCAGGACCGCAACCGCATGGTGATGGGCGTGCCGGGCACCCTGTCCAACCGTCCGCCGCCAGCCGCCGCCAATCCGGCCGCCGCCAACCAGCAGACCGCCGGCGGCGCCACCGACCCCAATACCGCGCCGGCCGATGGCACCGCGCGCAAGAACGCCACCACCCGCCAGTATGCGTATGACCGCAGCATCACCCAGACCAAGCGCAGCCGCGGCCGCCTGGAAAAACTGAGCGTGGCGGTGGTGCTGGCGCAAGCCGCCTCGCCCACCCCGAAGACCGGCTGGAGCGCAGCCGAAATCGCCAATATCGACAAGATCCTGCGCAACGGCCTGGGCATCAACGCCGAACGCGGCGACCAGCTGGTGGTGTCGGCCATGAACTTCCCAGCCAAGGCCGCTCCGGTGCAGTGGTGGGAAGAGCGCGACAACATCGTCGACATCAGCAAGTACGCGATCTATGCCGTGGCCGCCCTGCTTGGCTACCTGTTGCTGCTGCGTCCGATCATGCGCCTGATCACCGTGCGCTTCACCCCGGATCCGAAGGAAGCGGCGCGCATTGCCGCCGAACGCCGCGCCGCCGAGCAGGCCGCCGTGGCCGCCGCCAGGGAAGCCAAGGAAGCGGCCGCCAAGGAACAGGCTGCGCTGGCCGGCACCGCGGCGCCGGGCACACCGGGCGCCGCCCCGGCGCTGGGCGGCATGGCGGCCCAGCCGGGCATGCCGGTGGTGCCGCTGCTGGAAAACTACGATCTGCCACCGCCGGGCTCGGCAGTGGACGTGATGGTCGACCACCTGAAAGTGCTGGCCGCGAAGGAACCGGAACGCGTAGCCGAAGTCGTCAAACAATGGATGCAGAAAAATGGCCGAACTCAATAACATGGATGATGATGGCGGCGAATACGCCATCCCGACCAAGCTGACCCCGGTCGAGCAGGCCGCCATCGTGCTGCTCAGCATCGGCGAAGAGCCGGCCGCGGCCGTGCTGCGCTGCCTGTCGCGCGAGGAATTGCTGGAAGTGACGCAGGTGATGTCGCGCATGAGCGGCATCAAGGTGGAATCGGTCAAGAACGCGATGCAAAAGTTCTTCGACGATTACCGCGAGCAGTCGGGCGTGCATGGCGCCTCGCGCTCCTACCTGAAGCGCTCGCTGGACCTGGCGCTGGGCGGCGACCTCGCCAACACCGTGCTGAACAACATTTACGGCGATGAACTGCGGCCGAAGATGGCGCGCCTGCAGTGGGCCTCGCCCAAATGGCTGGCCGAGTACATTTCCAACGAGCACGTGCAGATGCAGGCGGTGTTTCTGGCCTTCCTGCCGGCCGCGCTGGCCGGCCAGATCATCGACGGCCTGCCGCAGGACAGCCGCGACCTGGTGCTGCTCAACCTGGCGCGCATGGAAGAAATCGACAGCGACCTGCTGAAGGAGCTGGACGAGCTGGTGGACCGCTGCCTGAGCTCCTTCGATTCGCAGGGCACCAGCGTGGAAGGCATCCGCCAGACCGCCGAGATCCTCAACCGCCTGCCGAGCAACCGCGCGCAGATGGTGGAACTGTTGCGCGCGCACGACCCGGAGGTGGTGTCCAAGATCGAACTGTCGATGTACGACTTCTTCATCCTTGGCAACCAGACCGAACAGGCCATCACCCGCATCCTGGAAGACGTGCCGCTGGAACAGTGGGCCATCGCGCTCAAGGGCGCCGACATTTCGGTGCGCGACGCCATCTTGAAAACGATGCCGAAACGTCAGGCCCAGGCTTTCGAGGACATGATGCGGCGCGCCGGACCGGTGCCGATGTCGCGCATCGAACAGACCCGTCAGGAAATCATGGCCACCGTCAAGGCGCTGGCCGACGCCGGCGAAGTCGAGATCCAGCTGTTTGCCGAACAGGTGGTGGAATGAAGCAATTCCGCGCTTACCGCTTCCCGCCGCTGGCGCAGTTCACCACCCAGCGCGCGGCCGCGGCCGCCGCCCAGGGCCATGGCCACGGCCATGGCGGCGATGGCGGCGCCCAGTGGGCGGCCTCGGTCAGCGAGGGCTTTGAACAAGGCCAGCGCGACGGTTACGAGATCGGCCTGGCGCGCGGTCAGGAAGACGGCTTCGAGGCCGGCCGCCTGGCCGGCCAGGAACAGGGCCGCGAGGAAGGCCGCCACGAAACCCTGGTGGCCTACGACCAGATGGCGCGCCCGGTGGACGCCATGCTGAAAAGCCTGAAGAAGCTGCGCTCCGACTACCGCGCCGCCCAGCGCAAGGAAGTGGTGGACCTGGTGGCCAAGGTGGCGCGCCAGGTGATCCGCGCCGAACTGGCCTTGCAGCCGGTGCAACTGATGGCCCTGGTGGAAGAAACCCTGGCCTCGATGCCGCCGACCCGCGATGAAATCGATGTCTACCTGAATCCGGAAGAGCTCAAGCGTATTGCCGAGCTCGATCCGAAGCGTTCCAAGCGCTGGAACCTGATCCCGGACGCCCGTCTGGAGGTGGGGGAATGCCGCATCAAGGCTGGCGATAATGAAGTCGATGCCGGCTGTCATCAACGGCTTGCGGCGGTCATGGAACAGGTCGATAATCAACTACAGATCGCCGACAGCGGCGATGAACCGGAGATCGAAGAGTGATCGCAGATGCCTTACGCAATCTGGAACTGGGTTCGGTACCCATGGCGACCCCGACGGGGCGCCTGGTGGGCGCGTCCGGTTTGTTGCTTGAGGCCGTGGGTTGCCCCTTGCACACCGGCCAGCGTTGCCAGATAGAGACAGTCAACGGCGAGTGGCTGGACGCGCAAGTGGTGGGTTTCCGCGACAAACTGTCGTTCCTGATGCCGTTCAAGAAAGCCGTGGGCCTGACCACCGGCGCCCGGGTGCTGCCCTCGCCGGAAAAAATCAGCCTGCAGATCGGCTCCGGCTGGCTGGGCCGCATGGTCAACGGGCTGGGCGAGCCGATTGACGGCCTGGGCAAGTTGAGCGGCGATTTCCCGCTCGACTCGCAGCCGCCGCGCATCCATCCGCTGAAGAAAAAACCGGTCACCGAGCCGCTTGACGTGGGCGTGCGCGCCATCAATTCCATGCTGACCCTGGGCAAGGGCCAACGGGTCGGCCTGATGGCCGGCTCCGGCGTCGGCAAGTCCGTGCTGCTGGGCCTGATGACCCGCCAGACCGTGGCCGACGTGGTGGTGGTGGGCCTGATCGGCGAGCGTTCGCGCGAGGTGCGCGAGTTTGTCGACATGTCGCTGGGCAAGGATGGTTTGCAGAAAGCCGTGCTGGTGATCGCGCCGGCCGACGAAAGCCCGCTGATGCGCGTCATGGCGACCGAACTGTGCCACTCGATCGCGGCGCACTACCGCGACCAGGGCAAGAACGTGCTGCTGCTGGTCGATTCGCTGACCCGCTACGCCATGGCGCTGCGCGAAGTGGCGCTGGCGCTGGGCGAGCCGCCGGCCACCAAGGGCTATCCGCCGTCGGTGTTTTCCAACCTGCCGCAACTGGTGGAATCGGCCGGCAACGGCGAAAACCAGTCTGGCAGCATGAGCGCCATCTACACCGTGCTGGCCGAGGGCGACGACCACCAGGACCCGGTGGTGGACACCGCGCGCGCGATTCTGGACGGCCACATCGTCATGACGCGCGAGCTGGCCGAGCGCGGCCACTACCCGGCGATCGATATTGCCGCCTCGATCAGCCGCTGCATGGCGCAGGTGATCGATCACGGCCACATGATGGCGGCGCGCGCGCTGAAAGCCAGCATGGCGCGCCACGAACGCGTGCGCGACCTGATTCCGCTGGGCGCCTATGTGCCCGGCGCCGACCCGATTACCGACAAGGCGGTGCAGCTGCACCCGAAAGTCGAGGACTTCCTGTGCCAGGGCACCAAGGAAGAAGCGCCGATCGCCCAGTGCATTGCCCAACTTGAAAAGCTGATGACATCATGAGCCAACAGAAAATCCGCAATCTGACCACCCTGGTGGCTCTGCGCAACACGGAAGTCGAGCGCCTGCAGACGGAAATGGCGGAAAAGGCCAGTGTGCGCGAGCGTTATCAGAAAAACCTCGAACGCCTGACCAGCCTGTACACCAACAGCGGCGCCAGTGGCAACCTGCACCCTGCCCTGGCCGGCAACTGCGGCGACTACAAGCAGGCGGTGATGGCGATGGCCGACAGCCACCGGCTCGACCTGCACATGCACGAGGCCGACATGGCGGTGTCGCAACAGGCGCTGAACAAGGCCTGGGCCAAGCGCGAAGTGATGGACATGGTGTTGACCAAGGAGCAAAAGGTCTACAACCAGCAAAAAAACGTCAAGGAACGCAAACAGCATGACGATCTGGCAACGCAACTGTGGCTGCGCGGCCAAAAATAAGCGCGTTACAAAATTTTGTTAGAAATATTTTCATACGGAAACGATTAAGGTCGCCCTATCTCGGGGTACACTTCACTTATCCTTTCCAGGAGCACGATCATGGCAACATCCGTCATCAGCAGCCCGACTTACGATCCGAAAACCACGGCCGAAGGCCTGGCCAACGCCTACGTGGCGGGCACCAAGGCCATCCTCGACAGCCGCGACGCCAAGGCGACCGCGACGGCCAAGGCGCTGACGACCCTGGGCTCGGCGCTGAGCGCCTTCCAGAGCACGATGGCCTCGCTGGCCAGCGGCACCAAGTCGGTCACCGCCAACTCGGCCACCTTCAGCAACACCGCGGTGGCCAGCGCCACCGCCAATTCGAAGGCTGTGGCCGGCACCTATTCGTTCTACGTCGAACAGCTGGCCACCGCCGGCCAGGTGTCGTACAACGTCAATGACAGCGTGGCCACCAACGCCGGCGCCATGAATGTGGTGCTGGCCGACGGTTCCACCTTCCAGGTCGACCTGGCCAATGCCGACAACAATATGGATGGCGTGCTGAGCGCCAAGGAAGTGGCGGCCGCCATCAACTCGGCGGCCACCAATAATTCGCGCGTGACCGCCTCCACCATGACGGTCAACGGCCAGACCAGGCTGGTGCTCACCTCCAGCCAGACCGGCGCCGACAATGCCGTCGCCTCGATCGACGTCAGCGGCCTGGGCGACGCCAATCTGCAGAACGCCCTGAGCGCCCAGACCGTCGTGCGCGCGGCCAGCAACGCCATCATCCACATTGGCGACGCCGCCGGCGAAGCGGTCGAGCAGGCCTCCAACACCTTCAAGGTGGTGGACGGGGTGGAATTCACCGTGACCCAGGCCCAGGCTGCGGGCGCCAGCCCGGTGACCATGACGGTGGCGGCCGACAAGAGCGGCACCGCCGCCAATGTGCAAGCCTTCATCACCGCCTATAACACCCTGCTGTCGACCATCAACACCCTGACCGCCGCCGGCGACCATACCGTGGTCGAGCCAACCGACGGCAGCGCGCCGGCGCCCACCGCGGCCGATGCGGCGTTCCATAACGATGCCGGCGTGATGACCTTGCGCGACCGCCTGAACGGGATACTGCGCAGCGCCACCGGCGGCCTGTCGCTGATCAGCTTTGGCATCAGCGCCGCCAAGGATGGTTCGCTGACGCTCGACAGCGATCGGCTGGACAAGGTGGCCGCCGCCAATCCCGGCGCGCTGGACAGTCTGTTCGGCCGCGCCGGCGTCGGCGTCGACAGCGGCGTGCTGGGCGCCATGAACAAGCTGACCAGCGCCTGGACCAACAGCGCCAACGGCTATATCGGCAGCCGCCGCACGGCGGTCGAGAAGGCCCAGGCCGACATCAGCGACCGCCAGACCGTGCTGACCAACCAGTTCAACAACGCCTACAAGCGGTATCTGGTGCAATTCACCACGCTGCAGCAGCTGCAGGCGTCGATGACCACCACCTCGAACATGTTTACCGCCCTGTTCTCAAGCGACAGCAATAGCTAACGTAACAACCCTGCACTTTTTTTGACCCGTACGGTGAATACCATGTTGAACCAGGAAGCCTATAGCAGTTACCACTCCACCAACCTCGACGCCCAGGTGGCCCGGGCCTCGCCGGTGGAACTCGTGCTGGTGCTGACCGACGGCCTGCTTGAGGAGCTGGCGCGTGCGCGCGGCCACATCGTCGGCAAGCGCTACGAGCTCAAGGCCAAGAGCCTGAACAAATGCACCGACATCATCAACGGCCTGTCGAGCTCGCTGGACTTCGACAACGGCGGCGAAGTGGTGGAAAACCTGGGCCGCCTGTACGACTATTGCGCCGGCCGCCTGTACACGGCCGGCGTCAGCCTCGACCCGACGATTATTGATGAAGTCACCACCCTGTTGACCACGATTAAAAAAGGATGGCTGGGCGTGCAGGCGAAAACCAATGGATAGGCAGCGCACCTTGCTGCAGATGGCGCAGAAAATGAGCGCCGCCATCGCTTCCGAGGACTGGAAGACGCTGGCGGCGATTAACACGTTAATGGGAACCGTGCTGCCGCAAATGGCGGCGCAAGGCCAGTGGAGCGGGGCCGAAAAGGCCGCCCTGTCGGCGCTGCGCCAGATGCACAACGAAGCAGTCAGACGCTGCAACCGCGCCACCGAGGAACTGGGGCAGCGCTTGCACGACATGCAGGCCAATCAGGAGGGCTGGCTGGCCTATGCCCTCGAAAACGAACAAGCAGAAAACGGAATCCAAGCATGACCACGACACTCTCCAGCGCAACGGCAGCGGCGCGCGCCGCGCAAGCCGAACTGACCGCCCCGGTGGCTGCCAACAATACCGCTGTCAGCAGCGGCAAGGGCAAGACTGGCGCCGCCAGGACGGCCGCCGACACCGGGAGTGACAGCAAGCCGGCCGCCAGGCCGGCGCCCGCCCCCGCCAGCCAGAACAACCAGAACAGCCCGGCCAGCCAGGCCAGCGCCGGCCGCCAGAGCGCGCCGGCCGCCAACCAGGCCGACGCCCGCGGCAGCGCCGACGCCGGCACCGCCGCTGCGGCTGCGGCCGCCGCTGCCGCCCAGGCCGCAGCCGACGCCGCACCGGTGGTGGCGCCGCTGTTCTCGCAGTTGCTGAACCTGGCCGACGTGGCCGCCAGCGACGACGGCAGCGACCACGCCGCCGACAGCGGCGACGCCAGCGGTTCCGGCACGGCCGCCGCCGGCAGCGTGCTGCCGGCCATGGTCAGCTCGCTGCTGAACGTTACGCCCGCGCCAGCCCCGGCCGCGCCTGCCGACAGCGCCGACAGCGCCAGCAGCGGCGTCGACGCCATCAGCGCCGCCGCCACCCTGAACACCAGCGCCACCCGCCTCAACCTGGCCGCCGCCAGCGTGGCCGTGACGCCGGCCGCGGCCAACGCCGGCGCCGTCGATGACGCCGCCGCCAACGCGGCAGTCCAGGCCACCGCTGCCGCAGCAGCAGCCACGGCCGCAGCGGCCACTGCGGCCGCCCAGGCCGGCGCCGCCCAAACCAACACCAGCACGCTGGCCGCCGTGGCCGCGCGCCAGTCCGAGACCGACGGCGCCGCCCCGGCCGGGCAACAGGCGCCGGTGGCCGCCGCCGACGCCGTGCCGCTGCCGGCCAACACCGCTGCCGCGCCGCTGCGCGAAGCCTGGGTCAACGGCGTGCGCATCGTCACCCGCGCCGCCGAGAACAGCACCTCCAGTGCCGCCGCCAACGGCGCCGCCAGCGCCAGCGCCACGGCGGTCATCGCCGGCGCCAAGAGCGACGAGCATGGCTTCACGCTCAACAGCAATGGCGCCAATGCCGCCACTGTGGCAGCCGCCGGCCAGGCCGGCGCCAGCGCCGCCAACGGCAGCAGCACGGTCACTCTGAGCGGCACACCGGAACAATGGCAGCAACCGCTGCGCCAGGCGCTGGGCGACCGCCTGCAGCTGCAATTGCAGCGCAACAGCGAGCAGGCGGTGATCCGCCTGGAACCGCCCAATATGGGCAGCATCGAGATTTCGATCCGCCACAGCGCCGGCGCGCTGCAGGTCAACCTGACGGCCAACAACAGCGAAGTGCTGCGCCAGCTCAACACCATCGGCGACAGCGTGCGCCAGGACTTGTCGACCCGCCAGTTCACCGACGTGGCGGTGACCGTATCGTCGTCGCGCGCCCAGGCGCAAGCCGACCAGGGCGGCCGCAATGGCCAGCAGCGTGGTCAGGACGATGGCCGCACGCCAGGCCGCGCCCTGAACGACGATGACAGCACCGCTACCTTTGCCATGACCGGGGAGTAATTCGCGCAATGAACAAAAAAGTCATCATCATTTTTGCCGCGGTGGCCGTGCTGGCCGCCGGGGTTGCCGGCGGCGCCGTCTGGTACATGTCCAGGGGCGGCGAGGACCACGCGACCGAGGAAAAAGACGCCAAGAAAAAGCCCAAGAAGGAAGAAAAGAAATCGGAACTGCCGCCCAAGTACCTGACTGTGGACAAGGTGGTGGTCATGCTCAAGCACGAGCCCAACGATACCGTCACGCATTACCTGTCGGCGGACCTGGTGGTGGCCACCGACGCCAAGCGCGAGAAGGAAACCAAGGAAAACCTGCCCATGCTGCGCAGCGTGGCGGTGAAAACCCTGTCCAACCTGCCGATGGCCAGCGCCCGTGTGATGACCATCGACCAGTTTGCCGCAGAACTGAACAAGGCCTTCGACCATGAGTTCGAACAGGAAGGCCGCGAAAAGCCGTTTGACGAAGTCATGATAGGCAAGCTCATTGTCGAGTAAGCCAAGGCAGCATGAACACAAGTGGAGCGGGCATGGGATACGTAGAGGAATTTGCCGAGACTTATGCCGAAAGCTACGGTGAGCACGGCGCAGCGCCGCTCACGCACAGCGTAGCCGACGAGCAAAAGCACCTGCTGGCGTATGCGCCACTGGTCAAGCGCATCGTGCGTCAGCTCAATTCGCAGATCGCCGGCGCCATCGACCGCGACGACATGGAACAGATCGGCCTGATGGGCCTGCTGGAAGCGCTGCGCCGTTACGGCGAGCCGGACGGCGCGTTTGGCAGCTATGCCAGCCTGCGCATCCGCGGCGCCATCCTGGATGAATTGCGGCGCCAGGACTGGCGCCCGCGCGCGGTGCGCCAGCAAAGCCACAAGCTGCGCGACGGCGTGCGCGCCCTGACCCGCAAGCTGGGGCGCGAACCGAGCGAGCACGAGATCATGGAAGCGCTGGCCCTGACGCCGGAAGGCTACCAGGCTTACCTGATGGATGAAAACGCCGAACTGATCGCCAGCTTCGATGAAGTCCTGCAGGAAAGCGTCAGCAACGACAGCGCGCCCAGCCCGGAAGACCAGCTGGTGGTGCGGCGCAGCCTGGAGCAGGCGCTGCGCGGGCTGGACGAGCGCGAACAGCGCGTGGTGCAGATGTACTACGAGTTCGAGCTGAGCTACAAGGAAATCGCCGCCGTGCTGGACCTGACCGACGCCCGCGTCTGTCAGCTCAACAAGGCGGCGCTCAACAAAATGAAAGCAGTACTGCAAAACGCCTGAAGCACGGCGCAATGCGGCCAGGGATTAGAAAAATGACGCGGAAAGGCGAATCATCATGCAGCAAATAGTCGGTCTCCTCATAGTTTTAGGCAGCGTCTTCGGCGGCTTCTTCATGATGGGCGGCGCCTTCCATCAGATCTGGCAGCCGATCGAGCTGATCGTGATCGCCGGCGCCGGCATCGGCGCGCTCGTGATCGGCAATCCCAGCCACGTGCTCAAGGAGATGATGACGCAGATTAAAAAAATCATCACCAAGAAAAAATACGACTCGGAATTCCAGCGCCAGTTGCTGCTGCTGATGTACGAACTGCTGCAGCTGGCCGCCGGCGGCCTGAAAGCGCTGGATGCCCACGTCGAAGCGCCCAAGGACAGCCCGCTGTTCCAGCGTTATCCGCGCGTGCTGGAAGAACCGAAACTGCTGGCCTTCATCGTCGACAACTTCCGCCTGATGGCGATGGGCAAGATCAACGCGCACGAGCTGGAAGGCGTGCTGGAGCAGGAACTGGAAGCCATCCACACCGAACTGGAGCAGCCGGCCAAGTCGCTTGGCAAGATCGGCGAGGCGATGCCGGGCTTCGGTATTCTGGCCGCCGTGCTGGGCATCGTGATCACCATGAACACCGTGAACGAAGGCGCCACCTCGGGCGAAATTGCCGAGCACGTGGGCGCGGCGATGGTGGGGACGTTCATCGGTATTTTCTTTTGCTACGGCCTGATCGACCCGCTGTGCAATATGATGAAGCAGCTGATCAACGCCGAAGCGTCCAACAAGGAAACCGTCAAGGTGGTGCTGGTCACCCACGTGGCCGGCAAGCCGCCGCTGCTGGCGATTGACGCCGGCCGCCGCCTGGTGGCGCTCAACATCAAGCCTAGTTTCGCCCAGCTGGAGCGCTGGATCAACGATCTGGAAGGCCGCGACAGCGCGCCGGCCGATGACAGCTCGCGTCGTGGAGGCCGTGGTGCTAAAGCCGCATGACAAGGGGCATGACCAGACCATCGTCAAGCGCGGTGGCGGCAAGCACAAGCACGACGACCACGGCGGCGCCTGGAAGGTAGCGTTTGCCGACTTTTGTCTGGCGCTGATGTGCCTGTTCCTGGTGCTGTGGCTGATGGCCGCCCGCAATACCGAAGCGCTGGAACAGGTGCTGACCGAGGCTGACGGCGCCAAGACCGACCAGGGCAAGGGCGTCATGCCGGAGCAGGTGGGCGGCCCGCGCGGCAGCCTGATCGACCGCTTCCCGATGCCGCACTTTGGCACCTCGGAGGCCGAGGGCAAACAAAAAGCCATGGCGGAAACCGCCGACGAGCCGGCCCAGCCCTCCTCCAAGGTCAAGTATGACAGCCCGGACGACCTGGCCGCGCTGTCGCGCGCGCTGACCAAGCTGAGCGCCGAGTTCGGCCTGTCCAGCAACCTGGAATCCATCGTCACGCCTTACGGCTTGCGCGTGATGCTGCACGACACCGACCGCCAGGGCATGTTCGTGCGCGGCAGCGCGGTGCCGACCGACAAGTTCCGCGCCCTGCTGCGCAAGATGGGGCCGCTGTTCCAGCAAATGGAAAACCAGATGCTGATCGTCGGCCACACCGATTCGCTGCAGTACGCCGACACCAGCTATGCCGCCTTCTCCAACTGGACGCTGTCGGCCAACCGCGCCATGTCGGCCCGCTCGCAGCTGCTGGCCGGCGGCATGAACCGCGAATCGGTGCTGCAGGTGGTGGGCATGGCCGACCGCGCCCCGCTCGATACCAAGCGGGCCGACGCCGGCGTCAACCGCCGCATAGAATTGCTGATATTGACCACGGCGCAGGCCAAGACCATTGCCACCATGTTTGGCATGCCGGATGCGACCGACCCGCTGATCCACGATGTCAACACCGCCCTGCCGGACGCCACGCTGCTGCAGCAGCTGCGCAGCAAGCTCGGCGGCGACAGTCCGCTGCGTGATCCGCGCCGCAACAAATAAGAGTTCGTATGGAAACCAAGCCAACACGAGGCACACGTATGAGAATTACGACTTCGACCCCGGACGGGATGGCCGTCCAGCGCGTGGCCGACAGCGCTCCGGTGGAAGCACCGGAAGCGCTGGCCGCGCCAGCCCCGGCGCCGCTGCAATCGGCAGTGCTGCAACCGGCCCTGCAAGCGATGCGCGAGATGCCGGAAATCGACCAGGAAAAAGTCGACATGCTGCGCGACGCCCTGGCCAAGGGCGAGCTGCCATTCGATCCCGGCAAGCTGGCCGGCCTGATCCAGCGCTTCCACGGGAGCGAGCAGTGAGCGCAGTCAGCCAACTGTCCCGCCAGGACGCCATGCGTCAGCTGCTGGCCGGGATTGCGGAAGATTTGCAGGCTTACCAGACCTTGCAGGACCTGTTGCAGCAACAATTCCAGGCCGCGCTGCGCCACAAGGCGGCCGAGCTGGCGCCGGTGGCGCAAGCCATTTCTGATCTGGTTGACATCATGCAGGCGCGCCGCGCCCTGCGCGTGGCGCTGGTACAACGCCTGGTGGGGCCGCAAGGCACCATGTTGCAGGCTTTTGCCTTGCTGAAAAATGCGGCACGGGAGAAAATGGAGGCGGACTGGAACACACTGGAACAGGCCGTTATCGCATGCAAGGCACTGAGCAAGCGCAATGGCGACCTGCTGGTCGAGCAATACAGCATCATGCAGCGCGTGCTGCATGGCGAGGAGCAGATTTATGCGCCAGCTTGATGGGGCGATGCAAGCCACCGCACCCACTGCCGCAACCGTATCGAACATGACTGCCAGCCGCCCGACCGCGGCGACTGGCGGCTTTGCCGCATCCGGCAGCTTTAACACCACCTTCCAGCAGGTGCAGGCCGACGTCGCCGCCTATATCGCGCGCGGCGACAGCGGCGTGCGCAGCGAGACCCAGCCCTCCTCGCAAGCGATGAGCCTGCAAGCCATGGCGCTGCGCAACCGCGCCGGCGGCGCCATCGAGGAAGACGGCAACGGCGTCGACAGCGCGCTGCAGCAGCAATTCCTGGCCTCGATCAAGCCCTGGGCCGAAGAAACCGCCGGCAAGCTGGGGGTGTCGCCGGAACTGGTGGCCGCGCACGCCGCGCTGGAATCGGGCTGGGGCAAGCAGCCGCTGAAGAACGGCGCCGCCAACGCCAACAACCTGTTTGGCGTCAAGGCCGGCGGCAACTGGCAGGGCGACGTGACGCTGGCCAGCACCACCGAATACGAACATGGCGCCATGCTGCGCAAGACCGAGCGTTTCCGCAGCTATCCCGACACCGCCAGCGCCTTCCGCGATTACGCCAGCCTGCTGAGCAGCAATCCGCGCTACGCGGCGGCCCTCAACACCGGCAGCGATGCGCGCGCCTTTGCCAGCGGACTGGCCAAGGCCGGCTATGCCACCGATCCCAACTATGCAGACAAGCTGAGCAAAGTGGCCGCGCAACTGCAACGCAGCGGCGGCCTAGCCGGCATCACTCCGACGGGGAATTAGCTGTGACCGGCGCCGAGACAGGTTCCACCGTGGCAGCGCCGGTGACGCGGGCGCGGATCACTGTGCCATTGGCATTGCGCACCCTCACCGTGTCGCCGCGGGCGCCGGCGTCCAGCGCCTCGCCGGCCATGCTGACTTCGATCTGCTCGCGGCGCGCGACGATGCGCACCGGTTCGCCCCGCTTGACCATGGTCGGCGAACTCAGCAAACCCTTGCGCAACACCTCCCCGGCACGCAGCGTGCGCTTGCCGCTCATGCCGACGGCGTCGGCCGGATCGCTGATGCTGTCGGCGATTGCCGAGATGTCGTGGCGCTCCAGCAACACATCTTCATCTGCCAGTACTTTCCCTGCAGCCAAGTCGCTTGCCATCACTGCAATGCGGGCCGAGACCTGGGCGCGCACGATGAACTCGTACCGCCAGCCGCCGGCGCCGGCGCAGGTGGCGATGAAACGCATGCGGCTGGGCAGCCGCGTATCGGCGCCCTGCACTGTCACCGCTTGGCTGCAAGCGGCCAGCGGCCTGGTTCCCGGCACCACCGTGACGGCATATTGCGGCTCGCTCAAGCCGGCCGCCTCGCCCCAACGCTCGATGTATTTGCGTGCAGCCGCTTCAACCAGACCGGGTACCTGCTCCGCCGCCACCGGCACCGGTGCAGAAAATACCGCAGAAAGTGGAATGCAAACCAGCAACACTCCGGCCGAAACAGTTACAATACATTTGTTGAACATGAGCAATACCTCTACTATGATGCGGGAGGTCATTCTACATGGCTCGACACGGTTTACAGCAACGTCTTCAACAGGGGAAGAACATGGGCATTAACTTCAAAGATGCGGCAGGCGTGCATGCCGACGCGCTGGCCCTGCGTGCCGAGCGCACGCGCATCCTGGCGGCCAACATCGCCAATGAGAACACGCCCGGCTTCCAGGCCCAGGACATGGATTTCAGTGCCACGCTGGCCAATGTGCAGGCGGTCGGCGAGGGCGACCTGGGCGACGGCGGCGACAGCGCGCTGATGTACCGCGTGCCCTACCACCCGACGCGCGACGGCAACACCGTCGAGATCGGCGTGGAGCAGGCGGCCTTCTCGCAGAACGCCACCGACTTTGCCACCAGCCTGACCTTCGTCAACATGAAACTCAAGGGCCTGGCGAAAGCCATCAACGGCCAGTAACACAGCGATAACCCAGCAGGAGCGCCAGCATGTCGTTCAAGAATATTTCAGAGATCGCCGGGTCGGCCATGGCGGCGCAATCGGTGCGCCTGAATACCATTGCCTCCAACCTGGCCAACGCCGATTCCGTGGCCGGCACCGAGGCCGACACCTACCGCGCGCGCAAGCCGGTGTTTGCCGCCGTCATGAGCGACGGCCCGGACGGCATGGCCAGCGCCGGCGGCAAGGTGCAGGTGCTGGACGTGGTGCAGTCGGACGAGCCGCTGCGCCAGGTGTACGAGCCAGGCAACCCGATGGCCAACGCCGAGGGCATGGTGTTCTACCCCAACGTCAACCAGGTGGCCGAGATGACCGACATGATGTCGGCCTCGCGCGCGTTTGAAACCAATGTCGAAGTGCTCGGCCGCATCCGCACGATGCAGCAATCCCTCCTTAAACTCGGTGAAGGCTAAGTCATGACCGTCAGTCTCCTCAACAACAACGGCAGCGGCACGTCCGGTTCGTCGAACAGCAGCATCATTGGCAACACCGCCAGCGAAACTTCGGACATGTTCACCAAGCTGCTGGTGGCGCAGATCCAGAACCAGGACCCGCTGTCGCCGACCGACCCGGCCCAGTTCGTCCAGCAGCTGACCCAGCTGTCGCAGACCGAGTCGCTGCAAAACCTGACCAACATCACCTCGGCCAGCGCCAGCGCGCTGTCCAGCCTGCAGGTGATGGCGCTCGGCGCCCAGGTCGGCTCCGACCTGCTGGTCAGCACCAAGAACGTGCAACTGGACGGCAGCACCAAGGTCAGCGGCCAGACCACGCTGGCGGCCAGCAGCAGCAAGACCACGCTGGTGCTGACCGGCGAGGATGGCGTGCGCCACGAGGTGGCGCTCGGCACGCAGCCGCCCGGCACGCTGCAGTTCAGCATCGACCCGGCCAAGCTGGGCCTGCCGGCCGGCAGCTACAGCGTGGCCGTCCAGACCAGCAGCAAGGAAACCCCGTCGATCGATATCCAGGGCCGCCTGAACAGCGTGCGCCTGCTGTCGAACGGCAGCGTACAGCTGAATGTCGCCAACATCGGCGACACCGGCTCCGACGCGATTACCGCATTTGCCGGCAAAGCCGCCACTCAAACTACGCTCTAAACCACAGGAAGGTATCCGCCATGAGTTTCGATATCGCATTGTCCGGCATCCAGGCCATCAACGATTCGCTGGACGTCACCAGCCACAACATCGCCAATGCCGGCACCTATGGCTACAAGGCCAGCCGCGCCAACTTCTCCACCCTGGTGGCCGGCACCCAGGTCACCGGCGTGAAGGTCGGCTCGACCACCCAGAACATCGGCCTGCAGGGCGGCATCCTGAGCACCGGCCGCGCGCTGGACGCCTCGATCAACGGCCGCGGCTTCTTCATCACCCGCAATGCCTCCACCAACGAGACCGAATACACCCGCGTCGGCATCTTTGACGCCTCCAAGGATGGCTTCCTGGTCGACGCCTCCGGCCGCAAGGTGCAGGGCTACCCGGTCAACAGCGCCACCGGCACGCTGGGCGCGCTGGGCGACGTCGCCATCCCGACCGGCGCCATCCCGGCCGTGGCTTCGGAAAAAGTCACCTACGTCGGCAACCTGTCGGCCGACTGGGAAGCGCCAAGCGCCGCCTGGGCCGCGCCAGCCACCGCCGCCGACGCGCCGGACACCGCCACCTTCAACATGTCCAAGGCCTCGGTCATCTACGACAGCCTGGGCGGCAAGCACACCCTGACCCAGTACTTCGCCCGCACCGGCGGCGGCAGCGGCGCCTCGACCCCGAACTCGGTCGACGTGCACTACGTGCTGGACGGCCTGGAAGTCGGCACCCCGACCACCATGACGTTTGACCCGGCCACCGGCCAGATGCTGACGCCCGATCCGGCCGCAGACGCCGGCAGCATCACCATCGGCTTGGCCGGCACCGCCACCTCCAACGGCGGCGTGCTGAACGACATCGTCATCAATTACACCGGCACCACCGGCTTCTCCGGCGAAGCCACCACCTCGACCAACAACGCCGACGGCTACGCTTCGGGCACCTACAGCGGCCTGACCCTGGGCGAGGACGGTTCGGTGATCGCCAGCTACACCAACGGCCAGAAGCAGACTGTCGGCCGTCTGGCGCTGGCCACCTTCCCGGACGAAGGCGCGCTGACCGCGGTCAGCGACACCAGCTGGGTGACCTCGATCGCTTCCGGCGAACCGCTGGTCAACGCCCCGGGCGTGGGCATGGGCGGCACCATCAACGTCAGCACGCTGGAACAGTCCAACGTCGACATCACCTCGGAACTGGTGGGCCTGATGACCTCGCAGCGCAACTACCAGGCCAACTCCAAGGTGATCCAGACCGAGTCGACCATGCTGCAATCGCTGATGCAGGCCATCTAAGGACCGCTGACACATGGACGCGCTGATCTACACCGCCATGAGCGGGGCCGAACGAGCCCTGCGCGGGCAACAGGTGCACGCCAACAACCTGGCCAACATCGACACCGGCGGCTTCCGCGCCAACATGGAGCTGTCCGCAGCCCAGGCCGTCAACGGCTATGGCTATGACGACCGCCACATGTCGCAGCTGCAGGCCAACGCCGTGTCGACCAAGCCGGGCACCATGAAAAGCACCGGCCGCGACCTCGACGTGGCGATTGCCGGCAACGGCTTCCTGACCGTGCAAAGCGCCGGCGGCGAAGCCTACACCCGCGCCGGCGCCATGGTGCTGGATGAAAACGGCACTCTGCGCGTCAACGGCGACGTGGTGCTGGGCGAAGGCGGCCCGATCACCCTGCCCGAGTACACCAAGATTGCCATCGGCAACGACGGCACCATCTCGATCCAGGCGCCGGGCACCACCACCATGCAGGTGATCGACAAGCTGCGCCTGGTGAAGGCGGAAGCGTCCGAACTGACCAAGAACACCCAGGGCCTGCTGGTGGCGCGCGACGGCAACCCGCTGGCCACCGATCCGACCGTGGTGCTGCGCCCCGGCCACCTGGAAGGGAGCAATGTCTCGGCGGTCGAGGAAATGGTGTCGGTCATGAGCCTGAACCGCACGTTTGAAGTCCAGATGAAATTGTATTCCGCCACCGATTCGATGGCGCAAGCCGGCAACCGCCTGATCAGCGGCAGCTAATCCACCACCACTACAGGGAGAAAACCATGAATCCAGCAATGTGGATCAGCAAAACCGGCGTGCAAGCCCAGGACCAGAAACTGCAGGCCATCGCCAACAACCTGGCCAACGCCAACACCGTCGGCTTCAAGCGCGACCGCGTGGTGTTCGAAGACCTGTTCTACTCGGTGGAACAGCAGCCCGGCGCCCAGCGCGCCGACAACAACACCCTGACCCCGTCCGGCGTGCAGCTGGGTAACGGCGTGCACATGGTGGGCACCCAGAAAGTGTTCACCCAGGGCGTGCTGCAAACCACCAGCCGCGAGCTGGACATTTCGGTGATGGGCAACGGCTTCCTGTCGGTGCGCCAGCCGGACGGCACCACCGCCTACACCCGCGCCGGCCAGCTGCAGGTCGACGCCAACGGCATCCTGGTCAACGCCAGCGGCCTGCCGCTGATTCCGCAGATCACCGTGCCGGCCAACGCCACCGCGCTGAGCATCGGCGAGGACGGCACCGTGTCGGCCAAGATCGCCGACAACGTCACGCCGCAGCAACTGGGCCAGCTGACCCTGACCTCCTTCATCAACCCGACCGGCCTGCTGGCCCTGGGGGAAAACCTGTTTGCCGAAACGCCGTCGTCGGGCACGCCGACCGAAGGCACGCCGGGCACCGCCCAGTGGGGCAAGATCAAGCAGGGCACGCTGGAAGGCTCCAACGTGCAGGTGGTGGAAGAGATGGTCGACATGATCGCTGCCCAGCGCACCTACGAGATGAACACCAAGGTACTGTCGGCGGCCGACAACATGCTGCAGTACCTGTCGCAGGCAGCACGCTGATGAAAACCGCACTGCCTGCCCTGCTCGCGCTGCTTGCGCTGGCCGGCTGTGCCTCGCTGCAGCCGCCGGCGGTGCGCCCCGGCCCATTGGACGAACCGCCCACCGTGGCGCGCAATACGGCGCCGCGCGGCGTCTCGGGCGGCGTGTTCAGCCCCGACCTGGGCATGTCGCTGACCTCGGACAGCCGCGCGTTCCGGGTGGGCGACATCGTCACCATCATCCTGCAGGAAACCACCCAGGCCAGCAAGAAGGCCGGCACCAGCTTCTCCAAGCAGTCGGCCGACAACATCAACGCGCCCAACCTGCTGGGCAAGACCTTCGGCAAGGCGGCGATCGGCCTGGGCGCGTCCAACAACTTTGCCGGCGATGCCACCAGCACCCAGCAAAACGCCCTGACCGGCGCCATCACCGTGATCGTGCAGGAAGTGCTGCCGAACGGCCTGCTGCGCGTGTCCGGCGAAAAAACCCTGACCCTGAACAACGGCGAAGAATTCGTGCGCCTGCGCGGCTACCTGCGCGCGGCCGATATCGACGCCGACAACCAGGTGTCGTCGCAACGCATTGCCAACGCCCGCATCGCCTACTCGGCGCAGGGCACGCTGGCCGACGCGCAGCAACCGGGCTGGCTGACGCGCTTCTTCAACGGCCCGCTGATGCCGTTCTAAGTTTAGATTGACACGGGTGACCCCATGAATTTCCGCAAGCTCCTCCTGGCCCTGCCCCTGGCGCTCTCGCTGGCCATGCCGGCGCACGCCGCGCAGGCGCTGCGCAACCTGGTCGCCATCGAAGGCGTGCGCGACAATCCGCTGGTGGGTTACGGCCTGGTGGTCGGCCTGAACGGCAGCGGCGACTCGACCCAGGTGAAATTTTCCAGCCAGTCGGTGATCAACATGCTCAAGCAGTTTGGCGTGAAAGTGCCGGACGGCACCGACGCCAAGTCGAAAAACGTCGCCACCGTGATGGTGTCGGCGGTGTTCCCGCCCGGCTACCGCAAGGGCCAGTCGATCGACGTGGTGGTGTCGTCGATGGGCGACGCCAAGAGCCTGCGCGGCGGCGCCCTGCTGCTGACCCCGCTGCGCGCGGCCGACGGCGAAGTGTACGCGCTGGCCCAGGGCAATGTGGTGGTGGGCGGCTTCAGCGCCCAGGGCAAGTCCGGTTCCTCGATCACGGTCAACACCCCGACTTCGGGCCGCATTCCGAGCGGCGCCAACATCGAACGTGAAATCCCCACCGATTTCACCACCAAGCCGACCGTGCGCCTGTCGCTGCGCCATCCGCACTTCCAGACCGCGATCAACATCGTCGACTCGATCAACAAGCGGTTTGGCGACATTGCCACCGCCAGCGACGCCACCAGCGTCGATGTGGTGGCGCCCGCCAACCCGACCCAGCGCGTGGCCTTCATGGCCAAGCTGGAAGCGATGAATATCGATGTGGGCGAAGATGCGCCGAAAGTGGTGTTCAACTCGCGCACCGGCACCGTGGTGATTGCCGAGGGCTTGCGCGTGCGCGCGGCCGCGGTCACCCACGGCTCGCTCAAGGTGGTGATTTCCGAATCGACCAAGGTCAGCCAGCCGAACGCGCTGGCCGGCGGCCAGACCGTGGCATCGCCGCAGTCGCAGGTGACCGCCGACCAGGGTCCGGCGCAAATGTTCAAGTGGCCGGCCGGCGCCAAGCTGCAATCGATCATCGACGTGGTCAACAGCCTGGGCGCCACCCCGGACGACATCATGGCCATCTTGCAGGCTCTCGACCAGGCTGGCGCCATCGAGGGCGAGCTGGTGGTGATTTAAGGACAGCCCATGGACAGCACCCGCTTCGACCCCACCCGCCTGCTGGCCAACGGCACCGCCGGCCAGCTGAGCAGCACCCACGTGGCGCCGCAGCCGGCCCAGGCCGGCGACACGGTGGACCCGCTGTACCGCGCCAAGGCCACCGAGGCCGCGGTCAAGTTCGAAAGTTTCTTCATCGGCCACATGCTGCACCAGATGCGCGCCGGCACCCGCGCGCTGGCCGCCGAGGACAGCCCGGGCAAAAGCCGCATCAACGATGACATGCTGGACATGGCCGACAACCTGGTGGCCGACCAGATGGCCGGCAAGCGCGCCTTTGGCGTGGCCGACGCCATCCTGCGCCAGCTGTTGCCGCCGGCCCAGCCGCCCGCGCCCGCCATGGCTGCCGGCAATGTTTCCGAATCGCAAAAAATTAACACGCCGCTTAATCAGCAGCAATAAACGGTCGCCCGTTACTGATATCGGACCGGTGGGGCGACGCCGCCACTGGCCCCACGGACTTCACCAGGAAAGACCCCGCTACAATGACCATCACCTACAACGCACTGTCGGGCGCCCTGGCCGCCCAGGCTGCCCTGAACACCGTCAGTCAGAATATTGCCAACTCGCAAACCAAGGGTTACACCCGCCAGGGCGTGTTGTTGCAGGCGACCGCTTCTGACCCCGGCACCAAGTCGGCCGGCAATGGCGTGCAGATCGGCTCGCTGTTGCGTTTCAGTGACTCCTACAAGTCGCAGCAGCTGTGGCGTTCCAACTCGGAGCTGGGCGCCCTGTCGCAGGTGCAGCCTTACCTGACCCAGATGGAAACGGTGATGAGCGACGACAAGTCGAGCCTGAGCTATGGCATCGACAACTTCTTCAAGGCGCTGAACGCGGCCGGCGTCGATCCGACCTCGACCCCGCTGCGCCAGCAGGTGATTACCGCCGCCGATTCCATGTCGCAGCAGTTCAACTCGATCTACAACGTCACCGCCGCCCAGGTGGTGTCGGTGCAGCAGCAACAGCAGGCCATCCTGCCGCAGCTGAACGAGTCGCTGGCCAGCATTGCCGCCCTCAACCAGCAGATCGTGGCGGTCAGCGGCGCCGGTACCAACACCTCGGCGCTGCAGGACAAGCGCGAGCAGCTGATCGACAGCGTGGCCTCGCAGGTCGGCGTGGAAGTGATCAACAACCCGGACGGCACCGCCAGCGTGTCGCTCAAGAGCGGCCAGCCGCTGGTGGTCAGCAATATGGCGGCCTCGCTGGATTACGTGACCACCTCGGGCGCCTCGACCCTGACCCTGACCTTTGCCAAGAGCAAGTTCAAGCTGGACGACACCAAGGTCGGCGGCCAGCTGGGCGGCCTCGGCAATTACAAGCAGAACACCCTGCTGCCGCTGCAAAAATCGATCTCCGAAATCGCCGGCCAGATGGCGCAAATGGTCAACGACCAGTTCAGCGCCGGCTTCAAGAGCGACGGCACGGCCGGCGAGCCGCTGCTGGAATTCAACCCATCCAGCGCCACCGGCCTGCTGCAGATTGCCGACGGCTTCCAGACCACCGACCTGGCCTTCTCCAGCGACGGCACCCCGGGCGACAGCGGCAACCTGCAAAAGCTGGTCGGCATCAAGGGCCAGCCGATCACCCTGACCAGCTTGGGCACGGTGCTGCTGGGCGACGCCGACACCCAGATCGTCGGCAAGCTGGGCATCGACAGCCAGCAAAACCAGTCGCAGCTGAAGACCGCCACCACCATCCGCACCCAGGCCGAGGATGACTGGAAATCGACCAGCGCGGTGAACACCGACGAGGAGGCCATCAACCTGGTGGAATTCCAGAATATGTACCAAGCGAACATGAAGGTGATTGCCGTGGCCAACACCCTGTTCGACTCGACGCTGCAAATGTTCGGTTAAGGAGAGCCTGAATGCGTATCGCCACCAGCCAGTTCCAGGCCACCATGAACCGCGGCCTGCAAGACAACCAGAGCGCGCTCGCCTCGCTGACCGCGCGCATGGCCAGCGGCAAGAAGCTGCAAGTGCCGTCGGACGATCCGGTCACCGCGGTGCGCCTGTCGCGCCTGACGCGCGAGGAAGCCATTGTCGGCCAGTACCGCGACAATATCGCCGCCATCAAGATCCGCCTGTCGACCAACGAGACCTATCTGCAGTCGATGGTCAACGACATCACCCAAAGCCACGACCTGCTGGTGTGGGCCGCCGACGCCAGCAACACCGGCGACGACCTGAAGTCGATGACCACCACCATGACCTCGCTGCGCGACAGCCTCTTTTACTCCGCCAACGAGAAGGACCAGGAAGGCCGCTACATCTTTTCCGGCACCCTGACCAACACCCAGGCCATCACCTACGACGCCAACGCCCCGGTCGGCTCGCGCTACACCTTTACCGGCAACACCAGCCAGCAAAAGTCGGTGGTGGGCAACGGCATCACCCAGACCGTCAACGTCGACGTCTCCGGGCTGGAAACGCTGCTGAACCAGATGGACAGCACCATCAATGAGCTGCAGCAGCCTGGCATCACGCCAGCCACGCCATCGCTGCGTGCGGCGATCACCGCCAATATGGACGGCGCCAGCAGCACGCTGGATCTGATCGCATCCAAGATCGCCGACTTCGGCGGCGCGCAAAACGTCATGGAAACCCTGGATGGCAACCATGCCAACGTCAGCCTGTCGAACAAGACCGCCCTGCTCGACCTCGGCTCGCTGGACATGGGCGAAGCCGCCACCGAACTGAACGGCTACAACCTGGCGCTGCAAGCCTCGTACAAGGCTTACTCCAAGATCACCAATCTGTCGCTGTTCAACGTCCTGTAACCTTTTAGCTCGGCCAGCGTATGCAAATCACATCCACCTCCACACCCCAGGTCATTGTCCCCGGCGCCAATGCCGGCAATGCCAGCGCGGTGGATGGCACCGCGCTCGGCCTGAACGGCGAAAACGCCGCCACGCAGACGCCGGTCACGCCGACGCCCAACTCGGCGGCGCCGCTGCGCCGTGGCCTGAACAATTGGGACCAGCCGCTGCAGGGCGACATTTCCGGCGCCCAGCAGGCGCTCGATTTCCTGGAACAAAGCGCGGCCCAGCTGCGCAACCTCAAGGCTGACCTGAGCGCCCGCCTGGCCAACCGCCAGCGTGCCGACGGCACGCTGGAAGCGCGCGTGCGCCAGTTCAGCAACAGCTGGCGCAACCGCAGCAACGCTTCCGGCGGCACGCTGGACGCCCAGCTCAAATTCAGCAGCAAGGGCACCACTACCAGCTTCACCGTGCGCGGCATGAACCTGGCCAATTTGCGCAACGGCGGCCGCGAGGTGCTGGCGATTTCCGTCGGCGGCGGCCAGAATGTGCGTTCGGTGGTGCTGGAGCCCGGCCTGTCGGACGCCCAGATCGCCCAGCGCTTTGACGAGGCGCTGGCGCCGGCCGGCGTGCGCGCGCAAATCAGCGATGACGGCCAGCTGACCTTTTCCACCACCGAAGCGCAGTGGAGCAATGTGCGCGACACCATTGCCGTGCAAGGCAACGGCATCCGCTTCCCGACCGGCCAGCTGAACCGTGTGAAAGCCGAAGCCGCGGCGCCGGAAGTCGATCCGGACAGCTGGAACACCGCCGACCTGGACGGCATCCGCAGCACCCTGCAGCAAGTGGTGCAGGCGCTGGCCAAGGTGGAAGCCTCGATCGCCTCGGTGCATCAGGCGCTGGCGCAAGTGGCCGCACGGGTGCGCAACGCGGCGCCCTCGGCCAGCGCCAACGGCATGGACCAGGTGGCGCAGAATTTCGTGTCCACCACCCGCCAGCCCGGCTACCAGTCGCTGCTGTCGATCACCTCGGCCCTGGCCGGCATCAGCCGCGAACGCGTGATTTCGCTGCTGCGCCTGCGCTAATTCAGCAGGCTGACGCCGCGCTGCGCCAGCGCGGCCAGTTCCGGCGCCGGCAGCGCGCCGGCATACGCATAGCCCTGGGCATAATCGCAGCCAGCCATGGCCAGCAAGCCGCTTTGCGCTGCCGTTTCCACGCCCTCCGCCACCACCCGCAAACCCAGCTTGTGGGCCATCACAATCAAGGCTTCGCACATGGCCAGATCGCCGCTGTCGTTGGCCAGGTGCTGGATGAAGCTGCGGTCCAGCTTGAGCAGGTCGATGCCAAAATGCTTGAGGTGGGACAGCGAGGAATAACCGGTGCCGAAATTATCCAGCGCCACCTGCAAGCCCATTTCGCGCAGTTCGCGCAGGCGCTCGCTGACGTGGCCGGCGCCGTCCAGCAGCGCGCCCTCGGTAATTTCCAGTACGATGCTGCGCGGCGGCAGGCCCAGCCTTGCAGCCAGCTGCAGCCAGTCGACGTACAGCGCGGTGGCGCCGCGCAGCTGGGCCGGCGACTGGTTGATGCTGACCTGGAAGCCGCTGCCCAGCTCATCCTGCCAGCGGCGCGCCTGCTGGGCGGCCTGGCGGAACACCCAGTCGCCAATTTCCAGCATCATGCCGCCGGATTCGGCAAACGGCAGGAATTCCGCCGGCGCCAGCAGGCCGCGCTGCGGATGGCGCCAGCGCAGCAGGGCTTCGGCCCGTTCGACCTTGCCGGTCTGCAGATTGACGATGGGCTGGTAGTGCAGCTCCAGCTGCTCCTGCGCCAGCGCCGCGCGCAAGTCCAGCGTCACCTGCTGACGCGCCTGCGCGGCCAGTTGCAGGTCGGCGGTGAAATAGCTGTAGCGGTTGCGGCCGCCCTGCTTGGCGGCGTACATGGCCTGATCGGCGCAGCGCAGCAAGTCTTCCGGCGTGCCGGCGTCATCCGGGAACAGGGCGATGCCGACGCTGCCCGAGATCGACGGCTGCGCGCCTTCCAGCTGGATCGGCCGGGCCAGCAGCGCCAGCACGCCCTGGGCGATGCGGTCGATGCTGTCCGCCTGCGCCAGTCCCGGCAGGATGACGGTGAACTCGTCGCCGCCCAGGCGCGCCACGGTATCGCTGCTGCGTACGCACAGGCCGATGCGGTGCGCCGCTTCCACCAGCACGCGGTCGCCCTGCTGGTGGCCCAGCGTGTCGTTGACTTGCTTGAAGTCGTCCAGATCGATGAACAGCAGCGCCAGCCGGGTATTGTCGCGCCGCGCCTTCTTGATTTCCTGGCCCAGCCGGTCCTGGAACATGTGGCGGTTGGGCAGCGCGGTCAGCTCGTCGAAATTGGCCTGGTGCCAGATCAGGTCGGCCGAGGCGCGGCTGGCGGTGACATCGGTCACCAGCGCCAGCGCGCCGCGGTAGCTGCCGTCGGCGTCAAAGATGGGATTGGTGGCCAGCGTGGCCCACAGCTCGCTGCCATCCTTGCGCAGGAACTTGAATTCGTGGCGCTCGGACACGCCCTGCTGGCGGCGCGCGATATTGCGTTCGAGGATGATGCGGCCCTCCTCGTCCATGAACGCCATCAGCGGCTGCTCCAGCATTTCCTCGATGCTGTAGCCCAGCATCTGCGCCATCTTCGGATTGACAAAGCTGGTGCGGGCGGCGGCATCGATTTCCCAGATGCCTTCCTCGGCGTTGTGGACGATGCGGCGGAAGCGCTCCTCGCTGCGCTCCAGCACCGGCAGCTTGCCTTCGGCCGGCTCCAGCACCACGCGGATGGCCTGGCCGCTGCTGTCGACGCTGGCGCGCAGCGAGACCGGGAAGCCCTGCTGGTTGCGGTGGCGCTGCATCTGCAGGTTGCACTGCTCGGCCTGCGCGGTGTTGATGGCGCGCCGCAGGAAGCGGTCGAAATCGTCGTGGAAGCGCGGCGCCACGAACTGGCGGAATGGCAGCCGCCCGGCATCGCCGCGCTGCAGGCCCAGCAAGTCGGCCCCCACCACGTTCATCTGCAAGATGGTGGAGTCAAACGCCAGCACGAAATAGCCGACCGGCGCCAGCAGGTAAATATCATTGAAATAGGCTTGCTCGGCGCTGGTGGCGGCATCGGCGTAAGTCGCCATCGCGGCCTGTTCGGCAAGGACCGCGAGCCCGGGCAGCTCAGTGTGCATAGTCTTATCCATACACCCCCTACAGTGATGTTTTCAGACTAACATTTCGTGCCGGCGATGTCGAGCGTCAGCCTTACCGTGAGTGGTGCGCGCGGTTCAAGCGTTGTTCCGCGCGCCGTTGCAGCGCTTCAAACAGCAAACTCAGCAGCCAGTAGATGGCGGCCGCGGCCAGATACAGCGGCAGCGGCTGGAAGGTGGTGGCAATCACTTCCTTGGTCGACAGCATCAGCTCGGTCAGGGTGATGACCGACACCAGCGAGGTATCCTTGATCAGGCTGATCAGCGTGTTGCTCATGGCCGGCACCGCCACCCGCAGCGCTTGCGGCAGCACCACGTAGTACAGCGTCGACCAATAGCCCAGGCCGAGGCTGTAGCTGGCCGCCCACTGGCCCTGGCTGATCGAGGCGATGGCGCCGCGCAGGCTTTCAGACAGGAAGGCGCCGGAGTTCAGGCTGAGCGCCAGGATGCCGGCCGTCACCGGCGTGAATTCAATGCCGACGCTGGGCAGGCCGTAGTAAATCACGAACATCTGCACCAGCAGCGGGGTGCCGCGCATCAGGCTGACATAAACGCTGGCCGGCCATGCCAGCAGGCGGTAGGGCAGCAGGCGCAGCACCGCCACCGGGAAGCCGATCAGCAGACCGCCGATCATGGCGGCCAGCGCAAACAGCACCGTGTAGCCGGCGCCGCGCAGCATCACCGGCGCGGCTTCGCGCAGCAGCTCCAGCCACGCCATCGCTTACGGCGCCTTGCTGACGTCAACCCCAAACCATTTCACGGAAATGGCTTTCAGGCTGCCGTCGGCGGCCGCATCGCTCAGCGCCTTGTTGAGCGCCTGCTTGAACCCGGGATTGCCCTTCTTGAATGGAATGCCCATGCGCTCGACCGCGCCCACCTGCGCGCCAGCCTTGATCGGCAGTTTGGAGATCTTCAGCAGATAGGCCGACATCAGGCTGTCGTTGAGTGCGGCGTCGATGCGGCCGGAAGCCAGATCGGCCATGGTGTCCGGCGCGGCCGCGTAACTGCGCACGTCGATGCCCGGCACCGCCCTGGCTTGCTGCTCGTAGACGCTGCCCTGCCCCACGCCCAGCTTCTTGCCCTTGAGGTCGGTCAGCGCCTTGTAGCTGGCGGTGTCGTTGTTGCGCACGATCAGCTGCGGCATCGAGTAGATGTAGGGCTGGGAGAAATCGAAGGCCTGCTCGCGCTTGGGATTGATGCCCACCTGGGAAATGATCACATCATATTTGTTGGCGGCCAGCCCGGCCAGGATGCTGGCCCACTCGCTGCTGACGAATTCCACCTTCAGGCCCAGCTTGCTGGCCAGCAGCCTGGCGACATCGACGTCGTAGCCGGCCAGCGCGCCGTTTTTTTCCTTGTAATTGAATGGCGGATAAGTGCCTTCCAGCGCCACCTTGAGCGTGCCGCGCGCCTTGACGGTGGCCAGCAGGTCAGCCGCCGTGGCGGGCAAGGCCAGCGCGGCGGCCAGCACGATGAGGAAATGACGTTTCAGCATGAAGCTCCTTGTTACCACGCGCCCATGCGGCGGCGCAGTCCGAAATTGTGGCCGACGACCAGGATGGAACTGGCGATCAGGCCGCTCAGTCCGATCATCAACTGTACCAGCTTATCGTCCGGCAGGACCCACAGCCGGCCCGGCGGCGCTTCCTGCAGGCGCGCGGCGGCCATGATCAGGGGCGCCACCCATTCCGCTTCCGGCGTAACATCCAGAACCAGCGCCCCATCCTGGGTGGTCTGCATGTAGATCTCGCCGCCTTCGGCCAGTGTGAAGCAGACGCCATAGCCGGTTTCATGTTTGCCGATGTGCTGCTGCAAAGCCTGGTTATGCTCTTCTATCCACAGGTCGACATCGGCGGGCGTTTCCAGTCCACTCCACGGCACCGGCTTGAAACGCGGCGGTTCATTGGGGTCTTGCATAACTATCCTGTTGGCTGACTAAGCCGCCAGTGTAAACGAACGGAGGACAAACCATGAAGCACAAAAATTACGTCTCGGAGTTTGAGCAGTTCCTGAACGGCTACCTGAACCAGCACCCGGATATCGGGCGCGACCAGCTGATGGGCTGGCGCATCTGGTGGGAGCGCCCGCCCGTGCCGCCGCAGGAACTGACGCGCGAGCAGGCCTCGCACCTGCCGCGCTCATCCTATTACTACGACTAGCCTTTCCAGGTGCGCTGCAGGCCGGTATCGGCGTGGATCCAGCCGCCTCGCGGGCCGGCGCGGTAATAGAAGCCGACGCCGCCCTGGCGGAAGCTCTTGACCAGCCCGCCCAGCACTTCCGCGTTCAGATTGGCGATGCGGATATCGGCGGCGCGGCCGACCATGTGCAGCGACTGGCGCGCGGCCGGCACGCCGGCTTCGCGCAGTTTCTGGTTGGAGGCCGGGGTGCGGTAGCCAGACAGGATTTCCAGCGGCGCGTCAATGCCGTAGCGCTGCACGAACGCTTGCGTGCCCCACAGGGTTTCGAACAGCTTGGGATCGATGTTGCGGGTCTCGTTGCCGCCATTGACGTCGCGCATCAAGTGACACAAGTCCTGGTACGCCGATTCAATGATTTCGCCGTCCTTCCAGTACAGCAGCTTGGCGCGCTCCTTGCTGGCCGGCCGCACCACCTCGATGGTGCGCGGCCGCAGCCAGAATTCCAGGTCCAGCGCCTGGGCGTCAAAGATGTCCGGCGGCGGCTCCATCATGCCGCCGCCACTGCCGGACGGCGCCGATTGTTCGGAAGCATGCGCCATGCTGCTGGCTGCGGCCGGCGCCGGCGCCGGCTTTGCTGCTGGATGAGCAATGCTGCTGTGCCGCATCGGCACGCTGGAAGCGCAGCCGATCAGCGGCACCGACAAGAAGCTGGCTGCCGTCAGCCCTAGAAATTCCCTGCGCGATGCCATAAGTCTACCCGTACCGTAAAAAGCAATATTGTTACTATAGCCTATGCGGAGGGAAAGAAAAACCGTCCTAACTTTCGTTTAAGAAATGATACAACTGCCTGACTGATACAGGAATTGTGTATCAGAAACGTTTATGTCCCCAGTGATATTCTCACGGCTTATGGCTGGCATTCCAACAATAAAGTATTCATATATGATGCGGCGCGGTATAGTTCATCCATCGAATAAATGTTTTCCCGTTGAACTTACTTACTGGAGCCCATCATGATCATCCGTTCTATCGCCGCCATCGCCCTGATTTCCCTGTCGACCATCAACCCAGCCAGCGCCGCCGCTCCTGCCGGCCGCCTGAACAACGCTGACTGCGACGTGCCGAACTACCGCACCTCGTGGCAAGACGAAGAACTGTCGGGCAACGTCAAGCTGGCTGTGCTGGTGGACGCCAAAGGCAACGTGCAAGAAACCAAAGTGATCTCGTCGAGCGGCTCGCTGGCCCTGGACAAAGCTTCGCAGCGCGCCAGCACCAGCTGCAAATTCAAGCCAGCCAGCAACGGCGCCGAGCCAGTCTGGGCACAAGTGCAATACAACTGGGTGCTGAACTAATCTGGCAGCTCAAGCGGCTTGCCGCGCCGGCGCTTGCAAGAGCGTGGCGCGCGGCTCGTCCAGCAGATACCCCTGCACCTGCAATGGCACACCTGCGGCCGCGCTCAGTTCGCGCAAGGCCGACAGGTGTTGCGGCGTTTCCAGCCGCTTGAACACCACCTCCACCTTGGCCGCAGCGCAACGCTGCAGCAACTGCTCCAGGCCAGCCTTATCCTGCAATTCCCGCGCGTCCAGCTTGAACACATCCGGCCGCAAACGCTCCAGCACGCCCAGACCATCGCGCGCACTGTTCACATTGACGGCAAAGCGGAAGCCATTGCGCCGATAGTTATCCGACACATAGTTCAACAGCCAGCCCTGCTGCGGCGTGGCGGCCGGCAATTGCAGCACCACCCGTTCCAGCGGCAATTCCAGCGCATCCAGTATGCGGCGGAAAGCGTGGCCGTGGTTGCTGCTGACCGCGCTCAGCAGGCGGTCATGCACATTCAGGTACAGATCGGCATGGGTAGTGCCGGCCTGACGGAAGAAATTTATCGAATGCAGCATGCGGCACAGCCGGTCCAGCTCGATCGATTCATCGTCGCTGGCGGCGTGATCGAGCAGCTTCCACAGCGACAGGCCCTGGTCCTGTGCCGATACGCTGCGCGCCAGACCTTCATAAGCCAGCACCGCGCCGCTGTCCAGCGCGCGGATAGGCTGGAACGCACTGCTCATGGTGCAATTGAAAAACCGCCCTTGCGCCTTGCCCTCGTGATCGAGCCAGATGCTGGAAGCAGCGCCGGTGGCGTCGGATAGACGCGCCAGATACTTTTGCAGGATGGGGAATGACATGGAACTCCTCTAGGGGTACTGACAATGTCGACAGCGTATTCGCGCAGCCGCGAAAGCAGAACGAATGCTTTCAGCTATGGATATGCCAAAACATTCGTTCCGCCCCGGCAGTGGCGCCGCTATCGTGAGGTCATCGTTTAACTATGCCGTGACACCATGTGCCAATTACTCGCGATGAGCAGCAACAAACCCGCCGCCGTGGACTTTTCCTTTGCCGGCTTTGCCGAACGCGGCGGCCGCACCGGTGAACATAAGGATGGCTGGGGCATCGCCCTGCACACGCCCACCGGCTGCCGCCTGTACACCGATTACCTGCCCTCGATCCACTCGCCGCTGGCGGCGCAGTTCAAGCAAAACCCGATCAAGGCGCGCAGCGTGGTGGCCCACATCCGCAAGGCCACCCAGGGCCGCGCCTCGCTGGAGAACAGCCATCCCTTCACGCGTGAGCTATGGGGCCAGACCTGGTCTTTCGC
Organism: Duganella sp.; assembly: GCF_039595735.1. Lineage (NCBI taxonomy): Bacteria > Pseudomonadati > Pseudomonadota > Betaproteobacteria > Burkholderiales > Oxalobacteraceae > Duganella > Duganella sp. The sequence continues at coordinate 80,432 of NZ_JBCNLB010000003.1, forward strand.
CCACAACGGCGACCTGAAACTGTTCGATCCCAATCCCAGCCTGTACGCGCCATGGGGCGACACTGACAGCGAGCGCGCCTTCTGTCATTTGCTGTCCGGGCTGGCGCTGCGCTTTGAACAGCCGCCGCCGCGCCACCTGCTGTACGCGGCGCTGGAGACCCTGGCCGGCGAGATTGCCGACTACGGCAGCTTCAATTTCATCCTGTCGAATGGCGACCTGCTGTTCGCCCATTGCAGCACCGAGCTGCACCTGGTGGTGCGTGAATATCCGTTCTCGGTGGCGCACCTGATCGATTGCGACCTCAGCATCGACTTCAGCCGCCACAACCATCTGGACGACCGCATCGCCGTGATCGCCACCCAGCCGCTCACCTCCAACGAGCATTGGACGCGCTTTGCCGCTGGCGAGCTGAAGTTGTTCGCCGGTGGCGTGGAGGTGGGATCGGTGCCGGAGCGGCAGGAGAGCTTGCGGGTAGCGTATTAGGCGGAATTGCAGTTGCAGAATTTTTTGCGCTTGGGCGCATTCGGGCAGGTGGCGTCTTCATCCAGCTGCTTCCAGAAGAACACCGTCTCCACACCATACGGCGAGCGCACCTTGCCGGCATCGGTGTAGCCGCGCTGGGCAAAGAAGTCCTTGCCGCTGGCCGTGCTGTGCAGCTGCAGCGCTTTCACGCCCCAGCTGCAGGCCTGCTCCTCCACCCTGGTCAGCAGCGCCTTGCCGATGCCCCGGCGTTGCGCCTCCGGCAGCAGATAGCACAGCGCCAGCTTGCCGGCGCCGGTGAGCAAGGCGACGCCGACGACAGCGCCTTCGCTGAGCGCGACCAGCGAATAATTGGTGGGCGAGCTGAACCAGTTCGCCACCATCTGCGGAGTTTTATTGCCTAGCCACGCATCAAGGATGGCGGGATCGTTCTTATGATCCAACTCGCAGCATTCCTTGATCGAACGGCGCAATACATTGCACGCTGCCTCCGCATCCGTCGAAGCAGCAATACGAATTTCAAGACTCATGTACGCTCACAAAACATTACTAAGGGCGACTATACACCAAGCTGGATAAGGCCGTCGGATGCTGCCAGACTAGAGCGCGCCTCCTTGTTTGCCCACTAATGTTTTCAAAAATCCATATGCGTTTTCTAGTGAACTTCTAAGCATATAACGAAAAATTCGTATCTTTTCCGGGCGAAATTTTACACCATGGACGCCTGTTATTACGAAAGCTCATTATGACCACTAAAAATACTGCTCGCCGCGTTGTCATCTCCTCGTTCCTGGCCGCGTCGGCCGTCCTGCTGGGCCTGCCGATGCAGGCGCATGCCGCCGATACCGTGCTGCTGAACGCGGCCTACGACGTCACCCGCGAACTGTTCAAGGAAATCAATCCGGCCTTCAGCGCCCAGTGGAAGAAGACCACCGGCGAGAGCGTGGATGTGAACCAGTCGCACGGCGGCTCGTCCAAGCAGGCGCGCTCGGTGGCGGACGGCATGGAAGCGGCGATCGTGACCATGAACCAGGCCAACGACATCGACATCCTGGTCGAGCGCGGCGTGGTGGCGGAGGATTGGGCCAAGAAATTCCCGAACAACTCGTCGCCGTTCTACTCGACCATGGTGTTCCTGACCCGCAAGGGCAATCCCAAGCAGATCAAGGACTGGGGCGACCTGGCCAAGCCGGGCGTGAAAGTCATCATTCCGCATCCTAAGACGTCCGGCAACGGCCGCTACACCTATCTGGCGGCCTGGGGTTCGGTGGTCAAGAAAGGCGGCAACGAAGCGCAGGCGCGCGACCTGGTCGGCAAGATCTTCAAGAACGTGCCGGTGCTGGACGCCGGCGGCCGCGGCGCCACCACCACCTTCACCCAGCGAGAGATCGGCGACGTGCTGGTGACCTTTGAAAACGAGGTAAACCTGGTGCGCGAAGAATTTGGCGACAAATTCGACGTGGTCTACCCGTCGATCTCCATCCTGGCCGAATCGCCGGTGGCGGTGGTGGACAAGGTGGTCGACAAGCGCAACCTGCGCAAGCAGGCCACCGGCTATGTCAACTTCCTGTACAGCGAAGCAGGCCAGGAGATCATCGCCAAGCACTCGCTGCGCCCACGCTCGGAGAAAGCCTTCAAGAAGTACAACGCCAACTTCAAGCAAGTCAATCTGTTCACCATCGATGACGTGTTTGGCGGCTGGAAGGCAGCCCAGGCCAAGCACTTTGCCGACGGCGGCGAATTCGACAAGATTTATAACAAATAACAATATTCAAAAGCATTCGTTCTCAAATGGCCATCGTGGCCGTAATCTGGAACCGTCGTAATCAACCCAGACAGAGGAAGCACGATGGCCATTTCTGAAATTAATGTACGCAACCAATTCCGTGGCAAGATCAAGGAAATCATCTTTGGCCCGGTCGTTTCGGAAGTCGATGTGGAAACCCAGCACGGTATCGTCACCTCGGTGATTACCTCGCGCTCGATCCAGGACCTGGACCTGAAAGTCGGCAGCGAAGTGATCGCCCTAGTGAAATCCACCGAGGTGTCCATCGCCAAGATCGGCAACTGATCAAGCCCCGTCCCGGCTGCCGCCGCGGCCGGTGCACGGAAAAAAGCCCTGGGCGCCCCCGTCCCAGGGCTTTTTTTGTTTCTAATCCGATACTTACGTACAATAGACGAGAAGCGACTTTAATGTTATTGTCTATCCTTAGAGAATATTGCCGTATAGCTAGACTTTTTACGCGCGCCACGTCCCCCAGACGTGTCCGATAGACTCCTTTTCCCTTTTTGATTACCGATATGCTCAAGAAAATTGTTGCTGTATTGCTGACGTCGTTTACCGCGGCCGCCTTTGCCGCCGTACCGCTCGGCTCGCAGTCGGTGCTGGTGGTCGAAGACGACACCGGCAAAGTACTGCTGGAAAAGAACGCCAACGCCCAGGTGCCGATCGCCTCGCTGACCAAGCTGATGACCGCCATGGTGGTGCTGGATGCCAAACAAGACATGAACGAAAAGATCGCCATCGATCGTTCCGACGTGGACATGCTGAAACACAGCGCCTCGCGCGTACCGGTCGGCGCCGAGATTTCGCGCGGCGATGTGTTGCAGCTGGCGCTGATGTCGTCAGACAACCGCGCCGCTGCCTCGCTAGGCCGGACCTATCCTGGCGGCATGCCAGCTTTCCGTGCGGCAGTCAAATCCAAGATCCGCGCACTCGGCTTGACCCAGACCGTGATCGAGGAGCCGACCGGTTTGTCGCCGCATAATATGTCCACCGCAACCGAACTGGTCAAGATTGCAACGGCCGCCTCGGCCTATCCGGACATCCGCCGCATCACCACCGACACCAAGGATGTGATCAACATCAAGGGCCGCAAGGTCGAGTACCACAACACCAACCGCCTGGTGGGCGCCAAGGGCTGGGATGTCGGCTTGTCCAAGACCGGCTACACCGAAGAAGCTGGCCGCTGCCTGATCATGCGTTTCCGGACCGGTGGCAAGAACAACACCCTGGTGCTGCTGAACGCCGGCGCCAGCTCGGTGCGCAACATGGATGCGGTCAAGATCCGCCGCCTGATTGCCGGCCCGGATGAGAAACCAAAAGTCATGAAAGCTTCGGCCAAGAGCAAGAAGAAAGCCGTCAAGCAAAGCAAACGCACGCGCCGCGCGATGTAAGCAGCGCAATCGTGCCGCTCACAAGCCGGACCCGAGGGTCCGGCTTTTTTACGTCTGCAGCCCGCATTCCGCCGTGGCCACGCGCCAGAAATTGGTTCCAACATGCTAATTTTTAGCTTAAATTGGACAAAGAAAAGGCCGCGCCGGGTGGGCGCGGCCTGACGGCGCAGGCTAGCTGCCGAGCAAATCACGCAGGCCGCTGGCGCGTTGCGTGCGCTGGCCGATGGCGTCCAGCAGCACCTGGCCGTTCGGCGTCAGTAACGTAAAGTAGTCGCGGGCGCGGGTAATGCCGGTGTAGATCAGTTCCCGGGCCAGCATGCCGCCGCCCTCTTTCGGCAGCACCATGGCGGTATGCAGGAACTCCGAACCTTGCGATTTATGCACGGTCATGGCAAACGCGGTTTCGACGTTTCTTAATCTTGTGGCAAGCACGCTGCGCACGGTTTCGCCTTCGGAGAAGTACACGCGCAAGGCGCCCGGACGCGCCGGATCGGGCAGGGTCAGGCCGATATCGCCGTTGAATACCCCGGTCGCGTAGTCGTTGCGTGTGACCATGACCGGGCGGCCGACATACCATTCGCCGCTGCGCTTGAGCAAACCCGCTGATTGCAATCTTTGCTCAATTACATCGTTCAAGCCGGAGACGCCCCACTCGCCTTCGCGCACGGCACACAAAATCCGGAAGCTTTCAAAGCTTCTCAGAATAGCAAGTCGTATGATGTCATCGGGCTCCAGCGGCATATTCTTAATTAATTGCAAATACCCACGATAGCCCGACAAGGCCAGTTGCAGCAGGTCGGCTGACTGCGCGAGGTCGGTCCACACCACTTTTCCATCTTGCCCGGAACGCAGTATTTCAACCGCCCGCGCCGCGTCGCCAGCGTTCACCGCCAACGCCAGCGCCCCGATCGGTCCGCCGAAACGCCGGCTTTCACGCAACATCACGGTCTGCTGGGCAATCGGTCCGCCGTGGCCGGCAAAGTGGTCGGGAATCTGCTGGCCGCTGCTGGCATGTACATATGACAAGGTTTCAGGCAGGTATTCTCCCGCCTCGGCGTTGTGGCACAGGTCGCCCAACACGGCGCCCGCCTCTACCGAGGCCAGCTGGTCTTTGTCGCCCAGCAAGATCAGCGTCGCCGTCTGCGGCAAGGCGGCCAGCAGCGCTGACATCATTTCCAGGTGAATCATGGACGCTTCATCAACAATCAGCACATCGACGTCCAGCTGGTTGCCGGCGTGGTGCTGGAAGGCGCGCGTGTCCGGCCGCGCCCCGAGCAGGCTGTGCAGCGTGCGCGCCGCGCCCATGCGGGCGGCAAGTTCGCGCAGCGGCAAGGCTGCGCCGACTTTTTCCGCCAGTTCGTCCAGCGCGACGTCGATCGATTGCTTGAGGCGCGCGGCCGCCTTGCCGGTCGGTGCCGCCAGCGCCACCCGCAAGCCAGCCTGGCGCTGGCCGGCGGTGGCGAACAGCAAGGCCAGCAGGCGCGCCACGGTATAGGTCTTGCCGGTGCCGGGGCCGCCGGTGATGATGCCCAGCTTGCCACGCATGGCTACCGCGCAGGCGATTTTTTGCCAGTCGACGCCACCGCCGCGCGGCGCGTGCGGGAACAGAATGTCCAGCCAGCGGCGGATGTCGGCGGTTTCCGCGTCCGCGTCAGCCGCCAGCACCCCGCCCAGGGCGCGCGCCCGCACCGCGCCGGCCACGTGGGTTTCGTCTTGCCAGTAGCGGCGCAGGTAGAGGCGGTCGCCATCCAGCACCAGCGGCTGATGGATATCGTCGCCGCCGACTGGCCACACCTGGCGGCAATCGGCCAGCAGCGCGCGCCAGTCTGCCACGCTGTCCGGCCAGGGATCGACCGTGGCGCGCAGGTCGCGCCATTCGTCGCCGCTCCAGCCGAGCAGCGCGGCCGGATCGGCGTTCAATTCACTCAACAGCAGGCAGCTGTGGCCGCGCCCTTCCAGCTCGGACAGCAGCACGCACGCCGCCATCAGCTGCGGCGGGCTGTCGCCCACCGAGGCGATGAAGCGGGCGAAGGCGCCGCTCAGGCGGCGCAGCTGGCCGGCCTCGGTCAGCGCATCGACTTGCGCGAAAAATGCTTCACTCATGAGATACACCCAGCAGGCGGTCCAGCCCGTCCAGTAATTCAGGATCCGGCTCGATCCGGTAACAACCGCGCGTTTGCGCGTTGCCGATGCCGCGCAAGAACATGAAGATGGCGCCACCCAGCTGTTCGGCCGGGTCGTAGGCGTCCCCCAGGCGGCTTTGCAGCAACCGGTGCAGCGCCAGCATATAGATGGCGCCCTGGATATCGTAGCGATGCTCGGCCATGGCGCCGATCAGCGCCGGCTCGTGATAGGCCGCATCGCCGCCGCCCAGCGCATTCGATTTGTAGTCCAGCACCCAATAGCGGCCTTCGTGTTCGAACACCAGATCGCAGAAGCCTTTCAGCATGCCGTGCAGTTCACGCTCCGGCAGCGCGGGACGGGAAGCGCCGCCCAGCAGATGCGCAGCACACAACCGGTCCAGCGCCCCCGTGCCCAGCCGCTCGCTGGGGAACCAGAACTCCATCTCCGGCAGCGGCGCGGCGATATGGCTCAGCGGCGCGTTCAGATACGGCAGCGGCGTGCTGGCGATTTCGCGCAGCCAGGCCAGCGTGTCGTCCAGGCGATTGGCCCAGCCGGCGCGCTCCACGCGGCGCGTCAAACGCGATTCGAACGTCTCGTGATCAACGATGGCAAAGCCCTCCTGCCCCATCCACTCCAGTTGCTCGTGCAGGAAGTTGCCGGGCACCGAGCCACGCGGGAAGCGGTGCCACGGCGCGTCTTCCACCCGCGTGGGCTGAACCATGGCCGGCAGATCTGCGCCTTCCAGCAGCTTTTCCTGCTGGGCGTCGCGCGGCACCGGGCCGGCGGCGCTGATGGTGCCGGTAGGGCCGGTGCGGCGCGCCAGCGAGCTGAAACTGCCGACCGACCAGTCACGCTCGAAATGCCCGCCGTAATGCTGGGTATCCAGCAACGGCGGGCGTTGTTCGACGCGGTTCAGGCGCGTCGGCGTCTGGGTGTTCATCGGCAGCGTGGTGATGCCAATGGCAGCGCAGCCCTGACAGGCGTGCTGCCAGCGTTCCATCATCAGGTCCGATGGCAGCGGCACACCGCCAGTCAGCAGATAACCGAGCGCCGATTCGTGCAGCGTGTTGTCGCCGGCCTTGCGCGCCGACAGCGCCGTCACGCCCAGCCACAGGAAGTGGCGCGCGCGCGTCAACGCCACGTACATCAGGCGCAGGTCTTCCTGCAGGCGCGCCCGCTCCACCAGTTCCATCGCGGTGTCGGTCAGCGCCATGTCGATGCGGCGCACGCCGTCGTCGTCGCTGAATTCAAAGAAGCTGCGGTTGCGCCGCTCCACCTTGCGTGCGGTGACGGCAAACGGCAGGTACACCAGCGGATACTCCAGGCCCTTGGACTTGTGGACCGTGACCACCTTCACCAGCTCCGCATCGCTTTCCAGCCGCAGCACGCGCTCGTCGCCGGCGCCCTCGCCGCCTTCGATCTGCTCCGCCAGCCAGCGGATCAGCGCCTGTTCGCCATCCAGCTGGCGGCTGGCCGATTGCAGCAATTCGGCCAGGTGCAGCAGATTGGTCAGACGGCGCTCGCCGCCGACCTGCTGCAGCAGGGCCGCCGGCAGCTGCAGCTCGTGGATGAAGCGGCGCAGCATGGCCAGCACGCCCTGCCGCTGCCAGACGATGTGCAATGCCTTCAATTGCTCGACGCGTTCTTCCCACGCCAGTTCGTCCGACGACAGTCGCGCCAGTTCGGCCAGCGGCAGGCCGGCGGTGCGGGTGGCAAAGGCGGCGCGCGCCAGTGCGCCATCGAGCGGGTTGGCGACCGCCGACAACCAGCGCAGCACGTCGGCCGCTTCCTCGCTGTCGGTGACGGAGTCCTTGTCGGACAGGTAGACGCTCGGCACGCCGCGCCGTTGCAGCGCACGGCGGATAGCGGCGGCCTCCTTGCGGTCGCGCACCAGTACCGCGATATCGGCCGGCTGCAGCCGCACGAAGCCATGGTCGCCGCCCTCAAAGCCGGTGCGTTCGTCGTTCAGGCGCGCCACGATGTCTTCGGCGCAGTAGTGGGCGAAGAATTCGCGGTAGCTGTCGGCCTTCAGGTCCTGCGCCGCGCTGCAGGCGATCATCAGCGCTGGCGCATCTCCGGCCGCATCGACCATGCGTTCCTTGCGGCCCTTGGCGCCGACCGCTTCAAACGGCAGCTGGTTTTCCTGCGTGACGATGTCGCGGAAGCGGAAGGCGCCGCGCGGAAAGCCGCTTTCAGCGTACATGAACAGGTGGTTGACCGCCTCCACCACCGGTTTGGTCGAGCGATAGTTGGTGCCCAGCTGATAGTGGCGGCCGGCGGTGGCGCGGCGCGCCGACAGGTAGCTGTGGATGTCGGCGCCGCGGAAGCCGTAGATCGACTGCTTGGGGTCGCCGATCAGGAACAGGCCGGTGTCCGGGTCGTTGTCGGCCACGCGATACAGCTGGTTGAAGATCTGGTACTGGTTGGGTGCCGTGTCCTGGAATTCATCCACCAGCGCCACCGGATACTGATCGGTGATGCGCTTGCGCAGCGCGGCGCCGTTCTCGCCTTGCAGCGCGGCGTTCAGGCGGTCCAGCATGTCGGCAAAGCCGAACTGGCGGCTGCGCTTTTTCAGTTCGGCCATGCGGTCGGCCACCGCTGCCGCCGCGTGGCGGTATAGCGCGTGCGACAACGGCTCGATCTCTGCCAACGCCCGCTTCAGCGGCTGGGTGGCGTCGAAATCGTCCGGCACCACGGTGCTGAAGTTTTTCGCGAAGGCGTCTTCCAGGCCTTCCGGCGTCAGACGATTCCAGGCCGTGTCCGAAATGTCCGGCATGACGCTGGCCGGGTTTTGCGACCACTCGCGCAGGCCATTGAACCAGGCGATCAACGAATCGGGGCGCATCTTGTTGCCGTTGAAGCACTTGGGGTCGGCCGCGCGGTGCTGGGCGATCCACTGCTCCATGCGCGTGGCGCGCTCGTACCAGCCGGCCTTGAGCTGGGCCAGCTGCGCCTGCTGCTCGCGCTGCACGCTGGCGATCAGGACGCCCAGCGGCTCGGCGCGTCCGGCCGCTTCACCAATGATGTCGGCGCGCCTGACCAGTTCACGGATGGAGGACTTCAGGGCGCCAACGTCGCTCCAGCAGGACAGCAGCGCTTCCAGCGAGGCGGCGTTCAGCGGATAAACCTGCTGACGCCAGTAGTCGTGGGCGGCGTCTTCGAACAGGGCCTGCTCGTCGCTCACCAGTTCTTCGTCAAACAGGCTGCCGCTGTCGAAGGCGTGCTCACGCAGCATGCGCTGGCACCAGGCGTCGATGGTGAAGATGGCCGCTTCGTCCATCGTTTCGGCGGCCAGTTGCAGGCGGTGCGCGGCCTGCTGCTGGGCGCTGTGGTCGGGATAGGATTCCAGCAGCGCATCCAGATAGTCGTCGCGCTGCTCGCGTTGCTCGTGCGTGCGGAAGTAGGCTGCCGCCTCCACCAGCCGCTCGCGCACGCGGTTGGACAGCTCGCGCGTGGCGGCGCGGGTGAAGGTCATCACCAGAATGTCGGCCGGCAGCAGCGGGCGCTTGTAGGCATGCTCGCCGCCATGGCCCAGCACCAGCCGCACGTACAGCGCGGCGATGGTCCAGGTCTTGCCGGTACCGGCGCTGGCTTCGATCAGGCGCGAGCCGTGCAGCGGGAAAGTCAGCGGGGCGAGTTGATTGGCGTTGTTCATTGCGCGCCCTCGCTCTCGATCTGCTCTATCGTCAGATAGTGTTCCATCCATTCCGCCAGCGGGCCATACAGGGCGCGCGATACATCGTCAAAATCCGGCTCGGTGCTGAGCGCCGCAAAATCCGGCCACAGGCGCGCCAGGCACAGGTCTTCATTTTCGCCATTGACGTCGAAGCCGCCGTCGTAGACCGCACGCGGATCGCCGTCCTGCACCAGCGCCAGCGCGGTCTTGCAGGCGGTCGGCAGCGGACGGTTCATGCCGTCGCGCCACAGGCAGACCAATTCGCGCAAGGCTTCCTGCGCCATCTCCGGCGGCAGCGGCTTCATGGTGACGATGGCGTCGCGCGCGACCAGGTAGCCGGTGACCTGCATGCCGGTGGCGGATACCGCCAGCTGGCGCAGCCACATCGCAATCAGCTTGTCGCCGCGCGGCTTGCCCTGCTTGTCGGCCACGCGCGAGGACATCTGCGCCAGCCACACGGTCTCATTGCCGTTGCTGCGCAGCTGGTCGATCCAGTCGTCCAGCGGCACACCGGCCAGCACCAGATTCAACGCCACCTTGGGCGCCGCCAGCTCGTAGTGCTGGCGCAAGGTGAGCCATGCGCAGCGCACCGGCACCAGTGCCTGCACCAGCTGGTGCTGGTACTGCTGGCCGATCAGCCCAATCGGCAGCACGCCTTCGCGCGCCAAGCGTTCGGCGCGCTGGGTCAGCTTATCGTAGACCTGGTCGATTTCTTCCGGCGTGTCGGCGTCGTCCAGCAGCGTGTCTTCCAGCAGATAGCGTTTCAGCGCGTTGAGCGAGAAGGGTTCCTCGTCTTCGCCCACCAGCGCGGCTTCGCCAAACATCACGCCCAGGCGCTGGCGGAAAAAGAAGCGCACCGGCTGGCGCAGGAAGTTGTGCAGTTGCCCCAGCTTGAGGCGGAATTTGTCGTCGATGTCGAACGGCGGCAGTTCGGTGGCTTCACCGGCCGCCGCTTCTTCGCCATGCGCCTCGCGCCATTCGCGGGCATAGGTCAACAGGCCGCCGGCCTCAAAATAGCGGCGGCTGAACGGTTGCAGCGCGTGCTCGGTGGTGCGCGCGTGCAGGTCCAGATCCCAGCCGTTGACCAAATAATCGCGCAACTGCGACACCAGCACCGATGGCGGCTGCTCACTGTTGTCGCGCACATTGCGCCCCACCCAGCTGATATACAGCTTGTCGCGCGCGGCCAGCACGGCCTCCAGCATCAGGTAGCGGTCGTCGTCGCGGCGCGAGCGGTCGCCGGGGCGGGCCATGCCCGGCTGCGCCAACAGGTCAAAGTCGGCTTTCGGTGCGCGGCGCGGGAAGTCGCCGTCGTTCATGCCGAGCAGGCAGACCACGCGGAACGGCACCGCGCGCATCGGCATCAGGGTGCAGAAGGTGACGCCGCCGGAGACGAATTGGTGGTTCAGCGTCGGCTCATCCATCAATCCCAGCCAGGCTTCGCGCAGCACGGCCAGCGGCACCGCTTCTTCGTAGCCGGCGCCTTCGCAGGTGTCCAGCCATTTGTTCAGGGCGTCGTCCAGCAGCGCCAGGGTGAGGCGGTCGCCCTCCTCGCTGGATTTGAAGAAGGCCGCCAGCAGCGCGCGCGCCTGCACGCCCCATTCGGCCGGCGAACGCGCTTCGGCCAGCACGGCGCGCCAGTGCAGCAGCGCTTCCACCAGCTGCGCCAGCGAGCCGGCCAGCGCGGCATCCAGCCCCCCGACTTCCGCATAAGGTTCGATGCCGGCGAAGCTGGATGCCGTGCCGCTGGCGTAACCGAGCAGCATGCGGCGCACGCCGAAGATCCAGGCATTCTGTTCGCCGGCCGGGCCGAGTCCCAGGCCGCTGCGGTGCTGCTGGTCCAGGCCCCAGCGCACGCCGGCGCCTTCGATCCAGCGGCCCAGCGTCGGCAGGTCGTCTTCATGCAGCCCGAAACGCGCGGCCAGCGCCGGCACATCCAGCAGGTCGCGCACCTCGCTTTGGCGGCAGCGCTGCTGCGGCAGGCGCAGCAGCCATTCCAGCGCCACCAGCAGCGGATTGACACTGCGGTCGTTGACGTCGCCGATTTCAAACGGGATGTAGCGCGGGTCGCTGCGGCGGTATTGCGCAAACACGGCGTGGATGGCGGCCGAGAAGGTGTCGATGTCAGGCACCATCACCACCACGTCGCGCGGGCGCAGCGGACGGCTACCCTGCCCGGCGTCCGCGAACATTTGCAGCAGCTGGTCGTGCAACACTTCCACTTCGCGCTGCACGCTATGGGTGACGTGGAATTCGATCGAGCGGTCATCGTCCGGCGGCGGCAGGTGCGGGTGTTCGGACAGCGGCAGCAGTTCGCGGACGGCGGCCTGCACCTGCGTCAGCAGCGTATCGCCGTCGCCTTCGCTGAACAGGTCGACACGCAGCGGCGCGGCGTCGTCTTCGCTGGCGGCGGCCGCGGCTTGCGCGGCTTCGTCAAATTCGTCCAGCATGCGCACGAAGTCGCGGCCCTGCCGCCCCCAGCTGGCCAGCAGCGGGTGGCTGTGCGCATGCAGTTCCTCCAGCGGAATCTGGCCCAGGTCCTGGCCGTTGCGCAGCTGCTGGCGACGGTGCGCGCTGCGCAGCAGGTCGCGCCCTTCGATGATGTCGCCCCAGTAGTACTGGCAGGGATTCGGCACCGCCAGCAGCACCTGCGTGTGGCGCGCCAGCGAGGCCAGCGCCTGCAAGGTCTGAAACGGCAGCGCCGAAACGCCAAAGATCACCACCCGGCGCGGCAGGCGGCCCAGTGGTGCTTCGCCGGCGGCAATGGCGCGCACGAATTCGGTATGGACGGTGGCGCGGCCAAGGCCGCGCTCGTGCGGCTCGACGTCGTCGATCACGGCGCGCCACAACTGCGCCTGCCAGCGCTGGTCGTCCGGCAGCGGCGTGGCTTCGCCGCGCGCATTGCGCAGCTGGTCGCGGCCGGCGGCCCAGTCGTCCAGCCAGTCGGCACGGTAGACCTGGTACTGGTCGAACAAGTCGGCCAGGCGTTCGGCCAGTTGCAGCCGGCGCTCGGCCTCGCCATCGGCCAGGAAGTGGCGCAGCGGCGTGAAGACCGGATCAGCCAGCAAAGTCGGCAGGAGGCGCATCAGGCGCCAGGTCAACGGGCCCTTGTCGAAGGCGGAGATGGGCGGCACGCGCTCGCGTCCCAGCATGCCGCGGTAGGCGTCCCACAGAAAGCGCGCCGGCAGCGCCACACGGGCGGCGGCGCAGATGCCGTTTTCCTCGGCCAGGGCAATTTTCAGCCATTCGGCCACGCCGTTGGACTGGACCAGAAAGATTTCCGACTCCAGCGCCCCCAGCGGGTGGCTGCGCAGCCATTGGAAGACGGCGGCGCGCAGCTGTTCCATCTGATTGCCGTGCAAAATCAGCAGGCCGGGGGTGATGCCAGGGTGCATAGGGCTCTTTGTGGTGATCGAAGCCGTATTATCGCTCTAGCCCGGGGCGTATGCCAGCAGTTCCTGCGCGATGTGCTGGTCCAGCAGGTCCAGCATGGCGTGCAGTTCGGCCACCAGCCGTTTGGCGTTGCCGGCGTCCGGGTCTTTGCGGACCTGCTCCAGCGCGTAGCACAGGTTCCCGAACTGCATGACGCCCACCGCGCGCGCGGCCGATTTGGTGCGGTGGCCCAGTTCGGACAGCTGGACCAGATCTCCACGCGCCAGCGCGGCATCGATTTCGACCAGGCTATCGCGCGCGGAGCTCAGGAATAGCAGCGCGTACTTGCGCATCTTGTCCGGCTTGCCGCCGAACGTCTCCGCCAGCGCGGCCACGTCGAACAGTTCGGCTGGCGCGGCGCTGGCCGGCGCTGGCGCGCTGACTGGCGACGGTGCCGCGCCAGCGGGCGGCAGCGACGCCGGCGCGGCGGCAGGCGCCGACGGCGCCATCTGGCGCGGCACGAACACCGGCGGCGACGGCAGCACGCTCAGGCCCTGCGGCGCCGAGAAGTACGACGGCGGCGGCGGCGCCGGCTTGCGCGTGATACTGCCGGCCGTGCGCGTGCGTTGGCTCATCCACTTGGCCAGCATGTTGAACAGCAGCTTGGGCGCGATCGGCTTGGTGACAAATTCGTCCATTCCCGCGTCCAGGCAGCGCTGCTGGTCGTCGCGGCCGGCGTTGGCGGTCATGGCGATGATCAGGGTGGCCGCCAATTTCGGATGCGCGCGGATCAGGCGCGTGGCCTCATAGCCATCCATCACCGGCATCTGCACGTCCATCAGCACGCAATCAAAGCGCTCCTTGAGCAGCAGGTCGATGGCTTCCTTGCCGTTATTCGCCACGCACACCGTGGCGCCGGCATCCTCCAGCAGCTCCTGCCCGACCTGCTGGCTGAAGGTGTTGTCCTCCACCAGCAGGATGGCGGCGCCGCGTATGCTGTCCAGCACATCCGGCTGCACCGATTCGTCATTCGGCTGCAGGAAGCGCACGCCCTTGGCCAGGCGCGCGGTGAACCAGAAGGTGCTGCCCTCGCCCGGCTTGCTCTCGACGCCGACGCCGCCGCCCATCAGTTCCGCCAGCTGCTTGCTGATCACCAGCCCCAGCCCGGTGCCGCCGTAGCGCCGCGTGGTCGAGCTGTCGGCCTGGTGGAAAGACTGGAACAGCTTGGCCACCTGCTCGGGCGTCATGCCGATGCCATGGTCCACCACTTCGAAACGCACCATGATGTGGGTGTCGCGCTCCTCCAGCGGCCGCGCGCGGATGATCACCTTGCCGTTTTCAGAGAACTTGATGGCGTTGCCGGCAAAGTTGAGCAGCACCTGCTCCAGCCGCAGCGGATCGCCGCGCAGCTGATGCGACAGGCCGGGCCAGATCTCGTACACCAGTTCCAGGCCCTTGGCATGGGCGCTCTCGCCCAGCTGGCTGGAGATGTTCGCCAGCAGGGTGTCGAGCGTAAAGTCCAGCACCTCCAGGTCCATCTTGCCGGCTTCGATCTTGGAGAAGTCGAGAATGTCGTTGATGATGCCCAGCAGATGCTGGCCCGAGTGGTAAATCTTCTGCAGGTAATCGCGCTGCTTGGGATGGGTGACCGACTTCAGCGCCAGGTGCGCCATGCCGATGATGGAGTTCATCGGCGTGCGGATCTCATGACTCATATTCGACAGGAAGTCGCTCTTGGCCTGGTTGGCCGCATCGGCTTCCTCCTTCAGCTTGTGCAGGGCCGTGACGTCGGTGGCCAGGCCGATCACCGCGGTGAACGAGCGTCCCAGCTCGACCGGCACCTTGACGGTCCACAGATGCTGCAGCACGCCATCGCGGCCGACAAACTGCACCTCGCCGGAGCGCTTGACGCCGTCGGCAAACACCGGCCGTTCCAGCGCCCACTGGGCGTCCGCCGCCTGATCCGGCATCAGCTCGCGATCCAGCTTGCCGACGATCTCGTGGGCCGGCAATCCCATGCACTCGGCCATGCGCGCGTTGACGTAGAGGTAGCGGCGATTCTGGTCCTTCATGTAGACATGGGCATCGACGTTGTTGAGCACCGTGTCCAGCAACAGCCCCTGCTTGATGGCGCGCCGGCGCGAGGCGTACAGCACGAACACATAGCTGTACAGCAGCAGCGTGCCGGCAAAGCCGGTCAGCGCGGCGATCCACGGGAAGTACAGGTCAAAGCTGGTCAGCAGCGCCTCCTTGCGGACCTGGAACTGCGCCTTCCACAAGCTGCCGTTGAAGTCGATCGGCAGCACCGTTTCAAAGATCTGCTCCCGCTCGGCGGCCGGCAGCGGCGTGGCCACCATGGCGCCGGTGTCGTTGAACAGCAGACGGTCGGTCTGCTCGATCACCAGGCGGCGCTGCTCGACGTCGGTGCTGCCGTCGGCGTACAGCGTCAGGTGCACCTGGCGCACGGTCATTTCATCGATGGCGCCCTGCACCAGCCTGGGGATGCTGAAACCAGCGCCGACCGAGCCGAGATAGGCCGCGCGGCGCTCGGCCACGGTGCCGGTCGGCATGCCGCGGCGGTACACCGGCAGGCGCACGCCCAGGCCGAAATGCGGCGTCGGCAGGCGCACCACAATCGGCTGGCCGGAAGACGCCACCTGGCCGCTGTCGCGCGAGGCGGCCAGCATGCGCGCCACCGCCGGGTTGGCGGCAAGATCGACGCCGTGGCGCTCGGACAGCATGGCGGCCGGCTCCAGATAGGTCAGCACCGCATACTGGTCGCGGCGGCCGGGCGGCGTGATGTCGAAGTCGGGATAGCCCTCGGCGCGCACGGCGGCCACAAAGGCGTCACGCTGGGCGTCGCTTACCACCGGCGCCCAGTTGAGCGCCTCGATGGCCGGGAAATAGCGCGGAATATCGAGGCTGGCGACGTACTGGGTGAACTGCCGGCGCGAAATCTGGTCCGAGGTCTGGAACAAGGCGGCCAGTCCGCGCGTGAGGTCGGAATACGATTTGATCCTGGCCGAGATGCCATACTGGGTGCTGCGCGCCAGATTTTCAAAGCGCTGGCCGGCATCGTCGTCGACCGTGCGGGCCGCCGCGCTGTACAGCAGCGCACCGACGCCGGCCGCCAAGGCGCAGCCCACGCCCCAGAAAATCAGGCGTGTTTTGGTGACCGCTTTTCTCCGGTTAGCTGTTTTCAGCATACGGCATCACTCGGCAAGGAATATTTTGCATCACAGCAGGATACTATTAATGCTGCTCGGGAACCAGTGCAAGAATTGGTGAGAATTTGGCGACTACGCGGCCTCAATCGTGCGCACAGGAAAATTTAGTTTCGATAATATCTTAAGGTTTGGAAAAGCTGGAAGCCGAGTTATTAAAACGATAAAATAGAGTCATCTTTTTCCGTCCAAAACAGTCACCAGCCACCGTGCAAATCCCAAAAGTTCTCCTCGTCAACGACGACCAGCCCAGCCTGTATGCGCTGGAAACCCTGCTGCTCGACGCTGCCGACCCACATTTATATGAAGTGATTACTGCCGCCTCCGGCAAGGAAGCGTTGCGCCAGGTGCTGCTGCACGAGTTTGCCGTGATCCTGCTGGACGTCAGCATGCCGGGCATGGACGGCTTTGAAACTGCCGAGGCCATCCATTCGCATCCGCGCTCGGCCGGCACGCCGATCATCTTCATCACCGCCCACTACGCTGACGAGCTGAACCGCCTCAAGGCCTACCAGCATGGCGCCGTCGACTACTTGTTCACGCCGGTGATCCCGCAAATCCTGCAGGCCAAGGTGGACGTGTTTGTCGAGATGGCCAAGAAAAACATGCAGTTGCGCATCAAGACCGAGGAACTGGCGCGCCTCAACCAGGACTTGCGGGTGCAGCGCCTGCAGGATCTGGAACGCATCAACGCCGAGCTGGAACTGGAGGTCAAGGAGCGCAAGCAGGCCGAGCAGCGCGCGCATGACCTGTCCACGCGCGACGCCCTGACCAATCTGCTGAACCGCCGCGCCCTGATCCAGCAGCTGGAGCATGCGGTGGCCACCTCGGACCGCAGCGGCGTCGGCTTCGCGCTGTTGTTCCTCGACCTCGACAAATTCAAGCCGATCAACGATACCTACGGCCACGAGGCCGGCGACGAGCTGCTGCGCCAGGTGGCGGCGCGGCTGACCGCGGCGGTGCGGGTGGCCGACATCGTGGCGCGCCTGGGCGGCGACGAATTCGTGGTGCTGATCGAGGGGAAGTCGGCTTCGGCCAACGCCGCGCGCGTGGCGCGCAAGATCGAGATGGCCTGCGCCCTGCCCTTCGAGATCGGCGTCCACCGGCTGAAGACGGCGGCCAGCATTGGCATCGCCCTGTATCCGCAGGACGGCCCGAATGCCCAGGCGCTGATGAAAAACGCCGATACCGCCATGTACCACGCCAAGCAGAATGCCGCCATGCCGGTGCAGTTCTTCCACGAGGCGCTGAATGTGCGCGAGCGCGAACGCGAGCGCTGGACGCTGGAATTGCGCAAGGCCCTGGCGGCCGGCCAGCTGGAGCTGCGCTACGAACCGCAGGTGGACCTGAACAGCGGGCGCGTGATCGCCGCCGAGGCGCTGCTGTACTGGCGCCATCCGATGCACGGGGCGCTGGAAGCGGCGCAGTTCCTGCCGCAGGTGCAGGAACGCGCGCTGCTGGACCGGGTGGACGCCTGGGTGGTGGCGCAGTGCTGCTCGCAGGTCTCGCTGTGGCAAAGCCTGAGCGCCAGCGCGCACAGCATGCAGGCGCCGCCGCTGTGCATCTGGCTGAACCTGGCGACACCGCAGCTGCACGCCGAACTGCTGCAGATGCTGCTGCCGGCCATGCGCAAGCACGGGCTGGCGCCGGGCAGCATCGGCATCGAACTCAGTGAAAAACTGCTGCTGGGCGCCAGCGAGCCGCTGGCGCAGTTGCTGACGCAGATGCAGACCGCCGGCGTGCGCCTGGCGCTGGACGATTTCGGCAGCGCGCGCTCCTCGCTGGCGGCCTGCAAGCGCTGGCAGCTCAACACCCTGAAGATCGACCGCAGCTTCGTGCACGGCATCGGCAACGACGAAGGCGGCACCGACATCGTGGCGGCCGTGATCCACCTGGCGCGCGCCCTGTCGATGCGGGTGGTGGCGCTGGGCGTGGAGACCCGCCAGCAGCTGGAAGTGCTGCAGGAACTGGGCTGCCACACCTGTCAGGGCCCGCTGTTTTATCCGCCGCTGCCGGCGGCCGGCCTGCTGGAGCAAACCAGCGGCGATGCCAATCTCAACACACCTACCCTCCTAAGCAATGAGGAATAAGCCATGAACGATATGACCGACCTGGGTGAACAACTGGACGCGAAAGTGCTGCTGTCTACGCTGATGGCGCTGAAAAAAGGCGACTTTTCAGTGCGCATGCCCTCCGACTGGATAGGCATGGCGGGCAAAATTGCTGACACGCTGAATGACATCATCGATACCAAGGCACGCATGGTGCGCGAGGTGACCGAGGTCAGTCGCGTGGTGGGTCGCGAGGGGCGATTGACGCAACGGGCCGAGATGCCGCATGCGGCCGGCGGCTGGGCCACCATCATCAGCTCGGTCAACACCCTGATCGATGACCTGGTGCGGCCGACTTCCGAAATGGCGCGCGTGATCGGCGCGGTGGCGAAAGGCGACCTGTCGCAGACCATGGCGCTGGAAGTGGACGGCCACCCGCTGAAGGGCCAGTACCTGCGCGCGGCGATGACCGCCAACACCATGGTGGAACAGCTGTCCTCGTTCTCCTCCGAAGTGACGCGCGTGGCGCGCGAGGTCGGTACGGAGGGCAAGCTGGGCGGCCAGGCGCAGGTGAAAGGCGTGGCCGGCACCTGGAAGGACTTGACCGACTCGGTGAACTCGATGGCGGGTAACCTGACCTCGCAGGTGCGTAACATCGCGGAGGTGACCACGGCGGTGGCCAACGGCGACTTGTCGAAGAAGATCACAGTGGACGTGCGCGGCGAGATCCTGCAGCTGAAGGACACCATCAACGTGATGGTGGACCAGTTGCGCTCCTTCGCATCCGAGGTGACGCGCGTGGCGCGTGAGGTGGGCACCGAGGGCAAGCTGGGCGGCCAGGCGTATGTGCCGGGCGTGGGCGGCACCTGGAAGGACTTGACCGATAACGTGAACTTCATGGCGTCCAATCTGACCGGCCAGGTGCGTAACATCGCGGCGGTGACGACGGCGGTGGCCAATGGCGACTTGTCGAAGAAGATTACGGTGGACGTGAAGGGTGAGATTCTGGAACTGAAAAACACCATCAACGTGATGGTGGACCAGTTGTCCTCCTTCGCATCCGAGGTGACGCGGGTGGCGCGCGAGGTGGGCACCGAGGGCAAGCTGGGCGGCCAGGCGCAGGTGAAAGGCGTGGCCGGCACCTGGAAGGACTTGACCGACTCGGTGAACTCGATGGCGGGTAACCTGACGGGCCAGGTGCGCAACATCGCGGACGTGACCACGGCGGTGGCCAACGGCGACTTGTCGAAGAAGATCACGGTGGACGTGAAAGGCGAGATTCTGGAGCTGAAAAACACCATCAACGTGATGGTCGACCAGTTGAACTCATTTGCATCCGAGGTGACGCGCGTGGCGCGTGAGGTGGGTACCGAGGGCAAGCTGGGCGGCCAGGCCAATGTGTCCGGCGTGGCCGGCACCTGGAAAGACCTGACCGACAACGTGAACTTCATGGCGTCCAATCTGACGGGCCAGGTGCGCAACATCGCGGACGTGACCACGGCGGTGGCGAATGGCGACCTGTCGAAAAAGATTACGGTGGACGTGAAGGGCGAGATTCTGGAGCTGAAAAACACCATCAACGTGATGGTGGACCAGCTGTCCTCCTTTGCATCCGAGGTGACCCGCGTGGCGCGTGAGGTGGGTACGGAAGGTAAGCTGGGCGGCCAGGCCTACGTGCCGGGCGTGGGCGGCACCTGGAAGGACTTGACCGACAACGTGAACTTCATGGCGTCCAACCTGACGGGCCAGGTGCGTAACATCGCGGCGGTGACGACGGCGGTGGCGCGCGGCGACTTGTCCAAGAAAATTACGGTGGACGTGAAGGGCGAGATCCTGGAACTGAAAGACACCATCAACGTGATGGTGGACCAGCTGTCCTCCTTCGCCTCCGAGGTGACCCGTGTGGCGCGCGAGGTGGGTACGGAAGGTAAGCTGGGCGGCCAGGCCAACGTGTCCGGCGTGGCCGGCACCTGGAAGGACTTGACCGAAAACGTCAACCAGCTGGCGGCCAACCTGACCAACCAGGTGCGCGCGATTGCCGAAGTGGCGACCGCCGTGACGCGCGGCGACTTGTCGCGTTCCATCCAGGTGGAAGCGCGCGGCGAGGTGTCCTACCTGAAGGACAACATCAATGAGATGATCCGTAACCTGAAGGACACCACGCTGAAGAACGCGCAGCAGGACTGGCTGAAGACCAACCTGGCGCGCTTCACCCGTCTGCTGCAGGGCCAGCGCGACCTGCAGGCGGTGACCAAGCTGATTCTGTCCGAGCTGGCGCCGCTGGTGTCGGCGCACCACGGCGTGTTCTACATGATGGATTCGCAGGAGGCCGACGCCCGCCTGCGCATGATCGCCAGCTATGGTTACCGCTCCAGCCGCAAGCTGCCGACCTCCTTCCTGCCGGGCGAAGGCCTGGTGGGCCAGTGCGCGCTGGAGAAGGTGCGCATCTGGCTGACCGACGTGCCGCGTGATTACATCGTGGTGTCGTCCGGCCTGGGCGCGGCGCCGCCGACCAATATCGTGGTGCTGCCGATCCTGTTCGAGCAGCAGGTGAAGGCGGTGATCGAGATCGCCTCGCTGGACCGCTTCACCGAAACCCACCTGTCCTTCCTGGACCAGCTGATGGAATCGATCGGCGTGGTGCTGAACACCATCGAGGCAAACAGCCGTACCGAGTCGCTGCTGACGCAGTCGCAGTCGCTGGCGCAGGAACTGCAGCAGACCAACCAGGAGCTGGCGGAAAAAGCCCGTCTGCTGTCCGAGCAGAATATCGAGGTGGAACGGAAAAACCGCGAGGTGGAGCAGGCCAAACTGGCGCTGGAAGAGAAAGCCACCCAGCTGGCGCTGTCGTCGAAATATAAATCCGAGTTCCTGGCGAATATGTCGCACGAGCTGCGCACGCCACTGAACTCGCTGCTGATTCTGGCGCAGCAGCTGGGCGACAACCCGGACGGCAACCTGTCCAACAAGCAGGTGGAATTCGCCAAGACCATCCACGGCTCGGGCTCCGACCTGCTGACGCTGATTAACGATATTCTGGACCTGTCGAAGATCGAATCCGGTACCGTCACCCTGGACATCTCCGAGTACCGCTTCCAGAATCTGCGCAACTACGTCGACCGCACCTTCCGCCACATGGCGGAGGCCAAGCACCTCGGCTTCTATGTGGAGCTGAAGGACAGCCTGCCGACGGCCATGATGACCGACACCACGCGCCTGCAGCAGGTGCTGAAAAACCTGCTGTCGAACGCCTTCAAGTTCACCACCCATGGCCAGGTGTCGCTGGTCATCAGTCTGGTGAACAGCGGCTTCACCAGCGACCACCCCAACCTGCTGCACGCCGATGCGGTGCTGTCGTTTGCGGTGAGCGACACCGGCGTCGGCATCGCCGCCGACAAGCTGCAGCTGATCTTTGAAGCGTTCCAGCAGGCCGACGGTTCGACCGCGCGCAAGTACGGCGGCACCGGCCTGGGTCTGTCGATTTCGCGCGAGCTGGCGCGCCTGCTGGGCGGCGAGATCCGGGTGGAGTCGGTGGTCGGCAGCGGTTCGACCTTTACCCTGTTCCTGCCGTATAACCGCGCCGGCTTCATCAATTATGAAACCGTGCGCGCGCCGCAGGTGCGGATGCCAACGCCGGCACCGCAGGTGGTGTACACGCCGCCGCACCCGGAGCAAGAAGTGGTCAGCAACCTGCATGAGATCGAGGTGGAGCTGGACGAATACAGCAGCAGCGACGACCGCGGACTGGTGGCGCCAGGCGATCCGTCGGTCCTGATCATCGAGGACGACGAGCGCTTCTCGCAGATTGTGCTGGGCTTTGCGCGCGAAAAAAACTTCAAGGGCATCGTCACCATGCAGGGCGATTCGGCGTTGAGCCTGGCGCGTGATTATCTGCCGTCGGCGATCTTCCTCGATCTCGACCTGCCGGATATCGACGGCTTCACGGTGCTGGACCGCCTGAAGCGCGACCCAAGCACGCGCCACATTCCAGTGCACGTGATGTCCAGCCTGCGCGAGCGCGAACGCGCGCTGCGCCTGGGCGCCATCTCCTACCTGAACAAACCAATCAGCAAGGAAGTCTTGCAGGAGGAATTCAGCCGCATCCAGAAGTTCCTGTTGGGCGGCAAGCGCAGCCTGCTGGTGGTGGATGACGAGCAGGCGCAACGCGACGCCATCATTGCGCTGATTGGCGACGTCGATATTCATATCGTCGCGGTGGAAACCGGGCAGGCCGCGCTGGACGCCCTGCGCGAGCAGCACTTCGACTGCGTGGTGCTGGATCTGACGCTGCCCGACATCAGCGGCTTCGATCTGCTGGACATCATCGGCAAGGATGAATCGCTGCGCGATGTGCCGATCGTGATCAATACCGCCAAGGACCTGAACCGCAAGGAGGTGGCCAAGCTGAAGCGCTATGCCAAGACGATCGTGATCAAGGATGCGCGTTCGCCGGAGCGGCTGCTGGACGAGACGGCGCTGTTCCTGCACCGCTCCCAGGCCAGCCTGCCGGAGGCGCAGCGCCGCATGCTGGAGGAGATCCACGCGGCCGAAGGCGGACTGGCCGGACGCAAGGTGCTGATCGTCGACGATGACCTGCGCAATATCTTTGCCCTGTCCTCGCTGCTTGAGCGCCAGCAGATGCAGGTGCTGTTTGCCGAGAACGGGCGCGATGGCATCGAGGTGCTGGAGCGCGATCCGACCATCGAGATCGTCCTGATGGACATCATGATGCCGGAGATGGACGGCTACGACACCATGCGCGCGATCCGGCGCATTCCGAAGTTCAAGTCGCTGCCGATCATCACGCTGACGGCCAAGGCGATGAAGGGCGACCGCGATAAATGTATCGCGGCCGGGGCGTCGGACTACATCACCAAGCCGGTGGACGTGGCGCAGCTGCTGTCGCTGATGCGCGTGTGGTTGCACTGATGTCGTCGATCTTCGCCTCCATCAAGGCCGCCCTGACCGGCGCCGCGCCGCCAGCCGGCGACGGCGAGGCCAGGCCGCCGGACGACAGCCCGCCGGAAGGCACCGCACCCGCTGCTGCAGGCGGCGCGCCGCTGATCGTCTCGGCCGGCAGCGCGGGGCGGCGGCACTCGCCGTCCTCGGTCGAGGAACTGGAACTGGAGCTGCTGCTGGAGGCGCTGTTCCAATGCCACGGCTACGACTTCCGCGGCTACGACCGCGCCGTGGTGGCGCGCAAGGTGCAGGCGTTGCGCGGGGAGCTGGGCCTGGCCACCATCTCGGCCCTGCAGTCGCGCATCCTGCACGACGACCAGGCCTACAACGCCCTGCTGCGCGCCTTGTACGTCACGCCAGCGCTGATGTTTGACAACGCGCTGGAAGTGTCGATGCTGCGTCTGTCGCTGGGCGTCTGCCTGCACGGCGCCGCCCTGCCGCGCGTCTGGCTGGCCGACTGCGCCGGCGCCCAGCAGGCGTGGACGCTGGCCATCCTGCTGGCGCAGGAACAGCTGGCGCCGCGCACCGAAATCTATGCCACCGTGGCCAGCGACGCCATGCTGGCCGAAGCCCAGCAAGCCAGCCTGCCGATGGCGCGCCTGGGCGAGCTGCAGGCCAACTATGTGCGCAGCGGCGGCATTGGCAAGCTGATTGACTACTTCGAGGTCAGTGCCGACGGCCTGCACGCGGTGCTCAAGCCGCAGCTGAGCAGCCGCATCACCTGGGCGCAATACAACCTGGTCACCGATGCCTCATTCAACGAATTCCAGATGATCCTCGGCCAGCGTGCCCTGCCCGACTTTGGCCCGGCGCTGCGCAGGCGCGTGCTGCAGCTGTTTGATGACAGCCTGGCGCCGTTCGGCACGCTGGCGCTGGATCGGCCGCTGGACGAGCACGACCCGCTGGCGCGCCATTACAAACCCCTGCTGGCGCACCAGTCCTGGTACAAGCGCGTGGCATGACAGCGTCATTCCCGCGCAGGCGGTAATCCATGTCGCGCTGGCCGGCATGCGGCCTATGGATTCCCGCTGCGCGGGAATGACGGCAGCTATGCGGCCGCCGCGCTGGGCCGTTCGGCCATCCGGTCGCGCCAGGCCTGCAGATGCGGCATGCCCTCCTGGCCGGGCCGGAACCGCAGCAGGCCACGGGCAAACTCCAGCGCGCAAAACGCCGTGATGTCGGCGATGGTGAAGCGCTGCCCGGCCACAAACGGCTGCGCGGCCAGCACCTGATCCAGCCAGCGCGCAGTCTCGCGCATCTTTTCGCCCTGTGCCGCGCCGTATTCGGGAAACTGCGGCTGCTCCAGCGCCGCCAGGCCGGGATGCGTGTGGCGGATGCAGTTGGCGATGCCATAGAACAGGTGCAGTTCCACCCGCCGGTCAGCCATTTCGATGAAGGCGCATTCGTCGTAGCCCTCACCCATCAGGTTGGGCTCCGGCGCATAACCTTCCAGCCAGCTGCAGATGGCGCGCGTTTCGCACAGGATGCGGCCATCGTCCAGCTCCAGCGCCGGCACCCGCCCGAACGGATTGCGCGCCAGGTAGTCGGCGCTGCGGTGCTGGCCGGCGCCCAGGTCGATGTTCACCTGCTCGATGCCAGTCAGGCCTTTTTCGGCGATGAACATGGCCACGCGGCGCGGATTCGGCGCGCGCAGGGAAGTATAGAATTTCATCGCGATTGCCCCGTCTCCAGCATGGTGCGCACGGTGGCCGGATCGGCGCGTTCGGCGCGCGGCGGCAGGATGATCCCGCGCTGCACCGCCGGCCGTGCGGCGATCGCCGCCAGCCAGCGCTGCAGGTGCGGCAGGTCGTCCACCGTCACGCCCGACCAGTTATGCGTATGCACCCAGGCCCAGTTGGCGATATCGGCGATCGAATATTCGCCGGCCAGGTATTCGTGGTGCGCCAGGTGCGCATCCAGCACCCGGAACAGCCGCTTGCTCTCGCCCTGATAGCGGTCGATGGCCGGCTGGATCTTCTCCGGGAAATAGCGGTGAAACACATTGGCTTGTCCCATCATCGGGCCGATGCCGCCCATCTGGAACATCAGCCATTGCAGCACGCGCGAGCGGCCCTTGAAATCGGTCGGCATCAACTCGTGGGTTTTCTCCGCCAGGTAGATCAGGATGGCGCCCGATTCAAACACGGCGAAGTTGTCCTCGCTGCGGTCGACGATGGCCGGAATGCGGCCGTTGGGGTTAATCGCCAGGAACCACGGTTGCTTTTGCTCGCCGGCCGACAGGTCCAGCGCGTGCAGCGTGTAGGTCAGCTCCAGCTCTTCCAGCGCGATCGAGATTTTGTGGCCGTTGGGCGTGGCCGCGGTGTACAGATCAATCATGTCTCAGCCTTTTGTAGTGGTGGGCGTGGCCAAATCATAATCCCATTTGGGGTTTGACAGCGCATGCGCTTCGCCGTAGATTGCACGCTTGCCCACGAGGCTCCTCACTATAAAAAGGATAAGCATGCAACGCAGTCTGATTTCGCTCGCCGTGATGGCGATGCTGGGCATGTCCGCCGGCGCCCCTGCCCTGGCCGCCGCGCCTGCCGCCAAAACCGCGCAGGTCACCACCCAATTGCCGCGCAACGCCGTGCCGACCCATTACGCGGTCTCGCTCACTCCCGATGCGGCCAGCAGCACTTTCAGCGCCAGTGTCACCATCGCGCTGGAGGTCAGGCAGCCCACCAGCAGCCTGACGCTCAACGCCGCCGACCTCAAATTCAGCGCGGCCGCCATCAGCGCCGGTCCGGGCCAGGCGGCGCAGGCGGCCAGCAAGATCGACGTCAATGCGCAAAAGCAGACTGCCACCTTCCACTTTGCCGCAGCGCTCAAGCCGGGCAGCTACCAGCTCAAGCTCGATTACACCGGGGCGATCGGCAACCAGCCGTTTGGCCTGTTCTCGCTCGACTATGACAACGGCGGCGCCAGGAAACGCGCGCTGTACACGCAGTTCGAGGCGGCCGACGCGCGCCGCATGATTCCATCCTGGGATGAGCCATTCTACAAGGCCACCTTCGCGCTGGAGGCCACCATCCCATCAGGACAGACGGCGGTATCCAATATGCCGGTTGCTTCCAGCACGCGGCTGGCCGATGGCCGCCAGCTGGTGCGCTTTGCCACCACACCGCGCATGTCGACCTACCTGCTGTTCTTTGGCCTGGGCGAGTTTGATCGCGCCACCGCCGTGGAAGATGGCGTGGAACTGGGCGTGGTGACGCAGAAAGGCGCGCTGGCGCAGGCGCAGTTCGCGCTCGACACCTCGCGCGCGGTGCTGAAGGAGTACAACGATTACTTCGGCGTCAAGTATCCGCTGCCCAAGCTGGACAACATCGCCGCGCCCGGCCGCAGCCAGTCGTTCGGCGCGATGGAAAACTGGGGCGCGATCTTTACCTTCGAATTCGGCATGCTGCTCGATCCGCGCACCGCCACCCAGGCGGATCGGCAAACCACTTTCGTGTTTGCCGCGCACGAGATCGCCCACCAGTGGTTTGGCGATCTGGTCACCATGTCGTGGTGGGACGATCTGTGGCTGAACGAAGGTTTCGCCTCATGGATGGAGTCGCGCACCACCGCCCGCCTGCATCCGGAATGGAACTGGCCGCTGCGCGCGGTCACCACGCGCGAGACGGCGATGGAACGCGACGCGCTGGCCACCACCCACGCGGTGGTACAGCGCATCAGCAACGTCGATCAGGCCAGCCAGGCGTTCGACGACATCACCTACCAGAAAGGCGAATCGGTCATCCGCATGCTGGAGCACTACGTGGGCGAAGATGCATGGCGCGCCGGCGTGCGCAGCTACATGGCAAAGCATGCGTATGGCAACACGGTGTCCAACGATTTGTGGCGCGAGATCGAACAGGCCGCGCACAAGCCGGTGACGGCGATCGCGCATGACTTCACGCTGCAGCCGGGCGTGCCGCTGATCCGCGTGGCCGATGCGGTGTGCAAGAACGGCAAGACCACGCTGCGCCTGACGCAGGGCGAATACAGCAAGGATCAGGAGAACAAGCAGCCCTTGCGCTGGCGCGTGCCGGTGGTGGCGCAGACGGTTGGCGGCGCGGCCGCGCGCACTGTGGTCAGCGGCGGCAAGGCCACGCTGACGCTGCCCGGCTGCGGCCCGGTGCTGGCCAATGCCGGCCAGGGCGGCTACTACCGCGTGCAGTACGCGCCGCCGGCGTTTGCCGCGTTGGCCGAGAGCTTCGCCGCGCTGCCGGCCATCGATCAACTGGGCCTGCTGGCCGATAGTTGGGCGCTTGGCCTGTCGGGGCAAGCGCCGGCGGCCGGCTTCCTGGAGCTGGCCAGCCGCACCCCGCTGAACGCGGCGCCAGAGGTGTGGGAACGCATCGCCCAGGTGCTGGCCGGCCTGCGCGACCATTATGAAGACCAGCCGGAACAGCGCGCCGCGCTGGACCGCTTTGCCCGCGCGCGTCTGGCGCCGGTGCTGGCCCGCATCGGCTGGGATGCGGCCGCGGATGAAGCGGCGCCGGTGGCCAATCTGCGCGAGACGCTGATCAGTGCACTGGGCAAGGTGGGCGACCCGGCCGTGATTGCGGAAGCGCGCCGCCGCTACGCCGCCTCGGCCACCGATGCCAGCGCGCTGCCGGCCGCGCTGCGGCGCCCGGTGCTGATGGTGATTGCCGCCAGCGCCGATGCCGCCACGTGGGAACAGTTGCACGCCACGGCCAAGGCGGAGCAATCGAATATGACGCGCATCGAGCTGTACCAGTTGCTGGCGTCCGCGCGCGACAAGGCGCTGGCACAGCGCGCGCTGGCGCTGGCGCTGACCGACGAACCGGGCGCCACCCTGAGCGCGGCCATGATCAGCAGCGTGGCGGTGCGCCATCCGGACCTGGCCTTCGATTTCGCCCAGGCCCACTATGCGCAGGTGGAGAGCAAGGTGGAAGGCGGTTCGCGCAGCCGTTACTTCGCTGCGCTCGGCAAGCACTCGGCCGATCCGGCCATGATCGGCAAGCTGCGGGCGTACGCCAGACAGCGCTTGGCGGCCGATGCGCAGGGCGACGCCAAAACCGCCATCGCCGCGGTCGAGTATCGCATCAAGGTGCGCAGCAAGCGCCTGCCGCAGATCGACGCGTGGCTGGCGCAGCACGCCGGCTAGGCAAAAAAAAACCAGCATCATCGTGAGATGGTGCTGGTCGCAAAACGCTCGAGAGCGTGGGGATGTGCGGTGGTCCGGCGACGATGCTGTCGACTGGACGAAATTTGTGCCGGGCTTGATCGGTCCGGCAACCGGGCGCCGGGCTTAACCTTGCGCTATGGGTGCTACTTTGCCACCGATCGGCAAGGGCAGGCTTAGGACTTCATTAAGGAAGCTGAAAGAATGGAGAGTGCGCAGATGGTGCCGGTGTTTCAGGCCACCGGCCAGCCTGCTGAGCTATGCTCTGTGGTGTTCCGCATCGTCTTGGATGCGGGGCCGGGCAGAACACGCTGTCGCCAGCGCAAGCGATAATAATTGGACAATATGACGGCCAAATGACGCATCGACAAATCACTTTCGCGGCCCTCGCCTTGTGCGCGCTGGCCGCCTGCTCGCCGCTGCCGCCGCCGGCAGCGCAGCCCGCGCAGACGGCGCAGCCCGCACCGGCCGCTGCGGCGAAGCCGGTCATGCCGGCCGCTGCGCCGGCGCCAACGCAGGCTGCGGATGCCGGCCCGCTGCTGCGGATCGACAGCGCGCGCTCGCTGATCGTGGTCACCGTGCGGCGCGGCGGCGTGCTGGCGCGGCTCGGGCACGATCACGTGGTGGCCAGCCACGCCATCAGCGGCACGGTCGCGCCGCGCCAAAACCGCGCCGATTTCACGTTCCGGCTGGACGAGATGAAAGTCGATGAAGCAGACCTGCGTCAGATCGCGGGCCTGGACCGGCAGCCCTCGGCCGACGCCATCGCCGGCACCCGCCACAACATGCTGACCAAGGTGCTGGACGCCGAGCGCTATCCGCTGGTGCGCGTGCACGCCGAGCGCGGCGCGCCCGGCCAGCCGCTGCAGGTGGCGATCACCCTGCACGGCGTGACGCGCACGCTGGCGCTGCCGGTGACGCTGCGCGAAGAACATGGCGTCATCACCGTCACCGGGACAACCACATTGAAACAGACGGATTTCGGCCTGACGCCCTTCTCGGTCATGGCTGGCGCCATGGCGGTGCAGGACCAGATGGAAGTGCGCTTCGAGCTGAGCGCCCGATAAAAAAAAGCCCGCGGCACTTGGTAAGGCGCGGGCTAAAGGTTTCAAATCGGGAGAGACTTGAAAGAGCAGAGACAGTATCTCCTCCACGCATGACGCCATGATGACATGGACGCTGCCGAACACACTTTTTTTAGCGCGCGATGATCAGGCGCAGGCCGAGGCCGACGAAGATGGCGCCGGCCACGCGGTCCATCCATTTGCCGGCGCTGGGCGTGCGGTTGATCCACGCGCCCACCGCACCGGAAAAATAGCCCAGCAAGCCAAACAGCACAATCGCCTGCGCGGTGAACAGCAGGCCCAGTTGCGCCGTCTGCCAGCCGGCGTCGCCGCGCTCGGCCACCACGAACTGCGGCAGGAAGGACAGGAAGAACAGCACCACCTTGGGGTTGATGGCGTTGGCAAACAGGCCCTTGGTGAACAGCTTGCCCAGACTTTCATCCGGCAAGGCGGCGCCCTCCACGCGCGCACCGCCACGGCTGCGCAGTGCGCCGTAGCCGAGCCAGATCAGATATGCTCCCCCGAGCACCTTCAAGGCGCCGAAGGCCAGCGGCGAGGCTTTGATCAGCGCGCCCACGCCCAGCGTGGCCAGCACGGTGTGACTCAGGCAGCCCAGCGCGCAGCCGAGGCCAAACATCATGCCCTGGCGCCGCCCGCGCGACATGCCCACGCTGAGCACCATCAGGTTGTCGGGGCCGGGCGAAATGGTGATCAGCAGCGCGGCGCTGAGAAATCCTATGAATTGTTCGGGTGAGATTAACAAGATGGTTTCCTGAGGTGCAAAGCCGCCATCATACCAAATCGTTAATTTCTCGTTTAAAATGGCTGTTACCACCTTTTACGGATAGCCGGCGCACGGAACCCTGATGAGTAAAGCGAGCACGATCCACCGCCTCAGCGCGCACCTGCCCCGCTTTGCTTTGCTTCTGCTGCTGGCCGCATGGGCGCTGTGGGTGGCGCCGGCGCGGGCGCAGGCCATCGCCCTCACCAGCACCAGCATCGACCTGGCCAAGGCCGGCCAGCTGTATGCCGACCGCGGCGAGCCCTATCCGATCAACGCCGCCGGCCTGCCTGCCATGCTGGCGCGCCTGCAGCCGGCGCCGCGCGTCGATCTGCTGGGCGGCAGCTACTGGCTGTATGCGGAGCTGCGCAACGACAGCCGCCAGCCGCAGTGGGTGATCGATCCGAACGACACGCTGATCGACATGGTCGATATCCAGGTCTACGGCGAGGATGGCAGCATCCACCAGATGCTGACCGGCTACCGCCAGCCGCACTCCTACCTGCTACACTACGGCAAGGACATCGACCTGCAGCCGGGCCAGCGCTATCATGTGCTGATCCGCTTCTCCAGCCCTTACTACGCGCGCACGCCGGTATTCTCGGTGCTGCCGCGCAGCGCCTACCAGCAGCTGGTGGCCAGGGAGAATGTGCTGATTATCGGTTCGACCGGCGCGCTGCTGGCGCTGACGGTGTTCAACTTCTTCATCTACTCGATCACGCGCGAGCGCTCCTCGCTGTACTACTCGCTGTATGTGCTGTGCTATGCGGTGGCGTGGGGCATGACCTTCCACCTGTCGGCCGATCTGTTTGGCTGGCACGAGCTGCACTGGCACTACGTGCCGTTCTTCCTGTTGCCGGTATTGAGCACGCTGTTCTACACCACCTTCCTGCGCCTGAAGGACCAGGCGCCGCGCCTGTATGCGCTGAGCCGCGTCAACATCGTGCTGCCGCTGGTGACGCTGCCCAGCTGCTTCCTGTTCCTCAGCTATGCCCACACCATTGCCACCGTGGTGATCACCATCTGGATGACCATGGCGCTGGTGACCGGCATTCTGGTCTGGCGGCGCGGCTACCACCCGGCGCGCTTCTTTGTGCTGGGCTTTGTGGCGCTGATGATCCCGGGCCTGCTGATCCTGCCGGCCAATCTCGGGCTGATACCGGCCGTGGTGGCCAACGCCCAGCTGTTCACGCTGCTCGGCGGCACGCTGGATGGGGTGCTGCTGGCGTTTGCGCTGGCCGACCAGATCCGCCTGCTGCGCAACAACCTGGAACAGCGCGTCAACGAGCGCACCGCCGAGCTGACCGAGGCCAAGGAGCACGCGGAAGTGGTCAGCCGCCACCGCATCGACTTCCTGTCGGCCATGAGCCACGACATCCGCACGCCGCTGGCCGGGGTGATCGGCATGATCAAGTTCGCCCTGCGCGACCAGTCGGTGCGCGGCCGCACCGAGGAGTATCTGCGCATCGGCCTGCAGAACAGCGAGTCGCTGCTGGCCATCCTCAACGACATCCTGGACTTTTCCAAGATCGACGCCGGCCGCCTGTCGATCGAAACCGTCGACTTCGACCTGATCACGCTGATCGACGACGCGGTCGGCATCCTGCAGCAGCAGGCCGACGCCAAGAGCCTGCTGCTGCGCTACGAACTGGCGCCGGACCTGCCGCGCTATGTGCGCGGCGACCCCACGCGCCTGCGCCAGATCCTGCTTAACCTGCTGGGCAACGCCATCAAGTTCACCGACCGCGGCGAAGTGCGGCTGGAGGTGTCGGCGCTGCAGACCGCCAACGGCCGCACCAGCGTCAGTTTCGATGTCAGCGACACCGGTCCCGGCATCCCGGCCGAAACGCTGCCACGGCTGTTCCAGAAATTCGAGCAGGCCGACCACTCCACCACGCGCCGCTACGGCGGCACCGGCCTGGGACTGGCCATCTGCAAGGAGCTGGTGGAGCTGATGGGCGGTTCGATCGCGGCCGCAAGCCGGGTTGGCGCCGGCTCCACTTTCAGCTTCACGCTGCCGCTGCTGCCGGGCAGCGCGCCGGCCGCCGATCCGGCCGCACTGCCGCGCAAGGAGCACCACGCCTACCGCCTGCGCGTGCTGTGTGCGGAAGACGTGCGCACCAACCAGATCATCGTCAGCACCCTGCTGGAGGGCATGGGGCACGACATCCGCATCGTGGAAAACGGCCTGCAGGCGCTGCACGCGCTGAGCAGCGCCGCCTACGATCTGGTGCTGATGGACGGCCGCATGCCGATGATGGACGGCGAACAGGCCGCGCGCCTGATCCGCGCCGGCGGCGGCGAGGATTACCGGGTGCTCGATCCCGACATCCCGATCATCGCGCTGACCGCCAACGCCAGCGACCATGACCGCGCGCGCTATCTGGCGGTCGGCATGGACGGCTTCCTCAGCAAGCCGGTCGACGAGCGCCTGCTGTACGACCAGGTGGCAAAGGTGATCGCCCAGCACCTGAGCCGCGGCCGTCCGCTGCGCCCGGCCAATGCGACGCGGCTGGCGGCCGAGCGCCTGGCGGCGCTGGACCAGCAGTTTGGCGTGGCCGCGCCGGCGGCAGCGGCCGACACGGTGCAGATCATGCCGCTGGCCGGGATGTCGCACAAACATATGCAGCGCATCACCCAGGCCTTCCTGGACGAGGCGCCGCGCCGGCTGGAGACGGCGCGCGCGGCGGTCATGGCCGGCAACAGCGGCGCGGCGGCGGCCGCCATCCACGCGCTCAAGGGCAGCGCCGGCTACCTTAACTCGTCCCAGCTGCATACCCTGTGCCACGCCATGGAGGCGGCCGCCAACGCCGGCGATCTGGGCCAAGTGACCGGCATGCTGCCGGCGGTGGAGGCGGTGCTGGACAAGGCCTGCGCCGACCTGCGCGCGGCCGCGGCCTAGGCCGCGCCAGCAGAGTTGGCGGTTTTCCGCCACAATGGTGGACTCGCTCTTGCATCGGACCTTCTATGAATACTCCTGACTGCGCGCTGGCGGCGCGCGACGGCCTGCCGCCCGATGCGCGGCGCCTGGCCATGCTGTCGGTGGCCATCGGCGTCGGCATGGCCTCGCTCGACACCGCCATCGCCAACACCGCTCTGCCGGCGATTGCCGACCAGCTGCACACCACGCCGGCGGCCTCGGTATGGATCGTCAACGTCTACCAACTGGCGATGGTGGCCACCCTGCTGCCGTTTGCCGCGCTGGGCGAGGTGATCGGCTACCGGCGCGTGTGCATCTTCGGCCTGGCGCTGTTCACCGCCGCCTCGCTGGCCTGCGCGCTGGCGTGGTCGCTGCCTTCGCTGGTGGTGGCGCGCCTGTTCCAGGGCATCGGCGGCGCCGCCATGATGGGCGTGAACACCGCCATGGTGCGCACCATCTTCCCGGCGCGCCTGCACGGCCACGGCTTCGGCCTGAATTCGCTGGTGGTGGCGGTGGCGTTTGCGGTCGGCCCGACGGCGGCCTCGCTGATCCTGGCGGTCGCCAGCTGGCCATGGCTGTTTGCCATCAATGTGCCGCTGGGCGTGGCGGCGGTGCTGCTGGCGCGCCGCGCCCTGCCGCACACGGCGCGCGCCAGCCACCGCATCGACGCTCCCACCGCCATCCTCAACGCGCTGGCGTTCGGCATGCTGATCCTCACCTTTGGCGAGGGCGCGCACCAGCAAAGCTGGCACACGCTGCTGCCGGAGCTGATCGCCACCGTGCTCTTGTTTGCCCTGCTGCTGCGCCGCCAGGCCGGCCACGCCGCGCCAATGCTGCCGGTGGACCTGTTCCGGCGCCCTTTGTTCACGCTGTCGGCGCTGACCGCGGTGTGCACCTTTGCCGCCCAGGGCCTGGCGTTTGTCTCGCTGCCGTTCTACTTCGAGCACACGCTGGGGCGCTCGCCGATCGAGACCGGCTTCCTGATGACGCCGTGGGCGGTGCTGGTGGCGGTGATGGCGCCGATCGCCGGCCGCCTGAGCGACCGCTATCCGCCCGGCGCGCTGGGCGGCATCGGCCTGGCCCTGCTGTCGTCCGGACTGGTGGCGATGCTGATGCTGCCGCCGCAGCCGGCCGCGTTCGACATCGGCTGGCGCATGGCCTGGTGCGGCATCGGCTTTGGCTTCTTCCAGGCGCCCAACCTGAAAGCCATCATGGGCAGCGCGCCGGCCAGCCGTGCGGGCGGCGCCAGCGGCATCGTCGCCACCGCGCGCCTGCTGGGGCAAGCCACCGGCGCGGCGCTGGTGGCGTATTGCTTCACGCTGTCGGCCACGCGCGGCACCGCGTATGCGCTGGTGCTGGCGGCGGTGTTTGCCGGCGTCGCCAGCGTGGCCAGCTTCGCGCGGCTGGCGGTTACTTCGGCCGCGCCGGCCTGACTGCGGCATCGGGCTTGCTGAGCCGCCCCTGGCGCAACTGGCCGACGGCTGCCGCCACCGCCAGCGCGACGTTGCGCACCTCCTGCAGGAAAGCCTCATCCTGATCCAGCACTGCATGGCTGTTGGCGTAGGACTCGTAATAGCCCAGATAGCGGTCCAGCGCCGACTGCTGGCCGGCGTCAATCAATCCCATCCAGCTCAACCAGTCGGCCAGGTTGCGGCGCAGGCTTTCGGCGCCGGCGACGTCGCCATGCACCACCAGGCCGTAGGTACGGCCGGCCAGGTGCTTGGGATAGTCCCAGCCGGCCAGTTCCAGCGCCTTGGCTTCAGCCGCCTTCTTGCCGTGGGTGCGGGTGGGATCGGGATTGCCGCCGTCCGCGCACACCAGGCGGTCGATCATCAGTTTGAGCGGCGACGGCGCCTGGTACCAGTACACCGGCGTCAGGATGATGATGCCGTGCGCGGCCACCCATTTTTCATAAATCTCCGCCATCCAGTCATTGGTCTGGCGTTCGGCGTGGTTGGGATAGCAGCTGCACGGCCAGTGGCACAGCGGCATGGCGGTCGAAACGCAGCCCTTGCAGGGATGGATGTGCAGATCGTAGCTGGAGGTGAGCAGGCTCAGATCCAGCACATCGGTCTCGATGCCGGCTTGCGCCAGCGTTTGCTGCGCCCACTGGCTCATGCGCCAGGTCTTGGAGACTTCGCCGGGGCAGCTGCCGTCGTTGCGCGCGGCGCCGATAATCAGCAGCACGCGCGAGCGCGTGGCCGGGTCCTGCTGCCGCTGCTGGGCGGCGGTCAGGCGGTCGCGCGTGGCTTTCCACTCGACCGACAGGTCGTAGTCGGGATCGGCAAATTCCGGCCCGGCCTTTTGCGTGCGCGGGGCCTTGCGGCCGGCATCGTAATTGCGCCACGCGACCTCCTCCACCTGCGCCAGCGCGGCTTGCACCGGCTCGAACGCCGGGTCGGCAAAGGACCGCATGAATTGCAAATGGAATTCTTCGCGCTGCAGCGGCTGCGGCGCCTGACCTGTCCTGACCTCTGCCATATCACCTCCTGTTTGCGCCCAGCTTGACACGCGGCCGGGCTGCGCTCCGTTCGCTGACGCACACTCCTACAAGGCCACGGCGCGTGCTCCTACTCACCCATCCACGGGCCGGGCTTAGCATGACATTTTCGAAAGGAGACCCATCATGAGCCAGCCCAACAAACCAAGCGAAAAAGGCTTCAAACCCGGCGCCAACATGCCGCACCAGGGCTATGATCCCAAGCAGCACGGCATGTCGGAAAGCGGCAACCATGCCAGCGGCGATGCGGCCAACGACACGCCGACCGGCAACCAGCAAAGCGCCGCCAGCGTGGCCAAGCAAGTGACGCACCGCGACCGCCAGGCCGGCGCGCGCGGCGACGACTACAGCGACAGCAATCGCAACAAGGGCAAAGACAAAGGCTGACCCCACGTCAATTTCCAGTTTACCGGACATGGATTTCCTGTAAAATGGAAATCCATGGACATCAATCTTTTGATCGCCCGCCGCGTGCGGGCATTGCGCGACGCCCAGAGCCTGTCGCTGGACGCGCTGGCCGCGCGCAGCGGCGTGGGCCGCTCCACCATCTCGCTGATTGAGCGCGGCGAGAGCAGCCCCACTGCGGCCGTGCTGGACAAGCTGGCCAGCGCACTGGGCGTGGCCTTGGCCGCGCTGTTTGAGGACAAAGCGGCGCCGGATCGGGCGCCATCGCCGGTGGCGCGCGTGGCCGACCAGCCAGTGTGGACCGATCCCGGCTCCGGCTACATGCGGCGCAGCCTGTCGCCGGCGGCGCCGTCGCCGCTGCAGCTGGTGGACGTGGTGTTCCCGGCCGGCCAGCGCGTGGCCTACGACAGCGTGCCGCACAATGCCGACATCTACCAGCAGGTGTGGATGATCGAGGGCGCGATGGACATCAGCCTCGGCGAGCAGCACTGGCGGCTGGAAGCCGGCGACACCCTGGCCATGCGCCTCGACCGCCACATCGTCTACCACAATCCCACCCGCCAGCAGGCACGCTATCTGGTTGCGCTCACCACCCAGCCCCCCGGCAGGAGAACCGCATGAACATCACCGTCCGTCGCATCACTGCCGACGAAGCCCGCACCCGCGCCGACGAACTGGCGGCGGCATTGGCCGATGTCCTGATCGATTGTGTGGAAGGCGGCGCCTCGGTCAGCTTCATGCTGCCGCTGCCGCGCGCCAGGGCGCTGGCGTTCTGGCACGGCGTGCTGGAAGGCGCGGCGCGCCATGAACGCGTGCTGCTGGTGGCGCACAGCGCCGCGGGGCGCATCATCGGCACCGTGCAACTGATCACCGCCCTGCCCGACAATCAGCCGCACCGCGCGGACGTGGCCAAGATGCTGGTGCACCGCGACGCACGCCGGCGCGGCGTGGCAGCGCAGTTGCTGGCCGCGGTCGATCAGGCGGCGCGCGAGGAAGGCAAAAGCGTGCTGGTACTGGACACCGTCACCGGCGGCGACGCCGAGCGCCTGTACCAGCGCGCCGGCTGGCAGGCGGTCGGCAGCGTACCGAATTACGCCCTGATGCCGGACGGCGCATACTGTGGCACCACCTTCTTCCACAAGCAGCTTGCAGTGTAAAATGCCGCATGGCCCGAACACCAAAAGAACACCGCGCCTGGGTGCGCATGCCATCCGGCCGCCGGCTGGATCTGCTCGACCCGACGCCGTTTGACTGGGACGACAGCGACCTGGCGCTGGGCCTGGCGCGCACTTATCGCTGGGGCGGACACTCGGCCTGGCCGCTGCCGCTGTCGGTGGCGCAGCACTCGCTGACCGTGATGCAGGTGCGCGCAGCCGCCTGCGCGGCGGCCGGCCTGCAACTGTCACCGCTTTCCGCGCTGCGCGAACTGCTGCACGATGCCGAGGAAGGCTTGCTCGGTTTCGACTGCGTGTCGCCGCTCAAGCCCTTCATGGGCGAGGCCTTCAAGACCCTGACCCTGAAACTGGAGGCGGCCGTATTCCTGCGCTACGGCCTGCCGCGCTGGACCGCCAGGGAGCACGCGGCCCACAAGCTGGCCGACCGTCTGGCAGCCGCCAGCGAGGCGGTGCACATCGCCGGCTGGTCGGCGCAGGAAGTCCAGCAGACGTTGAAGATCAGCGTGCCGCCACTGAGCGACGATCCACTCCACGCCATCTACGGCGGCACCCCATGGGAGCCATGGCCGCCGGCCCTGGCCGCCGAGCGCTTCCTCGCCGAGCTGGAGCGGCTCAAGGCGCTGGCCGGATAACCAGCTAGTACGCCACATCCTCCAGACGGTAGCGAAACTTGCGACGCTCCGGCAAATCCCATCCTTGCTGGCCGGAGCGCTCCCCTTGCTCAATTTGGCTTGTTCGCGCATCCACAATTCGATCGCGCTGGTAATCGCGGAAGACAAGTCCTGCGCGCCGCCGCGTACTTGCAGTTGAGAAACGAGTCGGAGCAGGACATCGGTGTCTCCCTGCAGATTCATTGTGGATTTCATTCGATTTCTCCTTCTATTTTGTTCTGCTTTCCTCTATTTAGACCTGCTCCGCGGCTAGAAGTTCAACTTGCGAGGAAAATAGGAGGAAATAGAGAAAAATAGAGCCTAAAATCGAAGGAAATACACAAGGAGTCGCGGCGCAATCCCCAGCCTATACCTTCGTATAACTATACGAAACGGCCAAGGTTGACGAGAATGGATTCATCAACCTCATCTGGAGCCCGACCATGAATACTGCATCCGTCGTTATTGCCGATGTCCACCCGCTGATCCGCGCCGGCATGGCTGCTTTGATCGAGTCCGATGGCAAGTTCACGCTGCTGGGCCAGGCCGCCAACGGCAGCCAGGCGGTCGAAATGTGCGAGCGCCTGCAGCCGGACCTGCTGTTGATGGACCTGAACATGCCCGACTGCGACGGCGTCGAAGCCATCGGCCGCATCCGCGCCCACCATCCGGACGCCAAGGTCATCATCCTCAGCGGCCACGACGGCGAGGACGACGCCGACCGCAGCATGCGCGCCGGCGCCCACGCCTACATGCTGAAGAGCGCCCCGCTGGACGACCTGATGACCTGCATCCACGCCGTGCTGCAAGGGCGCAAATTCATGATGCCGGAACTGGCGCTCAAGCTGGCCAGCCGCATCCACGGCAACCAGCTGACGCCGCGCGAGCGCGACATCCTTGGCCACCTGGCCAGCGGCATGAGCAACAAGGTGATTGCGCGCGCGGCCGGCATCGGCGTCGGCACCGTCAAGTTCCATGTCAAGAGCATCATGTCCAAGCTGAACGTGTGCACCCGCACCGAGGCGGCCATGGTGGCGGCCCGGCGCGGGCTGGTGCATCTGAACTAGGCAGCCTATCTTAAGGCGGGCGCGCGCGCTGGCGCCTTCCGCTACCATCGGCGCTTCCGTATTGCGAGGAGCGCCATGAACTGCCTGAAGACCGTATGGCTGGCGTGCGCGCTGGCTGCACCGCTGGCCCACGCCGCCGCGCCGATGGCGCACACGCAGGCGCCCGGCTACTACCGCATCATGCTGGACACGTTTGAAGTGACCGCGCTGTCGGACGGCACCCACCCGTTCCCGGTCGACACGGTGATGACCAACATCAGCCAGCAGCAGGCGCTGCAAGACCTGGCCGAGGCCGAGCTCAAGCTGCCGGTGCAAGGCTCGATCAACGCCTTCCTGATCAACACCGGCAGCAAGCTGATCCTGATCGACACCGGCGCCGGCGCGCTGTACGGCGATTGCTGCGGCAAGCTGGTGCGCCATTTGCGCGCCGCCGGCTACCAGCCCGAGCAAGTCGACGAAATCTACCTCACCCACCTGCACAAAGACCACGCCGGCGGCGTCGCCGCCTTCCCCAACGCGGTGCTGCGGCTGTCGCAAGCCGAGGCCGATTACTGGCTGACGCCGGCCAACAAGGCCACGGCGCCGGATTTCCTGGCCAGCTTCTTCGATGCCGCGCAAGCCGCCGTCGCGCCCTACCAGGCCGCCGGCCGCTTCCAGCCCTACCGCGACTTCGGCCCGCTGGAAGCCGGCATCGCCGCCCTGCCCGCGCCCGGCCACACGCCCGGCCACGCCAGCTACCTGATCCAGAACAAACTGCTGGTGTGGGGCGACATCGTCCACGTCGCGCCGATCCAGCTGCCGCATCCGGCCGCCACGGTCAAGTACGACAGCAGCGCGGCCAGCGCCCAGGCCACGCGCAGCCAGCTGCTGCAACAGGCGGCCGGGCAACACTGGATCATCGGCGCCGCCCACATCGCCTTCCCCGGGCTGGGCCACATCCGCCGCCAGCAGGGCGCCTACCAGTGGCTGCCGCTTAACTACGACGAGGCACCGGCAGCTCAGCCCTAAGTCGGAGCCAGACTTTTGGCAGGGGTGTTTCAAGCGCGCGCTGCTTACACTGCAAGCGCAGTTCTTAACCACTCACACAGGAGCACCTTATGTCGAACAGCAAACTGGCGGTCGATCACGTCATCACCGAAGATGGCACCCGCATTCACTTCAAGGACTGGGGCACCGGCCCGGCCGTGGTCTTCAGCCACGGCTGGCCGCTGCAGGGCGACGCCTGGGAAGACCAGATGATCTTCCTGGCCAGCAAGGGCTACCGCGTGATCGCCCACGACCGCCGCGGCCACGGCCTGTCCAGCCAGCCATGGCAGGGCAACGACATGGACACCTACGCCGACGACCTGGCCACCCTGCTCAACGCGCTGGACATCAAGGACGCCACCCTGGTCGGCCACTCCACCGGCGGCGGCGAGGTGGCGCGCTACATCGGCCGCCACGGCAGCGCGCGCGTGAAACAGGCGGTGCTGGTGGGCGCGGTGCCGCCGCAGATGGTGGTCTCGGCCACCAATCCGGACGGCCTGCCGATGTCGGTGTTCGACGGCATCCGCGACGGCGTGCTGAAGGACCGCTCGCAATTTTTCCAGGACCTGACCATCCCGTTCTACGGCTACAACCGTCCGGGCGCCAGGGAATCGCAGGGCGTACGCGATACCTTCTGGCTGCAGGGCATGCAGTGCGGCATCAAAAACGCCTATGACTGCATCAAGCAATTCTCGGAAACCGACTTCACCGCCGACCTGAAGAAAATCGACGTGCCGACCCTGTTCGTGCACGGCGACGACGACCAGATCGTGCCGATCGGCGCCTCTGCCAAGGCCGCCGTCAAGCTGGTGAAAAACGCCACCCTGCTGGTGTACGAAGGCGCGCCGCACGGCCTGCCGACCACCCACAAGGAACGCCTGAACGCCGACCTGCTGGCCTTCCTGCAGTCCAACTAACCCGATCGGGTAATCCGGCGCTTGCAACTATGCCGGATTTTCCGCGCCGGCCCTATCCTGCATGATGTGTGCTGTCCTGACTTCATTGTGGATTGCCAGATGGCCAGCATGCAGCTTCCTCCCGACCTGCGTCCCGCGCGCCTCAACGCGCTGGGCGCCTTTGCCGCCTCGATCGCGCATGAAGTCAAGCAGCCGCTGGCGGCGGTCAAGCTGCACGCCGAAGCCTGCCTGGCGCTGCTGGAGCACGATCCGCCGCGCATCGACGACGCCCGCGCCGCCCTGCGCGTGCTGATGCAAGCCAGCGTGACAGCTGGCGACCTGCTGCGCAGCCTGCACGGCATGGCCTGCCGGGCCGAACCCGCCCCCCGCCTGTTCGACATCGACGACGCCGTGCGCGAGGTGCTGCAGCTGACCCGCGCGCAACTGCGCCAGCACGGCATCGCGCTGCACGAGCACTACGGGCTGGACGGCTGCCAGCTGCAGGCCGACCGCGTGCAGCTGATGCAGGTGATCATGAATCTGGTACTGAACGCCATCGAGGCGCGGCCGCGCACGCTGACGCTGCGCACCACCCTGCGCCACGGCGCGGTGCGCATCGTGGTGGCCGACGACGGCGCCGGCATCCCGGCCGGGCTGGCCGGGTCGATATACGAACCGCTGTTTTCCACCAAGCCGGGCGGCACCGGCATGGGGCTGGCGATCTGCCGCAGCATCGTCCAGGCCCATGGCGGGCGCCTGTGGCACAGCGGCAGCGCCGGCAACACGGCTTTTCACCTCAGCTTCAAGGAGTACACCTTATGGACCCCATCTCGATCCTGATCGCGGACGATCATCCCCTGATACTGGCAGGCTTGAGCGCGCTGCTGGGCGCCATGCCGGAATTCCGCGTGGCGGCGCAGGCCGCCGACGGCGAACAGGCGGTGGCGCTGTACCGCCAGCACCGGCCGGACCTGGTCATGATGGACCTCAACATGCCGCGCCTGCACGGCCTGGCCGCCA
Organism: Duganella sp.; assembly: GCF_039595735.1. Lineage (NCBI taxonomy): Bacteria > Pseudomonadati > Pseudomonadota > Betaproteobacteria > Burkholderiales > Oxalobacteraceae > Duganella > Duganella sp. The sequence goes on from NZ_JBCNLB010000003.1 coordinate 122,134, forward strand.
TCGAGCAGATCCGCGCCGAGGATGCCAGCGCCAGCATCGTCATCCTCACCACTTATCAGGGTGACGAAGACGTTTACCGCGGCCTGCAGGCCGGCGCCAAGGCCTACCTGCTGAAGGACGGCGAACCGGCCCAGCTGCTCGACTGCCTGCGCACCGTCGCCAGCGGCAAGCAATACCTGCCGCCCACGGTGGCCAACAAGCTGGCCGAACGCATGGCCAGCAGCCAGTTGTCGCGGCGCGAGCTGGACATCCTGGCCCACCTGGCCACCGGCAAGAGCAACAAGATGATTGCGCGCAGCGCCGACATCGAGGTCGGCACTGTCAAATTCCACGTCAACAACATCCTGGCCAAGCTCAATGTTGCCAGCCGCACCGAGGCGGCCACGGTGGCGGCCCGGCGCGGCTTGCTCAGCGTGTTTTAGTTCACGACCTTGGCCGGCACCGCCGGCAGCACCTTGTGGCTGCTGTGGGTGCGTTCCGGCGCCTTGTGCACCATGGTGTAAGCGTAGTCCACGCCCATGCCGTAGGCGCCCGAGTGCTCGCGCACGATGGCCATCACGGCATCGTAGGTCTCGCGGTGGGCCCAGTCGCGCTGCCATTCGAGCAGCACCTGCTGCCAGGTCACCGGCACCACGCCAGCCTGGATCATGCGCTGCATGGCGTAGTCGTGCGCTTCCTTCGAGGTGCCGCCCGAAGCGTCGGCCACCATGTAGATTTCGTAGTCGCCTTCCAGCATGGCGCACAGGGCGAAGGTGGTGTTGCACACCTCGGTCCACAGGCCGGCCACGATGACTTTTTTCTTGCCGTTGGCTTTCAGCGCGTCGCGCACTTTCTGGTCATCCCACGAGTTCATCGAGGAGCGTTCCAGGATCTCTTTTTCCGGGAACACGTCCAGCAGTTCCGGATAGGTGTGGCCCGAGAAGGCTTCGGTTTCCACGGTGGTGATGGTGGTCGGGATGCCAAACACCTTGGCCGCCTTGGCCAGCGCCACGGTATTGTTCTTCAACACCTGGCGGTCGATCGACTGCACGCCAAACGCCATTTGCGGCTGGTGGTCGATGAAGATCAGCTGGCTGTTACGCGGGGTCAGGACTTCGAGTTTCGGATTGCTCATGATGGGTTCCATGTGGTGTAAAAGGAAACGCCATCTTAGGCGGCGCTCCGCTGAAAAACCACTCATCCAAATATAGGCTTTTCTCTTACCCCGGCTCTGCTAAGATGCATGCCATGAAAACACAACTGACCGAACTGGCGCGCGGCCTGCGCGACCTGCACAAACAATTGATCCACCTGGAAACCCAGTACTTCGGCGCCGTCGGCAGCCCGCTGGAGCATTTGCAGCTGATCACCAATCACCCGCATTTCGCCTGGCTGCAAAAGCTGTCCGGCCTGATGACCCAGCTCGACGAACGCCTCGACGACGCCGAGCCGGTCACGCTGGAGGAAGCCAAGGCCTTCCGCCAGTCGGTGGAAATGCTGATCGGCCCGTGCGCGGAAGGCGATACCGCCTTCCGCGCCAAGTACAACGCCCTGCTGCACGATGGCCCGGAACTGGTGATGGCGCACGGCGCCGTGCGCAAGCTGCTGGCCGCGCTCGCCTGATCGTCGCCTGGCGCCGCCTAGCGCCGCAGCCAGCGCGGCAGCCAGCGCTTCCAGCGCGCCTGCCCGGCATAGGCGCAGGCGGCCGGCACCGTCAGCAGCACGCGCGTGCCGCCGCCCGCGCGCGGCTCCACCCGCACCTGGGCGCCGATGCGCGCCCCCCGCTCGAACAAGCCGGTCAGGCCCCAGTGGCCGGCGCGGCCCTGCTGCACCAGCTCGGGTGCGATGCCCTTGCCATCATCCAGCACCTGCAGGCAAAACTGGTCCGGCTGATAATGCAGCTCGACCTGCACCGTGGCCGCCTCGGCGTGGCGGAAGGCATTCATCATGGCCTCGCGGCCGATGGCATACGATTCGCAGGCAGCCTGCTCCTCCAGCGCGCGCGGCTGCCCCACGCTGCGCAGGCTGAACACGCTGCGATGGCTTTCCTGCAGCACCTCGCCAATCAGCGCCAGGCTGCGCGCCAGGTCGCCGTCGCCCATGGCGCCCGAGCGCAGATCCAGCACCTCGTCGCGCCCCTCCTCCATCACCTTGTCGGCCATCAGCAGCACGCGTTCAATCTTCTGCCGGCCGGCCGAATCCGGCGGCAGGCTGCGCAGCGCCGACTGGAAACTCAGCGTCAGCCCATGCACGCTTTGCAGGAAACTGTCGTGCAGGGCGCGCGCGATGCGTTCGCGCTCGGCCATGCGGGTGGCGATCCGCATGGTTGCCTGCCGCAGCCACAGCCGGTACAGCAGATACAACAGCCCGGCCGCCGCCAGCGCGCACAGCGCATAAAACAGCGGCGTCTGGGTAAAGGTGGGCAGGATGCGCAGCGCCACCACCGCCTCCCGCTCGCTCCACTGGCCAAACTGATTGACCGCCGCCACCCGGAAGCGGTAATCGCCCGGCCCCAGCTTGGTGTAGGACACGGCGCGGCGCGGGCCCGGCTCCTGCCATTCCTCCTCCACGCCCTCCAGCCGGTAGCGGAAGCGCACGCCTTCCGGCATGGTGTAGCTGAGCGCGGTGTATTCGAAACGCAGCGAGGTGGTACCGGCCGGCAGCACCACCGGCTGGCTGAAGTCGAGATAGCGCTTGCCCCGCGCCACCAGCGTTTCGATCTGCGCCTGCGGCGCATGCGGCAACGGCACCTGCCTGGTGCTGTCGAGCCGGGCAATGCCGCTGACGCCGGCAAACCACAGCTGGCCGGCGCCATCCGCGATCGCGCTCGGCAACCGGATGGCGGTGGCGGCAAAGTCCGGATAGCCATCCAGCACGCCGTACAGCACGTAGCGCAGCGGCTGACGCGGATCGGCCAGCACCGCCTGCCAATCGGCGGCGCGCACCTGCACCACGCCCTTGCTGCCGTTGAACCAGCGATCGCCATCGGACGTGACCACCATGCCGGACACCCGCGCCAGCACATCCGGATCGGCCGCCGTCAGCCGGTGGAACTGGCCGCCGTGCAGCACCGCCAGCCCGGCATTGCCGGCCGCGATCACGTCCTTGCCGCCATGCAGATAAGTGATGGCGCCAATCTCGTGCGCGCCCTGCGCCGCATAACGCGTGATGCGGCCGTCCTCAAAGCGCAGCACCTCGCCATCGTTATAGCCGAACCACACCGGCGCCGCGCCGCCCGCCGCATTAGCGCTGCGCTCGCCGGCCGCCACAAAGAAGATTCCCGGCGGTAAGCCCAGCTCGGACTGGGTTTGCCATTTACCTTCATGCCGGCGGAACGTGCCGCGCCCGCCGATGGTAATCCACAGGTCGCGCCCATCGTCGAGGACGCGGGTGATCCGCACCGCACCGGCCTGGCCGTCCGGCGCCGGCGGATAGGCGATGCGCTCCACCTTGCCCGCCTGACGGCGCTCGATATACTCGGCGCCGGCCAGCAGCAGCGCACCATCGGCAGCATTGGCCAGCACCCCAAACAGGCCAGCCGGATGGCGCTCCAGCACCCGCGCCGGCGCATCGGCGCGCAGCTGCCACAGCTCGCCGGTGGGCCGCGCCCAGGCCAGCACCTGACCATCGGCATCGCGCGCAAAGCTGAACATGCGTTCGCCGCCGTTCAGGCGCGCCGGCGTCAGCCGGTTGTTGCGGAAGCGCTCGACGCCGGCCTGGGTGCCGACCCAGATATTGCCGTCGCGGTCCTCAAACAGCACATTGCCGGTCAGGCTGCTGACCTGCCACGCCTGATCCAGCTGGCTGTCCGGCCGCGCGGTCGGCCGCTGCACGGCGGACGGTCCCAGCCCGATGCCATCGCTGCGGCACACGCCGGGACAAGCCAGCGTCCAGTAATTGCCGTCGCGGTCGAACAAGCCATTCTCCTGGCCCTCGGCCTGCGCCTGCCAGCCGGCGCGCGGCCGGTCCGGCCCGGCGTGCTGCGGCGGTACCGGCACCAGTTGCTCGTGGGTGTCCAGCCACAGGCGGCCGTCCGGCGAGGCGCTCAGGTTGACCGTGCTGTAGCCGCTCAACACCACGCGAAAGCGCGCCGCGCCGCGCGGCAGCACCAGCAATTGCTCGCCGGCCGCCACCCACAATTGCTCATACTGGTCGAGAATCAGATTGGAGGCGCGTCCCGGCGGCAGCCCCAGCGCCTTGCCGACATTCTCCCAGACGCCGTTTTTCAGTTGCAGCAAACCGTTATTGGTCGCCGCCCACAACACGCCATCCTGGTCGCGCACCGTGCTGGTCACCGGCCCCACCAGCACCTTGCCCAGCATGGCGGGCGCGTGCCGCAGATGGCCCTGGCTCAGCACGCTGACGCCGCCATAGATATAGCCGATCAGCAGGTCGCCATTGCGCAGCGCGGTCAGCGCTGTGATCGGCCGGCGCGGCAACGCCTCGCCCTCCAGCGCCTCAAAGCGACGGAAACGCACGCCGTCAAAGCGGTACAAGCCGTTGCTGCTGCCGATCCACAGCCAGCCGTCGCTGGTCTGCGCCATGGCCGCAATCTCGCCGGGGGCGCCATCCTTGCCGGTCCAGATATTGTGGTGGTAATCGCTGAGAGCAACCTTGCTGTCCAGCGCCCAAGCGCTGGGGGCGCCGATCAGCAAAGCTAACAGGCACAGGAAAATGGAAACGTTAGGCATGCCCGCATCATAGACGAAAATGCAAAATGTAAAAACCTATCAATCAGATAGAAACAATAAAATTTACCAATGTTGCCGCAAACGTTAATCTGACTCTCATCGCAACCGGAGAGCACCACCATGAAACGCCTGCACAACTTGCCATTGCCCGTCAGCGCCCTGGCCCTGCTGACCGCCTTCGTCCTTGGCGCCCTGGATTTCCACACCGCCGGCTGGGGTTTCTTCGGCGTCGGCGTGATCGCCTGGGTCAGGCTGGACGCCGCGCAGCTGCTGCGCTCGGACCGCTACGGCCTGCCGCCAGCACTGGCCCTGCTGGCCTACCCGGCGCTGGCCGGCGCCCAGGCCAGCACCGCGGTCACCTTTGCGCTGGCGCTGCACGCGCTGGTGGTATGCCTGATACTGCTGAGCCGCCACCTGGCGGACGACCTGGCGCAAGGACTTTCTCAGCAAAAAGGGATAAGTCAGCGTATCTAAAGTGGTTTTCTCAGATATCCACATCAACTGTGGATAAGGGTGTGAATAACGCCCTCTTGACAGCCGAGAACGCCTTTAACGGCGGGCGCTATAACAAATTGCCTAATCCACAGGCAGATTTTTTATCTCATAAAATCAAGCACTTACGAAAACCAAAAAGTCGCCGCCCGGCGGCTTGGGCGCCGCTTGAAAAAATAATTTATGTGCATAAGTGAGAAGCGCGACACCGTTGTTGCGCCGCACAGGGAATCCTTTGACAAAAGTGCTGGCGAGGAATAGTGTCACTCTGGCGTTCGACCTGTTCGACTTACCTGGGACTAGCTGCATGAATCAGAACGACGACGATACCGATTGGATGATAGAAGACGAGGCGCAGCCGGGCACCCAGGCGCGCGCCAACGCCAGCGCCAGCGCCACCCCGGCGCCGGCGCCCTGGCGCGTGCTGATCGTGGATGACGACGTCGACGTCCACGTGGTCACCAAGTTCTCCCTGAGCAATGCCTGCTTCCAGGGCCGCCGGCTCAGCTTCCTGCACGCCTACAGCGGCGAGGAAGCCCTCAACGTGCTGCGCAACACCCCCGACATCGCGCTGGTGCTGCTGGACGTCATCATGGAAACCAGCGACGCCGGCCTGCACGTGGCGCGCCAGATCCGCGACCAGCTGCACAACCAGCTGGTGCGCATCGTGCTGCGCACCGGCCAGCCGGGCCAGGCGCTGGAGCACAGCATCATCCTCGACTACGACATCAACGACTTCTGGTGCAAGACCGACCTCACCACGCGCAAGCTGTTCACCACCGTGATCTCTTCGCTGCGCGCGTACGCCGGGCTGGAGGAAGCGCACCGCCACACCGTCACCCTGCAAGCCGAGCTGGACGCTGCCCGCAAGCTGCTGGCGGCGGTCGACCAGCACGCGGTGGTGCTCACCCTGGACCCGCGCGGCCGCATTGCCAGCGTCAACGACAAGTGCTGCGCGGTGTTCCAGTTCAGCCGCGAAGAATTGCTCGGCGCCGACCCGCGCCTGCTGCACGCCCCGCCCTACCCGCAGGACCAGCTGGCCGACGCCCTGCAGGCGCTCAAGGACGGCGAAGCCTGGACCGACGTCATCACCACCTGGCGGCGCGACGGCCAGGAGGTGCGCCTGCGGGTGACCGCCACCGGGGACGATGGCGGCGTCATCCTGGTCGGCAGCGTCTTGCAGGCGCTCAAGAAACCACTTTAAGTTTCGCTTAAGTGACGGATCCGTAAGCGTTTTTTGGGATATCCACAAATGCTGTGGATATCTATGTGGATATACCCCCATTGACAACGAATACCGCCTGCAACGGCGCGGTTTCCTACAAACTGCCCATCCAAGAGGCAAAAACAAAACCCTTAAAAATCAACGACTTGGAGTTTCACGGATTGTAACGCGAAAACTTTTCAAAAAAATTCTTGCCAACATGATTTGTGCATAAGTAAACCGGGCCGGCGCCCCTCAATGCGGCGCTTTTCGGCGCTGATCGGGGTGCAATAACACCCGTTCGATGACTTTGGGATGGACGTTGTGCGACTTCAGGTACTCGATCGCACACACGGTATTAAAGCTGGACTGCACGGTCAGGCCGCGCTCGACAATGGCACTGCTGTGTTCATCATGGCGCTGCTGGAACAACATCAGCGGCGGCGCCGATTCCAGGCTCTGGACTAGCGTAACGTTCATCATGATCCTTGGTAAGAAGTGAGGGCTGCCGCCCGATCGGTGATGCGCTCAAGGAGTATGGTCGACGGTGGCGGAAAGTCAATGTCAGCCTCCTATCATTTCGCAATTATAATGAGGCATGACTCCCGACATTGCCCGCCCCCGCCCCACCTCGCTGCTGGACCTGTTTATCTCGTTCACCATCCTCGCCCTGCAAGGCTTTGGCGGCGTGCTGGCCGTGGTGCAACGCGAACTGGTGGAACGCAAGAAATGGCTGACGCCGGAGGAGTTTGTTGAAGACTGGGCGGTGGCGCAGATCATGCCGGGACCGAACGTGGTCAACCTGTCGCTGATGATCGGCGACCGCTACTTCGGCCTGCGCGGCGCGCTGGTCGCGCTGGCCGGCATGCTGTGCGTGCCGCTGCTGGTGGTGCTGGGGCTGGCCCTGCTGTACGCGCAGTACGGCAGCCATCCGGGCGTGGCCGGCGCCCTGCGCGGCATGGCCGCCGTCACCGCCGGCATGATTGCCGCCACCGGCCTCAAGCTGGCCTCGGCCTTGCGCAGCCATCCGCTGCCGCGCTGGCAAAATGCCCTGATCGCGCTGGGCTGCATCGGCTTCGTGCTGGGGCTGCGCCTGCCGCTGGCCTACACCCTGCTGATACTTGGCGGCCTCGGCTACGTGCTCACCTACCGCAAGCTGAAAGGGGCGGCCGCATGAACGAGGCGCCGATCCATATCGTGCTCAGCTTCAGCGACTGGCTGAGCTTGTTCGGGCACTATCTGCTGCTGTCGCTGATGTCGATCGGCGGCGCCATCTCCACCACCACCGAGATGCACCGCTACCTGGTGGTCGAGCACCACTGGCTGACGCAGGCGCAGTTCAACAACGCCATCGCCATCGCCCAGGCCGCGCCGGGGCCGAACGTGCTGTTTGTGGCGCTGATGGGCTGGAATGTCGGCCTCAACGCCGGCAGCTATACCCTGGCCCTGGCCGGGGTGGCGGTGACCATGCTGGGCATCCTGATCCCCAGCACCACCCTGACCTACCTGGCGGCGCGCTGGGGCCACCGCAACCGCGAGCTGCTGGGCGTGCGCGCCTTCAAGCAGGGCATGGCGCCGGTGGTGGTGGGCCTGATGGTGTCGGTGGGCGTGATCCTGGCCGCCAGCAACGACCAGCCGGCCACCGACTGGCCCTTGTGGCTGGTGTCAGGCGTGGCCGGCCTGCTGATCTGGCGCACCCGCATTCACCTGCTGTGGCTGCTGGCGGCGGGCGCGGCGATCGGCTGGTTCCTGCCGGCCTGACGCCGGCCGGCGCCGCGCGGCTTACTTGTTCTGGTAGCCGCCGTAGTAGTTGACCGGGCTCCAGTCCGGCTGCACCTCCAGCCTGGCCGGCGCAAACTGCCGATACTCCGGCGCCGCATACACCACCTTGCCGTTGACGATGGTCAGGCTGGCCTCCAGGTTTTTGATCTGCTCCAGCTCCATGGTGAAGTAGTCCTGCGGCAGGATCACCACGTCAGCGTACTGGCCCTTGGCCAGCGTGCCCTTCAGCTTTTCCTCGCCGCTCATCCAGGCGCTGCCCTGCGTCATCAGCTTGAGCGCCTGATAGCGGCTCAGCACGTCCTTGTCCTGCCAGATCTTCAGGCCGCCGGCGGTCTTGCCGCTGACCGCCCAGTAAATCGATGGCCACGGGCCGTAGCTCGACACGCGCGTGCCGTCGGTGCCAAGACCGACCGGGATTTTCATCTCCAGCATCTTCTTAATCGGCGGCATCTGGCGCGTTTGCTGGCCATACTGTTTCCAGTACAACTCGCCCTGGAAATACATGCGGTCCTGCACCGCAATGCCGCCGCCCAGCGCCCTCACGCGCGCCAGCTGTTTGTCGCTGATGGTTTCAGCGTGGTCGAAGAACCAGCGCAGGCCATTGAGCGGGGTGTCACGGTTCACTTTCTCGATTACCGCCAGGTCGCGGTCGATGCTTTCGTCGTAGGTGGCGTGGATGCGGAATGGCCAGCGGTTCTTGATCAGCAGGCGCAGCACCGGTTCCAGCTCGCTCTCCATCTGGGCCGGCATGTCGGGACGCGGCTCCAGGAAGTTCTCAAAGTCGGCCGCGCTCCACACCAGATTCTCGCCGCCGCCCTCGGTGTTGTAGCCATTGGCGTAGAACAGGTGATCGTTCTTGTCCGGATGCGTCTGCGCCAGCCAGCGCTGATAGTCTTCCAGTTCCTTGCCCGGCTTCTGCGCGAACAGATAGTAGGACGTACGCACCGTCAGCTTGCCGTTCCTGGCCAGCTCCAGGCTGACCGCGTAATCGTCCGGATAGGCCTGGCCGCCGCCGCCGGCGTCAATCGCGCTGGTCAGGCCGAGGCGGTTCAGTTCGGTGTAGTACTGCTGGGTCGAGTTCAGTTGCTGCTCGCGCGACAGCGCGCCGGTCTTGGCCAGCGTGGTGTACAGGATCATGGCGTTCGGCTTGGCGATCAGCTTGCCGGTCGGCTTGCCGTCCGCGCCCAGCTCCACCACGCCATCCTTGAATTTGGTGTTGGCGTCGTAACCCAGGGTCTCGATGCCCTTCTTGTTCAGGAAGCCGAGGCCGTACAGGTACAGCAGGAATACCGGCTTGTCCGGCACCGCCTGGTTGATTTCTTCCAGCGTCGGCAGGCGTTTTTCTTCGAACTGGTATTCATTCCAGCCGCCCACCACCTTGACCCAGGCGCCGTCCGGCGTGCGCGCGGCCTGTTCCTTCAGCATCTGCAAGGCGCGCTTGAGCGAGGTCACGCCATCCCAGCGCAGCTCGGCGTTGTAGTTCAGGCCTTCGCGGATGATGTGCAGGTGGGAGTCGTTCAGGCCGGGAATCACGGTCTTGCCGGCAGCGTCAATGACCTGGGTGTTGGCGGTCTTGCGTTTGAGGATATGGGCGTTGCTGCCCACGGCGTCGATCTTGCCGTCGGTGATGGCGAGGGCTTGCGCGTAGGCGCCCTCTTTGGTCATGGTGGCGACCTTGCCATTGGTGATGATGATGTCGGTGGCGTGCGCGTAGCCAAAAGGCGCGCAGGCGATCGCCGCCGCGAACGCGAGCTGCTTCAATTTCATAACTACTCCTGGAAAATAAAAAACCGGCGCGGTGGTGGCCGCGCCGGCGGCGTCAGAGAATTGAGGCGAGCTCAGTTCTCGTGGATTAGTCTTTCAGCGCTTCGATGGCGAAGGTCAGGGTCACGTCATCGCCCACGTGCGGTGCGTATTTGCCGGCGTTGAACTCAGTGCGCTTGATGGTGGCGGTGGCGTTGGCGCCGCAAGCCAGCTTCTTCATCATCGGGTGGTCCATGCACTGGAAGTGGGTGACGGTCAGGGTGACTGGCTTGGTTACGCCCTTGATGGTCAGGTTGCCTTCCACGGTCGACGGCACGTCGCCCTTGAAGTTGACCTTGGTCGACTTGTAGGTGATGGTTGGGTACTTGGCGGTGTCGAGGAAATCTTCGCCCTGGATGTGCTGATCAAACAGCTTGGAGCCGGTGTCGACCGACTTGGCATCGATGGTCGCTTCCACCGAACCGGTCTTGGCGGCGCGGTCCAGCGTCACTTTGGCGGTGGTGTTATTGAAGCGGCTTTGCTGGGTCGAGTAGCCGAAGTGGCTGTAGCTGAAGCTGGAGAAGGTGTGGTTGGCGTCCGACGAGAAGGTCTCAGGGGCGGCAAAGGCGGACAGCGACACACCAGCGGCGATCAACAGGGCAACGATTTTTTTCATTTAGAAACTCCTAATGTAGGGAACAAGATTGTTCGAGTGAGGACGATTATGCTCGCGACATCTAAAGTTGTAAAACGAAAAATTTACCGCTTTACTATCGATAAAATCGATCATTCCCGCATGCCGTTATGATAACGGCGCGATCAGAAAAGCGTATCTGCCTTAAGGCGTGTGAAGGGATTACCCGGCCGGGGAAGTGGGCATCTATCGAAACACTTGCTGCAACGTTTGCGCCTCCAGCATCCGCTCGCTCCAGGCTGCATGGCCGATGGCGGCTTTCCAGGGCGAGTCGTAGCGGGCGGGTGGCGAGGGATGGGGCATCCCTCCAGTATCGGCTCAGGCCACCGGGCACCTGTTGATGACGATCAGGCCGCGATGGCGGCGTCGGTGGCCGAGGGGTGGTTGAGGATGCGGCTGAGCAGGCGTTGTTCCAGCGCGGCGAAGGCGGCGCTGCCGCGCGCGCGAGGGCGCGGCAGGTCGACTTTCAGGTCCAGCGTGATACGGCCTTCTTCAATCAGTACCACGCGGTCGGCCAGCGCGATCGCTTCCTGCACATCGTGCGTCACCAGCACGGCAGTGAAGCCGCGTGACAGCCATAAAGATTCGATCAGCTGCTGCATCTCGATGCGGGTCAGCGCGTCCAATGCGCCCAGCGGTTCATCCAGCAGCAGCAGTTGCGGCTCGTGCAGCAACGCGCGCGCCAGGGCCACGCGCTGACGCTGGCCACCCGACAACTCGGAAGGCCAGTCATTCGCGCGCTCGGCCAGGCCGACCGTCGCCAGCGTGGCCGCCGCCGCGTTCAGGGAGCGCGGCAAGCCGATCGCCACATTCTCCAGCACCGTCTTCCACGGCAGCAGACGCGCTTCCTGGAACATGATGCGGATACTGGCCGCGATGCTGCCCTTGCCGACCGCAATCGTGCCCTGCTCCGCCGTCTCCAGCCCCGCGATTGCGCGCAGCAGGGTGCTCTTGCCGCAGCCGCTGCGGCCGACGATGGCCACGAACTCGCCCGGCGCCAGCGCCAGCTGCACATCCTTCAGCACCTGGCGCGAGCCGAACGACTTGCTGACCTGGTCCAGTGCCAGCGACACGCCCTGACGGCGCGGCGGCTGCGCCGCGGTCCAGGTGGCGCCTTCACGCGGCAGCGCGCCCGTATCGAATAAAGCGGTGGATATAAACATGCGTTCTCCTTAACGGTATGCGGGATTCCAGCGCAGGAAGTGCTTCTCCATGCCGCGCGAAACCAAATCAGCCAGCTTGCCCAGCAAGGCGTACAACAAGATCCCCACCAGCACCACGTCGGTCTGCAGGAACTCGCGGGCGTTCATGGTCATGTAGCCGATGCCGGCCTGCGCGGAAATGGTCTCCGCCACGATCAGCAGCACCCACACCAGACCCAGTGAAAAGCGCACGCCAACCAGAACCGATGGCAGCGCCGCCGGCAAAATCACATCGCGATACAGCGGCCAGCCGGACAAGCCATAACTGCGCGCCATCTCGATCAAGCCCTGATCGGCCGCACGGATGCCGTGGAAGGTATTCAGGTACACCGGGAAGAACACGCCCACCGCCAGCAGGAACAGCTTGGCCGTCTCATCAATGCCGAACCACAGGATCACCAGCGGGATCAAGGCCAGCGCCGGGATATTGCGGATCATCTGCAGCGTGGTGTCCAGCAGCGTCTCGGCGCCGCGGAAGCTGCCGGTCAGCAGGCCAAGCGCCAGCCCGAGGCCGGCACCGATGGCAAAGCCGCTGGCCGCGCGCCACAAGCTGGTACGCAAATGCGTCCACAGCTCGCCGGATTCCGCGAGCGACCAGAAGGCCTTGGCCACCGCCCACGGTTCCGGCAGGATGCGGCTGGACAGCCAGCCCAGTTGCGACGACACCTGCCACAGCGCGATCAGCAGCACCGGCAGCACCCACGGCATCCATGCGCTCTGCTTTTTCCTCATCTCACGCCGCCTTCTTCTTCGGGATGATATCGCTGGCCATGATCTCGCCGAAAGGCCCGGTCAGCGATTGCTCGCCATGGTCCTTGCCCTTGCCCAGCAGCGGGAACACCAGCTCCGCAAAGCGGTACGACTCTTCCAGATGCGGATAGCCCGAGAAGATAAAGGTCTCGATGCCGAGCGCCTGATATTCCCGGATGCGCGCCGCCACGGTTTCGGGGTCGCCCACCAGCGCGGTCCCGGCGCCACCACGCACCAGTCCCACGCCGGCCCAGAGGTTGGGCGATACTTCCAGCTTGTCGCGACGGCCACCGTGCAAGGCCGCCATGCGCTGCTGTCCAACGGAATCCATTTTTGAAAACGCCGCTTGTGCCTTGGCGATGGTTTCATCGTCCAGATGGCTGATCAGCTCATCGGCCGCGCGCCACGCTTCCTCATTCGTCTCACGCACGATCACATGCAGACGGATGCCGAACTTCACGCTGCGCCCATGTCTGGCGGCGCGCGCGCGGATATCATCCAGCTTGGCCGCCACCGCTGCCGGAGGCTCGCCCCAGGTCAGATACACGTCCATCTGCTCGGCCGCCAGTTCGTGCGCCGGCTCCGACGAACCGCCGAAGTACAGCGGCGGATATGGCTTCTGCACCGGCGGATACAGCGTCCTGGCGCCTTTCACCGTAATATGCTTGCCCTCAAAATCGTAGCCCTTGTCGCCGCCCTCGCCGGCCAGCGAGGCGCGCCACACGCGGATAAATTCATCCGAGATTTCGTAGCGCCTGGCGTGATCGGCAAACAGGCCGTCCGCTTCCAGCTCGCCCTGATCGCCGCCGGTGACGACGTTGATCAGCAGGCGGCCGTTGGACAGGCGGTCGAAGGTCGACGCCATGCGCACCGCCAGCCCTGGCGTGGTCAGGCCCGGACGGATCGCCACCAGGAATTTCAGCTTCTGCGTCACATGAATCAGCGACGAGGCCACCACCCACGCATCCTCGCAGGAACGGCCGGTCGGCAGCAGCACGCCGTCGTAACCCAGCGTATCGGCGGCCACCGCCACCTGTTTCAGATAATTGGCGTCGATGGGACGCGAACCCTTGGACGTGCCGAGATAGCGGCTGTCGCCATGGGTCGGAATAAACCAGAAAATATTCAGAGACATCTTGTCGGTCCTTATTGCGCGTCCTTGACGGCGATCGGTTTCGGTATCAGTTTCAGGCTGGCGAAGGTATCGGCCAGCTTTTGCTGCTGCGCCAGCACCTCGCCGGTGATCGGCTTGACGCCGTAGGAATAGCGCGATGCGGCCAGCGCCACCACGTCCACATCGAGCCCGGTCTGCGCCGACAGGATTTGCGCGACTTCCTTCGGATTCTTCGCGCCCCATTCATCCACCTTGGCGATTTCCTCCAGCAGGATGCGAATGATCTCGCCATTCTTTTCCGCATAGGGCCGCGAAGCCAGATAGAACTGGTGATTCGCCACCAGCCCTTTGCCATCGGCCAGCACACGCGCGCCCAGCTGCTTCTCGGCGGCGGCCAGGAACGGGTCCCAGATCACCCACGCATCCACGCTGCCGCGTTCAAACGCCGCGCGCGCGTCGGCCGGGGTCAGGTACAGCACTTCGATATCCTTGTAAGCCACGCCGGCTTTCTCCAGCGCCTTGACCAGCAGATAATGCACATTGGAGCCTTTGTTCAGCGCGACCTTCTTGCCTTTCAACTCCGCCACGCTGCGCAGTCTGGAATCCTTGGGCACGACAATCGCCTCGCTGCCTGGCGATGGCGGCTCGTTGCCGACATAAACCAGATTGGCGCCAGCCGCCTGCGCGAAGATCGGCGGCGCTTCGCCCACCGTGCCGAAATCCACGCTGCCGACGTTCAGCCCTTCCAGCAGTTGCGGCCCGGCCGGGAACTCGGTCCACTTGACCGTGATATTGCGGGCAGCAAGGCGCTGCTCCAGCGTGCCGCGGCCTTTCAGCAGCGTCAGCGTGCCGTACTTCTGATAGCCGATGCGCACCTCCTGCCTGGCCTGCGCCTGCGCCTGGCCGGAACTGGTGGCCGCCATTACGCCCGCCGCAAACAACAGACCCAGCGTGTGGCGGCGCGCCGCACGTTTTTGATCGATCCCCATCCTGACTCCTTAACGTGCCAGGCGCACCGGCTGCGCGCTGGCGATAAATACTTCGTCCGGCTGCTGACGCTGCGCCTGCAGCGCGTCCGACAGTGCATCGACGCCGGCCTGCACACGCCAGGCAATGGCCGGATCCACCGTCAGGCCGCTGACATCATTCCAGGTCAGTTGCTGCGAGGTGGCGTAAATACTGGTGAATACCTGACGCGCATCCAGCGCGTGCAGCACAGGGCGCAGCGCATAATCCAGCGCCAGCATGTGGGACTGGCTGCCGCCGGTGGCCAAGGGCAGCACCAGCTTGTCCTTCAAGCCGTCTTGCGGCAACAGGTCGAGGAAGGCTTTCAGCACGCCGGTATAGGCAGCTTTATAGATAGGGGTGGCGATCACAATAGCCTCCGCTTCAGCCACGGCATCGACCGCGCGCTTGAGCGTCAGGTCAGCGAAGTCCGCGTGCAGCAGCGCCTTGGCCGGCAGATCGCGCACATTCAGCCTGGTATTGCGGTGGCCGAGGGCAGCCAGCTTGTCGCCCACGTGATCCAGCAAACGGCCGGTGCTGGAAGGCGCGGCCGGGCTGCCGCTCAATAAAAGAATGCTCATGGTCTGTCCCTGTCTTGATGGTGGCAGTCAGCTTAAGTCCGCGCGATTGAAATCAAAACGAATAGTTTTACGTTTTGATATGCAAAAACCTCAGCATGATTTTTACGCATATCAAAAGCCGGAATTCTTCGTGTACTGCGTTTAGGGGTGAATGCAATACTAAAAAAACCGATACCAGGACGACGGACATACCATGTCTCAAGCACTACTAAAAACGTCGCACAACCGTGCGCACGATCCGCTGCAAGTCGCGGCCGAACTGGCGCAGCGGCTCGCAGCCAGCGCCAATGCGCGCGACCAGGCCGGCGGCCATGCGGCGCAGGAACGCGAATGGATACGCGCGTCCGGCCTGCTTACCCTGTCCATCCCTGCCGCCTATGGTGGCCAGGGTGCGGACTGGCCGACGGTCTATCAGGTGATACGCATCCTGGCCCGCGCCGACAGCGCGCTGGCCCACATCTTCGGCTTCCATCATCTGCAACTGGCGGGCATCCAGCTGTATGGCACGCCCCAGCAGCAGCGCCGCTTCCTGACGCAGACGGTGGAGCAGAATCTTTTCTGGGGCAACGCCCTCAATCCGCTCGACAAGCGCACCATCGCCACCGATGCCGACTATGGCTTCCAGCTGGATGGCGTCAAGAGTTTTTGTTCCGGCTCAGTGGGATCGGACTGGCTCACCATCTCGGCATGGCACCACGAGACGCAGTCAGCGCTGATCGGCGTAGTGCCAACGCGCCAGCATGGCATTGCGGTGCAGGCCGACTGGGATGCCTTCGGCCAGAAGCAGACCGACAGCGGCAACGTGCAATTCAATCAGGTGTCGCTGCCATCGACGCAGGTGCTGCAGGCGCCGGGCGTGAAGCCGACCGCGCAGGCCACGCTACGCTCGCAGGTGGCGCAGCTGATCATGGCCAATGTTTACCTCGGCATTGGCGAAGGCGCGTTCGAGGCCGCGCGCGGCTACCTCACGCAAGAGGCGCGGCCGTGGTTCGCGTCCGGCGTCGCCTCTGCCGGCGCCGATCCGCTGGTGCAGCACCGCTTCGGCCAGTTGTGGCTCAAACTGCGTCCTGCCTCGGTGCTGGCCGATCAAGCGGCGCAGGAGCTGGAGCGCCTGTTCCGTCTCGGCGCGGCGGTGACTGCGCAGCAGCGCGGCGAGCTGGCGGTGTCCGTAGCCGAGGCCAAGGTGCTGGCGCATCAGGCGGGGGTCGACGTCAGCAACCAGATCTTCGAACTGACAGGCGCCCGCTCGACTTCCGCCAAATTTGGCTTTGACCGCTACTGGCGCAATGCGCGGGTGCATACCCTGCACGATCCGGTCGACTACAAGATCCGCGACCTCGGACGCTATGCGCTCGACGGCACGCTGCCTGAACCTACTGCCTATTCCTGATGACTACTCCCCTGATTCGCATCGAGCATGCGAGCAAATCATTTGGCGATTTTCACGCGGTGCGCGACGTATCGCTGGACGTCGGCCAAGGCGACATCTTTGGCCTGATCGGCAAGAGCGGCGCCGGCAAATCGACGCTGCTGCGTTTAATTAATCTGCTGGAGCGCCCGGATCAAGGCGCGATTACGGTCGATGGCCGCGAACTGACGTCGCTGTCCAAGCGCGACCTGCGCGATGCGCGCGCCAACATCGGCATGATTTTTCAGCAGTTCAATCTGCTGCAGAATGCCAGCGTATCTGAGAATGTGGCTTTTCCTTTACGTATCCACGGCGGACAAAACAAGCAGCAGATCGCTGCACGCGTGGCGGACTGCCTGCAGCTGGTCGGCCTGAGCGACAAGAGCGCCAGCTATCCGACACAGCTTTCGGGCGGGCAGAAACAGCGTGTCGCCATCGCCCGCGCACTGGCCAGCAAGCCGGCGGTGCTGCTGTGCGATGAACCGACTTCCGCACTGGACGCAGAAACCACACGCGCGCTGCTGGCGACGCTGAAGGACATCAACCACCGTCTGGGCGTGACCATCGTGATCGTCAGCCATGAGCTGGACGTGATTGGCGAAATCTGCAACCGCGTTGCCGTCATCGAAAATGGCGCCATCGCCGAACAATTCGCCCTCGACGACGCCAGCAGCCTGGCCGCCCCGCGCCTCACCGCCCTGGGCCGCGAACTGGCCGCCGCCGTCGCCACCAGCGCCGCCCTTGCACCGCTCCCGGAGACCGCCCATGTCTGAACTCATCTCCTCGCTGGCCGCGTCGGCCAATACTGTCATCGCCATGCTGCCCGAGATGTGGGACGCGCTGGGCCAGACCTTGCTGATGCTGGGCATTGGCCTGTCGTCCGCATTACTGATCGGCGGTCCGCTCGGCATCCTGCTGTTCCTGGTCGCGGACGGCCAATCCCTGCAAAACCGCCCAGCCGCGCTGATATTGGGCTGGCTGGTGAACACCGTGCGCTCCTTCCCCTTCATCATCCTGCTGGTGGCGCTGGTGCCGTTCACCCGCATCATCGCCGGCACCTCCATCGGCCCGCTGGCCGCCGCCGTGCCGCTGTCCTTCGCCGCCATCCCCTACTTCGCGCGCCTGGTCGAACAAAACCTGCGCGAAGTTCCGCGCGGCGTGATCGAAGCCGCACACGCCATGGGCGCATCGGAATTCCAGATCATCCTGCGCGTGCTGCTGGTCGAAGCCCGCTCCGGCCTCGTACTCGCGCTGACCGTACTGTCCATCAGCTTCCTGTCCTACTCCGCCGTGGCCGGCGTGGTGGGCGGCGGCGGCATCGGCGACCTCGCCATCCGCTATGGCTACTACCGCTTCGAAACCGACATCATGGTCGCCACTGTGGCACTCCTGATCTTGATGGTGCAGCTGATCCAGTTCACCGGCAACCGCATCGCCAGACGCATCGACAAACGTTAAATAAGGAATCACCGCATGAACATCTGCCGCAACCTGCTGCTGGCCACCGTCGCCGCCGCCATCAGCATCGCCGCCTACGCCAAAGACCCGAAAGAGCTGGTGATCGGCACCAGTTCCGGTCCGTACGCCGATCAGGTGAAACTGGGCATCAAACCTATCCTTGAAAAGCAGGGCTACAAAGTCAAACTGGTGGAATTCAATGACTACATCCAGCCCAACTTCGCGCTGGCCGAAGGCGCGCTGGACGCCAACATCTTCCAGCACATCACCTACCTGAACAAATTCTCGGCCGACCACAAACTGGCCCTGTCGGAACTGATCAAGATTCCGACCGCGCCGATCGCCATCTACAGCAAAAAGCACACGACGCTGAACGACGTCAAACAAGGCACCACGGTCGCCCTGCCGAACGACCCGACCAACCAGGCACGCGCGCTGGTACTGCTGGACCAACTGGGCTGGATCAAGCTGAAACCGAACACAGACCCGATCAAGGCCTCGGAAAAAGACGTCGCAGCCAACGTTAAAAAAATCAAACTGCTGCCGCTGGAAGCCGCGCAACTGCCACGCTCCTTGCAGGATGCCGACTACGCCTTCGTCAACGGCAACTACGCACTGGCCTCCGGCCTGAAACTGAAAGACGCGCTGATCACCGAGAAAATCTCGCCAGCCTACGCCAACCTGGTAGCCGTGCGCACCGCGGACAAGGACAAGCAATTCGCCAAAGACATCGCAGCCGCCTACCGCTCGCGTGAATTCCTGGCGATCACCAACAAACACTTTGCCGACTACGCCAAAACCGACTACCAGCTCGCGCTGGAAAAATAATGTCCAAACTCATACGCTTCAACGCATTCCAGATGAACACCGTGAGCCACCAGTCACCCGGACTGTGGACGCACCCGCGCAACGACAGCCACCGCTACACCGATCCTGATTACTGGACCGAACTGGCGCAGTTGCTGGAGCGCGGCCGCTTCGACGCCATCTTCCTGGCCGACGTGCTGGGCGCCTATGACGTCTACCAGGGCAGTGCCGACGCGGCCTTGCGCCACGCGGTGCAAGCGCCACTCAACGACCCGCTGGCGCTGGTGCCGCTGATGTCGCAGGCCACCACGCACCTCGGCTTTGGCGTCACCTGTGCGCTGACGTATGAGCATCCCTACACCTTCGCGCGCCGCATGTCGACGCTGGACCACCTGACGCGCGGACGCATCGGCTGGAACATCGTCACCGGCTACCTCGACAGCGCGGCGCGCAACCTGGGCCTGAACCAGCAACTCGGCCACGACCAGCGCTACGACCTGGCTGACGAATACATGGAAGTGGTCTACAAACTGTGGGAGCAAAGCTGGGATGACGACGCGGTGGTCAACGACAAGCAGCGCGGTGTGTACGCCGAGCCGTCGCGCATCCATCCGATTGCGCACGAAGGCAAATACTTCAAGGTGCCCGGCTTTCACCTGTGCGAACCGTCGCCGCAGCGCACGCCCTTGCTGTAACAGGCCGGCACCTCGCCGCGCGGCACGGCGTTCGCGGCCAAGCATGCCGAATGCACCTTCGTCAGCGGCCCGAGCATCCGCGTGGTAAAGAAATACGCCGACGACCTGCGCGCCGCCGTGGATGCCACCGGGCGCAATGGCAACGATCTGAAAATCTACGCGCAAGCGCTGATCGTCACCGCCCCCACCGAAGCCGAAGCGCGCGCCAAACTGGCAGAGTACCAGCGCCACGTTGACATCGAAGCGGCGCTGGCCCTGCTGTCCGGTTGGACCGGCGTCGATTTCAGCCAATTCGCACTGGACGCCACCATCGACTACATCGACTCCGACGCCGGCCGCTCGGCGCTGGCCTCCTTCAGCGCGGCGGACCCGGACCGTCAATGGACCGTGCGTGAAGCGGCCGAATTCATCGGCCTTGGCGGCCGAGGCCCGGTACTGGTGGGCGATCCGAAGCAAGTGGCCGACCAACTGGAACTGTGGCAGGACGAAACCGGCATCGACGGCTTCAACCTTGCCTACGCTATCGCCCACGAAAGCATGCGCGACGCGTGAAAAACTCCGGGGTCAGGTCCGCCATTTCTACACGAGCCCTGCCGTAGCCTTGGCTACGGCAGGGCTCGTGTAGAAATGGCGGACCTGACCCCGGAGTTTAGTCGTTGCGCATTTGCGCCTGGGAGACGTTGCTGGCTGGCGGCACGCTTTGCGTCAGCCATACGTTGCCGCCAATGGTGGAGCCGGCGCCGATGGTGATGCGCCCCAATATCGTGGCGCCGGCGTAGATCACCACGTCGTCTTCGACGATGGGATGGCGCGGCACGCCTTTGATTAACACGCCCTGCTCGTCCGATGGGAAGCGCTTGGCGCCCAGCGTCACGTGCTGGTACAGCCGCACGCGCTGGCCTATGATGGCAGTCTCGCCGATCACCACGCCAGTGCCATGGTCGATGAAGAAGCTGCCGCCAATCTGCGCCGCCGGATGGATGTCAATCCCCGTCAGCGAATGGGCGATGTCGGAAATCAGCCGCGCCAGAAACGGCGAGCCAAGCCGGTGCAGGCTGTGCGCCAGGCGGTAGTACAAGATCGCAATCGTGCCCGGATAGCACAGCATGATCTCCGCCACCGAGGTCGCCGCCGGATCGCCGGAAAACGCCGCCAGCACGTCAGACACCAGCAAGGCCCGCACCTCCGGCAAGCCCGCCGCGAACCGGCGCGTGATGTCGTGCGCCTGCCTGGTCAGTACCTCTTCATCCGGCACTGCCTCCCCGGCGGAAAACTGCAAGCCGCGCCGTACCTGCTCGGCCAGCCGGTTCAAGGTGGTGTTCAAGGTATCGCCAACAAAGAAATCGATGCTCTCGTCGGTCAGGTTGGGACGGCCGTAGTGGGTCGGGAACAGCACCGCCTGCAGGCCGTTGACGATGGTGGTCAGCGCATCGCGCGACGGCAGTTCGCGTATACGGCCATGATGGCGGATGTTGTGGGTCGCCTCGCGCGACACGCGCAGTTGCTCAATCACGCTGCCCAGGTTCCAGTGCGAGGGCTTGACGGCGGTGCCGTCAAAGGTATCTATGGTCATGATTTGTTGATTATCGCGTAAAATGCCGGGTCCTACGAAGAATACGCTATTCATGAATATTTTGCTGACGCTGCTGCTGGCCGGCCTGTCCATGGTCGGCCCGCTGGCCATCGATACCTATCTGCCCTCCTTCCCCGCCATCACGCAGGCGTTTGACGCCAGCCCGATGCTGGTGCAGCAGACGCTATCGATGTTCCTGTTCTGCTTTGCCTTCATGATGCTGTTTTATGGCACGCTGTCCGATTCCTTCGGCCGCCGCCCGGTGATTATTATTTCGCTGGTGCTGTACATCGCCGCATCGGTGGTGGCGGCGATGGCGCCGTCGATCGGCGTGCTGCTGGCCTGCCGCATCGTGCAGGGCCTGGCCGCCGGCGCCGGCTCGGTGGTGGGCCGCGCCATCGTGCAGGACCGCTTCAGCGGCGCCGAGGCGCAGAAGATCCTGGCCAATATCATGATGGTATTCGGCCTGGCGCCTGCCATCGCGCCGGTGCTGGGCGGCTGGCTGCAGGTGAGCTTCGGCTGGCGCTCGATCTTCTGGTTCCTCAGCGCCTTCGGCATCCTGATGCTGGTGGCCGTGCAGCGCGCGCTGCCGGAAAGCCTGCCGGCCAAGGACCGCCATCCCTTCCATCTCGGCGTGATCGCGAAAAACTACTGGAAGGTGCTGTGCCATCACCACTTCCTGCTGCTGTCGGTGGCAGTCGGCATGTGCTTTGCGGGGGTGGCGCTGTACATCGGCTCCGCCGCTTACTTCGTGATGAACATCCTGCACCTGCCGGAAACCGCGTTCGCGTGGATGTTCGTGCCGCTGATCAGCGGCATGGTGATCGGCTCCGCGCTGTCCGGCAAGTTCGCCCACAAATTCTCGCGCAAGACGCAGGTGTGGCTGGGCTTTGCGGTGATGATTACCGCCGGCGTGATCAACGTCGCCTACAACGCGGCCTTCGTGGCGGCGGTACCGTGGGCGGTGATGCCGCTGTTTATTTACTCCTTCGGCCTGGCGCTGGCCATGACGCCGCTGTCGCTGATCGCGCTGGAGTACTTCCCGAACAACAGCGGCCTGGCCGCCTCGATGCAGTCCTTCATCCAGATGCTGTTGTTTGCCCTGGTCTCCGGCCTGGTGGCGCCGCTGCTGTTCGACAGCGCGCTGAATCTGGCGTGGGGCGTGCTGGCCAGCCTGATATTGAGCGTGATCGCCTGGCTGCTGGCGCAAGCCGGCAAGCCAGTGATTCACGACTGACTAGGGCCAGGGCGCGGGATTCAGGTCGATATACTGCGGCCCGCCCTGTTCCGGCTCGCGCTCCGCCGGCGCCCCGGCCGGCGCCTGCGCCGGATTGCGCAAACCAAGTATCTCCTTGCGCGATGCGACAAAGTCCGCGCTCGACAGCGGATGCTCCTTGTCCGGCCAGTTCTCCACCGCCCATGCCTGCAATTGCTCGAACCGCTGCCACAATTCGCTGATGAAGCGGCGGCGCTCATCTTCGTTATCCATAATGCCTCCTTCGGTCTCCCCACAGTGTGCGGCCGGCCGCCGATGCCGTCGGTACGCAAGATAACGCCCAACCATGTAGAATGGCGCATTAATCTGCTTTAAGTATCATCCACCGCATGCGCCTTACCTCATTTACCGATTACTCATTGCGCACGCTGCTCTATCTGGCAGCCAATCGGGATCGGCTGGTCACCATCCAGGACATCGCTGATTTGCACGTGATATCAAAAAATCATCTGATGAAGGTGGTGTATCAACTGGGCTTGTCCGGTCTGGTGGAGACGGTACGCGGCCGCAACGGCGGCTTGCGGCTGGCCAAGGAGCCGAAAGAAATCAATATCGGCGCCCTGGTACGCTCGACCGAGACCGATTTCTTCATGGCCGAATGCTTCGACCGCGCCAGCGATACCTGCCCGCTCACCTCCAACTGCAAGCTGAAACACACGCTCAACGACGCCACCCGCGCCTTCCTGGCGGTGCTGGACCAGCAAACGCTGGAAGACATGCTGCCGGCCACCGGACCGGAAAGCAAGCCGGTACGCATCATGCGCAATTCGGTCAAAAACTAATTGCCCGTTGTCCTACGGGATCAGATAACCGCGTCCTACATGGCCGCCTCCCCAAGGCGCGCATCATAGACTTCCTGGCGCCGTCGCCAGGAACTGAGCGGGAGGTCCCATGCTGGCCATGAATTACCGCGGGCCGTACCGCATCCGCGCGGCCTACAAGCCCGATCCACAGATCGAACACCCGGGCGACGCCATCGTGCGCGTCACCCGCTCCTGCATTTGCGGCTCGGATTTGCACCTCTACCATGGCATGGTGCCGGACACCCGGGTTGGCTCGACTTTCGGCCATGAGTTCGTGGGCGAGGTGGTAGAAGTCGGTGACGCCGTGCACAAGCTGAAGGTGGGCGACCGCGTGCTGGTGCCGTTCAACATCTTTTGCGGCAGTTGCTACTTTTGCGATCGCGAACTGTACAGCAATTGCCACAACGTGAATCCGGCAGCCAGCGCGGTCGGCGCCATCTATGGCTATTCGCACACCACCGGCGGTTACGACGGCGGTCAGGCCGAGCTGGTGCGCGTGCCGATGGCCGATGTCGGCCCCATGGTCATCCCGGATGACCTCGACCAGGACGACGCCGTGCTGCTGACCGACGCCGTGCCCACCGGCTATCAGGCCGCCGAGATGGGCGACATCAGCGCCGGCGACACGGTGGTGGTGTTTGGCGCCGGACCGGTCGGCATCTTTGCCGCCAAATCGGCCTGGCTGATGGGCGCCGGCCGCGTCATCGTGGTCGACCATGTCGACTACCGGCTGGACTTCGTGCGCCGCTATGCGCAGTGCGAAGTGGTCAATTTCAAGGATGTGGAAGACATGGCGCTGCACATCAAGAAAATGACCGACTGGCTGGGCGCCGACGTCTGTATCGACGCGGTGGGCTGCGAAGCCGCTGGCAACGCCATGCAGTCGCTGACCGGACGCTACGCCATGATGCAGGCCGGCTCGGCCACTGCGCTGCACTGGGCCATCAATTCCGTGCGCAAGGGCGGCAACGTCTCCATCGTCGGCGTGTACGGCCCGACGTTTAATGCGGTTCCGATCGGCAATGCACTGAACAAAGGGCTGACCTTGCGCATGAATCAGGCCAGCGTCAAGCGCCACCTGCCGCGCCTGCTGGAACATCTCCGTGCCGGCCACCTGAATCCCAAGGAAATCATCACCCACCGGGTGCCGCTGGCCGAGGTGGCGGACGCTTACCAGATTTTTTCCGGCAAGCTGGACAACTGCATCAAGACCGTGCTGATTCCATCCGGCCCCAGCGACTGAGGACAACGCCATGCCAAACGAATCCCTACCATCCGCGCCGCCGCGGCGCGACGACATTCCGGGCTGGGGCAGCGATCTCGATCGCGCCAGCCGGCCGGCGGTGCCGATGGAACGCATGCCGGCCCGGATAGCGCGCCCGCCGCATCCGCCAGAGCAGCAGCACAGCCATGCTGAAGTGCTGGTATCGCCCGAACGTCCGGGCATCACGCCCATCTACGGCACCACCGCCCCGCCGCGCGGTCTCAGCGGCGTGCTGCGCCGCACCGCTTACCGGCAAACGGAAAACGACATCCGCCACTGGCTGCTGTTGCTGCTGGCGGATCGGGTTGACGCGGTGGAGGGCATTGGCGACGACCTGCGCCACGGGCACATCCCCAATGTGTTCAGCGAAATGGGCTTGCCGGCCGCCTGGAAACACAATCCGCGCGGCGTGGTGCGCAAGGCCGCCATCGGCGCGGCGGTGCTGGGCGTGAGCTACTGGCTGCTGCGACGCCGCAAATAATCAGGCGGCATCCTGCCGCAGCTGCGGCAGGGAAGCCATCAGGTCAGAGAAGCGCTGGCCCTGAATCATGACGTGCTCGCGCAGCAACTGCGCGGCCAGTTCGCCATCGCCTTCCAGTATCGCTTTTACCACCCCGTCATGCTCATGGTACGACGTGGCCAGGCGGTTGCGCACCCGCAGCTGCAGACGGCGGTACGGACGCAGGCGGCGGTACAAGGCGCGCGTCTGCTCGATCAAAAACTGATTGTGGCTGCCGGCGTAAATGGCCTCGTGGAAAACTTCGTTGCGATAGTAATAAACGTCCGGCTCCTGCGCCTCCAGCGCTTCCTGACAGGCCTGATGCGCCGCCAACAAGGCCTGCTGCTCCTCCGGCGTCATGCGGCGCGCGGCCAGGCGGCCGCAGGTCGACTCCAGTTCCGACATCACCTCAAACATTTCCACCAGCTGCTGCGGCCCCAGCTCGGCCACGATGGCGCCGCGCCGTGGGCGGATCACCACCAGCCCCATCGAGGCCAGCTGGATCAGGGTTTCCCGGATCGGCGTGCGCGAGACGCCAAAGCGCGTGGCGAGCTCAGTCTCGTCCAGATGCTGGCCGGGCTTGAGTTCGCCGACAGCAATCATTTCTTCGATCTGCTCGCGGAGGGTGGCGGAGTGCGTGGTCATGGTTTGCATTATATCGCTTGACAATGTATTCGCAACCGCTATTCTTGTATACACAAAACAAATTATTGCATATCGAATGCGAATTAGATAATATTTCCTGACATCAACCCCTTGGAGGACGTATGACCGCTATCACCCGCAGGTCCGCATTGGCTGCCATCGGCGCTTTGGCCGCTAGTCCGTTGTTGTTGCAACCCGCTTGGGCGCAGACCTCGCTCAAGATTTCCCACCAGTTCCCCGGCGGCACCCTCACGGAAGGTGATTTCCGTGACCGCCTGACCCGCATGTTTGCCGCCGAAGTCGAGAAGCGCTCCAAGGGCGCCTTGAAATTCGCGATTTATCCGGGTTCTTCGCTGATGAAGACCAACGCCCAGTTCTCCGCCATGCGCAAGGGTGCGCTGGACCTGTCGCTGGTGCCGCTGTCCTACGCCGGCGGCGAAGTCCCGGAAGTGAACATCGGCCTGATGCCTGGCCTGGTCACCTCCTACGACCAGGCTTACGGCTGGAAGAACGCGGAGGTCGGCAAGGAACTGGCGCGCATCCTGTACGACAAGGGCATCGTGATGCTGAGCTGGATCTGGCAAGGCGGCGGCATGGCCTCGCGCGGCAAGCCGGTGGTCGATCCGGACGACGCCAAAGGCATGAAGATCCGCGGCGGCTCGCGCGAAATGGACCTGATGCTGAAGGCCGCCGGCGCCGCCGTGGTGACACTGCCATCGAATGAAATCTACGCCGCCATGCAGACTGGCGCCATGGAGGCGGCGCTGACCTCCTCCACTTCGCTGATCTCGTTCCGCCTTGAAGAAGTCTCGAAAGCGCTGACCACCGCGCGCGCCGGCTCCTACTGGTTCATGCTGGAACCGCTGATGATGTCGCGCTCCGTGTTCGACCGCCTGCCGAAAGACCAGCAGCAAATCCTGCTGACCGTGGGCGCGGAACTGGAAGCCTTCGCTCTCAAATCGTCCAAGGAAGACGACCAGCAAGTGGCCGCCGTCTATCAGAAAGCCGGCGCCAAAGTGGTCGACATGAACCCGGGAGCGCTGAAAAAATGGCAGGACATCGCCAAGGCCACCGCATGGAAGGACTACGGCGAGAAAAACGCCAGCTGCGCCAATCTGCTCAAGCTGGCGGAGAAAACGCTGTGAGCCACGGCGTGGAACTGACGCCATCGCGCGGCCCCGCGCCGCCGGACAACGCCGTCATCGCGGCGCTGACGGCGGCGCTGGACAAGCTCAATCGCGGGCTGATGGTGCTGTCCATGATCGCGGTGGTGCTGACCGCGATCGTGCTGACTTACTCGGTGGTGTCGCGCTACTTCTTCCACGCGCCCACCGACTGGCAGGATGAAGCCTCGGTGTTCATGCTGGTTGGCGTGACCTTCTTCTGCACCGCCTACGTGCAGTACCATCGCGGCCATATCGGCATTGAAGCGATTGCCGGCCTGCTGCCGCGCCGCGTGAACGCCATCCGCCTGCTGTTGGTGGATCTGGTGTCGACCTTGTTCTGCGCTTTCTTCACGTGGAAATCGTGGCTGCTGTTCCATGAAGCGTGGGTGGACGGCCAGACCACGTCCTCCACTTTCGCGCCGCCGCTGTGGATACCCTACTCCATGATGGCCGCCGGCATGACGCTGCTGTCGCTGCAATTGCTGTTGCAGACGCTGGCCCGCCTGACCAACAAACCGGAGCAAGCAGCATGAGTGAATTGACCCTGGGCGCGCTGTACGGCGCCGTAACGCTGGTGGTGATGTTCTCCGGGATGCCGATCGCGTTTGCGCTCGGTGTCGTGGCCACCGCTTTCATGTACTTCTTCATGCCGGCATCGTCGCTGGACACCATCACGCAGAATGTCTACGAAGAGATGGCGTCGATCACGCTGCTGTCGATTCCCCTGTTTATTCTGAAGGGTGCGGCCATTGGCAAATCGCCGGCGGGCCGGGACTTGTACTCGGCGATCCACACCTGGATGCACAAGATCCCCGGCGGCCTTGGCATCGCCAACGTGTTTGCCTGCGCGCTGTTTGCGGCCATGGCCGGTTCCTCGCCTGCCACCTGCTCGGCCATCGGCTCGGCCGGCATTCCGGAAATGCGCAAGCGCGGATACTCGCCGGGCTTCGCGGCCGGCATCATTGCCGCTGGCGGCACACTGGGCATTCTGCTGCCGCCGTCGATCACCATGATTCTGTACGCGGTGGCCGCCGAGCAGTCGCTGGGCCGTCTGTTCCTGGCCGGGATCGGACCCGGCATCCTGCTGGTGGTGCTGTTTGCCGGCTACGCCGTCTACCGGGCCCGCAAGGAATATCACATGGCGCTGGACATCTATCAGAAAGGCGGCGAGAAATCGGCCTATCTGGAGGACGAGCATTTCACTCTGCGTGAAAAAGTCGAGATGCTGCCGCGCGTGCTGCCCTTCATCGTGCTGCTGATCGGCGTGATGGTGGCGCTGTACGGCGGCTTCGCCACGCCATCCGAAACCGCCGGCCTCGGTGCGCTGCTGGCGCTGGCCCTGCTGGCCGTGATCTACGGCGTGTGGAAGCCGAAAGACCTGTCGCCGATTCTCGGTTCGTCGATCAAGGAATCGACCATGCTATTGCTGATCATCGGCATGTCGCTGCTGTATTCCTATGTGATGAGCTACCTGCACATCAGCCAGTCGGCCGCCGCGTGGGTGGTCAGCCTGCACCTGTCCAAATGGGTGCTGCTGGCGGTGATACTATTGATGGTGATCGTCTTCGGCTTCTTCCTGCCGCCGGTGTCGATCATCCTGATGACGGCGCCGATCATTCTGCCGCCATTGCGCGAAGCCGGCTTTGACCTGATCTGGTTCGGCATCGTCATGACGGTGGTGATGGAAATGGGCCTGATCCATCCGCCGGTGGGACTGAATATTTTCGTCATCAAGAACATTGCGCCGGACATTCCGCTCAAGGATGTGGTCTGGGGCGTGTTCCCCTTCCTGTTGCTGATGGTGGTGGCGGTGCTGCTGCTGTGCGTCTTCCCATCGATTGCAACCGGTCTGCCTGACATGATTATGGGAGCAAAATAAAATGTCCTGGAACACCTTGCAGCAAAATCGCGCGGCGCGATTGCAGCGCGCCCGCGCGGCGCTGGGCGCAGAGCTGGACGGCAAAAGCCTGCCGGCCGCGCGCATCGCCGATCTGCTGCATGCGGTCATTGAATGCGGTGACCGCGTCTGCCTTGAAGGGAACAATCAGAAGCAGGCTGATTTCCTCGGCCATGCGCTGGCCAATCTGAATCCGGAGCGTGTCAACAACCTGCACATGCTGCAGTCGGTGCTGGCGCTGCCGGAGCATCTGGATGTCTTCGAGCGCGGCGTCGCTGCGCGGCTGGACTTTTCGTTTTCCGGCCCGCAGGCGGCGCGGGTGGCGCGGCTGGCGTCCGCCGGCAAGCTGAATATCGGCGCCATCCACACCTACCTGGAGCTGTTCAGCCGCTACTTCATCGACCTGCCGCCACGCGTTTGTTTAATTGCGGCGGAAGCGGCGGACCGCCACGGCAACCTGTACACCGGGCCAAATACCGAGGACACGCCGGCCATCGTCGAAGCCACCGCCTTCAAACAGGGCATCGTCATCGTCCAGGTGAACAAGGTGGTGGACACGGTGCCGCGCGTGGATGTGCCGGGCGACTGGGTCGACTTTGTGGTGCAGTCGCCGCGGCCTTACTACATCGAACCGCTGTTCACACGCGACCCGGCGCAGATTTCCGAGATCCAGGTGCTGATGGCGATGATGGCCATCAAAGGCATCTACGCCGAGTACGAAGTGCAGCGCCTGAACCATGGCATCGGCTTCGATACGGCGGCCATCGAGCTGCTGCTGCCAACCTACGCCGAGTCGCTCGGCCTGCGCGGCAAGATCGGCAAGCACTGGGCCCTGAATCCGCATCCGGCGCTGATCCCGGCGATCGAGGCGGGCTTCGTCAGCTCGGTGCATTCCTTCGGCTCGGAGCTGGGCATGGAAGAATACATCCATGCGCGGCCGGACGTGTTTGCGATCGGCCCCGACGGCACCATGCGCAGCAACCGCGCCATGTGCCAGGCGGCCGGGCACTATGCCTGCGACATGTTCATCGGCTCGACCTTGCAGATCGATTTGCAGGGCAACTCGTCCACCGCGACAGCCGGCCGCATCTCGGGCTTTGGCGGCGCCTCCAATATGGGCGCGGATGCGCGCGGACGCCGTCACGCCAGCCCGGCGTGGCTCAAGGCCGGCGAGCAGGCGCGCGCCGGCCGCAACACCATCCCGCGCGGCCAGAAGCTGGTGGTGCAGATGGTCGAAACATTCCGCGAACATATGCAGCCCGCCTTTGTCGAAAAGCTTGATGCCTGGGTGCTGATGGAGCAAGCCAAAATGGCGATCCCGCCGGTAATGATTTACGGCGACGACGTCACTCATATCCTGACCGAGGAAGGCATCGCCAACCTGCTGCTGTGCCGCACCGACGAGGAGCGCGAACAGGCCATACGCGGCGTGGCCGGCTACACGCCGGTCGGCCTGGGACGCGACAAGCGCATGGTGGAGAACCTGCGCGACCGCGGCGTCATCACGCGCGCCGAGGATCTGGGCATCGACAAGCGCCTCGCCACGCGCGACCTGCTGGCAGCCCGCAATATGAAAGACCTGGTGCGCGCATCGGGCGGTTTATACAACCCGCCCAAGCGTTTCCGCAACTGGTAAGGAGCACACGATGGAAACCCTGAATTATCGATTTGAACAAGGCACGCGCCGCCTGGCCGCCGCACCGGAAGTGGTGGGCGTGGTCGGCTCGGGCAATCTGGAGGTGTTGATCGAACCAGCCGCGCTGGATGGCGCTTGCACCATCGAGATCAGCACCGCCGCCGTCGGCTTCGGCCCGATCTGGGAGGCGGTGATGCGCGACTTTCACGCGCGCTGGGCATTGGCCGACACCCGCATCTCGATCAACGACATGGGCGCCACGCCGGCCGTGGTCAGCCTGCGCCTGGACCAGGCCGTGCAAACCATGCTGGGAGACGCAGCATGAACCGCGCGATCAGCTATCAGGAAGCCACTGCGCGCGAACGCCTGCAGCATCTGTTCGACGCCGGCAGCTTCAAGGAATGGCTTCCGCCGGCGGCCCGCGTCACCAGTCCGCACCTCGCGCAGCTGAATGCGCCGGTGGCGTTTGATGATGGCGTCGCCATCGGCAGCGCCTTGCTGGGCGACGTGCCGGTTTACGTCGCGGCGCAGGAAGGCGCCTTCATGGGCGGCGCGGTTGGCGAAGTGCATGGCGCCAAGCTTGTCGGCCTGCTGCGCAAGGCGATTGTGGACAAAGTCACGGCTGTGGTGTTGCTGGTGGAGTCGGGTGGCGTGCGTCTGCACGAAGCCAATGCCGGTTTGATCGCCGTGTCGGAAGTCATGCGCGCCCTGCTCGATGCGCGTGACGCCGGCGTGGCCGTGATCGCGCTGGTAGGCGGCGCCAATGGTGCGTTTGGCGGCATGGGCATCGTGACGCGCTGCGCCAACGTGGTCGTCATGTCGGAGGAAGGCCGCCTGGCCATGTCCGGCCCGGAAGTGATCGAGACCGCCAACGGCGTCGAAGAATTCGATTCGCGCGACCGCGCGCTGGTCTGGCGCACCTCGGGCGGCAAGCATCGCTACCTGCTGGGTGACTGTCAGCGCATTGTGGCGGACGATATCGCTGCCTTCCGTGCGGCGGCGCGGGAAGCGGTGGCTGCACTGGCCGGCGGAGCGACCGGCCTGACGCTGGAATCGCTGGAAGCCGAGCAGCGCATGCTGAAAGCGCGCCTGAACAACTACGGCGCCCTGCCCGACCCGGTCGATATCTGGAACGCGATGCAGATGCCGGATGCGGCCAGCATCCCCATGCTGGATGTGGACAGTTTTATCGCGGCGTCGGCAACGCGCCGTCAGGGAGTGTGAGATGGACTGGAAAAAACTGGCGGCTACGCTGTTCCCTGAAGGGCACGCCATCGTTGAGCAAAATGAGTTCTTGTGCGGCAGCGCTCAGGTGGACGGTCAGGCAGTGGCGGTGATCGGCACCACCAATCACACGCCGATCGGTGTGGAGATCGCGCTGGCGCAGGCGCAGGCGATACTGCGCACGGTGCGCGACCACCCTGGCATGCCGATCCTGATGCTGATCGACACACAGGGCCAGCGCCTGCGGCACCGCGATGAGATGCT
This sequence comes from Duganella sp., assembly GCF_039595735.1. Classification (NCBI taxonomy): domain Bacteria; kingdom Pseudomonadati; phylum Pseudomonadota; class Betaproteobacteria; order Burkholderiales; family Oxalobacteraceae; genus Duganella; species Duganella sp. The sequence continues at coordinate 153,986 of NZ_JBCNLB010000003.1, forward strand.
GGGCATTAACAGCTACATGGCGCACCTGGGCAAATGCGTGGATCTGGCGCGGCGCAAGGGACACAAGATTATCGGTCTGGTGTACGACCAGGCTTTGTCGGGCGGCTTTATCACCAGCGGCTTGATGGCGGATGCCTGCCATGCGCTGCCCGATGCGGCGATCCGCGTCATGGGGCTGCCCGCAATGGCGCGCATCACCAAGGTGCCGGAAGAGCTGTTGACCGAGCTGGCGCAAAGTAATCCGGTGTTCGCGCCGGGACCGGAAAACTATTTGCGCATGGGCGGACTGGAATCGATCTGGCATGGCGACCTGGCGGCGCATTTGCGTGCGGCGCTGGCGCACAGCAGCGATGGCGATCAGCGCAGCGCACTGGGCTTGCAGCGCGGCGGGCGCCGTCTGGCGCAGCCGGTGATTGATGCCGTGGTCTCGGGCGGCCATGTCCAGCGTTGAACGTCATGCGCTGGTGTGGCTGACGAACGCCGGCTGGTCGGCGGCAATTGCTGCCGCGCGGCCGGAGCATCAGGCTGCGCTGACGCAATGGCAGCGCCAGGACTGGCCTGCCGTGGCACGCCGCCTCGACGCCGACGTGGCGCCGGATGAGGTTTGCCTCGGCCTGCCGCTGCCGCCGGACGCCAATGGCATCAAGGTACGCATTCCATTGCGCGCCCGTTCCGCGCACGTCGTCCGCACCTCCGATGCGATTGCATTGCGGTCCACGCTGGCTGCTGCCGGCATCTGGAGCGAGCGTCTGATGGCGCTGTGCGATGCGGCGCCGGGGCTGCGCGCGTTCGGATCGCTGGCCATGCAGACCTTGACTGGCCTGCAGTATCTCTCGTCGAGCTCCGACATCGATGTCTTGTTCCGCCCTGCCAGCCGTCAGCAATTGGCGAATGGCGTTGCGCTGTTGTCGGAACATGCCGCACATCTTCCACTGGACGGCGAAATCGTCTTCCCTGGCGGCGCGGCGGTATCGTGGAAGGAGTGGCAGTTAGCGACCGCGCATCCGGCCAAGGTCATGGTCAAGGAACTGCGCGCTGTGCGTCTGGCCGAAACGGCATCGCTGCTGGCGACGCTGGAGGAGCAATGATGCGCGCCACGCCCCTCGCAAACATGCCGGCCGTCGCGCGCGGCGTCGCTGGTCGCATCATCGCGGGCAGCGAAGTTTGCGCCGCCCAAGCCGCACCACTGGTGGTTCTGGTGCCGCGCGCCGGCAGCGCAGCGCGGAGCGCATTTGCACGCGAGGTGGCGCGGCTGGCCGTGCGCAGCCTACACGCGGAGTTGTGCCTGTATCCCAAGCCGGGGCTGGTGTCGCCGGTGGACAGCGGCAGCCATGACGATATGGACGCCGGCACTTTCATGCGCAGCATGTTCGCGCTGCGCCACTACTTCCGTCAAATCTGCCTGGCAGGATGGGATGATGCGCCGTTTGCGCAGCTCAAGCAGCTCGGCATTGCGGCCGAAGCAGCGATGCTGAAAGCCACGCACGGCATCAACACGCATCGCGGCGCCATCTTCAGCCTTGGCATGCTGTGCGCCACCGCCGGCCGCGCCCGCGCGCAAGGCACATCATTGAGGCCGGCCGCCCTGCGCGCCGCCATGCTGATACGCTGGGGCGAGGAGCTTGCCGCCCACGCTGCCGGCCCGGCAGCCGGTCCCTTGCCGTCCGTCGCGCCGCCTGCGCAAGCGGCACCGGCGGTTGCATCCGCGCGCGACGATGGCAAGGCAGCAGTTGACGAGGGCCTGAGCAACGGCTTACGCGTCGCGGCACGCTACGCAGTGAGCGGTGCGCGCGAGGAAGGTGCGCTTGGCCTGCCCTCGGTATTCGAAATCGGCATCCCCGCCCTGCTGGCCTCGCGCGCACGCGGCGCCACCGTGACCGAGGAACGCGTCGACACACTGTACGCCCTGATGGCCCACATCAGCGACAGCAACGTCTATCACCGCGCCGGCCCGCCCGGTGCGCAGATCGTGCGCGATCACGCCGAGCGGTTTCTCGCGCACGGCGGCACCGCCAACGTCAACTGGTATGCGGACGCGCTGCACAGCCATCACGTCTTCATGCAGCACCGCCTCTCGCCCGGCGGCGCGGCCGACCTGCTCGCTGCCTGCTGTCTGGTGCAATCACTGGCCACGCTGGACGACAAATGAGCCGCGCGCGCCTGCTGCTGCTCTGCCCCGGACAAGGCGACCAGCATCCCGACATGTTCACCCTGGCCCGCACCAGCCCTGCAGCCAACGCGTTGGCCGACCGTCTGCTCAGCGGCGCAAACCACGATGGCGACATCTACGCCAACCGCATCGCCCAACCGTTGATCGTGGCCGCCACGCTGAGCATGTGGCAAGCCATCCGCGACTTCGCCCCTTCGCCGGCACTGGTGGCGGGCTACAGCATCGGCGAACTAGCGGCCTACGGCGTCGCCGGCGCCATCATGCCCGAACAGGCCCTCAAGCTCGCCGGCCAGCGTGCGCTGCTGATGGACGACTGCCAGCGCACCACACCCGGCCAGGCGCTGGTCACCATCACCGGTCTGCCGCTCGCCAGCGCCAGCACACTGGCCGCCGCGCACGGCTACCATGTCAGTATCGAAACCGGAGAAGATACCTGCATCGCCGGCGGCCCCGCCGAACAAGCCGACCAGCTGCAGCAGGCGGTGGAAAGCAGTGGCGCGCGCAGCAAACGGCTGCCGGTGGCAGTGGCCTCGCACACGCCGTACATGCAAAGCGCGGTAGCGCCATTTGCGGCGGCCTTGCGGGCGACCACTTTCCAGGCGCAGCAAGTGCCGGTCCTGGCTGGTGTGGATGCAACGCCGGTCAACGACAAAGCGCGCGCAGTCGACACGCTATCTCACCAGCTGGCAGAATCGATCCGCTGGCTCTCCTGCATGGATGCCGCCGCCGAAGCCGGCATCACGGTCGCTCTGGAACTCGGTCCCGGAGCGGCGCTATCGCACATGCTGCAAAATCGCCATCCACAGATCGCTACGCGCTCGGTGGCCGACTTCCGCACGCTGGACGGCATCCGCAAATGGCTGGAGCGCGCTTGCGAGGTCTGATCAGCGATTATTCTGCGTGGCCCATGCGACGATATTCTGCGCATCCATCGCGCCTGGCTGGCGCGCGACTTCGCGGCCATTCTTGAACAGCGCCAGCGTCGGAATACTGCGGATCGCATAACGTGCCGCCAGATCCTGCGCCTGTTCGGTATCGACCTTCACCACACGGAACCGGGGCTCCAGGCGCTGGGCGGCCTGCGCATAGAACGGCGCCATCGTGCGGCACGGACCGCACCACGGCGCCCAGAAATCTACCAGCACCGGAATATCGCTACGCTCGATATGCTTCTGGAAGCGCGCACTGGTGAGATCAACCGGACCGCCAGTGAACAGCGCCTTCTGGCACTTGCCGCACACCGGCTCGGCCGCCAGCTTGGCCGCCGGCACGCGATTCACGGCATCGCAATGCGGGCAAACAATATGCAGCGACTCCGGCTGCGCATTCGTGGAACCACTCATCATCGACCTCCATCCATCAAGCCCAGCATGATAATCCAAGCCCGCAAAAATTGCCTCGCCCTTGCCTTAACTCAACGCGCCCGTACGCGTCCCAACCGTAGACTGGCTCGATGCATGCCCACACTCCTCCCGCCCGCTACGACATTCCGTGGAAAATTACGATCACCCACGCCTTCCGCGCTTTCACGGCATTCTTCTTTACGGGCATTCACGCCAGGATCGACTGGTCGAAACGCCCGCGCTTCCGCGACAAAGAGCTGGCAAAAATCGGCTTTGGGGATGCACCGGACCACATGATTGCCGATAAGCTGGCAGAGGTCTGCCTGCGCGACGGTAGCGCAGAATGGATTCTGCTTCACATCGAAGTGCAGTCGCAACGCGATACCAGACTGACTCAGCGCGTGCTCGACTACAACTACCGCATTTCCAACGAATACGGCCGGCCTGTGACCAGCCTGGTATTGCTTGCCGATGACGATCCGAATTGGCGCCCGCAAGCGTTCCATCGTGAGCAGCTGGGCTTGGTGCAACATCTCTCTTTCGGCACAGCCAAACTGCTTGATCACGCTGGCCACAATGACGCTTTGCTGGCGTCGCACAATCCGTTTGCGTGGCTCACTCTGGTTCACCTGTCTACCCAGCAATCCCGCCACAATCCGCGGCAACTCTACGCGGACAAATTGCGGCTGACAGCTTTACTTTTCAAGCACCGCTGGCATAGAAAGCGGATAATCACCTTGTTCAATGCGATGAACTGGATGATGGTCCTGTCGCAGCCGCACCAACGGCGGTACTGGCAGGCCATCCTTCAACTGGAAGAGGAGCAAAAGATGAAATTGATGAATCCATTAGAGCAGATGTTCTTCGACGATGGCGTGGAACAAGGTCTGGAACAAGGCCGGAAAGAAGGCGCGGTGATGCTGCTGGAACGGCAGCTCACGCAGCGCTTTGGTCCACTGCCGAAGGCTATACACAATAAATTGCTCAAGGCCAGCATGACACAACTGACCGCCTGGGCCGTGGCGCTGCCGGCTGCGCAGTCGCTGAAGCAGATTTTCCAATAAAAAAACCGCGCCACGCGAAGAGACTTCGCGTGGCGCGGCAACTCAAAGCTGACAATGTCAATCAGGTCTCTTTACGAGCGCCAGTCTGCTTGCCGCTCTGACTGGCGGCTTGGGCTGCGGTCTGGGCCTGGGTGGCCTGGCCGCCTTGCATATGGCCGCTTTCACGGCCTTCGGTGCCGTTCTGACCGCTCTGCAGGGTCTGGCTGCCGCGGCTTTCATTGCCGCGAGAACGCTGGGCGCCGTCGCCGCGGAACGAGAACGGATCGGTAAAGCGCTCCACCGCGTCCTGATGGCTGCGCAAGGTTTTTTCCGTTTCCTCGGAAGTCACGCGCGCCACCTCGTCGGCCAGGGCCTTGGCGGTGCGGCTGGTTTCCTGCACATGTTCTTCCGCCACCTTGGACAGGTCGACCTGGGTGTCGGCGGCAATGCGCGACAGGTGTTGTTGATACGCGCGCAGCTTTTCAGCGGTTGGCTGGGCATGGGCTGCGGCGGCGGCCAGCGCCTCGGTCGGGCGATGGGCCGTGATGACCTGCTGGCCGGCCTGCGTGGTTTCTTCCAGCAGGGTTTGCGCCAGTTGGATGTTCAGATCGCTGTACTGCTGGACGGTGCGGAACAGAGACTTGGACATGTCGTTGAAGAACGACAGTTGCGCTTCCATGTGCGTTTTTGCTGCAGGGGTGACAGTTTGGGTGAATGGGTACATAGATTTGCCTCGATAGTTAAGTGCCGGAGCGTTGTCGTCGCCGCGATTGCAGCGCGAACGTCAAGGCTACGTTAACCCCACCTGGCACGTTTGATCTGGATCAAACGTGCCAGCATCCCAGACTTTTCCTACTTAAACAGTACTGCGGCTTTCTGCACCGTGATGGCAATCCCGATCGCCAGCGGAATGCCGACCGCCAGCCAGCCGAAGGCCACCGCCGCCGGGCTGGTCACGCCATTCGACGCCACCGCCGTGCCGGTCGCGGCGGCCGCATCGCGCTCATGCGCCAGCTTCTTCTCGGCCACCAGTTCGGCGTCGGTCATGAAGTGCTTGTCGGCCACCGGACGCACCAGCAGGTTGCAGATCAGGCCAATCACCAGCAGGCCAGCCAGCACGTACATGGTGATGTCGTAGGCCTGCGCCCTCGGCACGCCGGCCGCGATCTGGTACTCGCGCACGTAGTTGACCAGGATGGGACCAAACACGCCAGCCGCCGCCCACGCCGTCAGCAGACGGCCGTGGATCGCGCCCACCATCTGCGTGCCGAACAAGTCGGCCAGATAGGCCGGCACGGTGGCAAAACCGCCGCCGTACATCGACAAGATGATGCAGAAGAAGCCGACGAACAGCGCCAGATGGCCGCCGTGCGCCATCGACGGAATCGAGGCGTACAAGGCAAAGCCCAGCACGAAGAAGATGCCGTAGGTAACCTTGCGGCCCAGGAAGTCCGAGCACGAGGCCCAGGCAAAACGGCCACCGATATTGAACAGCGACAGCAGGCCGGTGAAGCCGGCCGCAATCGCGGCGATCTGCGCTTTCTGCGCGGTATCCAGTTCATTGAAGGTCTTGGCCACGCCCAGCAGCTGGCCGCCAAAGATTTCCTGCAGCAGCGGCGAGGCCATGCCCAGAATGCCGATGCCGGCGGTCACGTTCAGGCACAATACCCACCACACCAGCCAGAATTGCGGAATGCCCCACACCTTGCTGGCGTGCACGTGACGGGTGGTGATCATGGCGTTGGCGTTGGTGGCCGGCGGGGTCCAGCCCGCTGGCTTCCAGCCGGTCGGCGGTACGCGGTAGGACAGCGCGCCGGCCATCATGAACACGAAGTAGATCGCCGCCATCACCAGGAAGGTCTGCCACACGCCCACCGAATCCGGGGTGGCGAAGAATTTCATCAGCTTGTCGGCCAGCGGCGCGCCGATCATGGCGCCGCCGCCGAAGCCCATGATGGCCATGCCGGTGGCCATGCCGCGACGGTCCGGGAACCATTTAATCAGGGTCGATACCGGCGAAATATAGCCCAGGCCCAGGCCGATACCGCCGATCACGCCCGAACCCAGCCACATCAGCCAGATCTGGTGCTGGTACACGCCCAGCGCCGAAATCACCAGGCCGCCGCACCAGCACAGCGCCGACACCACGCCGGCCTTGCGCGGACCGGCATGTTCCAGCCAGCCGCCAAACAGCCAGGCCGACAGGCCCAGGAATACGAAGAACATGGTGTACATCCAGCCCAGCATCGAAATCTGCCAGTCGCAGCTGGTCGACAGGATGCGCTCCAGCAGGCCGATATCAGCCGCGCAAGCGATCGATTCCTTGATGCCCAGCGCCTTGGACAGCGGCAGCCAGAACACCGAGAACCCGTAAGCCATGCCGATGCACAGGTGAATGGCCAGCGCCGCCGGCGGCACCAGCCATCGATTGAAACCCGCACCGGCGACAGTGCGTTCCTTTTCTAAAAAATCAAACAAAGCCATGCAGTTTTTCCCCAATAAGTGTTTCTTGTGAACAATATCGGGCGCAAGAATAGCACAAATATAATTCCTATGGGATACGTTTCAAATCGTCCAGGTGAACCGCAAAGCCTTGCGGCCGCGCGGTTTGTTGCATCCGCACGGCAACATTTCGGCCTGGTAGCCGCCTAAAATTTAATCAATGCGTGCATTCCTATCGTGCGGGGTGTAAACTAATGACTTCTTGCTGGAGGGAAATGCCATGGCCATTGCTGCGCTTAGTTCTGGAGTGTCTGGTCTCAACGCCGCCGAGCGCGCGTTGGGCAATAGCGCCAACTCGATCGCCAATCTGAACACGCAGGGCTTCCAGCCGGCGCAGGCGGCGTTCCAGGAAAGCGCACCGGCCGGCAGCGGCGTATCGCTGTCCCTGCGCGGCCAGCAGCTGTCGCAGGCGGATGCGCCCAGCGCCACCAACCTTGCCACCGAAACCACCAACTCGCTGGTGTACAAGGCCCAGTTCGACCTGTCGGCCAAGGTGGTGCAGGCCGCCGACCAGAATCTCGGCACCCTGATCGACATCAAGGCTTGATGACCGCCGGCCACATCGGCCACAATGCGCGGTAATGGATCTCCTCGACACCCTCCCCGCACGTATTTCCGACATTCCGCGCCGCTGGGCGCAACGCACGCCGCACGCCCACGCGCTGCACGACGGCCAGCGCCACTGGACTTATGCCGAGCTGGACACGGCCGTGGCCCAGGCCGCCGAACTGCTGCGGCGCTGGCAGCTACGGCCCGGCGACCGCCTGGCCATCGTAGGTGAAAACTGCGTGGCGCAGGTGGCGCTGACGTTTGCCGCCGCGGCGCTGGACGCCTGGATCGTCCATATCAACGGCCGCCTGTCGGGGCGCGAAGTGGACGTCGTGCTGCGCCACAGCGGCGCGCGGCTGGCGATCTACCTGCCCTTGTCCATGTCGCCGGAAACCAGCGCGCATGCCGCGCGCAACCAGGCTGTACCGATGCCCACCCCGCTGGGCACCTGGCTGGTCGGTGCGCTGAATCCGCACTGCGTACCGGAACCGGTGCACGCCGCATCGGAGCAGCAAGTGGCCGCGCTGCTCTACACCAGCGGCACCACCGGCGCGCCCAAGGGCGTGATGCTCAGCCACCGCAATCTGCTGTTCATTGCCGCCGTGTCGAGCAGCCTGCGCGGTCTGACGCCGGACGACCGCGCCTACGGCGTGCTGCCGATCACCCACGTCTACGGCCTGACCTCGGTCATGCTGGGCACTTTGTACGCGGGCGCCTGCCTGCACCTGTGCCCACGCTTCACGCCCGACGCCCTGCTCAACGCCTTGCACGACGAGCGCCTGACCATCGTGCAAGGCGTGCCGGCCATGTACGCTCGCCTGCTGGAAAAACTGGGCGGCGCGCAGCGCAAGCTGCCCAATCACCTGCGCTTCGCCTACGCCGGCGGCTCGCCGCTGGCGCCAACGCTGAAAGCCCAAGTGGAAGCATTGCTGGGCGTGCCGCTGCACAACGGCTATGGTCTGACCGAAGCCGCCCCGACTGTCAGCCAGACACGGCTCGACACGCCACGCAGCGACAGCTCGGTCGGCTATCCCATCCCTGGTGTGGAAGTGCGCGTGGACAATGGCGAGCTGTGGGTGCGCGGTCCCAACGTCATGCGCGGCTACTACCAGGAGCCAGCCCTGACGGTGGCCGTGCTGCGCGACGATGGCTGGCTCAACACCGGCGACATGGTTCGCCAGGATGCCGACGGCGCGCTGTTCATCATCGGCCGCAGCAAGGAGCTGATTATCCGCTCCGGCTTCAACGTCTATCCGCTGGAAGTGGAGACCGTGCTCAATGCGCATCCGGCAGTGACACAATCCGCAGTGCTGGGCCGTGCCCGCGCAGACGGCGACGAAGACATCATCGCCTTCGTCGAACCAGACCCGCGCCACCAGGTCACCCCGGCCGAACTGGCCAGCTATCTGGCAGACCATCTGGCGCCGTACAAGCGGCCATCGGACATCATCCTGATGCCGGCCCTGCCGGCCGCGGCCACCGGCAAGATTCTCAAGAGCCAGCTGCGGCAGATGGTTTAATCCTCGTGCTGCTCGCCGCTGGCGCCGGCAATCTGGACGTAAATCAGTTTTACTGCAATACTCAGCACCACGCCGACGATGCCCAATAATTCCAACATGGCAGGCTCCGTAAATGAAGAAGAGACGCTTCACTTTAACGGCCGGGCCGGATTTGATCCAATAGCAAAAACGGCGGCCATCTATCTCGAAACGGCATAACGGTGATTTCGCTCAAACAGTTCAAGTATTTCATAGAGATCGTGGAGGCCGGCAGTTACTCGCGCGCGGCCGAAAAACTGTACATCGCCCAGTCGGCGCTGAGCCGGCAAATCAAGGAACTGGAAGACGCGCTGCAAACGCCGCTGCTGGTGCGCGACGCCCGCCAGTTCGAGCTGACGCCGGCCGGCCAGCTGTTCTTCGAGCGCGGCAAGCGCATCCTCGAAGACATTGACGACACCCTGCTGCAGGCGCGCCACGTCGGCAAAGGTGCGCAAGGCGTGATCCGCCTGCAGCATTCCAGCTCGGTTATCCTGACGCCGCGCATCAGCAACGCGCTGGCGCAAGCGCTGGATGACCATCCGGGCGTGACGCTGGACGTCTCGATGCTGCCTTCCGAAAACCAGACCCTGGAAATCGAGGAAGGCCGCGCCGACATTGGCCTGCTGCGCCTGCCGACCTTGCGCCGCCATCCGCACATCCAGATGCGCGAGATCGGCAGCGAGCGGCTGATGGTGGCGGTGCCGCAGCACTCGCCGCTGGCCGCGCTGGACAATATCGACCTGGCCGACCTGAGCGAGCAAACCTTCATCTCGATTCCGCACCAGGACCGCGGCGGCCTGAGCTACCTGGTCGCCAACCTGTGCCTGGAACTGGGCTTCTTCCCCAAGCCGGCACGCGCGCTGTCGCGCAAGTCGTCGCAACTGAATCTGATCGAGGCTGGCCTCGGCATTGCCATCGTCCCCGACTGCATGCGCCTGACGGCGCCGGCCGGCGTGCGTTTCGTCACCCTGTCGCACGGCAGCCTGCACAGCACGGTGGGCCTGGCCACGCGGCGCCAAGCCGATGCGCTGGTCACCGCCTTTGCCGATGCGCTGGTGAGCCGGCTCAGTCCTTCTGTTCCAGCACCGTGATGCTGCCGTCGGCCTCCAGGAAAATGCAGCGGGCTTTTTCCAGCGGCACATCGGCCTCGCGCAGCGCCTGTTCGACATCGCTGACGGCGATGCGGTTTTGCTTGATTACGTCGCGGTAAATGCGGCCGTCGCGGCCAAGCAGCACCGACTCGCCATCAATCATGGTGGCCAGCTTGGAGCTATGGGAAGATAGATAGGCCAGCAGCATGTTAAGCGCGATCAGCGTGATGGCAATCAGCAAGCCACCGGCCACCGAATCGTCGCCGCCGGACAGCGAGTTGGACACCGCTTCGCTCAGCAGCATCACCACCAGCAAATCGAACGGCGTGAACTGGCCCACGGTCCGCTTGCCGGACACGCGCACCAGCACCAGCAACGCGCAATAAACGATAACGCCGCGCAGGATGAATTCCCACCACGGCAAGCTTAAATCAAACATGGAGGCTCCTAAAACGAGCCTCCACCGTACTACTTTATGGCGCGCAACAATGTACGCGCCCTAACGCTGCATCAGCGATCGTTTTTGTGGCTTTGACGACCGGCTTCAGCATGCTGCTCCGGAGTGCCGCCACGGGTGCCGCCGCTGCCGCCACCGCTGCGCGAGCCCGAGCCGCTGCCGCTTTGCTGGCTGCCGCTGCCACCGCTGCCGCCACGCGAGCCGGAGCTGCCCGAACCGCTTTGCTGGTTGCCATCGTTTTTATGGCTCATGCTGCCAGCCTTGCGGGCTTCTTCCGAAGTGAACTCGTGCGCATTGCCGGAAGCGTGCGCGGCGCGGCCGCCTTCAGCAGCGATCTCGCGTTGACGTTCTGGATCCATCGACGCGAAACCGCGGTTGCTGGTGTCGCTCTGCTGGTTCTTACCACCTTGGTTACCTTGATTGTTGCCTTGATTCGAGTTGGCCATGATATGGTCTCCTTAAAAGTGAAACCTAGTGCAGATGCGCTAGGGAGTGGCCATCGTAAGGCCAGCACTGCAATGCGAGTAGAGCTACACGGCCGTCGTCGCGTAGGACATTCCTTGCTTGTTTAAACCCGTAGTCACATACAGCTCAGCCCAGCGGTTTTACTGTGCCTGCCTACAGCAGCACGGGCAGCAATCCTACACGCCTGCCCTGACGCCAGCGTTACGATAAGCCGCAACGCGCCAGCAATTGCGCGCCCCTCACAACCCAAGGAGAACATCATGACCAAACCAAGCCAAGGCGGCAAAAACGGCGGCAATAGCAGCTTGCAAGAAGCTAAAGGCAGCAAGTCCTCAAGCACTGGCAATAGCAGTGGCGCCAAGGGCAGCAAGCAATCCGCCGCCGCCGGCAACAGTGCCGGCAAGTCTGGCGGCAAGTCGAAGTAAGCGGTCGCTGAGGGGCGTGCCTGCGCCCCCTCAGCGAAGCGGGCGACTGCTGACTTTGACGTGTGGCACACTAGCACCATCCGAGTCAGACAGGAATCAGCATGAGTGCCGGACCAGAAGAGCCAGATCCACAACAGCAAGCGCAACAACGCCGCGCCTCAGATCACGGCGAGCGCCGCAAGCAAGACCGCAAAACCCGTCACGACAACAGCACGCCACGCTACCTCGATCCCGGCGACACCGTATTCACGCTGTGGGGCCGGGTCATCATGGCGCGCTACCGGCGCTTTGCCGCCGCGGCCACGCGCCACATCATCCAGCGGCCGCTGCACATCGGCGTCTCGGCGCGCATTTTCCACCCCGAACCCGGCGCGACCGGCCTGCGCAGCAAGAACCTGCAATACCTGGAAGAGTCGATCGCGCAATGGGTGATGTCGCGTGACGTGCTGGTGTTCATGATCCCGACCGTCAACACGGAAGGCTTGCTGCACCCGTCCAACATCCGCCTGCGCGACTACGCCAAGCACCTGGACGGCCTGGTGCTGCAAGGCGGCGCCGACGTCTCGCCGCAAAGCTATTCGGAAGTGCCGACCCGCCCCGAGTGGTCGGGCGACCGCGCGCGCGACATGTACGAGCTGGAACTGCTGCATGAATTTGTCGAAGCCGGCAAGCCGGTGCTGGGCATCTGCCGCGGATGCCAGCTGATCAATGTTGCCTTCGGCGGCACGCTGTTCCAGGACATCGCCACCGATGTGCCGGAGTCCCTGGCCCACGTCAACGACGACTACGACCGTAACCGCCACGAAATCACCTTCCCGGCCGGCTCCTCGCTGGCGCGCATGTTCAAGGGCAAGCAGACCGGGCTGGTCAATTCCATCCACCACCAGGCCGTGAAAACGCTGGGGCGCGACATGTCGGTCGAGGCGCTATCGGTGCCGGACAATATGATCGAGGCCATCCGCTACCGCAAGGCGCCGTTCGTGATGGGCCTGCAGTGGCACCCGGAATTCCACCGCGCCGGCGGAGTCGAACTGCTGGACTGCACTGGCATTCTCGACAACTTCCTGCGCGTGGCCCGGGAGACACGTTTTTAAGCAAAAAAAATAATGCCATAAATAAATGTATTTTGAATATATGCCATCAAAAGGTGTAGACTGACGGTCTTCCAGAACCCGGATAGATCCTCATGAAATGCCCGCGTAGCGCCGCCGTGTTTGCCAGTTTGCTGCTTGCGCCGCTGACCAGCTCGGCGCAAGACACCATCCACGTCGCCTATAGCGAACGCCCGCCCTATCTGATGCCGCAAGCCGACGGCACGCCGACCGGCCTGACCGGCACGCCGGCGCTGGCCGCCTTCACCGGCGCCGGCATCAAGGTGCAATGGCACAAGGTGCCCAGCAACCGCCAGCTGGCCATGGTGAAAGACCCCAAGGCCCTGAATTGCGCGGTCGGCTGGTTTGCCGTGCCGGAGCGCATGAAGTATGCCAAGTTTACCAAGGCGATCTACCGTGACAAGGGCTGGCTGCTGCTGGTCAACAACGCGTTTGCCGCGCGCGGCATCAGCAGCATGGACGAGCTGTCGCGCCAGCAGGATATCCGGGTGCTGGTCAAGGATAATTATTCCTACGGCGGACTGGATAAATTTGTCGCGCGCTGGCACCCGGTGGTGGCGGTATCGACCGCCGCCACCGTCAAGATGCTGCAGTCCGTGGCCAAGGGCGCGGTGGACATGATGTTTGTGTCCGAGGAAGAAGGCAACTACATCCTCAGGAACGAGGCCGGCCCGCACGCCGCCAACCTGCGCCTGCTGTCGCTGAAAGACATGCCGCGCGGCCCCGAGCGTCACATCATGTGCAGCAAGGCCGTGCCGGACGACATCATCAACCGCCTGAACAAGGCCATCACCTTCAAGTAATCAGTGCCCGCGGAAACGCTGGATGGCGGCGTCCACCACGCCTTCCACGCTGCCGCTGCGTTCGAACTGCTGGCGCAGATAATGCGCGTCGCTGCCCTCATGCGTGACCTGCATCAGATGGTGCAGGCCGGCGCTGCTGCCAAGTGCCGCGCCGTGCGGCTCCATCTTGCGCAAGGTGGTCAGGATATCCTCGCGTAGCGACAGGCTCTCGTAGGTTTTCGGATGGACCACAGTGCCGTCGAGGCCAAAGCGGCAGGCCTGGAAACGGTTGTAGTTGTAGACCAGGTAATCGTCTTCCGCCGGCGGTTCCTCGCGCCGCTCCAGCAGATAGCGGCACAGCGCCTGCAGGTACACCGCCAGCGCCGCCGCCCGTTCCACCGTCAGCGGCGTGTCGCACACGCGCAGCTCGATGGTGCCGTATTCCGGCTTGGGACGGATATCCCAGTAAAAGTCTTTCATGCTCTTGATCACGCCGGTGTGTTCCATCTTGGCGAAATACTCGTGTTCGAAAGTGTGCCAGCTTTGCGTGAACGGCGCGCGGCCGCTCATCGGGAAAGCAAACACGGAATTCAAGCGCGCCGAGTTGAACAGCGTGTCATTGCCCTGCACATACGGCGACGACGACGACAACGCGATAAAGTGCGGCACGTAGCGGCTCAGCGCGTGCAGCAGGAACAGCGCATCGTCGCCGGACGCGCAACCGATGTGCACGTGCTGGCCGAAGATGGTGAACTGCTTGGCCAGGTAGCCGTACAGCTCCGACACTTCCTTGAAGCGCGGCTTGGAGAAAATCCGCCGGTCCGACCATTTCTGGAACGGATGCGTGCCGCCGCCGCAGATGCCAATGTTGAGCTGTTCGCCGGCCTGCACCAGCGTATCGCGGATCACTTGCAGCTGCTTCACCAGCTCGGTGTGGTTGGTGTGCACATCGCTGTTAATCTCGATCATGCTTTCAGTGATTTCCGGCGTCACGTTGCCGGGGAAAGGCTTGCGGCTCAACAGGTGCAGCAAGTCCGGGCTGGACGCCGTCAGATCATAATCGGACAGGCTGACCAGTTGCAGCTCCAGCTCCACCCCCATGGTGAGCGGCTGCGAATTCTTAAATGCTTCCAATGCCATTATTTTTCCTCCTGCGGGGTTTCCTTCGCCCAGTGCAGCGCGCGCTGGGTAATGACGGGGCCGACCACCTCCAGCAGCAGCGTCATTGCCGCCAGCGCGGCCAGTTCATCGACCAGCACGATCCCCATGTATTTGGTTTGCTCCAGCAGCAGCGTGACAAACACCGACATTGGCGACAAGGCGATGCCAGTCAGCAGGCCCTTGCGCCACGAGATGCCGCCAACGTGCGCAAACGCCGCCACGCTCAGCGCCTTGACCACAAAGCGCGCCAGCAACAGCACGGCCGCCAGCGCGGCGCCATCGACCACGCGCTCCCACTCCAGGGTGGACACGGCAAACACGAACAGCAGCACGGTCAGCAATTCACCGATGCCGCCGAAGTTGCGCTCGGTGCGGCTGAACGCCACGCGCTTGTGACGCGCCACCAGGCCAAAGGTCAGCGTGGCCAGCACCGGCGACACATCAAACGCGCGCGCGGCCGCCACCAGCAGGATCACGCCCAGCGCAAAGGCGATGGTGCCATCCTGCGCCAGCGCGCCCAGGCGGCGCAACAGGCCCGGCACGATAAAGCCCATCACCGCGCCCATGGCGGCCGACCCCAGCAACTCGATGCCGCTGTGCGACATGGCTTGCGTCAGGCTGCCCGAGGTCTGGAATACCCAGAAGCCCACCACCACCTTGAACACGAACAACGCAATCACGCTGTTGATTGCGACCAGGTGCAGCACGCGTTCGGTCACCTGGCCGGAACTGTCTTCCTCGTTAATCACGCGTAGCACACCGGCCGGCGAAGTGGACATCGCCAGCGAGGCCAGCAGCAAAGAGGTCAGCGGCGGCATGCCGGTCAGATGCGAGATCAGGTAGACCACGCCAAAGGTCGCGGCCGATTCGACCAGCCCGCTGACCGCGATCCAGGGATTAATCCGCAGCCAGTGCAGATTGATGCGATATCCAAATTCAAACAGGATCAGACCAAAGGCGAGGTTCGCCAAGACCGTCACATTGCTGGACGCGCCGCTGCTGAGCGCCTCCGGGAATGCCTGTGCCAGTAAAAACCCAATCAAACCGTAGACACTGATGCGCGGCAGCCGCGTCCACCGGTGCACGAATTCGCCCGACAGCCACGCCACGGCAACCGCCAGCGGCCAGCCCAGATCGGCCAAGATGCCTTGAATATCCGGCATGCACTTCTCCTTTGTAAAGATACTTGTACAATTCTGGGCTAATGCCAGCTTTTTCACTGTGCGCTGGGGAACATAAGGAAACAAATATGCTGGAAATCGTTAGTGAACACGTCTGTTTCGGCGGCGTTCAACGCTTTTACCGTCACGATTCGCGCGAGATCGGTTTGCCGATGCGCTTCTCGGTGTTCATGCCGCCGCAAGCGGCGCACGGCCCGGTGCCGGCGCTGTTCTACCTCGCCGGCCTGACCTGCACCGAAGAGACTTTCATGATCAAGGCCGGCGCGCAGCGCGTCGCCGCTGAGCTGGGCCTGATGCTGATCGCGCCGGACACCAGCCCGCGCGGCGCCGGCGTGGAAGGCGAAACGGCCAGCTGGGACTTCGGCGTCGGCGCCGGTTTCTATCTCGACGCCACGCAGCCGGCATGGTCGCGGCACTACCGCATGTACAGCTACCTCCACGAGCTGCGCGAACTGGTGGCGCGGGAACTGCCGGTTGATGCGCAGCGCATCGGCATCTTCGGCCATTCCATGGGCGGCCACGGCGCGCTGACCGTGGCGTTGAAGCGTCCGGACCTGTTCCGCTCCGTCTCCGCGTTTGCGCCGATTGCCGCACCGTCGCAATGTCCTTGGGGCGTGAAGGCGTTCAGCGGTTACCTGGGCGAAAACCGCGCCGCTTGGGCGCAGTATGACGCCAGCCTGCTGATGGCGCAGCTGAAAACGCCCTTCCCGGCCGGCATCCTGGTTGACCAGGGTCTGGGCGACAAGTTCCTGCAAGAGCAGCTGCATCCGGAAGCATTTGAAGCCGCCTGCCAGACCGCAGCGCAGCCGCTGACCTTGCGTCGGCACGCTGGCTACGATCACGGCTACTACTTCATCTCAACCTTCGTAGAAGACCACCTGCGCTTCCACGCGAAGAACCTCACAGCTTGATCTCGGTGCCCAGCTTCTGCAGGAATTGGGCAATCCACGCCGGATGCGCAGGCCATGCCGGCGCGGTGACGAAGATGCCATCAGTGACGGCCTGATCGACCGGAATATCGGCATAGTTGGCGCCGGCCAGCTTGACCTCCGGTGAGCAGGCCGGATAAGCAGAGATAGTCTTGCCGCGAATGACCTCGGCCGCCGCCAACAGCTGCGCGCCATGACAGATCGCCGCAATTGGCTTATTGGCGGCAGCGAACTGCTGCACCAGCGAGATCACGCGCGGATTCAGGCGCAGGTATTCCGGCGCGCGGCCGCCGGCAATCGCCAGCGCATCGTATTTGCTGACATCGGCGTCGGCAAAACTGGCGTTGAGGGTGAAGCGGTGGCCCGGCTTCTCGGTGTAGGTCTGATCGCCTTCAAAGTCGTGAATGGCGGTCTTGATGGTGTCGCCAGCCTGCTTATCGGGGCACACGGCATGCACCGTATGGCCCACCGCCTGCAGCGCCTGGAACGGCACCATAGTCTCATAATCTTCCGCAAAATCGCCGGTCAAAAACAGTATCTTTTTCGCTGCCACGGTAGATCCTTTCATAGAAGTTAAAAGGGCCGCAATGCTCCCATTGTGACCACAACATACTAACCTCTTTGCCCGCTCTTTGCTCACGAACACCGCGACAACCGGGGACGTTTTGCCCAAATGAAAACTCATGAACTTTACTATCGCGCAACTGCTATACCGGGAGCCAATTAGTCGTGGCGGCCGTCGCCGGTCCGTCCTGCCAGGGACAGGGCGGCGTCGACGGCAGTCTTCGGTTCTCGTGTGTAGGCGGATAGCGAAGGTGATAGGTCGGATGGGCCTCAAGATGATGCCGCGCGACGACTCCGGTCTGCGCGAGGTTCGCCAGCACAGGCACGACCACCACCCAGGCGGCGGCATACCCTGCCAGAATGATCACGAGGCTGAGACGCCGCCGCTCGCTGGCGGCTGGGTGGATGTGCATGCTGGCTCCTCCGGTTGGGTTGATTCAAGAGCCATTCTGAGGCGCTGCCTGCTGCATGTGAAGCTGTCAGATCTCCCTGTTAGATGTGGCAGGGAGCGCTGTGTCAGATCTGACAGGTGAGCAGGCCGGGGCACTTCGCTATAGTATCGGGGGCGGCGCGGCAAAACGCGGTTACGTGCCGCCATCGACATGCTAACCGTGCCGGGAACAGGAGTAGACAACGTGGTCGTGCCAACCAAAATTTTCTTGCATTACCTGAGCAGGCTGCGCGAAGTGCTCGAACGTGTACGCGCTGTCGATAAAGCGATCGGCAGCCAGCGGCTCTATCCGGATATGTTCCCGCTGCTGCAGCAGGCGAAAACGGCGATCGGATTCACGCTGCGCACCGTCTGCCCGCTGGCCGGCCGGGACATCGTCTCCTTCAGCGACGACGTCGACAGCTTTGAAAGCGTTCTGGCCGAGCTAGATTCGACCTGCGCTTATCTGGCGGCCATTCCCGATGACGCGTTCGGCCGGATTGGTGCGCGGTCCGTCTCAACGGCGGCAGGCTTTGCCGATCTGAACCTGGACGGCTGGGAGTACTACCAGATGTACGCCATGCCGAATTTCTTCTTCCATTATGCGATGGTGTATGCGATCGCCCGCCATGCCGGGGTGCCGATCGGGAAAGCCGACTTCGACGGCTATCATCGATACCCGCTCGGCTTCGTCTTCACCGACGAGTGCGATCCGGCCGATCTGGACAACCTCC
Source organism: Duganella sp. (assembly GCF_039595735.1). NCBI lineage: Bacteria > Pseudomonadati > Pseudomonadota > Betaproteobacteria > Burkholderiales > Oxalobacteraceae > Duganella > Duganella sp. The sequence goes on from NZ_JBCNLB010000003.1 coordinate 172,462, forward strand.
AGTAGCGATGGACTATTCCCACCTCCGCGCATTCCGCGATGCCTTGTCGAAGGCGCCTCACCTGACGGATTTGAAATCCATCTGCAGGGACTTCTGTAGCGCGACAGGCATGCCGCACTATATGTTCGCCGTGTGCGAGGCGGTGTCGCTGACCGCGCCGCGCCTGATCACCGTGACGAATTTTCCCACGGAGTGGGTCGACCATTATCTGCAGCGCCGAGCATCCTCGGTCGATCCGATCCTCCAGTACAGCTTTTCCAATACCGCGCCCATCCTCTGGAGCGAACTGGAACATCTGCCCGCTGCCCAGGGCGGCGCCGGGGCGGGAAAGGCCTTCATCGAGCGCGGCAGGGCGCATGGCCTGCACCGTGGCTTGACGGTGCCGCTCAGCCCTCCGAGCGGGCAGACCGCCTTCTTCAGCCTGGCCAGTTCGGATCAGACGCTGGACGACGACCGACTCGGCAATCTGCTGCCGGCCGCCGGCATCTTCAGCAATTACCTTTTCGACGCTTACATCCGCATCGACAAGATCGACAACCCCAAGGTCAACGAATTGACCGAGCGCGAACTGGAGTGCGTGTTCTGGGCGTGCGAGGGCAAGACCGCGTGGGAAATGGCCCAGATCGTCGGCGTGGCGGAACGCACCATCAATTTTCACCTGACTTCGGTGATCAAGAAGCTGGGCGCCTCGAACCGCCAGCATGCCGTGGCCAAGGCCGTCATGTACGGCCTGGTCAAGCCGCGCGCCTAGTGCCGCGTGGGGCAGCGCGCATGAAGCCAGCCTAAATAGTGACAAAGCCGGAACAACTGTTCCGGCTTTTGTTCGTCGCAGACAGCGATTACGACGATTTGATCAGACCGGAGATGTAGGTCAGCGAAGCGGTGATTTTCGGGCCAAGAATCGCCAGGCCAGCGGTGATCGCTGCGGCGATGGCAGCTGCCATCAGGGCGTATTCGATAGCGGTGATGCCGTCTTCGTTGCGGAGGAAGTTGGTGATTGCGTTCATGATGAGCCTCGTTAAAGTTGGTTGAGTAAGTGGGTTGCTGCGTCAACTAAAACGGGGTTCGGGTTTTAGGTACTGCGTTACTGCTTGTGTGCTGCCGATGAAAGACATTCTACCCACCGCACCGCCACCTTACAGCGGACAAATATCACTTTATGCGGTGACATTTGTCACGCCCTGAGAGCTAAAAATAAAAAAGGCCGCAACGTTACCGTTGCGGCCTCACCATGCAAGGCCTGGGTTTAAGCGGCAGTCGCAGCCTTGCCCAGCACATTGCGGATGGTGCCGGCCAGATCCTCTGCCGAGAATTTGGCCACATACGCATCCGCGCCCACGCCCTTGACGTGGTCTTCGTTGGTCTTGCCCGACAGCGAAGAATGGATCACCACAGGGATCTTGCCGAAGCGCGGGTCCTGTTTGATCAGACGCGTCAGCGTGAAGCCGTCCATCTCCGGCATTTCCAGGTCGGTCAGCACCATGGCCACGCGGTCGGTGATCGGCAGGCCTTCCGCCTTGGCGCCTTCCGCGATCGATTGCAGACGGTCCCAGGCTTCCTTGCCGGACTTGGTCATGATGAAGTGCACGCCCATCGCTTCCAGACCTTTTTCGATCAGGTTGCGCGCCACCACCGAGTCGTCGGCGGCCAGCACCACGGAGCCCGGCTTGAGCAGCACTTTCGGGCCGATGGTTTCCGGGTCGACGTCCTTGCCTTCCGGCGGCACCAGCTCGCGCAGGATGGTTTCCACGTCCAGCACCTGCGCCAGGCGGGTGTTCTGGGTGTCGCCGTCGATGCGGGCGATGCTGGTGACCTTGCCGCCGGCCGTGCCTTCGGCAGTCAGCACCTGGCTCCAGTCCAGGCGCACGATTTCATCCACCGACTCGACCGCGAACGCTTGCGTGGTACGCGCGAATTCAGTGACCAACATGATATTCAGACCGGTTTTTGGGGTCACACCGACGATGCCTGGCAAATCCAGCACCGTGATGATTTGTCCGCGCAGGTTCACTACACCCAGCATGTGTGGCGGGGATCCGGCCACAGCAGTTACTTCGGGCATCGCCACGATCTCGCGGATTTTGAAGACGTTGATACCGAACAGCTCCGAATGTTCGCCTTTGGCGTCGCCGCCCAGGCGGAACAGGAGGAGTTCGAATTTGTTGGAGTTGGTTAAGTTACTGCGCTCATCAACTTCCTGTTGAACAGATTTCATGGATTTCGTCTCCTTCGGTGGTCCTCGCCCAGTATAACGTTTGCAACGCAAAGTGTCGTATCGGATGTTGTATTGGAGAACGATAAACAACAAAAAAGGAAGCCCGTGGGCTTCCTTGTTATTTGCTACTGAATTCTGGAGCGGGAGAAGAGTCTCGAACTCTCGACCTCAACCTTGGCAAGGTTGCGCTCTACCAACTGAGCTACTCCCGCAGAAGGCACGTATTATGACAGAACCATTTCCATTCCGCCAGAGCTGACTGGCAACTTTTTGTAGAACTTCCAATAGTGTAAGCTTAGTCTCGTTTTGCAATGAACAGGGACGGGAATGGATTCAATTGAAGTCGTGTTGATTATGTTGTTGGCGGTGGTGGCCAGCGCCTACATCCGGCGCCTGCTGCCGCGCGCGATTCCACTGCCGCTGGTGCAAATCGGCCTCGGTGCGCTGATCGCCGCCAAATCCTCGCACGGCGTCGACCTGGAGCCGGACCTGTTCTTCCTGGTGTTCCTGCCGCCGCTGCTGTTCCTCGACGGCTGGCGCATTCCCAAGAGCGGCCTGCTGCGCGACAAGGGCACCATCCTGGAACTGGCGTTCGGACTGGTGGTGTTTACCGTGGTGGGCGCCGGCTTCCTGATTCACTGGATGATACCGGCCATGCCGCTGCCGGTGGCATTTGCACTGGCGGCCATCGTCTCCCCCACCGACCCGATCGCGGTCAGCTCGATCGCTTCCAGCTCGCCGATCCCGAAACGGCTGATGCACATCCTGGAAGGCGAATCGCTGCTGAACGACGCCTCCGGCCTGGTGTGCTTCCGCTTTGCCGTGGCGGCGGCCGTGACCGGCGCCTTCTCGCTGCAAACTGCCGCCCTCACCTTCGTCTGGCTGGTGGCGGCCGGCATCGCCGCTGGTGTCGGCCTGACGCTGGTGGTGACCTGGGTGCAGCGCTGGCTGGTGCGGCATTTCGGCGAACCGCCCGGCTCTCCGATCCTGGTCAATCTGCTGATCCCTTTCGGTGCCTATCTGGTGGCGGAACGTCTGCACGCATCCGGCATTCTGGCGGCGGTGGCGGCCGGCATCACCATGAGCTACGTCGAATTGAGCGGTCACGCGCACGCCAACACCCGCATCCAGCGTTCGGCCGTGTGGGACACGGTGCAGTTCGCGCTCAACGGCGTGATGTTCGTGCTGCTGGGCGAACAACTGCCGGACATCTTCCGGCTGGCGGGGGCCTCGCTGGAAGAAAGCGGTCATGTCAACCGCTGGTGGCTGGTGGCGTATGCGTTTGCCATTACCGGCGGCCTGCTGGCGCTGCGCATGGTGTGGGTGTGGGCTTCGCTGCGGCTGACCATCTTCAAGCAGAAAGTGCGCCACCAGCCGCGCCACAAGATCAATCCGCGCCTGCTGCTGGCGACCACACTGGCCGGCGCGCGCGGCACCATCACGCTGGCTGGTGTGCTGACGCTGCCGCTGGCGCTGCCGGATGGTTCGCCGTTCCCGGCGCGCGCGCTGGCCATCTTCCTGGCCTGCTCGGTGATTCTGATCTCGCTGCTGGTGGCCAGCATCGCCCTGCCCCGCCTGTTGGCCGGTATGACCTTCCCGGCCGAGCCGGAGGAACAGCAGGAGGAAGACCTGGCGCGGCGCGCGGCGGCCAACGCGGCCATCACCGCCATCGAGAAAACGCAGATCGAGCTGATGGAGTCCGACGCCTGCGTTGATCCCGAGGTGTATCCGCAGGCGGCGGCGCGCGTAATCGCCTTCTATGAGCACAAGCTGAAAGAAGTCGATCCGGAGAGCGAGCAGGCGTGGCGCAAGACCGACTACGCGGAAAAGGAACTGCGCCTGGCGGCGCTGGAAGCCGAGCGGCGCACCGTGTGGGATCTGGCCAAACATGACCACATCTCCGACGAAATCTCGCGCAAGCTGGTGCGCGAGATCGATCTGATGGAAGCGCGCTACCGCTAAGCCATGCAAAAAACCCGCTCCGTTATCGCGATCGCGTGGGTCCTGTTCTGGATCCTGATGGTTTCCACCTCGGTGCAGGAATACCTGCGCGGACACGATCATGATTTGTGGAAGCCGGTACTGTGGGAGACTTCTTCCGCCTTGACCGGCACCCTCCTGTTGCTGGCGCAGCGCCGCTTCACGCGCAAGCACGACGCGCTGATCGCTTCGCCGGCACGCTGGTTCATGCGCCAGCTGGCGTGGCTGCCAGTGTACTGGGTGGCATTCGTGCCGATCGCCTTCGGCATGCGCCACGTCGTCTACGCGCTGATGGGGCAGGAATATCCGCACGAAGGCTGGGCTGAGGTGTACCTGTATGAGGACGTGAAGATGACGGTGTTCTTCTGCATCTTCGCCACGATCACGTTTGGCGTGCTGTCCTTCCACGCCATGCTGGATGAGAAGGTGCGCGTGGAGCGGGCCAATGCCTCGCTGCGCGAAGCGCAGCTGCTGCGACTGAGCCAGCAGATGCAGCCGCACTTCCTGTTCAACGCCCTGAACACCATCTCCTCGCTGATGTACAGCGACGTGCAGCGCGCTGATGCCATGCTGGTGCAGCTGTCCGACGTGCTGCGCGCCACGCTGGACGTGGGCGAGCGCCATCTGGTGCCGCTGGAGACCGAACTGCGCATCCTGCGCGGCTATGCGGCGCTGATGAGCGAACGCTTTGCGGACCGGGTCAGCATCGCCTGGGACATCGACGACACACTGCTTGGCTGCGAAGTCCCGGTGATGAGCATGCAGCCCTTGCTGGAGAATGTATTCAAGCACACCGTGGAAAAACGCCGCCAGCCAAACGCCATCCGCATCAGCGCCCGGCGCGACGGCGGCACCCTGTGCCTGCGCATCGAGGACGACAGCGGCGCCTTGCCTGCGGCCGGCAGCTTGCCAGGCAGCGGCATCGGCGTGCGCAATCTGCGCGAGCGGCTGGATGCGCTGTATGGTGGACGCGCGGGGTTCGATCTGACGCAACTGTCGCCGGCCGGCGTGCGCGCGGAAGTGAGGCTGCCATGCGCATCCTGATCGTTGACGACGAACGTCCGGCGCGCGACAAGCTGCGCCGCATGCTGGCCTCAGAGCCCGGCGTCACCGCCATCGAGGAAGCCCGTGACGGCGTGGAAGCACTGGAGCGGCTGCCGGCCTTTGCGCCGGACCTGCTGCTGCTCGATATCCAGATGCCGGAAATCAGCGGCCTCGATGTCGCCGCCTCGCTGCCGACGCCCGCGCCGCTGGTGATCTTCGTCACCGCCTACGATGAATATGCGATCCGTGCCTTCGACGCCAACGCCATCGACTACCTGCTCAAGCCCTACGACCAGCCACGCCTGCAACGCGCCCTGCAGCGCGCGCAGGAACGACTGGCTACACGCCCTGCCGCAGCGCCCCTGCCCTCGGTCACGCAACTGCTGGTGCCGGAGCGTCAGGGCACGCGCATCGTCAAGGTGGAGCAAATCCAGTGGATCGAAACCGCCGACAACTACGTCGTCCTGCACACCGCCGGCGGCGAACCGCTGATGCGCCAGACACTGGCCGGCCTGCTGGACAAACTCGGCCCGCGCTTCATCCGCTGCCACCGCCGCGCAGCGGTGCAACTGAGCTGGATCGCCAGCATCGTCAACCTGGACAAAGGCGACGGCGAACTGGTTCTCCACAACGGCGCCCGCGTACCTTTGAGCCGCCAATACCGCGCCGAGGTGGAAGCGCGGCTTGTATCGGATTGTAAAAAGTGAGGAAGCGTGTATTTTCAACCTGGTGGCCCTGGTTACAATCCCTGCATTAAAAATACCATCCCGGGCCACATGAACCTGAAGTCAATCGCGCTGCTGTGCGCCGCCGTTCTGTTTTCTGCTCACGCACTGGCAGCCGACGACGGCAGCGATCCATCTCACACCGTCCTGAAAAACCTGCAGCACTTCGTCGTCCAGCGTGACGGCAGCTATGCACTGACCGAGGAGTTGCTGCTGCAACTGAACGAACAGCGTGCCGTTGGCTACGATGCTCAACCCCACTTCCACTTCAACCGCACGCTGGAGAATGTCGAGGTGCTGGAGGCCTACACGGAAAAGCCGGACGGCCGCCGCCTACCGGTGCAGCCGGACCAGATCAAATTGCAGCAGGAGCCGGCCTACAACGGTGCCCCGATGTTCCAGGACATGCAGATCAAGGCCGTCATCTACCCGGATGTCGCGGTGGGTGACAAGCTGTATTCAAAAATCCGCAAGACCCGCAATATCGCGCTGTTCGGCGGCCAGTTCTACGACTCCACCTATCCGCCGTACCGCCCGCTCAAGCAACTGACGCTGATTTACGACCTGCCCGCGGACATGGCGCTGAAGTCCGACGCACTCGGGTTCAAGCCCGCCCCTACGGAACGTCATGACGGCCGCACCGTCTATCGCTGGGACTACACGCCGGCAGACAATCCGCGCCTGGAGTTCGATGCTGTTGCGTACTCGGATTTCGGCCGCCACCTGATTGTCTCCACATTCGATAACTACCGCGAGATCGGTCTGGCCTATGATGTGGCAGCCAGGCAGGCCGCAGCACCTACCTCGCGCATACAAGCCAAGGCGCGTGAACTGGTGCAGGGCTTGAGCGACCCGCGCGACAAGGCCCACGTCATCGGCAACTGGGTGCGCACCAACATCCGTTATGTCGCCGTGTATATCGGCAACGGCGGGCGCGAACCACACAGCGCCGAGTCGGTGCTGGACAACCGCTACGGCGACTGCAAGGATCACGTAGCCCTGATGGAGGCGATGCTGAGCGCCGTCGGCATCGACAGCACGCCGGCACTGATCAGCGCCGGCAACGCCTACAAGCTCTCGCCCGTCGCCAGCATGGAGCCGTTCAACCACGTGATCAACTATATTCCCGCGCTGGACCTGTACATCGACACCACGGCGGACAATCTCAGCGTCGGCTATCTGCCATTCTGGGATCTGGACAAGCAAGTCATCCTGACCAGGAGCGGCAAGATGGGGCATACGCCGACCTCCCAACCCGGCAAGATCAAGAACCGCTACACCGTGCAGATCGCAGCGGACGGCTCGGCCAAATTCGACTTCACGCGCGAAAATCTCGGCGCATGGGATGAAGAAGTCCGTACCGAGCAGCGCAACTGGAGTAAAGCCGACCAGGAACGATTCGTCGAAAGCCTGCTGAAAAATGTCGGGATCAAAGGCAGCGGCACCGTGGAGCTGGGCGACCTTGACAGCGCCGCCGACGGCAAAGGTTACCGCTATAGTTTGCACGGCAAGGGCGAAAACTGGGTCTACCTGCCTGGCACCATCGGCATACCGGCATCGAGCAGCTTGTATGCAGGCCTGTCGGACCAGGTTTTCAGACTGACCAATGAAGTAACACGCACCCAACCCTTCGTCTGCGGCGACAACGATTACGAAGAACGCGCCGAGTACAGCTTCCCCGGAAACGCCAGGCTGCTCGCGGTGCCGCCAGACGTCCATATCGTCAGCCCCTATTTCCAGTACGACGCCAGATTTACCCCAACCGAGGGCAAACTGCTGATTGATCGCAGCTTCAAGAGCGGCAAGGCAGGCACCAAGGTATGTACGCCGCAGGATCACGTGGCGATGCAAGCCGATATCAGGAAAATGGTGCGCGACCTGCGCAGCCAGTTCATCTTGCAGGTACCGGACGTGCCGGGTGCGACTGCCGCCGCAAACTAGCGGACTATTTCCGGCTCGCCCCACGCCGCACCCGACTCGCCCCATCACAATAGACCGGCGACGCGCGCGCCGGTAATCTGGCTCCATTAACAAGGAGCCAACAATGAACAACAACCGCCTCTACTTCCTCGACTGGATACGCATCTTCGCGTTCTTCGTGCTCATCTTCTACCATACCGGCATGTATTACGTGACCTGGGACTGGCACGTGAAAAGCCCGGACGCCAGCCACGCCATCGAGCCGCTGATGATCCTGTCCTCGCCATGGCGTCTCGGCCTGCTGTTCATGATCTCCGGTGTGGCCACGGCCTTCATGCTGAAGAAAATCCGCATCGGCGCGCTGCTCAAACAGCGCAGCTGGCGTCTGCTGGTGCCACTGATTTTTGGCATGTTCGTGATTGTGCCGCCGCAAGCGTATTTTGAAGTGGTGGAAAAAGTCGCCTACCAAGGCAGCTACGGCGACTTCATGCGCCTGTACCTCGCGCGCTACCATGGCTTCTGCCGCGGCGACGACTGCCTGATCATGCCGACCTGGAACCACCTGTGGTTCGTGGCTTACCTGTGGGCCTACACGATGATCGGCGGTTTGATCGTGTGGCTGCTGGGCGCTCGCTTCAACGCCGTGTCGGACGCGCTGGGCCGCCTGTTGAGCGGCTGGCGCATCGTCGCGCTGCCAGTCGCCGCGCTGGCGCTGGCGCGCTTCACGCTGGCCGATCACTTCGAATCCACCCACGCCCTGGTCGATGACTGGTACAACCATGCCCAATACTTCCTCCTGTTCGCACTGGGCGCGCTGATGGCGATGCAGACCGAGCTCTGGGCACGGATCGAAGCGCTGCGTTTCACCAGCCTGGGTCTGTGGCTTGCGAGTTGGGCGCTGATCGTCTGCTACTGGTCGATTCCGGAGGCGCTGGCCAACACGCCAGAGGTGCAGCAGTGGAAGCCGGTGTTCCGCACCATCTACTGCCTGTGCCAGTGGGCGCCGATCCTGACCGTGTGCGGCTTCGGCCGCCGCCACTTGAATTTCGACAGCGGCAAACGCCGCTACCTGACCGAAGCCGTGTTCCCGGTCTACATCCTGCACCAGACGCTGATCGTCTGCATGGCGCACTGGATGAAACCACTCAAACTGGCCCCGGGCGTCGAAGGCGTGTTCCTGATCGTGCTGACCTTCGCCATCAGCTTCGGCGGATTTGAAGTGGTGCGCCGCATCGCCGTGCTGCGCCCACTGTTTGGGCTGGGCCGGATTACTTCACAAACGTCAGCGTATGCTGCGCAGGCCCCGGCAGCAGCGGCGATGCACGTCCGGTAACCCAATCCGTGCGGCCTTCCAGGAAGTACGGCGACAACGGATGGCCGCTCTGCCCGGCCGGCATGTTGAAGATGCCCTGCTCTTCATGCCCCGGCGAGACGGTCAGCCGTTCGGACTGGCCGAAGGTCGGACCGGAGACGCGCGGCATATGCTGGTCACCCGGCAGCATGTCCGGCGCCACCTTCAGGTATTTGCCCAGCAGTGGAATCGCAGACGCCATCGGATGCGCGCTGGCCGCCGTATTACGCTGGCCCCAGGTGGCGGCCGACAGTGGCTGGCCATCCTTGGTCAGATCCTTGATCACACGGTCCATCGCCGCCACCTGCAAGGCCTGCCAGTCGGCGTACTGCGGCGGCAGCCAGGCTGCCGGCTGCTGATCCAGCAGACGCGCCAGCACCACCGGCCAGCGGGAACTGACCGATGCCATGGTCGATTTGGGATCGATCTTCGCCAGCTCCACGTTGGCGCTTTCGTAGACGATGTCATACACCGCATACATGAAGCCGCGCGTGATCCGATAAGCGACCGAATCCACGCTGGCTTTGCCGGACCAGCCATCCTTCAACAACGCCAGCGCCTCGGCGCGCTGCGCGTTGCCGGCGATGGCCTTGGCGTCCAGCGCGGCGATAGCGCGCTCGCGCCAGGCGGTAAGGAAAACAGCGCGGTCATCGAGGCCGATGGCGTACACTTTTTTTACGTCCGTCTTCGGCCCCAGCGCAGCCAGATCGTCGCGCACCTGATGCGTGCGGGCGCCCAGATCAAAGCCGCCGTCACCGATCAGCTGCGCGCCGCTGCCTGCCAGCTGGCGGCTGTTGGCGGTGCCGATATGACCATGCTCCGGATTCACCACTTTCGGGTACTCCTCCGGCGCCAGCCAGCCTTGCCACACGCCGGCGGCATCGTCGGCACTCATCGGATAAGTCGACGCCACGCCAGCCGGCGCGCGGCGCGGCAGCGGGCCGGCGATGGTCCAGCCGATGTTGCCCTTGTCGTCGCCGCCGACAAAATTCTGCGCCGGAATGCCCAGCGTCGGCGCAATCGCCAATGCCTGTTCCAGCGTGTCGGCCAATTCCAGCTTGCCGGCGTTGAAGTTGACCGCGCCCGGCAAGTGCGCCGTCCAATGCAGCGCATAGCTGCGGCCCTGTGCCTCGCGGATCGGGCCCAGCGAGGTTTCGCGCACGGCCAGCCTGGCGGCAGGCGCACCTTTGATCAGGATGGTTTCCTCATGCACCACCGGCGTTTCCCAGCCGGCCTGCGTGCGCACCTGCCCAGGCTTGGAGGCATCGCTCTCCAGCGCGATAAAGTCCATGTAATCACCGTAGCTGTTGGTGAAGCCCCAGGCCACATGGCCATTACTGCCCACCACCACAAACGGCGTGCCAGGCAGCGTCACGCCGACCATGCGACGCTGGCCGCCTTTCCCATCCGGGAATTGCAGCACCGCGCGATACCAGGTATTAGGCAGCTGGATGCCGAGGTGCATATCGTCTGCAACTATGGCGGCGCCGGTGTCCGTGCGGCTGCCGGCGACAGCCCAGTTGTTGCTGCCTACTGTATTGAGGAATTCGGCGGCGGCGACTTTGGCGGGTGCCGGCGCATCGGCAGCTTTCGGCTTGCCCCACCATGCCGGCGGTGCGGCCGGAATCACCACATCGGCGGCGGCGATGGTTTGCGCATCGAGCGGCGCATCCCATGGCGTCGACTCCGGCGCCAGGAAAACACGCTGCTCCTCGCTGGCGTTGTCCTTGAACCAGCCACGCGCCAGTTCGCGCGGCTCCTGGCTGCCTTGCAGATCGAAGTACATGGCCCAGATCACCAGCATGGTGTCGGCGGGCGACCACGCGCGCGGCGGCAAGCCGACCAGCGCATACTCAAACGGCTTGGCGCTCAGGGCGGTGAGACCATCATTGACGCCGGCCACATAACGGTCCAGCAGCGCGCGATCGGCTGCCGGCATGGCCTTGATCGCCAGCTCGGCGCGGGCGCGGAAGCGATGCAGGCGGTGCGATTTATCGAGCGGCAGCGCGCGTTCGCCAAACAGCTCGGACAACTCGCCGGCCGCCACGCGGCGCAGCAGATCCATCTGGAAGAAGCGTTCCTGCGCATGGACGAAGCCAGTCGCATAAGCCACATCGCCGCGGCTGCCGCCGCTGATGACCGGCACGCCGTGTTCATCGCGCGCCACGCTGGCCGTGGTCTCCAAGCCGGCCGCCTGGCGCGTACCGTCCAGCTGCGCCAGACTGCCGCGCAGATACAGCCACGCTGCGGCGATCGCCAACAACAGCAGGACCACAGCGGCAATCAAAATCCGCCTTGACCAGACCATCACCCGATTCTTTTGCATACCATCCCCGTGATAAAAATCTCCAAGTTGGCAATACTGCCAGAGAGACAGGGTGTGGGCAATCAGCTACTTACAGATCGAGTTCCCAGGTTTCGTTGACCATGTCCCTGCCGAAGGCGTGCACCGCCTCCTCCGCCACCAGCACATAGCCCTTGTTCTGATAGATGTGGCGCGCCTCCTTTTGCTGATCCGTGGTCCAGAGACGCATTTTCTTGTAGCCGGCGGCGCGGGCGAAGCTGTGGCACTCATCAACCAGGCGCGTACCCAGGCCATAGCCGCGCGCCTGCTCTTCCACCAGCAGCAGACGCAGTTTGGCCACCCCCTCCTCGCCACTGCGCGCCAGGGCGATGGAACCGACGCGCTGGCCATTCATTTCGGCGATCCAGCAATGCTCCTGTGCCGGATCAAAATCACGTTCAAAGTCGGCGCAGATCTGGCCGACCAGCGTTTCAAAACTGCGATCCCAGCCCTGCTGGGTGGCGTAAATGTCGCCGTGGCGGCGCATGATCCAGTCCATGTCACCGGGGCCGTGGGCGCGCAGCACAAAGGGCTGGGCGTATTTCAGGCCGCTCTCAGTGTCGAGCAACTGGCGGATGGTGCGCATGGCGTCCAGCATGCGCAGCTGGTCCGACTCGTCAAAACGCGACAGCATATCGCCAACCTCCTCGCGCGAGCGGCGGTCCAGCGGCTCGTAGACCGCGCGGCCATGCTGCGTGAGATGCAGCAGCTTGGAGCGGCCGTCAGTGGCCGATGGCACCTTGCTGACCAGTCCCGCGCTTTCAAATTTGGCGATGATGCGGCTCAGGTAACCGCGATCCAGGCCCAGGTCGCGGCACAGCGCGGCGGATGGCTGGTCGCCGTGGTGGGCCAGCTCATACAGCACGCGCATCTCGGTCAGCGTGAACTCGCTATGCAGCAGACCTTCGCGCAACACCCCGATCTGGCGGGTAAAAAAGCGGTTGAACGAACGGACCGCGGCGATGCGGTCATTGAAAACAGGGACAGGCATAGGCACTCCGGCTATCGGTATCATGCCATTCTGCGACAGATTGCTGACTCAGTCAACATTGTGTAGCATCGACGATGATGCTAAAGTAAGAGCAACACGACCACGCGGCCGCGCGCCGTCTCTTGCCATGTTAGCTGCGCCGATACCCGCCAACGACAAAGAGCGTCTAGCCGCCCTGCGCGAGCTGCTGATCCTCGACACGCCGCGGGAGGAGCGCTTCGACAAGATCGTGCAGTTCGCCGCGCACGAATTCGAAGTGCCGGTCGCGCTCATCACGCTGGTCGACGAACAGCGCCAATGGTTCAAGGCACAGGTGGGACTGGACGTGTGCGAGACCGGGCGCGACGTCTCCTTCTGCGGCCACGCCATTCTGCAACCGGACATCTTCGTCATCCCCGACTCGCGTAGCGACGAACGCTTTGCCGACAACCCGCTGGTGACCGGGCCGCCGCACGTGATCTTCTATGCCGGTGCGCCGCTGCCGATGCCGTCGGGTTACGTGATCGGCACGCTATGCCTGATCGACCACAAACCGCGCAATCTGGACGCCACCGAACTGGCGATCCTGTCAACGCTGCGCGATCTGCTGGTGGAAGAACTGGCCAACCCGGCGGAGGCGCGGCATGGCTGACACGGCGCGAGCTCATCTCAACATGCTGCTGGTGGAAGAGCAAAACCTGCTGCGCAAAACAGTGTCGCTGACCGCGCGCTCGCTGGGGCTGGGCGCTGTGCACGAAGCGGCCACCCTGCAGGCGGCCGAGCGGCTGCTGCGTGAACGCGCCTTCCAGGGTGCGGTCATCTCGATCGATTGCGGCGCCCAGGGCGACTGCATGTACAACCTCACGCTGCTGGACAAACTCCGCAACGGCCTGTCGGCCAGTCCGGCCACCATCCCGATCGCCGTCATGGTCGACCAGGCCACCACCGACCTGATGCGAGAGCTGCGCGAACGCCAGGTCAACCGGGTCATCCTCAAACCCTTCCGCGCCAAAATTCTGCTGGAAGCTTTCGAGTCCTTCAGCGGCGCGCCGCCGGCACAAAGATAGGCAACGCACAGAACCCGGTTGCCGACCCGCCTAGCATGGACCATTTCCACGCTGCGAACGAGGAGCCGAAAATGGATCAGATACCTGACATGCAGGACTGCATAGACGCCTGCACCAACTGTCATCAAGCCTGCCTGCAGACGGCACTGGGCCACTGCCTGCAGCAAGGCGGCAGGCACGTCGAGCCCAAGCACTTCCGCCTGATGATGGACTGCGCGGCCATCTGCGAATTGTCCGCCAACCTGCAACTGAGCGGCTCACCCTACAGCGCACGGCTATGTGCCCTATGCGCCGACATCTGCCATGCCTGCGCCGTCAGCTGCCTGGAACTGGACGGCATGGAAGAATGCGCCCGCGCCTGCGAAGCCTGCGAAAAAACCTGCCGCGCGATGGCAACCTAAAATTCGGGGTCAGCTCTGACATTCGGACAGCCGCGCACTAAATTTGAGCAACATCAATACGCTCGTAAAATTCATAGGGCGAATTAGGGACCAGCTAATAACCATAAAAATATACAACCGGCTTTGATCTTCAACAAACATTGCTCACGCATGTCCGAATGACAGAGCTGACCCCGAATTTTACGCTTGCATTTTGCTCCTCCATTTTTGCCGGAGGCGGGTGTTTTAGTAGATTTCGCGCGCAACTTCGCGCACGGATTTGAGCAGCAGTTCGGCGCCCGGCGAAAGGATGTGGCCATCCACGGTGATGATGCCGAAAGCATCCATCCGGCACGGCAGCTCGATCGGCAGGATGTTCAGCACGCCCTGCGATTCATAGTACTTGGCCACCGCGATCGGCATGACGTTCAGCGCGTCGGTCTGCTGCAGCAGCGGTTTGATCAGCAGCACCGCGGTGGTGTCGACCACGTTGATCGGCACTTCCAAGCCCGCCCGGCGGAACATCAGTTCGCAACGCGCGCGCAGAATGGAGCCTTGCGGCGGCAGGATCCACGGCTGGTTGGCGATGTCGCGCAGCTGCAGGTTTTTCGATTGCAGCAGCGGATGCCCCACCCGCACCACCGCACACGCCGGTTCGTCGCCCAGTTCTTCGTAGCTCAGCCCCTCGGCACTCTCGCGCTCCGGTATCCGCCCGATCATGAAGTCCAGCCGCCCACGCTGCAATTGCTCCAGCAGCACGTTGGATTGCTCCATCTCGACGCCGATGCGCAGCTTGGGCGCGGCCTGTTTGGTGCGCGTGATCGCCTGCGGCAGCAGCGCGATCCCCGGCGTCATGATGGTGCCGATGTCCACCTGCCCGGTCAGACCGGCCTTGATGGCGACGATGTCCTCGTGCGCCAGCGAGAGGCTGGTCAGCGCCATGCGCGCGTGACGGATCATGGTCTCGCCGTAGATGGTCGGCTCCATGCCGCGCGGCAGCCGCTCAAACAGCTGCACGCCCAGCATTTCTTCCAGATCCTTGAGCTGCTTGGACGCGGCAGGCTGCGTCATGTGCAGCTCTTCGGAGGCACGGTGGATGTTGCGTTGTTCGTCCAGCGCGATCAGCAGCAGCAGCTGGCGCGTTTTCAGACGCGCGCGCAGGAACCAATTTGGGTTAGTATCCATGGTCTGATGATATCATGTTCGATATTGATTTATACACAATACCGCCATTATCGATATCACTTGCAAGCAGCACTCGGGTTGGCCGCCGGGCCTTCCTTGGTCTGCTTGATGAATGGAATGGTGCCGTCGGCGTTGTACTGGAACTCTTCCACCGCCACCGAACGACGGTATTCGCCGCCGCCCTGCAGTTTGGCGTTGTGGTAGAAGATGTAGTTCTTGCCGTTGAATTCCACAATGGCCTGGTGGATGGTTTTGACTTTGTCGTTCTTCGACATGATCACGCCCTGGTACTTCCACGGGCCGGTGGCGCTCGGGCCGGTGTAGTACGCCGTCTCTTCCGGGAAGTCGCGCGAGTAGGACAGGTAGTAGGTGCCCTTGTGCTTGTGCAGGTAAGGCGCTTCGGTGAAGCGGTCCATGCCGACGGTGTGGATAGGACCATCCAGTTCGGTCATGTTGGCTTTCAGCCTGGCGTACTTCAGCACCGTGTTGCCCCAGTAGAGATAGGCCTGGCCGTCGTCGTCAATGAACACGCCCGGATCGATGTCATCCCATGCGATCGGCGCTTCCAGCGTCATGTTGTTGGTGATGAGGGCCGAGCCGCGCGCGTCGACGAACGGGCCTTCCGGCTTGTCCGACACCGCCACGCCGATGGCGCGGCCTGGAATCGAGGCGTGATCCACGGTGGCGTAGAAGTAGTATTTGCCATCGCGCTTGGTGATGTCGCCAGCCCATGCGTCGACTTTGCCGATCGCCCATTTGAAGGCGGACGGCTGGATCGGCGAGCCGCGGTCGGTCCAGTTCTTCATGTCGCAGCTGCTGTACAGGCGCCATTCCTTCATGACGTAGTCCTTGTCGGTTGGCGACGCCTGGTCGTGGCCGACGTACAGATACACCGTGCCGTTTTCCACAAAGGCCGCCGGATCGGCGGTAAACAGCTTGGGCAGGATAGGATTGGCCGCGTGCGAGGCGCACGCCAGCAGGCTCGCCGCAGCGAACATCAAGGTCTTCTTCACGATACTCTCCAGTGTTTTTTGGTTTATTTTTTATTGGTGCGCATGGTCATCACGCGCTGTACTACGCAGAACACAAACAACAGGCCGCCGATGACGATCTTGGTCCACCACGAGCTCAGTGTGCCGTCGAAGGCGATCAGGGTCTGGATGGAACCCAGCACCAGCACGCCGGTCAGCGCGCCAGCGACGTAGCCGTAGCCGCCGCTCAGCAGGGTGCCGCCGATGACCACCGCCGCAATCGCATCCAGCTCGGTGCCTTGTGCGTGCAGCCCGTAACCGGACAGCATGTAGAACGAGAACAGCACGCCGGCCAAGGCCGCGCAAAAGCCGCTGAAGGCATAGATCAGCACCTTGGTGCGCGCCACGCGCAGGCCCATCATCAGCGCCGATTGCTCGTTGCCGCCGATGGCGTAGATGGCGCGCCCAAACGGCGTGCAGTGCGCAACGTAGATGGCGCCAGCCAGCGTTGCCAATGCAATCAGTGCGCCCGGCGAGATGAAGCATTCGCCAATCGGCAGCTGCGTTTGCGACAGCGCGACGAAGAACGGGTCTTCGATGGTGATGGAGTTGATGCTGATCAGGTAGCACAGGCCGCGCGCCAGGAACATGCCTGCCAGGGTGACGATGAACGGCTGCAGCTTGAAGTAGTGGATCATTGCGCCCATGGCGGCGCCGAACAGCGTGCCGATGGCCAGCGCGATGGCAATCACCAGCAGCGGATTCCAGTGCCAGGTTTGCAGCATGTAGGCGCAGATCATGGTGGTCAGCGCCAGCACCGAGCCGACCGACAGGTCGATGCCGCCCGACAGGATCACAAAGCTCATGCCAACCGCGATCACCAGCAGGAAGGCGTTGTCGATCAGGAGGTTGAACAGCACCTGCAAGGACAGGAAGCCCGGATAGGCGGCGCCGCCGGCGCCCAGCAGGACCACCAGCAGGAACACGGTGATCAGGGAGGTGAAGTACGGCGACGAGGCGATCGACGGCCGTGGAAGATTCATGGTGCTCATTGGGTCTTGCCTCCGCGGGCGCCAGGGAAGGCACGGCGCCACATGGTTTTGAATTCCGCCGACTGCGACACGCAGATCACAAACACGACGACCGATTTGACCACCATGTTGACTTCCGGCGGCAGGCCAAGGGAGTAGATGGTGTAGGTCAGCGTCTGGATGATCAGCGCGCCGATCACGCTGCCGGCCAGGCTGAATTTACCGCCGGCCAGCGAGGTGCCGCCCAGCGTGACGGCCAGGATGGCGTCCAGTTCCAGCAGCAGGCCGGCGTTGTTGGCGTCCGCGCTCTTGATGTTGGAGGTGATCATCAGCCCCGCCACGCCGGCGCAAGCCGCGCAGAACACGTAGACGAAGAAGATCAGCGATGCCGTCTTCAGGCCCGCCAGGCGCGCGGCCACCGGGTTGATGCCGACCGACTGGATGAACAGGCCAAGCGCGGTTTTACGCAGCAGCAGCGCGGTGACGATGAACACGGCGGCCACGATGTACAGCGAGAACGGCAGGCCAAACAGATAGCCGCTGCCGAGGAAGAAGAACGGCTGGTAGTAGACGGTGATGATCTGGCCATCGGTGAACAGCTGCGCCAGGCCGCGCCCCGCCACCATCAGGATCAGGGTGGCGACGATCGGTTGCAGGCCGAGCCAGGCCACCAGCGCGCCGTTCCACGCGCCGCACAGCAGCGCCGCGCCCATGGCGGCGCCCAGCGCCATCCACATCGGCGTGTTGGCCACGTATTCCGGTGTGCCGTTGTTCATGACCATGGTGCCGCCGATCAGCATTGCGGCGACAGTGCCGCTGATGGCGACGGTGGCGCCGACCGAGATGTCGATGCCGCGCGTGGCGATCACCAGCGTCATGCCGATCGCCGCCAGTATCAGCGGCGCGGCGCGGTTGGCGATGTCGATCAGGCTGCCGTACAGGTGGCCGTCCTTGATCTCAAGGTGAAAGAAGCCGGGGATCATGATCAAGTCGATCAGCAGCAGGATCGCCAGCGCGGCCAATGGCCGGAAAAGTGGGTGTTGCACGAACATGGGCAAGCCTGGTTTGGTTGGTGCTCCGGCGGCGCGGGCCGCGGGGCTATGCATGCTGGTCTCCGGCTGCGATCACGTGCAGCACGGTGGTTTCGTCCAGCGCACCACGCGGGTATTCGCCGCCGGTTTTGCGGTCGCGCATGACGACGATGCGGTCGCTCACACGCAGCACTTCGGGCAGTTCGGACGAGATGAACAGGATGGACATGCCTTTCTTGCACAGGGCGGAGACGTAGTCCATGATTTCCTGTTTGGCGCGCACGTCGATGCCGCGCGTCGGTTCGTCCAGGATCAGCAGTTTTGGATCGGTGACCAGCCAGCGCGCCAGCAGCACTTTTTGCTGGTTGCCGCCGGAGAGTGAGCCGATCGGCGTTTCGATGCTGGCGGTCTTGATGCCGAGCGCCTTGACGTATTCTTCCGCCAGTTGCTGCTGGCGCCTGAGTGGAATGGCACGCATGATGCCGCTGCGGGCCTGCAGCGCGAGGATCAGGTTTTCGCGCACGGACAGGTCGAGCACCGCGCCTTCCAGCTTGCGGTCTTCCGAGCAGAAGCCGATGCCGGCGGCGATGGCGTCACGCGGCGTCGAGAAGCTTTGCTCCTTGCCGTTGATGGTGATGCTGCCGCTGTCGGCCTTGTCCGCGCCGAACAGCAGGCGCGCGGCCTCGGTGCGGCCGGAGCCCAGCAGGCCTGCAAGGCCCAGCAGCTCGCCTTCGCGGATTTCCAGATCGATCGGCGTGAGCGCGCCCTTGCGGCCCAGGCCCACGGCGCGCAGGAAGGCTTTGAAGCGGCTTTCGCCTGCCGCAGCCGGTGCCGCAGCGGGGGCCGAGGCCGGCGCCGCGACCGGCGCGCCAACCATCTTGTTGACCAGCTCCACACGCGACAGGTCGGCGGCAAGGTATTCCCCTTCCCGCTCGCCATTGCGCATGACGGTGATGCGATCCGAGATCGCGTAAGTCTGATCGAGGAAGTGCGTCACAAACAGAATCGCCATGCCCTGCTCGCGCAGGCCACGCAATACGCTGAACAGCAGATCGACTTCTTTTTCATCCAGCGAGGAAGTCGGCTCGTCGAGAATCAGTACCTTGGCCGACACCAGCAGCGAGCGCGAAATCGCCACCATCTGCTGGATCGCCAACGGATAGTGCGCCAGCGGCAGCGTCACGTCGATGCGGATCTGCATGCGCTCCAGCAGCTCGGTCGCCTGCCTGGCCATGCCGGCCCAATCGATGCGTCCCAGCTTGCGCGGATAGCGGCCGATGAAAATATTCTCCGCCACCGACAGATTCGGGCAGAGATTCACTTCCTGATAAACAGTGCTGATGCCGTGGTTCTGTGCGTCCAGCGTGGACTGCGGTTGTATCGACTGCCCGGCCAGCACGATCTGGCCGGAGTCCGGGGTGTAGACACCGGTCAGCACCTTGATCAAGGTCGACTTGCCGGCGCCGTTCTGGCCCATCAGCGTGTGGACTTCACCGGGATACAGATTGAGCGAGACGCCGTTCAAGGCCTGCACACCAGTGAAGGCCTTGCTGATGCCGCGCAGCTCCAGCACGGGCGCCGCAGCAGTAGAGGTAATCGTCATCGGAATCAGTATTTACGGTTCGGGAATTCCTTGGCCGCGACTTCGGCCGGGAACACGCCCTCCTGCGTCACAACGCGCTTCGGAACGGGCTTGCCGGCGACGACGTCTTTGGCGATCTGCATCAGCTGAGGGCCGAGCAGCGGGTTGCATTCCACCGTCACGTTCAACTTACCGGCGATCATGGCTTCAAACGCGCCCTTCACTCCGTCGATCGAAATCACCAGAATGTCCTTGCCTGGTTTCAGGCCGGCTTCTTCGATTGCCTGGATCGCGCCAATGGCCATGTCGTCATTGTGCGCATACAGCACGTTGATCTTTTTGCCTTCCGCTTTCAGGAAGGCTTCCATCACTTCCTTGCCCTTGGCGCGGGTGAAGTCGCCGGTCTGGGAGCGGATCACTTTCAGCTTGGGATTGCCGGCGATGACTTCCTCGAAGCCCTTTTTGCGGTCCAGCGCGGGCGCGGAGCCCACGGTGCCTTGCAGCTCAACGATATTCAAAACGGCATCGGGGGTTTTCTTCTGGCGCTCCACCAGCCAGCGGCCAGCGCGGCGGCCTTCTTCCACGAAGTCCGAACCCAGGAAGCTGACGTACAGCGAAGGATCGCTGACATTGACCGCGCGGTCAGTCAGGATCACCGGAATATTGGCGCGCTTGGCTTCGCGCAGCACGGTATCCCAGCCCGATTCCACCACCGGCGAGAACGCAATCACGTCCACGCGCTGGGCGATGAAGGAGCGGATGGCCTTGACCTGATTTTCCTGTTTTTGCTGGGCGTCCGCGAACTTGAGGGTGATGCCCTCTTTCTTGGCGGCGTCCTTGATCGACACGGTATTGGCGGTGCGCCATTCGCTCTCGGCGCCGACCTGCGAGAAGCCGATCACCAGCGGCTTGGCGGCAAAGGCCGGCATGCTCAGGGCGGCAGCAGCGGCCAGAGCGGTGGCCAATACGGTTCTACGATTCATCATGGCTAAGTCTCCTGATAAGTTTTATTTTTCAGATAAATACTATGAGAAACACAAATATCTATCCAATGATATTTTCACATCTTGCGATATCAAATTTGATATGTCAGCGTAACAAGCGCACCCCGTACAAACCGCCCGCCACCGAGCCCTCACGGGCCACAAACTTGACTACCAGCTTGCCAGCCATTGCCGCGTCTGCGGGTATCGGGTAGTCGCGGGTGTAGAACTCCTGCGGCGCGCTGGCGTCCAGACGCACTTCCGCCAGCAACTTGTCGTTGATCAGGATATCGAAACGGCGGCCGGCGTCCAGTTTTGAGTATGTCAGCCGCAGTACGCGCGCCTCGCCCTTTTTATCGGTCAGATCGTAGCTGAACCAGCCGCTGGCGTGGCGCCAGTGTTTGCCCTTGTTTACGCCGGCGTCCGCGCCTTCGGCCTTGAAGAAGTGGTCGGACTCCGGCTGCTGCTCGCCCGGCGCCACCTGGTCGATGGTTTGGGCGTCCAGCGCCAGGCGTTCCTTCTCGTCTTCCGCGGCTTTGGCGCGGCGCTGCGCCAGGTCGGCGGGCGTGGAATACGGCCAGTAGACTACGTAGCGGGCATCATGAACGCGGAAGAACGGCACGAAGGTGGTCGGGCCGCTGTCCCGGGCCTGCACCAGTCCCGGTGCGGTGAAGGTCAGCGGGCGGCCTGGCACCGGGCGGAAACGATCGGCAAAAGCCGCATTCTCGCTCACCAGCACCGGCGCTTGCTCCAGCGGGCATACCGGGCCGCTGGCGATGTGCCCCATGCGGCTGTCGTCGGCCAGATAGTTAAGCTGCTCGCCGGGGAACGGATTGGTTTTCGCCGCCAGCACCACGGGGCCGTGCAAGACGGCGTAGTAAGCCGATTTGTCGGGCATCTGTTCAAGACGCGTTTTCATCGGCAGCTGGATCTCGACCTTGTCGCCGTCGCGCCAGGCGCGGCGCACGTTCGCATAGCGGTCGGCGCCGACTGCGGCGGCGGTCTGCTTGCCATTGACGGTGATGCGCAAGGCACCCTGCTCTACCCATTCCGGATAGCGGATCTTTAGCGTGAAGGTCTTGTTGCCCTTGACGGTGATAGTGCTGCGGTCTTCATCCGGGAAGCGGTTGGCCTGGCGGATTTGCACGCCCTGCTCACGCCAGTCCAGCGTGGACGGGATGAACAGGTTGACGTATAAGTTGTCGCCGCGATGGGCATAGATGAATTCCCCGTACTTGGCGTGGCTTTCCAGGCCGGAGCCGACGCAGCACCACATGGCTTTCTGCGGTTGCGAGTAGACGCGGTAGTGGTTCGGCCGCATCGGCGTGAAGTAGACAAAACCGCCGCTGCCGGGATGCTGCGACGACAGGATATGGTTGTACAGTGCGCGCTCGTAGTAATCGGCGTAGCTGCCTTTGGCGTCACCGAGGAACAGCAGTTCGGTGAGCTTGAGCATATTGTAGGTGTTGCAGGTTTCCGGCCCCTCCACTTCCTCGATCATGGACGTAAAGTCTTTATCGTTGTGGAAGTGTTCCCTGACGCTGTTGCCGCCGATGACAACGGTGCGGTGGTCGTGGACGGTCTGCCAGAAGAAGGCCGCGGCCTTCTGCCAGTCCTTGCGGCTGGTCATATCGCCGATGCGCTTGAAGCCGATGACTTTCGGGATCTGGGTGTTGGCGTGCAGGCCGGTGAGCTGGTCTTTGCCCTCTTCCAACGGGCGCAGGATGGCCTGATGGGAAAAGCGCACGGCCAGATCCATGTATTTCTGCTGGCCGGTCATCTGGGCGACGTCGGCCAGCACTTCGTTCATGCCGCCATGTTCGCTGCGCATCATGGCCTGCATCTGGTCGTCGCTGAGATGCGAGGTCAGTTCCAGCGTCCAGTCGCACAAGGCGATCAGCATGGTGCGGGCTTGGGCGTTGCCGGCGTAAGTGTAGGCGTCGCGCAGGCCGGCATAGGTTTTGTGGAGGTTGTACCACGGGACCCATTTGCCGTTGACCGAGAAGTTGTCGGCGTGGAGTTTGCCTTGGGCGATGTCTTTCCATGCCGCCGCGCCGCCAGGCACGCCGCCAAGGTAGCCGTTGCCATTGGCTTGCTGGCAGAGGTTGAGCTCTGCGACGAAGTAGTTCAGGCGCCGGTGGACTTCATTGTCGCCGGTGGCGGCGTACATCAGGGCCAGCGCGGACAGATAGTGGCCGCCCATGTGGCCATCGAGGCCGGACGATTCCCAGTTGCCGTAACCCGGCTGCTTGAGCGGCAGGCCGGCCTCGCGGCGGAATGGCGCCAGCAGACGGTCCGCATCCAGCGACAGGATGTAGCGCAGGTCGGTCTGCTGGGCTTCCAGGAATGGGCTTGACCCAAGGCGTACCGCGTTCAGCGGGAACAGCGACACCGCACCTGCCGCAGGGCCGACGCCAGCCGGCGTGCTGGGCGCGGCGGCCGCACCGTCAGCCAGTGCACGGTGCGACGCGACCGTCGCCGCCGCGCCTGCCGCCAACCGCAGCGCTGCGCGGCGTGAAAGCCGGGCGGCCATTATTTCGCTGGCAGCTGGACGCTGCGGTATTTATTCAGGTCGGCCTGATCGACGGTTGGCCAGCCGGCGGCATCGAATTTCATTTCCATGATCTTCAGTTTCTGCAGGTAGTTGTCAGCCGTCTCGTAGGCATGCAGTACGAGATAGTCCTTGCCGTCCATGGTGTAGGCGCTGTTGTGGCCCAGACCTTTCCAGTCCTTGTCGCCGGCGATCACCAGCGAACCGCCGCCCTTCATCATGTCTACGCCTGCCTTGTCGACATACGGCCCGGTTACCGATTTCGAGCGGCCAACCATCACGTGATAGGTACTGTCGCCCTTCCTGCAGCACAGCCCAAACGATACGAACTGGTAGTAATACTCGCCCTTCCTGAAAATGAACGGCGCTTCAATCTCGCCCACGCCAGCCTTCTCGCCGGAGCTGGATGTGCCATTGGTGCGGCTGGCGATGGCGTGCCACTCCTGCGGCTCCGCCAGGCCAGTCCACTCCTTGTTCAGCTTAACGATTTTCAGCCCGCTCCAGAACGAACCAAACGCCATCCAGGCATCGCCCTTCTCATCCTGGATCACATTCGGATCGATAGCGTTCCAGTCGTCGCGGTTAGGCACCGACTGGAGCACCATCCCCTTGTCCTCCCACTTGTAGTCAGGTGAACGAGGGTTCAGCGTTTTATTGACGGTGACGCCGATCCCGGAGGTATTCTTGCCAAAGCCCGAGACGGAATAATACAAATAGTATTGACCGTTATGAAACTGAATGTCCGGCGCCCAGATATGGTCGTCAAACGTCGGCGCAGCCTTCTTCGCCCACACTGGCTGGCCTTTGAAAACGCGGCCCTCCGGCGTCCAGTTCTTCATATCTTTCGAGCTGTAGAAAGTGATGCCAGGTCCCGTGCTGAACACGTACCAGGTATCGCCTTCCTTGGCCATCACGGGATCATGCACGCTGACTTCCTTGGCCGTGCAGCCCACAGCAGCCAGCGCAAACGCCACCATCGATAAAACATACTTCATTACGAACCTCTTATCAGTTACCGGTGCGCGCGCCCCAGATGGAGACGCCATCCACCGATTGCGCCGTCCACGTCACCACAAACGCGCTGGCGTTGGTATTCCACTGGCGCGACAGCATGCCAACGAAAGTCCCGGTCGCACCGAGCGAAATGGTGATCTTGTTGCTGCCGTCATGCTTCCACGTACCAGACGCCGAACCGGACACCGTGCCATCCGCCGCCAGCACCACATTCTGCGATGCCTTGATGGCGGCCGAAATATCCTTGCCATGGTTGATCATCTTGTACGAGCCAGCCGCATCGGCCGCAGTCACCTCCGCCGACAACGGCGTCGCGTTCTTGCTGAGCGGCGCGTAACGGAACGGCGCCACCACCGGCCAGCCGTCGGCATTGATGAACATCTCGTGCACACGTACCTGATGCAACTCACCCGTCCCAGGGAAGCGGGTATGGAAGATCAGGAAGTACTGGCCAGTCGAGGCTTCGTAGTAAGCCGAGTTGTGACCCGGCGATACATAGCCCAACGGCGTTCCCGTCTCGCCAGCCGCCAGCGCGAACTGGTGATTGCCCATGATTTTCTGGCCGTATGGCGCGATCGACGCGTCGTCAAACAGCGGCAGCGCGGGATTCGACTTGACGTTGGCCATGTCATTGCCCTTCGCATCCAGATACGGGCCATTCGGATTGAGCGAACGCGATACACGCATGTTGTACGCGCCGTTGGCATCCAGGCCGCCAAAGGACGTGAACATGTAGTAGTACTTGGACTGCGGGCTGTACATCACATACGCCCCCTCGATGCGGCTGTGGTTACCGCCCATCAGATGCTTGCCATAGCCCTGCCCCGGCTTCTGCACGCCGGTGGTGGTATCCATCTCCAGAATGAAGATGCCGCCAGAGTACGAGCCGTAAATCATCCACAGCCTGCCCTGCTGGTCGAAGAAGGTGTTCGGGTCCACCACGTTCGGCATGGTCAGCGCGTCGTAGATGGTGACGCCGTCTTCGCCAGGCTGGCCCCATTGGCCCGACTTGAGCAGGATCTGCTTGTTGACGTACGGGCCTTCGACCTTGTCCGCCACCGCGAGACCCAGCGCCGAGCGCGGGGAATCGCCCTTGCAGGCGCAGTAGTAGTGATAGAACTTGCCGTCGGCAAGCTTCACCACGTCCGGCGCCCACAGGTCGGTTACCTGCGCCCAGGCGAAGGTATCGGCCAGCGAGGTCACCACGTTGTTGAACAACGGGTTGGCGGCGTTGACGCCGTCCGCGACCTTGGTCCAGTTCATCAGGTCCGTCGACTTGGCCGCGGCCAGGTGCGAGCCGAACACGTAGAACGTGCCATCCACCTTGATGACGGATGGATCGTGCACCGAAACGTCCGCAAACGTGATGCTGGTCGGCGTCGGCGTCGGCGTCGGTGTTGGCGTCGGCGTCGGCGTCGGTGTTGGCGTCGGCGTCGGTGTTGGCGTCGGTGTTGGTGTTGGCGTCGGCGTCGGCGTTGGCGTCGTTCCGCCACCGCCGCCACCGCCGCAACCAGCCAGCATCAACGCCACGCCGCCAGCGGTAATCACCTTGCGGCGCGTGATCTTGACTTCATCCATGACTTTACTCCACTGCCACCACGATTACGGCCTTGGCAGGCACTTTTACCGACAGCTTGCCATCTGCGCCCGCAGTTGCGCTGAACGGCGCAGGCTTGATCGCTTGCGGCGCCGCGAAGGTGTTATGCGCATCCATCGCAGCGGCGGTCAGCACGCGGCCCTTCACAGCCTTCACACTCTGGCCCGGAATATTCAACGCCACGTCGGCCGGCTTGTTCGGGTTGGTGTTCACCAGCGCCACATACAGCTTGCCATCGGTGCCGCGCGCAGCCGATGCGCTAACCTCAGGCACTTTTACGTTACCGACGCTGTAGTCCGCATTGTCCTTGAGCGACACCGGCAGCGAAGTCGCGCCCTGGAACGGCACGTACATCTGGTACGCGTAGTAGGTCGGGGTCAGAATCATCTTGTCCTTGTCGGTGATGATCATCGCCTGCAGTACGTTCACCATCTGCGCGATATTGGTCATGCGTACGCGGTCCGCGTGGGCGTGGAAGATGTTGAAGTTGAGCGCTGCAACCACGGCATCGCGCAGGGTGTTTTGCTGGAACAGGAAGCCAGGATTGGTGCCCTTTTCAACGTCGTACCAGGTGCCCCACTCGTCAACGAACAGGCCCAGTTTCTTTTCCGGGTCATGTTTGTCCATGGCGGCGGTATTCTTGCGGATGTGGTCTTCCATGCGCAAGGTGTTCGATACCGTGGAAATCCATTCGTTTTCCTGGAAGCCAGTGGAGGCGCCTTTCACTTCCCACTTGCCGGTCGGGAGGGTGTAGTAGTGGAAGCTGATGCCGCTGGTTTGCTTCTTCAGCTCCTTGCTCAGCACATCGGTCCAGCTCACATCGTTATCATTGCCGCCGCTGGCGATGATCTTCGGACGATACTGCTGCGGCGCGCGCAGGAAGGTTTCAACTTGCTTGTACAGGTCCGAGTAGTACTGCGGGCTCATATTGCCGCCGCAGCCCCAGGCCTCGTTACCGACGGCGAAATAAGCCACCTTGAATGGTTTGTCGCGGCCATTCTTGCGGCGCAGGTTGGCCAGCGTCGATTTGCTGTCGGAGGTCATGTACTCGACCCACTCCGACATCTCTTGCGCGCTGCCGGTACCCAGATTGCCGTTGACGTAGGCGTCTGCGCCCAGCAGGTCAACCAGGTCAAAGAATTCGTGCGTGCCGACAGCGTTGGATTCATCCACGCCGCCCCAGTTGGTGTTGACCTTGACCGGACGCTTCTCGCGCGGGCCAATGCCGTCACGCCAGTGGTATTCGTCGGCAAAGCAGCCACCTGGCCAGCGTACCAGCGGCACCTTGATGTCCTTCAGCGCGCCAACCACGTCGTTGCGCCAGCCTTTGGTATTAGGGATCTTCGACTTCGGACCGACCCAGATGCCCTCGTAGATGCCGGTGCCGAGGTGCTCTGCAAACTGGCCGTACACGTCCTTGTTGATGACGGCGCCCGGTTTGGCGGTGTCGATGGTCAGTTCGGCGGCGAACACGCCGCCGGAGGCCAGCATGCACAATGCCAGTACGCCGCGTTTGATTGGATTCATTCTCAGGTCTCCTGTTTATAGTTGGATGACAAAGCCGCCGTGCGGCTTGACGGTTACTGCTACTTTTTTGCTGGCAGCGATGCTGCGCTGGCTAAAGCTGCGGGACTGGTCGCCATCGGTAAAGATGACGCCCTGCTTTTTGCCGACGAAGGACAAGTCCAGCGTCAGCGTTTTTTCTTTGTCGCTGCCGTTGATGCCAGCGATGTACCAGGTGTCGCCGCTGCGGCGCGCGATCACTGCATACTGGCCCGGATAGCCGTCCACCAGGCGGCTGTCATCCCAGCTGCGCGGCAGGTTTTGCAGGAATTGTTTGATATAGGCCGGCGCGGTGCCCATGCCTTCCGGGGTATCGGCAAAGTGCTGGATGCCGGACAGGTACAGCACGGAGGTAGCCAGCTCAAAGCCGTTGGTACTGGCGCGCTTGATGTTAGGGATATCACCGAACACCATCGGTGTGAAGTCCATCGGATCGAACAGGTTGCGCGTGAATGGCAGCATGGCGGCGTGGCTCGGCATCAGATCCTGGTCCTTCTGTTCGAAGGTGGTGAACTCGAAACCGCGGATGGCTTCCATGGTCATCAGGTTCGGCCAGGTGCGCGCCCAGCCTCGCGGCAGCGTGGAGCCGTGGAAGTTGACCAGCAGGCCAGCATCGGCGGCGTCGCGCAGGATGTCGTTGTAGTAGGCGATCATGGACTGGCCATCGCCGGCAAAGAAGTCGATCTTCAGGCCTTTGATGCCCATATCGCTGACGCGCTTGAATTCCTTTATACGCTGTTCGCGAGTCAGCAACTGATTCTTCGGAGAGTATTCGGTCTTGTTCCAGGCGCCGGAGGAGTTATACCAGAGGATAAGGCCGACGTTTTTGGTGGCGGCGTAGTCGGCCAGTTCCTTGATCTTGTCGTAGCCGATGTTACGATCCCAGTTGACGTCGATCAGGGTGTAATCCCACTTCATGTCGGCGGCGTAGTCGATGAACTTTTTCTGTACATCGTAGACGATGGAGTCGTCTTTCAGGATGGCCCAGCTCCACGAGGCGTGGCCGGGCTTGACGCGGCTGGCGTCAAAGGCGACGGCGGGCGCGGCGAGGTCGGTGCCGAGGGTGGAGTTGGTGACGGTGGCCAGCGAACCCAATGCGATCAGGCGCCATGGCGATGTGAGGGTGCCCTCCACTTCCGCCATCAGGCCGCCGTTGGTGTAGACCTCGGGCGCCATCGGGTTGCCGATGCTGTATTTGCCGCCGGTGGAATCCGCGGACAGGCGCGACGCTTGCCAGCTGCCGTCCATATTGGCTTCGGAGATGGCGAGCCAGTTGGCGCCGGTCTTGAACAGTGCCGGGAACACCCATCCAGCTTCGGTTGGGGCTTTGGTGCCGGCCGGGATGGCCATCTGGTAATGCTCTTCGTACGATGGATTGGTGTTGCTCCAGCCGGTTTGCGCTACCGCCATCGGTTGCAGCCAGGCCTTGGCGCCGCCTGGCAGGGCAAAGGTGGTGTGTTCCTGTACCAGCTTTTTCAGCGGCAGCGATGGCTCGGCCACGATGTAGCGGAAGGCGACGCCATCGTTCGAGACACGGAAAACGATGTCGATTTTTTGCTGTCTGGCGTTTTGCAGCGAGTACGTTTGCTCGTTGGCGCGGTAGGTGATGTCACGCTTTTTGCCGACGGCCATCTGATAGTGGTCTTCGACGACGCGCGGAGTGCTGACGGTGAGCAGCGTGAGGTCGTTGCTCAGATCCGCGCCGGCCAGTTGCAGGCCAAGATCGGAGGCCAGCAAGACCGGCTTGCCGTCGCGGGCAATGGCGTAAGTCAGCTTGCCGCCATCGGCGCGCACGCTGACGGCGATATGCTGGTCCGGGCTGCGCAGCGCCGACGGCGCGTCGGCAGCGCTTGCGGTGGTTGTGATGATAGCCGCAGCGCTGGTCAGCGCGGCGGCGATGGTTGTCTTCACCATGTTCCTACCATTTTCGATGGTTGCTATACCCCGCCGCGTCAAGCGCGGTGTCTCCGGGGGCGAACGGTGCTGCTACAGGCGGCCTATACCCATCCTGCGTCGACGATAAACTCTTGCGCGGTACACATGGCGCCGTCGTCGGCGGCCAGGAACAGCACCATCGATGCCACGTGCTGCGGCATCAGTTTGTTTTGCAGGCACTGGTTGCGCTTGATGTCCTGCTCACCGGCGTCGTCCAGCCACAGGTCGATCTGGCGCTGAGTCATGACCCAGCCCGGTGTGACGGTGTTGACGCGAATGCCGTGGGCGCCGAATTCGCGCGCCAGGCCGCGGGTCAGGCCATGCACTGCGGCCTTGGTGGTGGCATACGCTGGATAGCCCGCGTTCTTGACGTGCCACGAGATCGAGCCGACGTTGATGATGGAGCCTGCGCCCTTTTTCTTCATGCCTTCCAATACGGCCTGGCAGGTGAAAAACATCGGACGCTGGTTGACGGCGATGCACTTGTCCCAGAATTCTGGCGTGACTTCGGAGGTTTCGTGACGCTGGTCGTTGGCGGCGTTGTTGACGAGGATGTCGAAGTCGCCCACCAGGCCGGCCAGTTCGTTGATGGTGGCCTGCAGGGCCGGGATGTCTGTAATGTCGCACTGGCGGAACAGCGGTTCGGGATAGCCGGCTTCCTTCACGCGGCGGATCAGCGCCAGGCTGGCGTCGCGGGCGATGTCGACAAAGGCGACTTGCGCGCCCTGCTCTGCGAAGGAAATCACCATCGCTTCGCCAATGCCGGTACCACCGCCGGTAATGAATACGCGCTTGCCGCGCAAGCTGCCAAACTTGGCCAGTTGAGTCATACAGTCTCCTGTTATCCGTCGCACCGGCGAACGCCGGTGCCCATGCTGAGCATGCGTTCTATGGGTTCCGGCCTTCGCCGGAACGACGTGTTTTTAGTTGCGGGTCAATTCGCCTTCGCGGCGCAGCCATTTGGCCGAGCCGTTGTCGCGCAGGACTTCAGGCAGCAGTGCTTGCGACAGGTTCTGGTAGCACACCGGACGCAGGAAGCGCGTGATCGCGCCCGTGCCGACCGAGGTGGTACGGCCGTCCGAAGTCGACGGGAACGGGCCGCCATGCACCATGGCGCTGCACACTTCCACGCCGGTCGGATAGCCATTGGCCAGAATCCGGCCAACCTTGCGCTCCAACACCGGCAGCAACGCTTGCGCGGCTTCCAGATCGCCATCGTCCATTTGCAGCGTGGCGGTCAGCTGGCCTTCCAGCTTGTCCGCGACCTGGCGCAGTTCCGCCACGTCCTTGCACGCCACCACCAGCGATGCCGGGCCAAAGATTTCCTCTTGCAGCGCGTGCTGCGACAGGAAGGCCGATGCCGACGACACGAACAGCGCCGGCGCGCCCTTGCCTTCCGCTTGCGGCGCCAGGGCCAGGGTCTTCACATCCGCATGCTCCGCCAGCTGGTTCACACCGCGGGCGAAGTTACCGGCGATACCCGGCGACAGCATGGAGCAAGCCGCACCGCCCGCCAGCGCCTGCGAAGCAGCCGCCGTGAAGCGATCCAGATCAGGGCCAGCAATCGCCAGCACCAGGCCAGGATTGGTGCACATCTGCCCCACGCCCAGCGTCAGCGACGCGGCGAAGCCGGCGGCGATATCTTCCGCGCGGTTCTTCAGCGCCTGCGGCAGCAGGAACACAGGATTGATCGAGCTCATTTCGGCATACACCGGAATCGGCACCGGACGCGCAGCCGCGGCAGCCATCAGCGCCATGCCGCCGCCGCGAGAACCGGTGAATCCCACCGCCTTGATGGCAGGATGGCGCACCAGCTCAATACCGAGTTCATTACCGACACCGGTCAGCAGCGAGAACACGCCAGCCGGCAGGCCGCAGATCTCTACCGCTTTGACCACGGCGCGGCCAACCAGCTCCGAAGTGCCAGGATGCGCGAAGTGCGCCTTCAGCACCACCGGGCAACCGGCAGCCAGCGCCGACGCGGTATCGCCGCCTGCCACAGAAAAAGCCAACGGGAAGTTACTGGCAGCGAAAACCGCCACAGGGCCAAGGCCGATCATGCGCATGCGCAGGTCCGGACGCGGCGGCGTCCGGTCCGGCAGCGCTTTGTCGAAGCGCACATCGTGCCACGAGCCTTCGCGCAGCAAGTTGGCAAACAGTTTCAGCTGGCCGACGGTGCGGGCACGCTCGCCTTCCACGCGCGGGCGCGGCAGGCTGGTTTCGGCCATCACACGCTCCACCAGCACATCGCCCAGTTCCATGATCTGGTCTGCGATGGTTTCAAGGAACACGGCACGCTTCTCGTCGCCCAGCGAACGGAAGGTGTCGAATGCTTCATCGGCCAGGCGGCAGGCCTGGTCGATCTGCGCCGCGTCCACGGTGCGGAATTCAGGATCAATCACCTGCTGCGTGGCCGGGTTGTAGGCGCGGACGCCAGCGCCCGTGCCCTTGACGTCCTTGCCGCCGATCAGTGCATCGCCGGTGATGATCATAATGCCTTCACCTTGGCCACTTCGGTTTTGTAGACGGCCAGCTTGTTGCGCAGGGCCGGGCCGAATTGCGGCGAGTGAATCTCGAACGTTTCGCCCGGCTGCACCGAGATGTTGTCCGCCACGCTCAGGGTCGCGGTGCCGAAGAAGTGCACGTGCACGTCGCCCGGACGCTTGAACAGCGGGTATTTGAAATGATGGTGCTCCAGGTTGGCGATGGTGTGCGACATATTCTGCTCGCCGCTGAAGAATGGCTTCTCCCAGCGTACCTTGCCTTCCTTGTCCAGGATGCGTGAGGTGCCGTCGATGCTGGCAGGGGCTTCGCCCACCAGCAGCGCAGGACCGAGGCCGCACACGCGCAGCTTGGAGTGCGCCAGGTACAGATAATTCTGGCGTTCGGTCACGTGGTCCGAGAACTCGTTGCCGATGGCGAAACCGAGGCGGTATGGCTGACCGTCGTCACCGATGATGTACAGGCCTGCCACTTCCGGCTCTTCGCCGCCGTCCAGTGCGAAGTCCGGCATGTTCAGATCCTGGCCGCTGGCAGCTACGATCGAGCCGTCGCCCTTGTAGAACCACTCAGGCTGCACGCCTGCCTGGCCGGCGGCTGGCTTGCCGCCTTCCACGCCCATGCGGAACATCTTCATGGAGTCGCTCAGGGATTCGACGTCGCCGCCGATTTTCTTGTGCATGGCGTCGCGAGTGTCGGCGGAACCCAGGTGGGTCAGGCCGGTGCCGGTAACGTAGGTGTGGGCGTCGTCGCTATGATCCAGCGGCGACAACAGGCGGCCGGCGGCGGCAACTGCGTCAAACGAGGTGGTTTGCGCGCCGATGGCTTTTTCAGCCAGTGCGGCCAGCCCAACCGATTTGCGGATCGCATCCTGGGCCAGCGCGTAAGTGGTGCTGTAGCCGTCGATGATGCGGATGGTTTTATCTTCCAGCACGCCGATCTTGCGCGCGCCTTGTTCGTTCTTGAATTGTACGAGTAACATTAACAGTCTCCTAAGCGTCGTCGTTCCGGCGGAAGCCGGAACCTATAGAACGCATGCTCAGCATGGGTCCCGGCCTTCGCCGGGACGACGTGATTGATATTAGTGCGAGTGACGCGGAACAGCCGAACCGCGCTTACCGACCAGGAAGTCGAAGTCGCAGCCTTCGTCCGCCTGCAGCACGTGTTCGATGTACAGCTGCTGGTAGCCGGTCTTCGGGCCTGGCGCGCTGCCTGCCACGCGGGCAGCCTGGCGCGCCGCGATCTCTTCGTCGGACACTTCCAGATTCAGCTGACCGCCCGCGCAATCCAGCGTGATGTAATCACCATCCTTGACGATGCCCAGCGGGCCGCCGGCCATCGCTTCCGGCGCCACGTGCAGCACCACCGTGCCGTATGCCGTGCCACTCATGCGCGCATCCGAGATACGCACCATGTCTTTCACGCCAGCCGCCAGCAGTTTTGGCGGCAGGCCCATATTGCCCACCTCCGCCATGCCCGGATAACCTTTCGGGCCGCAGTTCTTCATCACCAGGATGGAATCCTTGTCGACTTCCAGGTCCGGATCCATGATGCGGGCTTTATAGTGTTCGAAGTCTTCAAACACCACAGCCTTGCCGCGATGCTGCATCAGTTCAGGGGTGGCAGCCGACGGTTTCAGCACCGCGCCGCGCGGCGCCAGGTTGCCGCGCAGGATGCAGATGCCGCCGTCCTTGCGGATCGGATTGTCCAGCGTGCGGATCACTTCTTCATCGTAGATCGGCGCGTCGTTGCAGTTTTCCCAGATAGTCTTGCCGTTGACGGTCAGCGCGTTCGGGTGCGGCAGGATGTTACCGTCGCCCATGCGGCGGATCACGCCCGGCAGGCCGCCGGCGTAGTAGAACTCTTCCATCAGGAAGCGGCCCGAGGGCAGCAGATCGACGATGGTCGGGGTGCCACGGCCCACACGGGTCCAGTCTTCCAGCTCAAGATCAACACCGATACGGCCAGCGATGGCTTTCAGGTGGATCACGGCGTTGGTCGAACCACCGATGGCGGCGTTGACGCGGATGGCGTTCTCGAAATTCTCTTTGGTCAGGATCTTCGACAGCTTCAGGTCTTCCTTCACCATCTCGACGATGCGGATGCCCGACATGTGCGCCAGCACGTAGCGGCGCGCGTCCACTGCGGGGATGGCGGCGTTGTGCGGCAGCGAAGTGCCCAGCGATTCGGCCATGCAGGCCATGGTCGATGCGGTGCCCATGGTGTTGCAGGTGCCAGCGGAACGGGAGTGGCCCGCTTCCGCAGCGATGAAATCGTGCATCGAGATTTCACCGGCCTTGACTTGCTCGTGCAGCTGCCAGACGGCGGTGCCGGAGCCGATATTCTTGCCGTTCAGTTTACCGTTCAGCATCGGACCGCCGGTCACGACGATGGTCGGGATGTCGACCGAGGCGGCGCCCATCAGCAGCGCCGGGGTGGTCTTGTCGCAGCCCACCAGCAGCACCACGCCATCCATTGGATTGCCGCGAATCGACTCCTCCACGTCCATCGAGGCCAGGTTACGGGTCAGCATCGCGGTAGGACGCAGATTCGATTCGCCGTTGGAAAACACTGGGAACTCAACCGGGAAGCCGCCGGCTTCGTAGATGCCGCGCTTTACGTGTTCCGCCAGCTTGCGGAAGTGCGCATTGCATGGGGTCAGTTCGGACCAGGTGTTGCAGATGCCGATAATCGGCTTGCCTTCGAATTCGTGATCAGGGATGCCCTGATTTTTCATCCAGCTCCGGTACATGAAGCCGTTTTTGTCTTGGGTACCAAACCACTCGGCGGAGCGCAGCTTCACCTTTTTGTCATTCTCAGACATGCATTTCTCCTCAGTATTTTCCTGTGCGGAGGCCTGAATATCACGCCCCCGCATCGATAAGGCATACTAAGATGTACTGAGATAACTTTCCAATAAATTGTTTATCAATATCGATACCGAAATTGATATGACTACGCTACCGAGAAGCGGTAAGCCATCACCGTGGCGTATTCCTCGCCCGGACGCAGCACGGTCGACGGGAAATCGGGACGATTTGGCGAATCCGGGAAGTGTTGCGGTTCGAGGCAAAAGCCGCTGCGATAGCTGTAGATGCGCCCTTTTCCACTGATCGTGTCGTTCAGGAAGTTCCCGCTGTAGAACTGGATGCCGGGCTCCTGCGACAGCACTTCCAGCACCCGGCCCGATACCGGTTCCACTACCCGCGCAGCCACTTCCATCGCTTTTTCCGCCGATTTGTTCAGCACAAAGTTATGGTCATAGCCCGAACCCAGGGCCAACTGATCATCTTTTTGATCGATGCGTGCGCCGATGGTATGCGGCGTGCGGAAATCGAACGGCGTGCCGGCCACCGGCGCCGGGGCCCCAACCGGAATCAGCCCCGGGCCGACCGGCGTGTAGGCGTCGGCCGTGATGGTCAGTTCGTGGCCGAGGATATCGCCCTTGCCGGCCAGGTTGAAGTAAGCGTGATTGGTCAGGTTCATCGGCGTCGCCTTGTCGGCCACGGCATGGAAGGCGATGCGCAACTCGTTATTTTCGCGCAGCTCGTAGATGACGGTCACTTCGGCGGTGCCGGGATAACCCTGGTCGCCGGCGATGCTCAGGTAAGTCAGGATCAGCCCCGCCGATTTCGGTGTCTCGAAGGTTTCGGCCTCCCACAACTGGCGATGGAAGCCATCGGCGCCGCCGTGCAGGTGATTGACGCCGTCGTTCACGTCCAGCTGATAGCTCACGCCATCCAGGGTAAAGCGGCCATTGGCGATACGGTTGCCATAACGGCCGATCAGCGCGCCGAAGTACTGCGATTCGCCCAGATAGGCGTCCACATTATCGTAACCATGGCAGACGTCGGCCAGCACGCCGTCGCGGTCCGGCACGTGCAGCTCGACGATCACGCCGCCCAGGTTACTGATCTTGGCGATCATGCCGTTGGCGTTGGTCAGGGTGTAGAGGTGGGCCTCGCGGCCGTCCGGCAGTTTGCCAAATGGGGATTCAGTAATCGTTGCTTGCATATTGACTCTCTAATGACAAGGCGGCCGAGAGGTTCCCCTGCTCGGCCGCCGGAAGTGGTGCGTTCGCTCTTTCAGGCGATCGACGGTTTTCCGAATACGGGCATACCCTGCTCGTCCCACTTCAGCGGTTTAACGTAGGTGTGACGGTCCGGATTCCACAGCGGGTCGCCGATAATCTCGGTGTAGGTGCGTGCATGATAAACCAACATGACAGTTTCACCATCATCCGCTACGGTAAAACTGTTATGGCCGGGGCCATACACCTTGTGCTCGAAGCAGGTTTGCAGCACCGGATCCTTCAGTTTGGTCCACGAGGCCGGGTCCAGCACGTCGGCATTTTCGTCCGCCCACAGCAGGCCCATGGCGTAATTCTCATCCGTGGCGCTGGCCGAGTAGCTGATGAAGATTTTGCCATTCTTTTTCAGGACCGACGGACCTTCGTTGACCCAGAAGCCGCGGATCTCCCAGTCGAATTCCGGTTTGCTCAGCATGACCGGCGCGCCGCCCAGCTGCCACGGCGTTTTCATCGGCGCGATATAGATGTTCGAATTGCCCTCGATGGCGTTGTCCTTCTGCGCCCACACATAGTAGAGCTGCCCCTTGTGGGTAAAGGTGGTGGCGTCCAGGCAGAAGGTGTCGATGCCGGTATCGATCTGGCCCTTGAACTCCCACTCGCCTTCCAGCGGATTGGCTGCGCTGGTGCTGATGACGTACATGCGGTGTTGGAACAGTTTGTCCTTGATCTCACGGCTCGGCGCAGCGGCGAAGTAGACGTACCAGGCGCCCTGATTGAAGTGCAGCTCCGGCGCCCAAACCAGTTCGCTGTATGGGCCGGTGTCCGGCTTGCGCCAGACGGTGACCTTCTCGGCATCCGCCAGGCCGGCGATGGTTTTGGCACGACGCAGCTCGATGCGGTCATATTCCGGCACCGAGGCGACGAAGTAGTAATAGCCGTCGGTGTGACGGTAGATGTGCGGATCGGCGCGCTGCTCGATCAGCGGAGTAAGTACGTTTTCCATTTCAATTTCCATAAAATTAGACTGCCACATAGCCTTTCGCTCCCAATTCCTGTTTCACCTGCGCGTAGTAGCCGTCATTGATACGGTACTTGAACATCAACAGACCCATGACGGTATGGAAGAAACCTGGAATCAGCGTCATCATCAGGACGATGCCGTGCAATGCGAATTCAGTTTGCTCGACGTTCGGCACATAAGCGAAGTACGCCAGCAGCTTGCCGACCACGATGCCGGCGATGCCCATGCCAGCCTTCTGGCACACCGAAATGCCGCCGAAGGCAAAGCCGGACACGCGCTTGCCGGTCTTGACCACGCCGTAGTCGATGGTCTCGGCAATCGCCGACCAGAACACCGGCGCGTGCAGATCCACCACGAAGGACAGCAGGAAGTACAGCACAAAGGCCAGCGCCACGTCGCCCGGCTTGACCAGGAAGTAGATGGCGGCGCTGATCAGGCCCACGCCGACCTGGGTCCAGCGGAACAACTTGATCTTGCAATAGAACTTGGTGATCCAGGTCGAGGCGATCATCGACAGGATGGCCGCCACCACGCCGGTGGACAGGAAGGCCGAGATGGTGGCTTCGTCGGCATGCAGATAGTACTTGGCGTAGTAGATCGCCACCGACCCGCGCAGCACATAGCCGATGGTGCCGGTCACGCAGACGGCGCACAGTATCAGCCACTGGTCGTTCTTCAGCAGCACCTTGACCTGCTCCAGCAACGGCTGGCGCTTGATTTCGTGCTGCACACGCTCCTTGGTGGTGAAGAAGCAAAACAGGAACAGGATGATGCCGACTGCCGCCATCACCGCCATCGCCAGCTGATAACCGGCGGCCGGATCGCCATTACCGAGGCGTTTGGACAGCAGCGGCACCACCACCGCCACCATCAGCGCGCCGATCTTGGCGAAGAACAGGCGGTAGCCGTTGGCCGACAGGGTCTCCTGCGGGTCCTTGGACAGGACGCTGGGCAGCGAAATATAGGGAATGCCGACGCCGGCGGTCATCAGCGTCATGATGATGTAGGTCGAATAGGCCCAAACCAGCTTGGCGCTGTAGCCCCAGTCCGGCGTGGAGAATACGAAGAATACACTGACGCCATACGGCACCGCCAGCAGCAACAGCCACGGGCGGTAACGCCCCCAGCGCATGGTGATGCGGTCGGTGATCTGGCCCATGGTCAGGTCGGCAATCGCGCCGACGAATTTCACCACGCCGAACAGCAGTGCGAGGTCGGTGGTCTTCAGGCCGTAGATATCGGTGTAGAAGAAGGTGATCATCAACATCATCGTTGAAATGACCACATTCAGCGCCATGTCGCCGGCGCCAAAACCGATTTTCTCCAGCACCGACATTTTTTGATTCGACATCGTGATTACCTCAAAGTGCGAGGCCGCGCCCTCGCTCAGGCGGGGACGCGGCCAGGTGACATCAGCCTACTCAGATCTTCCAGTTCAGGAACAGGCCAACCGAACGATCATACTTGCGCGTATCGCGCGGGTACAGATTCTTGTTGGTCCAGTAGTCCGTGTACTTGAAGTTCAGCAGATTGGTGCCGGTCAGGGTGATCGAGGTATTCTCGTTGATCTTGTAGCCCAGCGAACCGTCCAGCGAGGACATGGCCGATGCGATCAGGTCCAGGCCCGGGCCGCCGTCATTGTAGACCTGCGTGAACTTCGAGCGCCAGTTGTACGCCAGGCGGGCCGACACGCCATACTTCTCATACAGGCCCACCACGTTGTACGACCATTTCGACATGCCGGCAAACGGCTTGCCGTTCAGGTCAGGATTGCTCGACGAGCTGGTTTCGCCCTGGGTGTAAGTCGCATTCGCTTCCACGCCGAAGCCGCCCAGCCAACCTGGCAGTTTGTCGAAGAAGGTGCGGTACGCTACTTCAGCACCCTGCAGGTAGCCGTCGTCCGTGTTGAACGGACGGGTGGTGTCGTAGGACACGCCGTTGAAGGTCTCCTTCACCACCTTGTTCATGATATAGCCTTTGAACTCGTGGCGGAACAGCGCAACGCTGGCAATGCTGGTCGAGGTGAAGTACCACTCCAGCGAGCCGTCGTAGTTGCGCGCGGTGAACGGCTTCAGGTCCGGATTGCCGCCCGACGCAGTCGCCTGCACGGTGGTGCCGTTGGCGTTGACGTAGGCGGTGCCTGGATTCAGCTGCGAGAAATCAGGACGGGTCAGGGTCTTCGACACCGAGAAACGGGCGATCACGTCGTCGCGCAGCGAGGCCTTGAAGTTGGCGCTCGGCAGATAGGAAGTGTCGCTCGACTTTTTCGAGGTCGGCACGTAGGCGCCGTTGCTCTGCGAGTTACCCAGCAGGTCCGAATCGGTCTTGGTGACGCGCATGCCCAGCGTGCCGTCGATCGGAATGCCGGCCGTTTCCCAACCGATGTGCGCCTTGCCGTACAGGGCGTAGTTCTTCTCTTCGTCAGCGAAGAACGAGCCTGGGTCCAGCGACTTGGCGGCGCTGTTGCCGGTGACAGCCTTGCGCACGGCGGCGGTATTGGAGATCAGGTAATCAGCGCACGGGGTGTACCACGAAGTGGTGCCCCAGTTGTTGTTCATCTGCGCGGTGCAGCTCATGCCCTGCAGCGAGGCGGCGCTGATGCCGGCCGGTGCGGGGGTCGAACCTTCGAACGATTTGATCGAAGCGGCAGTACGCTTGGCCGCACGGACGCCGAAGCCGATATCCTTCAGCAGGCCGTCATCCTGCAGGGTGTAAGTACCGTCAGCGCGCCAGTCGGTCGAGGAACCCTGGTCATGGCCGTAGCGGTCGAACAGCTGCGACAGCGTGTATTTATTAGGATCGTTCAGGTCCATGCCGCCGTAGGCGACGTAAGAGCTGCCGCCGACATTGGTGTTCACCGTGGCGTTAGGCACGTTGGTGATGGTGTCCAGGATCGGGTTCTGCCAGTCGTAGTCCGACAGCGTGCGGGCGATCTCGGTGCTCAGGCGCAGGCCCGGCGCGGCGGTCCAGCGGCCGCCAATGGCGTGCTGCTGGGTCACGTTGCTGGCGCGGTTGGCCTGGGTCGACATGATGGTGTTGACGTTGTGCGAATTCAGGGTCTGCAACTGGTCCGAACCCGGAATCTTGGTGGCGCTCATCTGATCGCCAGGACCCCACCACGGCAGACCGACGAAGAAATCGGTCTCGAAGTTGTTCAGATAGTGCGAAGTCAGGCCTTCAGCGTACAGTTCGACGTCCTTGTTCGGCTTCCACTGCAGCGCGTAGTTGGCGGCGCTGCGGCGGCGGTCGCCCTTGATGCTTTCCAGGCCAACCAGGTCTGGACCGGTCAGCTTCGGCAGCAGCCAGCTCTTGTCGATCGGCTTGGTGTTGAAGACGCGTTCTTCGGTGTAGTGGTTGCGCAGGTACGATACGCCCACCAGTGCGCCGAATTCGCCGATGTCGGTTTTCCAGCGGTTGGAAATCATGCCGCTGACGTTAGGGTCGGTGCGGTCGGCCAGCGAGTTGTTGGTGGCGCCGCCGTTGATCACGGCGGTGAAGCCCTTGAAGTCGAACGGACGGTTGGTGCGCACGTCGATCACGCCGGCGATGCCGCCTTCATTCAGGTCCGCGCTCTGCGACTTGTACACGTCCACGCGCTGCAGCATGGTCGATGGGATATCGGCCAGCTGGATGTAGCGGCCGGTGGTGGTGAACAGCTCGCGGCCGTTCAACAGGGTAGCGATGCCCGGCAAGCCGCGGATCAGCACCGTGTTGGCTTCGCCGGCATCGCGGCGGACTTGCACGCCGGTGACGCGGGCAATGGTTTCGGCCACGTTGGTGTCCGGGAATTTGCCGATGTCGTCGGCAACGATGGAATCGATAACGTTATCGGCATCCTTTTTGATCTTTTGGGCGCTTTGCGCGGCACGGCGCACGCCGGTCACCACCACGGTGGCTTCCGCGCTGGCCGATGGCGTGCCCGGGGCTTCTTGCGCCATGACTGGGAAGGTGCTTAACAGGCCTGCGGCGGCCAGGACGGCCACGCCGGATTTCAGGGCGAGGCGATGCTTCGCCTGGGGCTCGAAAGCCCCGGATGCTGTGTGTTTCATACGTCTCCAGTGTTTGTCTGTTTGCCGGGAGAGCTGATTGATATTCAGCCTTCTGAATCAAATCTTATTGGCTGGCATAAAAACAAACCAATCAATTTTTGGCGGTTTTTGATACCAAAAAGGGTATCAGCAGGGGCTTGCAGCCGTATTTGCGTGCCGCTTGCCGTGCCGGTCACTTGCAATTTAAAAGATTGTGCGGCATCGACGCCACACTTCCGCTGCAATTTGACGCTGCAA
Source organism: Duganella sp. (assembly GCF_039595735.1). Classification (NCBI taxonomy): domain Bacteria; kingdom Pseudomonadati; phylum Pseudomonadota; class Betaproteobacteria; order Burkholderiales; family Oxalobacteraceae; genus Duganella; species Duganella sp. The sequence continues at coordinate 213,737 of NZ_JBCNLB010000003.1, forward strand.
CTTTATTTGAATGATAATGATAGCAATTCTCATTTAAAACTCAGGAGTTCTTGCTTATGTCTTGCCGATATCGCCCGCTGGTCGCCGCCATGTTGCTGGGATTGCACGCCCATACTGACGCCGCCGACCAGCCGGACGCCGACATGCCGGCCGGCCAGGCGGTGATTATCTCGGCCTCGCGGTCCAACATCGAGGGCGACAAGGCGCCGCAAACCGTGGTGGTCATCAGCAAGCAGGAAATCGCCCAGCAACTGGCGCTGTCCAGCAATTCGTCCGACGTGCTGGCCAATATCCTGCCCTCCTACACGCCCAGCCGCGGCAAAATGAACGGGTCCGGCGAAACCCTGCGCGGCCGCACGCCGCTGATCCTGATCGATGGCGTGCCGCAGTCCAACCCGGTGCGTCCAACCGGCCGCGAGGCGCACACCATCGACTATTCGATGGTTGAGCGCATCGAAATCATCCAGGGGCCGAACGCCATCAACGGCCTGGGCGCCACCGGCGGCACCATTAACATCGTCACCCGCCGCCCGGAAAAAGGCGCGATGAACCAACTGGTCGAGGTGCAGGTCACCGCCCCCACCACGCAGGTGGAAGGCGACACCCTCAACTACAAGACCACCTACCGCATCGACGGCCGCCTCGATAAGCTCGATTACCTGTTCTCGGCCGCCTATGAAGACCAGGGCCTGTACCTGGACGGCAAGGGCCGCAGTATCGGCGTCGACGTCACTCAGGGCGACCTGATGGATTCACGCAGTTACGACCTCCTGGCCAAGCTGGGCTATCGTCCGGACAGCCAGCAAAAGCTGCAATTTTCGGTCAACCGCTACCGCATCAAGTCCAAGGCCAGCTACGTCGGCGTGGCCGGCAACCGCGCGCTGAACATTCCTTCCACTTCGCGCGAGGGCACGCCGCCCGGCACGCCGGCATGGAACGATGCCTGGACCGTCAGCGCCAGCTACAACCATTACGATCTGGCCGGCATGGAGCTGTCGGCCATGGTCTACCACCAGCAATTCGTCGGTCTGTTTGGCGCCGATAACTCGGCCACCTTCCAGGACGTCCGTATCGCGCCGCGCGGCACGCTGTACGACCAGTCGCGCGCGGTGGCCTTCAAGTACGGCAGCAAGGTCGGCCTGACCAAGGCCGGCCTGCTGGACGGTCGCCTGAAACTGACTGCCGGTGTCGATACCCTGCTGGATGAGGGCAAGCAGGATCTGTACGGTACCGGCCGCACCTTCGTGCCGGAATCGAAATACAGCAACCTGTCGCTGTTTGCGCAGGGCGAATACAAGCTGCTGGACAACCTCACCCTGCACGCCGGCGTGCGCCGCGAGAACGCCGACCTCAAGGTCGATACCTACCGCACGCTGGCCGCCTATAACAACACGCTGGTGGAAGGCGGCAAGATCAAGTTCAATGAAACGCTGACCAACGCCGGACTGGTGTTCAATCCGGTGCATGACGTGACGCTGTATGCCAGCTACTCGGAAGGCTTCGGCCTGCCCGACATCGGCCGCACGCTGCGGTCGATTAACACCGCCGGCCAAAGCATCAGCAAGCTGCGCAGCCTGGAGCCGATCCTGACCGAAGGCGTGGAACTCGGGGCGCGCGTGCGCAAGGACAACTGGGAACTGGACGCGTCCTATTACCGCTCGGATTCGGATTTCGGCACGCGCATCGTCTCGGTCAACGGCGTGTTTGCCATGGCGCGTGAAAAGACGCGGCTGGAAGGCTACGATGCCAGTGCCGCCTATCGCTTCAGCAAGGCGCACCGCGCCAGTCTGGCTTACGCCTACACCAAGGGCCGCTACGACAGCAACGCCGATGGCAGTCTCGATGCCCGCCTCGATGGCCTGAACGTCGCCCCCAACCGCATCATCGCCCGCTGGAACGCCAGCTGGAACGACAAGTTGTCGTCGCTGCTGCAAGTGCAGCACGCCTTCCATCAGCGCTTGGACGATCCGGCCAAGGAATTCAGCGGCTACACACTGGCCGACGCCTCCCTCGACTACAAGCTGGACAAGGGCGCCGTGCGGCTGGGCATGGCCAATCTGTTCGACCGTAGCTACATCACCTACTACTCGCAGAGCGCACTGGTCGAGCCGGCGCGCTACTTCGCCGGCCGCGGCCGCACTGTGACGCTGGGCTACGCGCTCAATTTCTGACCGGAGGACCGCCATGCAATCCAGACCGCCATTGATCCGCTGGCTGCAAGTGCTGGCCGGGGTGCCGGCCGCCTGGCTGCTGTCGGCACTGGCGGTGGGCGGCATCGGCGCCGCCCTGGTCTGCGCCGGCATGGCGCGGCCCGAGGCCGTGGTGCTGGGCGCCATGCTGGGCTTCGTCATCATGCTGCTGTTGATCCTGTGGGGCTTCCGCGCCGCACTGACCTGGCTGCATACCTGGGCCGGCGTGGTGCTGGGCGGGGTGTTGTTCGCGGTGTTCTGGATGGGCTCACTGAGCGTGTTCGACCGCGAGATCGACCGCTGGATGATGCCCGCCACCCGCCTGCCGCCCGCGCCGCAGCAGATTTCGCTGGACCGCGTGGCCGCGGCGGTCACGCCCACCCTGCCCGCCAGAACCACGCAGTGGCGGGTCGATCTGCCGACCGAACGGGTGCCGGTGATGCGCCTGACCTACAAGGCCGGCGCCGGGGACGCGCCGGCACGCCAGCTCGATCCGGCCACCCTCAGCCTGCTGCCGGAGCCGGGCAGCAAAGGCGGCAGCGGCTTTATCTTCCCCTTCCATTACGGTCTGCATCTGGCCTGGTTCGATCTGGGCAAATGGATCGTCGGGCTGGCGGGGATGGCGATGCTGGTGCTGCTGGTGTCCGGCGTCATCATTCACAAGAAAATCTTCGTCCAGTGCTTCACCTTCCGGCCAAAGAAATCGCTGCAGCGCAGCAGCCTGGACCTGCACAACCTGACCGGCGTGCTGGGCCTGCCCTTCCATTTCGTGATGACCTTGTCGGGGCTGATCATCTTCATCACCATCTACTTCCCGCAGGCGCACTGGAGCGTATTCGGCAGCGGCAAGGACGGCAAGGCGGCGTTCACCGCCGAGGCTTACGGCAAATTCTCCCGCGCCAGGGCCAAGGCGCCCGGCACGCTGGCGTCGCTGGACGCCATGGTGGCCAGCGCGGAACAGGAGTGGGCCGGCGGGCGGCCTTACTTCGTGCGCGTCTGGCATCCGGGCGACGCCAATAGCTACGTCGAACTGCGCCGCTCCTACGCACGCGACGTCACCATGAACCTCGACCAGATTTATTTCGACGCCGGCACCGGCGCCATCCTGAGCCGCTTTGAAGCGGGCAAGGTGATGACGGTGCAGCGCTTTATCTCGGGCATCCACTTCATTCAATACGAGCATTGGCCGCTGCGCTGGCTGTACTTCCTCGCGGGCCTGAGCGGCTGCGCGATGATCGCCACCGGTTTTCTGTTCTGGCTGGAGGCCCGGCGCGCGCGGCACGCACGCAAAAACCTGGCTGGCGTGCCATTCGTAGAAGGACTGGCAGTCGGCAGCATCAGCGGCGTGATGATCGCCACCCTGGCGCTGCTGGCCGCCAACCGACTGCTGCCGGCCAACGCCAGCTGGGGCGGAGAAGACCGTGCCACGCTGGAAATGTGGGCCTTCTTCCTCACATGGCTGCTCACTTTTGTCCACGGATGGTTGCGCCGCCGCGCCGCCTGGCGCGAGCAGGCCTGGGCCATCGCCGCCGGCGCCGTGGCCTGCGTGCTGCTGAACGCCATCACCACCGGCGACCATCCGCTGCGCGCACTGGCCGACGGTAAATGGGCCGTGGCCGGCGTGGATCTGATGCTGTTGACGGTCGCCGGGCTGGCGATGGCTGCCGCCCGGCGCATGGCCCGCAAGCGCGCAGCCGCATCGGCCGGGGCGCCGGTCCCGCCGGTCGGCCGTCCGGCGGTGGAGACCATGCCATGAACGCGGTCTTGCTGCTGCTTGCCGGACTGGCCTCTTACACCGGCTTTGCCTGCATCGCGCTGGCCATGCCGGATTACTGGGAACGCGCGGGCGGCGATTCCGCCGGCCACGCGCCGCTGCGCCGTCCTTTGCGCGCCAGTGGCGGCCTGCTGCTGTGCCTCGCGCTGGCGCTCTGCCTGTGGCGCGATGGCGCCAGCTTCGGCAGCCTGCTATGGATGATCCTGCTGACGGCCGGCGCCATCGCCGTCGCCTTCACCCTGACATGGCGTCCGCAACTGCTGCGCGGGCGCCTGCTTACTGGAACGCCACCTCGGTGAAGCTGCGCAGCTTGCGACTGTGCAGTTTGTCCACGCCGAGGGCACGCAACAGCTCCATCGCGCGGATGCCGATCCGTAAGTGTTGGTCGACACGGTCGCGATAGAACTGGTTGGCCATGCCCGGCAGCTTGATTTCGCCGTGCATCGGCTTGTCGCTCACGCACAGCAGCGTGCCGTACGGGACGCGGAAGCGGAAGCCGTTGGCGGCGATCGTGGCGCTTTCCATGTCCAGCGCGATCGCCCTGCTCTGGCTGAAGCGCCGCTCCGGCGTCCGCTGCGGCATCAGCTCCCAGTTGCGGTTGTCAGTGCTGGCCACGGTGCCGGTGCGCATGACGCGCTTCAGATCATGCCCGGTCAGTTGGGTGACCTCGGCCACGGCAGCCTCGATCGCCACCTGCACCTCCGCCAGCGGCGGGATCGGCACCCACAGCGGCAGATCCTCATCCAGCACATGATCTTCACGCACGTAGCCGTGGGCCAGCACGTAATCGCCCAGTTCCTGCGTGTTGCGCAGGCCGGCGCAGTGGCCCAGCATCAGCCAGGCGTGCGGACGCAGCACGGCAATGTGATCGGTGATGGTCTTGGCGTTGGCCGGGCCGACACCGATATTCACCATCGAGATACCGGTGCCGTCGGCGCGGATCAGGTGGTAGCCCGGCATTTGCGGCATGCGCGGCGGCGCGGCGCCCAGCGCGTCGCCCGGCTGCACCGACTGGCCCACGCGGCGCGTCACCAGGTTGCCCGGCTCGACGAAAGCGATGTAGTCGTCGTCCGGCGCGTCCGAGGGGCGCGCCATCAGCTCATGCCCCAGCTGGATGAATTCGTCGATGTAGAACTGGTAGTTGGTGAACAGGACAAACTTCTGGAAATGCTCGCACGAGGTGCCGGTGTAGTGGCGCAGGCGCTGCAACGAGTAGTCCACGCGCGGCGCGGTGAACAGCGACAGCGGCTGCGCCTCGCCCGGCGGCGGCTCGTGGGTGCCGTTGGCGATGCCGTCGTCCATGGCCGCCAGGTTGGGCAGGTCGAACACGTCGCGCATCAGCAGACGGCGCTCGGCGGTCAGGCTGCCTTCAATGTGCTCATGCTCGGCAAACGAAAAGTGGATCGGAATCGGCTGAGAACTGGTGCCGACTTCGATCTTGACGTGGTGGCTGCCGTGATTTTTCAGCAGCAGTTTGAATTGCTGCAGGTAGTAGCGGGCGAACAGATCGGGCCGCGTCAGCGTGGTTTCGTAGGTGCCGGGACCGGCCACGAAACCGAATGCCAGACGCGAATCGGCGCGCGCCACGGTGTCCGTATGCACGCGCACGAATGGGTAGCAGGCGCGCACATGGTCGCCGACGTTTTCGCCTGCCACAAAACGCCGCATGGCGTCGCGCAGGAAGGCGATGTTGGTGTCGTAGATGGCCAGCACCTGATCGTAGGCCGCCTGCGGGTCGTCAAACTGCATCGGGGCGATGAATGGGCGATGATTCGTAGACATGCGGCTCCTTCGGTTGTCAGCTCGTATTTCCTATTGTAAAGGCTGTAAGCAGAACTTGCATTCCTCCTCTATGGGAACCATCTGGCGTACCGTACAATGGCAGGCTGAATCCGAATAAAGTATCCGCATGACTCACGCCGTAACATCGCCCCATCCTGACGTTCTTTTTGGCCCGCAGCAGGACAGCCTGCTGCGCGAGGAAATCCTCGCGGACCTGCTGGAAGCCAGCGCCGCGCGCCATCCGCAGCGGCTTGCACTGATTTTCGGCGAACGGCAGCTGAGCTACAGCGAGCTGGATGCGCAGGCCAATCTGGTGGCGGCGCGGCTGATCGCGGCCGGCGTGCGGCCGGGGCAGATTGTCGGGCTGTGGCTGCCGCGCGGGATCGAGCTGCTGGTGCTGCAGGCGGGCATCGCCAAGGCGGGCGCCGCGTGGCTGCCGGTGGATGAGGACACGCCGGTCGAGCGTCTGCAGGTATGCCTGGACGATGCGGCCGGCGCCGGCGTGCTGACTTGCGCGGCGTTTGCGCCGCGTCTGGCGGAAATTGGCCGCCCCGTGTGGACCGCCGAAGCGCTGCTGGCCGCGCCCTCGCCCGGCGAGCCGCTGGCGCGGCGCGGCGCGGTGCCGCCGGACGTTCCGGCTTACGTCATCTACACCTCCGGCTCCACCGGCAAGCCTAAAGGGATTTTGATCACCCAGCGCAGCATCTGCCACTTCCTGCGCAGCGAGAACGAAGTGCTGGGCGTGACCGGCGACGACAAGGTGTATCAGGGCTTCTCGGTGGCCTTTGACATGTCGTTTGAGGAGATCTGGATTTCATATCTGGTCGGCGCGACGCTGTGGATAGGTCCGAAAGAAATCAGCGGTGATCCGGAGACCTTGCCGCGTATGCTGGAGCAGAACGCCGTGACCGTGCTGCACGCGGTGCCGACCCTGCTGGCCTTGTTCAATCAGGAGGTGCCCAGTCTGCGCCTGATTAACCTGGGCGGCGAAGCGTGCCCGGAATCGCTGGTGCAGCGCTGGTCGCGCGCGGGCCGTCAGATGTTCAACACCTACGGCCCGACCGAAGCCACCGTCTCCGCCAGTCTGGCGCGCCTGCGCCCCGGCCACCCTGTCACCATCGGCCGCCCCCTGCCCAACTACGGCCTGCTGGTTATAGACGCGAATACCGAACCAGCCGCCGCACCGCACGGCGCGACGGCTGCAGCTAACGCCGCTGCCGGCCCGGTCCTGCGCCTGCTGCCGCACGGCGAGGTTGGAGAACTATGCATCACCGGCCCGGGGCTGGCCGCCGGCTACCTCGGCCGCCCTGACCTCACCGCCGAAAAATTCCTGCCCAACCCCTGGTCCAGCGGGCCGCATGACGCGCGCCTGTACCGCACCGGCGACCTGGCGCGCATCGGCCCTGACGGCGAAGTGACGTGCCTCGGCCGCGCCGACGACCAGGTCAAAATCCGCGGTTTCCGCGTTGAACTAGGCGAAATCGAAGCCCTGCTCGCGCAGCAGCCAGGCGTCGGCACCGTTGCCGTCCTGCTGCGCAAGGACGACGGCATCGACCAACTGGTATCCTACATCGTGCCCGAAGGCGCCACCACGCTCGATCCCCGTGCGCTGCGCAGCGCGCTGGCGGAAAAGCTGCCGCCCTACATGGTCCCGAGCCGCTACGAAATGCTGGACGCCATGCCGCGCCTGACCTCCGGCAAAATCGACCGCAAGACGCTGAAAGCCACGCCGCTCAGCGCGCCGCAACCCGGCAGCGCCGAAGACTCCGACCTGCCCGAAACGCCAGCCGAGCAAGCCCTGTTCGCCGCGCTGGCGAGCCTGTTCCCCGGCCAGGCTATCCTGCGCAACGCCGACTTCTTCAGCGACCTTGGCGGCCACTCCTTCTTTGCCGCCCGCCTGGCATCATCGCTGCGCGCCGACCCGCGCTACGCCCACATCACCGTGCGCGACATCTACCAGCAGCGCCAGATCGGCAAAATCGCCCAGACGCTGGCCGACGCGCCCAACGCCGGCGCCGAGGAACAAGCGTGGACGCCACCGTCCACAATCAAGCGCTGGATCTGCGGCATCGCGCAGGCAGCCGCCATGCCGCCGCTGGTCACGCTGCGCATGGCGCAATGGCTGGCGCCCTTCTTCACCTACCATTTCTTCACCGGCGACCCCGGCGACTCGGTGGCGCGCGCCATCGCCGCCTCGGTCGGCGTGTTCCTGCTGGCGACCATCGGTGAATTCGCCATCGCCATCGCCGGCAAATGGCTGATTGCCGGCCGCCTGAAAGCTGGCGTGTATCCGCTGTGGGGCCTGACCTACTACCGCTGGTGGCTGGCCGACCGGCTGGTCGAAGCCGCGCCGGCCTACCTGCTGAGCGGTTCCTCGCTCAACGCCTGGTGGCTGCGCGCGCTCGGCGCCAGGATCGGCAAGGAAGTCACCATTGGCTCCATGACGCTGCGCGCGCCGGACCTGCTGCACATCGGAGACCAGGTCAGCATCGGCAACGCCGTCAACTTTGAAAACGCCCGTGTCGAACGCGGACAACTGCACCTCGGCCAGATCACGCTGGAGAAGGATGCGTGCGTCAGTTCCTTCGCCATCATGGAAGGCAATACCCGCATCGAAGCGCTGGGCCACCTGGAAGGCCAGTCCGCCCTGAGCGACGGCGGCGTGGTGCCGGCCGGCCGGGTGTGGGCCGGTTCGCCGGCACGCGACATGGGCGCGTTTGAAGGCAAACTACCGCCGCGTCCACCAGTCAGCAACGCGCGCCGCGCCGGCGAAGCGCTGTTCTTTGTCGCCGGCATCCTGCTGATCGTGACGCTGTTCTTCATGCCGGTGTTCCCCAGCTTTGTGCTGATCGACTGGTTTGACGAAGCGGGCTGGCTGCCGTGGATACAGGGCGACGACATGCGCATCCGCCTGCTGCGCTACTTCCTGCTGGCCTTCCCCGCCAGCACGGTGCTGATCGTGCTGACCGCGCTGATCTCGGCCGGCATCCGCTGGAGCGCGCTGCCGCGGCTGAAGCCGGGCCAGTTCCCGGTTCATGGCAATACCTACTGCGCCAAATGGCTGGTGAGCCAGATTCAGGAATCAAGCCTTAACGTTTTACACGGCATTTACGCCACCGTGTTTGCGCCCTACTGGTATCGCCTGCTGGGCGCCAAGGTAGGCAAGGATGCCGAAATCTCCACCGCGCTGGGCGTGGTGCCGGACATGCTCACGCTGGGCGACGAAACCTTCATCGCCGACGCCGTCATGCTGGGCGACGAGGAAATTGACGGCGGCTGGATGGTGATGAAGCCCACCGTGGTCTCGCATCGCAGCTTCGTCGGCAACGGCGCCTACATCCCGGACGGCACCGTGCTGCCGGAGCATGTGCTGATCGGCGTGCATTCGCGCGCGCCGGACAACGCGCAGATGAACAGCGGCGATACCTGGCTCGGCTCCCCGCCGATCAACCTCCCTGCGCGCGAGCAGACCAGCGGCTATCCGGAGTGGCTGACCTTCCATCCATCGCCGTTGCGCCGCCTGGGGCGCGGCCTGATCGAGGCATTCCGCATCGTCGCGCCGCACGCGCTGGTGATCGCGGTCGGCTACACGCTGGTGCTGGCGGTAATGCCAGCCGCCGGTGCGGGCCGCTGGGGTGAGGTGATCTGGGATCTGGCGCTGGCGGGGCTGGCCTACGGCGTGGGCAACTACGTGTTCGTGGTGCTGCTCAAGTGGCTGCTGATCGGCCGCTATCGCAAGCAATCGGAGCCGATGTGGACGCCGTTCGTGTGGCTGTCGGAAGGCGTGACCAATCTGTACGAAGGCATCGCCGTGCCGAACTTCATGCGCTACCTGCGCGGCACGCCGTGGCTGCCGATTGCCTTCAACCTGCTTGGTTCGCGTATCGGCAAAGGCGTCTACATGGACACCACCGACATCACGGAATTCGATTGCGTGCAGATTGGCGACAACAGCGAACTGAATGCCCTCACCTGCCCGCAAACCCATTTGTTCGAGGACCGCGTAATGAAGATCGACCACGTGGTGATCGGAGAGCGTGTCTACATGGGGCCGCGCGCGGCCGTGTTGTACAGCGCTGCCGTCGGCGACAACGCCCGCCTCGGCGCGTTGACGCTGGTGATGAAGGGCGAGCACATCCCGGCCAACGGCAACTGGGCTGGCTGCCCGGCTGCTCCGGCGCGTAAATGAGAGCGCTGGCCGTCCAGCTCTGGCCCGGTGCCTCGCCGACGCCGCAGGACGGCCTGCTCGCCATTCTGATCCGCACCTCCCCCGCCGTGCCAGGCGAGAACGCCAGAGCGCAGCACAGCGCCGGCGCCGGAGCAACGCGCGATGCGGCGCGGCGTCAGATCCGGCTCGCCAGCCGCGCAGCCCTGGCGGCCGCACTCTGCGTGCCTGCCAGCGATATCGAAATCATCTCCCCCCCCGGCACAGCGCCACGCGTGCTGCTGGCCGGCCGTGAAAGCCGCATCGGTTGCTCCTTCAGCCATGAAGCGGACTACTCGCTGGCCGCCATCAATCTGCAAGGCCCCATCGGCGCGGACCTGATGTACGTGCAGGACATCCCCGACTGGCCCAGCGTGGCGCGCGACTACCTCGGCCCCAGGGCCGCCGTCCGGCGCACCCCGGCCGAATACACGCAGTTGTGGACACAGCGCGAAGCCGCGTTAAAATGCCATGCCCTACAACTCAGCGAATGGCAAGCCGACCTTCCCGGCCAGTCCATCACGCTGGCCCTGCCGGTCGCCAACCTGGTGGGACACCTACATATCGGAGACAGAAGCGCATGAAGGTCATCGCATTGATACTGGCAGCACTTGCAGGAACCGCCAGCGCCGCGGACTGCGGCCCGGACAAACTGAACACCTCCCGTACTCTCATCCTCAAACGCGAAGGCGCAGCCTACGGCGTACCGCAACACGGTCCTCTGCCGCTGCAAAAAGGCGAAGTGGTGCTCACCTTCGACGACGGCCCATCGCCGCAAAACACGCCGCTGGTACTGAAAGCCCTGTCCGAGCAATGCGCCAAAGCCACCTTCTTCATGGTCGGCCAGAACATCGGGCAGCAGCCGGACCTGGCGCGCCGCGTGGTGAGCGAAGGCCACTCGGCCGGCATCCACAGCGATACCCATGCGAATCTGACCTCGCTCAGCGCCTGGCAGCAGCTGGAAGACCTCAAGCGCAGTCGCGCCATCTACAAAACCACCTTCGGCGTAGAAACCCCGGCCTACCGTTTTCCCTTCCTGGCAGAGACGCCGGTAACGCTGGAAGCGCTCAAGCAGGCCAACATCACCGTCGCCTCGGTCGACCTGGGCATCAACGACTGGATACCGGAAGACACCACCGCCATCCTGGCGCAACGCCTGAAGGACAGCCTGGATAAAACCGGCGGCGGTATCATCCTGATGCACGACGCAAACGGCCCGACCGCGCAAGCGCTGCCGACCCTGCTGCAAGTCCTGAAAGACAAAGGCTATAAAGTCGTCCACCTTGAATGGCAATGAGAGGAAACGCGATGAGCAACGATAAAGTAGACGCCTTCCTGGAGCGCGCCAAGAACTGGCGTCCCGAATTTGAAGCCCTGCGCGCCATCATTGCCGACAGCGGCCTGGAAGAAGACTTCAAATGGGGCCAGCCCTGCTACACGCTGGACGGCCACAACGTAGTGCTGATGCACGGCTTCAAGGAATACTGCGCGCTGCTGTTCTTCAAAGGCGCGCTGATGAAAGATCCCAAAAACCTGCTGATCCAGCAGACCGAAAACGTGCAAGCCGCGCGCCAGATCCGCTTCAAGGAACTGGCCGAGATCACGCGCCAGGAGAAAGTCCTGAAAAGCTACATCAAGGACGCCATCGCGCTGGAAAAGTCCGGCGCCAAGGTCGAAATGAAAAAGACCGCCGAGTTTTCGTTCCCCGAAGAGCTGGAGCGCAAGATGGACGACGTCCCCGCCTTGCGCGCCGCCTTCGAAGAATTGACGCCCGGCCGCCAGCGCGCCTACCTGCTGCATTTCTCCTCCGCCAAGCAAGCGAAGACGCGCGAATCACGCATCGACAAATGCGTCCAGCGCATCCTCGACGGCAAAGGCATGGATGACTAACTCTACTGCGCTAAAGTTGCGCTCTAATCCGTAATCGCGCGAAGACGCGCCAGCGCGTCTTCCACGATGTGCTCCGGAACCGTCTCGACGCGCCTGGCCTTTCTCGCCTCAAGATCAAGCATGCGAATCTGGTTAACCAGGACGACGCCCTGAGTCCTGGTGCCCGCGCCACTCAGCGCCGTAGCAAAACCGGCATGACGGGCAAAATCTCCACCCTGGGTAATTGGAGCAACCAACACCACACCTAATGCATTGTATGCCGCCGGAGACAACACCAGCGCGGGGCGTGTGCCCCTCTGCTCATGTCCTTGCGTAGGGTCCAGATTGACCATAACGATATCGCCACGGCCATAGCGGGTTCGCTTTACCACGCTTCGCGTCCGATTGGTTTCATGTTTTGCCAGTCTGCCAGATCAGCCGGTTCGGGCGCTGACGGATCGCACTGCGCCACCAGTTCAGCCAGCGAATATGTCGGTTTGGCTGCTCTCAACAGAAGCCCATCCGGCTGGACGTTGACAGTCAGCTTGTCGCCCAGTTTCACATTGAGCAGTCCCAACAACTCAGTCGGCAAGCGCACCGCTGCGCTATTGCCCCATTTTTGCACCGAGAGTTCCATCTGCACCTCCTTTAACGTATCTACATAGTAGACACGCAAAATTCCGCTGTCAAACGGTCGCTATCTCAGATTCGGGATGATCCATTCCATTTTCTGAACATCGATCTGCGGGTGGCTTGCCAGAGGTCCCCATTCTGGGAGGAAGTGGAATCCTTGTTTTTGGTAGAAGGCGGTGGCTCGCTGATTATCCGGGGCGACGTCCAGCAAAATACGGGCGTGCCCCTGAACCGCTGCCGCTCTTTTGACCGCTTCGACCAGACGGCTGGCAGTCCGCGTGCCGCGCTGCTCTGGCGTTACCCACATGGCGATCAGGTTGAGCTCCTGGCTGGCGTCCGGCACATGGGCGACGAGGCCGACTGCCACGCCGCCGTCAAACGCAAGGATGTAGCGTGCCGGGCCTCGCCCCGCTGCGCGGTCGCGCCATGCCTGCTCGCTGTAGGCGGCGGCGCTCGCATGGCTGACACTGAAGGCCATCGGCGCATCCAGCAAGGCTGCAAGGCGGATGCGCTTCAGTTCTTGCCAATCGTCTTCGGTGGTACAGGCAATCCGGATATTCATGGCATGGGCGCGGCTGTGCTGTTACGTGGAGTGGCGTGTTCGTGGAACAGGTCGGCCAGGTATTCGCACAGATCCTGCTCCGCCACGTCGCCGGGAATGATGAAGTCTGCCGGGCGGCGCTTGCCTTCGCTGCCGAAGTACCACGCGCGCCAGGCGCCCGGTGTGCCGGTCACCAGGATGAAGGAGCCGAAGATGTTGAACCTGAGTTCTTTCATCGGAACGCTTCGATCACCACCCTGGCTACCTCGCCGTGGATTTCCGGCCGCAGTTTGTCGTCCTTGTTGGGCTGCGTCAGATACACCGCCAGGACGATCGGCGCTTTGCCCGGCGGCCAGATGATGGCGATGTCGTTGACGGTGCCATAGTCGCCGGCGCCGGTTTTGTCGGCCACCGGCCAGCCCGACGGCACGCCGGCACGGATGCGCGTGGCGCCGGTGGTGTTCCCCAGCATCCAGTCCTTCAGTTGCCTGCGCTGCGCGGCCGGCAGCGCGTCCCCCAGCACCAGCTTTTGCAGCGACTTCGCCATCGCCAGCGGCGTGGTGGTATCGCGCGCGTCGCCGGGAACGGCGGTGTTCAGTTCCGTTTCCCAGCGCTCCAGCCGGAATTCGTTATCGCCGATCGAACGTGCATAGGCTGTCACGGCGGCCGGCCCACCGATTTGCTTCATCAGCAGATTGGCGGCAGGGTTGTCGCTGTATTGCATGGTCGCTTCGCACAGTTCGGCCACCGTCATGCCTTCGCCCACATGCTTGCTGGTGATCGGCGCATGCGGCACCAGATCATTCTTGTCGTAGGTGATGTGCTTCTTCAGCAGCGCCGGCTCGCGCGCCAGCACCGCCGCCGCCAGCATCATCTTGAAGGTGCTGCAGAACGGGAAACGCTCGTCGGCGCGATGCAGCAACTGCCGGCCGTCGGCAGTGTTCAGCGCCGCCACGCCCAGGCGTCCGCCCGATTCCTTCTCCAGCCGCGCCAGCAGCGCGGTCGGTGTCCATGGCGTGGCCGTGGGCGACTGGTCCAGCAGTTCGGCGGCACCGGCAAAGGGAGTGGAGACCAGCGCCAGCATCAGCGCGCGACGGGTTGTGAAATCGCTCATCGGCTACGTATAACAGTTAAGGAAAAAGTAACTAATCATACCAGCGTCGGCCAAACCGTGGCTACCCAATTGCGCGCACCCTATTCCAAGGCGGTTGTAGACTGGCTCCATGGCGACCCAAGTGCTTATCGTCGGTGCCGGGCCTACCGGCTTAGTGCTTGCCATTGCGTTGGCGAGACGGGGCGTCGTTGTCCGCATCATCGATAAAAACAGCGGTCCGGGGCTGGCCTCGCGCGCCATGGCGGTGCATGCGCGCACGCTGGAGTTCTACCGCCAGCTGGGCTTTGCCGAGGTGGTGGTCAACCAGGGCATCAAGATAGAAGCCATCCACCTGCGCGAACACGGCCAGGACATCGTCGAGCTGCCGCTCAAAGACATCGGCGCCGGCCTCAGTCCCTATCCTTTCGTACTGGCCTACCCGCAGGACGACCATGAGCGCCTGCTGGCGGCCCAGCTCAAGGCCGAAGGCGTGGAAGTGGAATGGAACACCGAGCTGGAATCATTCACGCAGGATGAATGGGGCGTGCGCGCGGTGCTGGAACGGGACGGCGACCGCCACACCTGCAGCGCCGCCTACCTGTGCGGCTGCGACGGCGCCCGCAGCCGCGTGCGCGAAACCCTCAAGCTGGAATTCACCGGTGGCACCTACGACCATCTCTATTACGTGGCGGACTTGCAAACGGCCGGGCCGCCGAACCAGGACCTGGTCGGCCACCTGGGCGCCAACACGTTTGCCCTGATGCTGCCGGTGCGCTCGCGCGGCATGCAGCGCCTGATCGGCATCATGCCCGAGCACGCGCCGGCGCACGCCGACTTTGAATCCGTGCGGCCGGTGCTGGAACCGCTGCTGGGCATACGGGTGGCACAGCTGAACTGGTTCTCCACTTACCGCGTGCATCACCGCGTGGCCTCGCACTTCCGCACCGGCCGCTGCTTCCTGGCCGGCGACGCCGCCCACATCCACAGTCCCGCCGGCGGCCAGGGCATGAACACCGGCATCGGCGACGCCATCAACCTGGCCTGGAAGCTGGCCCACGTGCTGCAAGGCCGGGCCGACCTGTCCCTGCTGGACACGTACGAGGCGGAGCGCATCGTCTTTGCGCGCAAGCTGGTGGCCACCACCGACCGCGCCTTCCAGCTGATCGTTTCGCAGGGCACCGGCGGCCAGCTGCTGCGCAGCTGGCTGCTGCCGCATGTGTTCCCGATGCTGAGCGGCTTGGGCGCCGCCCGCCGCACGCTGTTCAAGACCCTGTCGCAGGTGCTGATCCATTATCCCGACAGCGCCCTCAGCGCAGGGCGCGCCGGTGACGTCATCGGCGGCGACCGGCTGCCGTGGGTGCCGGACAATTTCGCCGCGCTGCAATCGCTGGACTGGCAATTGCACGTCTACGGCCGCACGACGCCGCAACTGGCCGCAGCCGCGCAAGCCCTGCGCCTGCCGGTGCACGTCTGCAGCTGGAACGAGGCGGCCGAACACGCCGGCCTGCTGCAGGATGCGGCCTACCTGGTCCGCCCGGACATGCACGTGGCGCTGGCCCTGCCGCGCCAGGAGGTCGACGTGCTGCAGGAGCTGACGGCCCGCTTCAAATTACGGTTCGGCAGGGATAGCTAAATGCCATTGACATGCCGGCGGGCGGCAAGCTAAGGTCGGCCTTTCGCCGCTTCTTACAAAGGATGCCATGACTTACACCCGCCGCGACTTCCTCCTGGCCACCCTCGCCGCTACCGCAGCCCCGGGCCTGGCCTTTGCCGACACCGCCAACCCGGCCGACGCCAACTTCACCCGGCTGCTGGACGAGATCGCAGAAGAAGTACTGCGCCTCTCCCCCACCAGCGCCACCGGCCTGGGTCTGGACAAAGGCGGGCGCGCCGCGCTGAAGGCGCAGCTGGAAGACATTTCGCCGGCCGGCGACGCCGCCTGGGAAGCCGAAGTCAAATCCATCCAGACCCGCCTGCGCGCGATCAACCGCGCCGCACTGAGCGAGACGGCGCAAACCCGCTACGACACCGTCGCCTACGCGGCCGAATCCGGCATCGCCGGCCTGCGCTTCCCGTTTGGCGGCGCGGCGGCAGGCTTCAACGGCGGCACCGCGCCGTTCCCGGTCACCCAGCAGGACGGCGCGCTGACCCGCATTCCGGAATTCCTCGACTCCCAGCACGCGATCGCCAACGCCGCCGATGCCGAGGCCTATATCGCGCGTCTGGCCGCCATGGCGCGGATGCTGGACCAGGAAACCGCGCGCATCGCGGAGCAAGCCGGCAAAGGCATCATGCCGCCGGACTTCATCTGTCGCACGGCCTTGGCCCAGCTGCAGAACTTCCGCAAGACCGCCCCTGCCCAGCAAAAGCTGGTCACCTCGATCACCGGGCGCACGCAAAAGCAAGGCATCGCCGGCGACTGGCATGAGCGCGCCCTGAAACTGGTTGAAGGTTCGGTCTATCCCGCGCTGGACCGCCAGATCGACGCCTTCGGCAAAGCCGCCGCCAAGGCCACCAACGTGGCTGGCGTGCACCGCCTGCCGGACGGCGCGGCCTACTACGAGTGGGCGCTGCGCCTTGGCACCTCGACCACCCGCAGCGCCAGGGAAATCCACGCCATCGGCCTGGAACAGAACAAGCAGCTGCAGGCGCGCATCGACGCCATCCTGAAAAAACAGGGCATCACCCAGGGCACGGTGGGCCAGCGCCTGCTGGCGCTGTCGAAAGACCCGCAGCGCTTCTACGCCGACAACGACCAGGGCCGCGAAGAGCTGATCGCCTACTGCAACGAGCGCGTGCTGGCGGTGCGCAAGCTGATGCCGCAGATTTCGCATCTGGACCTGAAAGTACCGCTGCAGATCAAGCGCGTGCCAACCGATATCGAATCCGGCGCGCCGCTGGGCTATATGAACTTCGCCTCGCTGGACGGTTCGCGCCCGGCCATCTACTACATCAACCTGAAGTCGACCACGTTGTGGCCGAAGTCGGAAATCGCCACCCTGACCGCGCACGAGGGCTTGCCGGGCCACGCCTGGCAAGGCGCCTACCTGGCCGAGCACCACGGCGAACTGCCGCTGATCTCTTCGCTGATCGGCTTTAACGCCTTTGTCGAAGGCTGGGCGCTGTATGCGGAGCAGCTGGTCGACGAATTCGGCCTGTACGTCAACGATCCGTTCAGCCAGATCGGCTATCTGCAGGCGCAGCAGTTCCGCGCCTGCCGCCTGGTGGTGGACACCGGCATGCACGCCATGCAGTGGACGCGCGAACAGGCGATCCGCTTCCTGGTCGAGAACACCGGCCGCGGCCAGCAAGCCATGACCAGCGAGATCGACCGCTACACCGTGTCGCCGGGCCAGGCCTGCGGCTACAAGATGGGCCACAACGAAATCCTGCGCCAGCGCGAGCGCGCCCGGGCGGCGCTGGGCGGCAAGTTCGACCTGGCCGGCTTCAACGACGCCCTGGTCACCAGTTGCGGCGTGCCGCTGACGGTGCTGCCGACGGTGATCGACCGCTACATCGCCACGCAGCGCGCGAAACAACAGAAAGCATAAAATTTGTTTCGGCGGCGATGGTTTTCTTGTAACATTGTTATGCCTATCATGAAAACCATCGCCATCATCGGCGGCGGGGTCACCGGCGTGACCACCGCTTACGCCCTCGCCAAGCGCGGCTTCGCCGTCACCCTGCTGGAACGTCATCGCTACGTGGCGATGGAAACCTCCTATGCCAACGGCGGCCAGCTGTCGGCCTCCCATGCGGAAGTCTGGAATCACCGCGCCACCATCGCCAAGGCGTTGCAATGGCTGCTGCGCAGCGATGCGCCGCTGCTGGTGCATCTGCATCCCAGCTGGCACAAGCTGTCCTGGTTTGCCGAGTTTATCGGCGCCATGCCGCACTACCACGACAACACCATCGCCCTCGCCCGCATGGCGGTGGCCGCGCGCGAGCATTTGTTCCAGTGGGCCGACGAAGAAGGCATCGAATTCGACCTGAAACGCCAGGGCATCCTGCATATCCATCGCGACCGCGCCGAGTTTGACCACGCGGTCGCCGTCAGCAAGCTGCTGGCGCGCGGCGGCGTGCCGCGCCGCGCCGTGACGCCGGATGAGATGCGCGCCATCGAGCCGGCGCTGAAGGGCCAGTTTTACGGCGGCCATTACACCGAGAGCGACAGCAGCGGCGACATCCACAAATTCACCACCGGCCTGGCGCAGGCCGCGCAACGGCTGGGCGCGCAGCTGCGCTGCAACCAGCAAGTGGTGCAGCTGAGCGCCGGCGAGCACGGCGTCAGCGTCACCGTGCTGCAAGGCGACAGCGCCGACATCACCGATTACGACGCGGTGGTCATCTGCGCCGGTGCGGCCAGCCGCCAGTTGGCCGCGCAGGTGGGCGACGACGTCAATGTCTATCCGGTCAAAGGTTACTCGGTCACCGTGCATCTTGAGGATGAGGCCAGCCGCGCCGCCGCGCCGCGCGTCAGCCTGGTGGACGACACGGTCAAGCTGGTCAGCAGCCGCCTGGGCGAGGAGCGCTTGCGCGTGGCCGGCACCGCCGAGTTCCATGGCTTTAACCGCGACATCCGCGCCGACCGCATCGCGCCGCTGACGGACTGGGTGCAACAGAACTTCCCGGACGTCAGCACCCACAGCATCACACCCTGGGCCGGCCTGCGCCCGATGATGCCGGACCTGATGCCGCGCGTTGGCCCCGGCAAGGCGCCGGGCGTGTTTTACAACACCGGCCACGGCCACCTGGGCTGGACCCTGTGCGCCGCCACCGCCGACATGGTGGCCGCCAGCGTGGCCGCATCCCGCGACTCTGTGCTGCAACGCACCGCTGCGCCCTTGAAATTGGCGTAAACTGTCTTCATCTTAGGCCTGTCTTCACCAGGAGGTATAGAAATGACGGCGAAATCTATTGCACGTATTACCATGCTGGCCGGCGCCCTGGCGTTTGCGGCCCCTGTATTTGCCGCCGAGCCCACCATTCACGAGGTGTATGTGGCTGCCGAAGCAGGCAAATACGCCGAAGCGCAGGCGATGATGGATCAGGTGCTGAAGGCACACCCCAACAGCGCCACTGCGTACTTTGTCGAAGCCGAACTGCAGGCCAAACAAGGCCAGTTCGTTGCTGCGCAAGCTTCGCTGGCCAAGGCCGAGCAGCTGTCGCCTGGCCTGCCCAAGGTCAAGCCGGAGGCAGTGGCCAAGCTGAAAGCGCTGCTGGCCGAAGGCCAGAAAACCAATTACACCCAGCAGCCGGCGCGTCACGCCAATAACGGCGGCGGCGCCAATTACGGCAGCGGCGGCTACGCCAATGCGCCGCAAAGCAGCGGCATTTCGTTTAGCGGCATCCTGATTATCGGCCTGGGCCTGGCCGGCTTCATCTGGCTGGCCACGCGCTTCATGCAGCGCCGCCAGCAGCAAGCGGCCAGCGATCAGTACAACCCAGCCGGCTACCATCCGGGCGCGGCGCCAGGCTATGCGCCAGGCGGCTATCCGCAACAAGGCTATCCGCAGCCGGGTTACGGCCAGCCCGGTTATGGCCAGCCGGCGCAGCCGGGCATGGGTTCGCGCATCATGGGCGGCCTGGCGACCGGCGCGGCGGTGGGTGCCGGCTTTGTGGCGGCTGAAGCGCTGGCGCGCCAGTTCACCGGCAACCACGATTCCAACGCCGGCCACGATCAGCCGCGCAACGACATCATTTACGACGATCCTTCGTCACGCGATGAACTGCTGCGCCGCGACGACATGGGCGGCAATGACTTCGGCGTCAGCGGCGGCTGGGATGACGGCGGCGGAGGCGGCGGTGACAGTGGCGGCGGTGGCGGCGACTGGGACTGATACAGCTACATCTTCCTGGGGCGGCGCTCTGCCGCCCCGGCAGCCAGCATGGCCACATCCCAGTAAGCCGGACTGCCAAAATACTCCCTCAAATGACGTATCAACAGCTGCGCCTTGGCCTGGTTGGAGCGGCCCGGCATGTGCACCGCGTGGATCGCCGGCTCGTTCGGATCGCGCCGCAGGGTGGCGTCGTTCTCGATCGGCAGCATGGGGAACACCGGCACCAGCTGCCCGGCCACGATCGCATCGCTGGCCAGCCAGTTCGCCAGATGGACAATACCGGCGCCGTTGATGGCCGCATGCAGCAGCGAGTCGGTATCGTCGCACCGCAGCCTTCCCTTCACCGGCAAGGGCTGATACCCGTTCACGCCCTGAAAACGCCACCAGCCGCGCGGCGGCACACGTCCGTTCACCGTCAGGCATTCATGATTCAGCAGGTCTTCCGGCGAGGCCGGCCAGCCATGTTTTTCAAGATAGGCCGGGCTGGCGCTGACCACCCGGTTCATGCCGGCCAGGTGGGTCGCCACCAGATCGCTGGCCGGCAGCACGCCGGCGCGCACCGCGACGTCGACGCGGCGCGCCGACAAGTCCACCACATCATCGCTGACGTGCAGGTCGACCTCGATCAGCGGGTGGCGCTGCAGGAAGCTGGCAATCGCGGGGGCGACATGCAGACGGCCGAACGCCGCTGGCGCGGTCACCGTCAGCAGGCCGCGCGGTTCGACGTCCAGCTCCTGCACCGCATTCCTGCCATCGGCCAGCTCCGCCAGGATATTGCGGGCACGCGGCAGGAAGCGCTCGCCGGCGTCGGTCAACAGCACCTGCCGTGAACTGCGCAACAGCAGGCGCGCGCCCAGCTCCTCCTCCAGCGCATCGATCTTGCGCGACACCGAGGACACCGCCATTTCCAGCTGTACCGCCGCCCGCGACAGGCTGCCTAGTTCCACTACCGTAACAAAGCATTCCAAACCATCAATCATCTTTTCCCCTCGAACGGCATCTTTGCGCATTCCGCAAAGAACATTTGCCTTTTTGCATATTGTGCCATTTTTTGCAAAGCAGCATACTTCGTTCTATCGATGAATTATTAAGGACACCAGCATGAAATTCACACCACTGATCGCCGCCCTGTTCGCCGCCCCCGCCTTTGCCGCCGCGCCGCTGGCCGGCACCAACGCGCCGGGCTTCCATCGCATCACGCTCGGCGATTTTGAGGTGACGGCCATCAGCGACGGCACGGTCGACCTGCCTATCGACAAGCTGCTGCATGAGCCGGCGGAAATCACCGCCAAGGCGCTGGCCCGCAATTTCCAGTCGCTGCCGACCGAGACCTCGGTCAACGCCTTCCTGATCAACACCGGCAGCAAGCTGATTCTGGTGGACACCGGCGCCGGCGGCCTGTTCGGCCCGACCCTCGGCAAGCTGGCGGCCAACATCAAGGCCTCCGGTTATCAGCCGGAGCAGATCGATGAAATCTACCTGACCCACCTGCATCCGGACCACGTGGGCGGCCTGGCCGCCAACAGCCAGATCGTGTTCCCCAACGCCGTGGTACGCGCCGACAAGCGCGATACCGATTTCTGGCTGAGCCAGGCCAACCAGGACAAGGCGCCGGCCGACAGCAAGGGCTTCTTCCAGGGTGCGGTGGCATCGCTGTCGCCCTACGCCAGCGCGCAGCACCTGAAGCCTTTCAGCGGCGACACCGAACTGGCGCCGGGCGTGCGCGCCACCTCCAGCTATGGCCACACGCCAGGCCACACCATCTACACGGTGGAAAGCAAGGGCAAGAAGCTGGTGCTGCTGGGTGACCTGATTCACGTCGGCGCGGTGCAGTTCGACCACCCCGAAGTGACCATCGGCTTCGACAGCGACGCCAAGGCCGCCGCCGCGGCGCGCGCCAAGGTGTTCCAGGCGGTGGCCAAGGATGGCACGCTGGTCGGCGCATCGCACCTGTCGTTCCCCGGCCTGGGCCACTTGCGCAGCAACGGCAAGGGTTATCAGTGGGTG
The DNA here is from genome assembly GCF_039595735.1 of Duganella sp. Taxonomy (NCBI): domain Bacteria; kingdom Pseudomonadati; phylum Pseudomonadota; class Betaproteobacteria; order Burkholderiales; family Oxalobacteraceae; genus Duganella; species Duganella sp. Next base: position 235,669 of record NZ_JBCNLB010000003.1, read on the forward strand.
CCGGTGGCTTACACGCAGCTGCGCTGACATGAGCACCCCGATCTCGGTACTGGTCGTCGACGACCACCCGCTGCTGCGCGCCGGTCTTGGCGAGGCCATTTCCAACCAGCCGGACATGCAGGTGGTGGGCGAAGCGTGCAACGGCCGCGAGGCGGTGGACGCCTTCCGGCAGCTGCGGCCCGACGTCACCATCATGGATATCGCCATGCCGGAGATGGACGGCGTGACGGCGCTGCAGGAAATCCGCCGCGAGCATAACAACGCCCGCGTCGTCATGCTGACCACCTACAAGGGCGACGCCCAGATCCTGCGCGCCGTGCAAGGCGGCGCGGCTGGCTTCCTGTTGAAAAGTACTTTGCGCAAGGACTTGCTGGACACCGTGCGCGGCGTGCACATGGGCCAGCGCCGCATTCCGCCGGAAATCGCGATGGAACTGGCCCAGCACATGGGCCAGGGGCCGTTAAGCTCGCGCGAAATGGAAGTGCTGAATTATGCGGCCAGTGGACACTCCAACCGCCGCATCGCGGAGCGCCTGGCGATCTCGGAGGAAACCGTCAAGGCGCATATGAAGAACGTGCTGGCCAAGCTGGCCGCGAACGATCGCACTCATGCGGTGACGATCGCCCTGAAACGCGGGATTATTACCATTTAATCCCTGGCTGCCGCCGCGAGCCACACCAGCATCGCGCACGGCAGCAGCAGGCCATGGAAGCCGGTCAGCACGAAGGCAATGCCGCCGCTCATGCAGCCGGCGGTAAAGCCCAGCACCGGCCAGGTCAGCTTCTTGCAGCGGCCAATCGCCTCCTGGTCGCCGCGCAGCGAATCCACCAGCTCGATCACCAGCGTCGTGACGTTACCGGTCATGACCGTGGTGGCCGCCGCCTTGCCCAGCAATAGCTTGCCGTAGGCGTTTTGCACCGCCATGGCGCCGGCGCACAGCGAGCCAGTCAGCAGCGTCAGTGGCGCCGACGCTTCCACCACCGGCGCCGCCTGCCACGCGCACAGCACCGTCGCCAGCATCATGAACAACTGGAACAGGAAGCTGTTGCGCAGCGTCTTGCTGCCGTTGCGGTCCCAATGCAGTATCGCCAGCCGCGCCAGCGCGACAAACAGGATAAACACCGGGAACACCATCAGCTTGATGGCGATGGCCTGGGTCGGTTCGATCAGCGCGCGGCCGATCAGCACGAAGTTGCCTGTTACGTGAGCCGTGAACAGGCCGAACAGGCCGACAAAGCCCAATGTGTCGACGTAGCCGGCCAAAAAGCCCAGCGCTGCGCCTTGTTTGATATCACCGCGTTCCATCACTACCTTTCTGTAAATCGAGCCATGCCACCAGCAGGAAAGCACCGGTCAGGCCGAGGTGCTCGAAGAAGCTGTTGGCGGCCATGAAGCGTTCCTGGCCGCCCATCTCCCAGAAACGGTTGGCCACGAAGGTCGCCATCAGCGTGAACACGCCGAGGAAGCCCGCGCCCAGCCAGCGGTAAACGCCAGTCAGGATGGCCAGCGAGGCGCCCAGTTCCAGCGCGATCACCAGCGCCGCCAGCGGCGCCGCCGGCGCCAGGCCGAAATGCCGCATCTCGCCGATGGCGGAGTTGAAGTCGGTCAGCTTGTTGATGCCGCCCTGGATATAGGCGGCACACAGCAGCAGCAGACACACCCAGCGTATCCAGGGTGCGTGCTGCGCCGCCGATGTCGCAATCGCCGGCGCCCGCATCACACTGCCCAGCAGGCGCAGCCCAGCGCGCCCCAGAAGCTCTTGAGGTCCGACACCGGCATCTTGCTGGCCCACGAGTTGGCGTGCTGGTGGCCGTGCACGTTGCAGTTGTTGGCGCAACCGCAGGCAGCGGCCTGCTGCTCGCGTTCGCGCTTCTGCTGCAGCTGGCGTTTTTCCAGTTCCTTGAGCGCGGCGCGGCTGGTGCCCTGCTTCTCGCCCCAGCCGGCGTAGCCGCCGTAACGGCGCACCGGCGACCAATCCGGCATGGCCGGCGGCGGCGGCGTGTCATGGCTGGCGAAGGCGCCGGCCGCGTACACCACGTTGCCGCCAACGATGGTCAGGTTGGAGGTCAGGTCCCAGATCTCGCTTTCGGCGCAGGCGAAGAAGTCCTTGTCCGGTACGATCAGATCCGCCAGCTGGCCGACCTGAATGCGGCCCTTCTTGCCTTCCTCATTGGAGAACCAGGTGGTGTTCTCGGTCCACATGCGCAGCGCGGTTTCGCGGTCCAGGCAATTGGCGCGCGGGTAGAGCTGGGCGCCGCTGACGGTTTTACCGGTGATCATCCAGGCCAGCGAGACCCACGGGTTGTACGAGGCCACGCGGGTGGCGTCGGTGCCGGCCGAGGTTTTCACGCCCGATTCGAGAATCTTCTTGATCGGCGGCGTGGCTTCGGCGGCGCCGTGGCCATAACGCTCGATGAAGTATTCGCCCTGATACGCCATGCGGTGCTGCACGGCGACGCCGCCGCCCAGCGCGGCGATGCGGTCGATCGACTGCTGCGAGATGGTCTCGGCGTGGTCGAAGAACCAGTTCAGGCCTTCCAGCGGGATGTCCTGGTTTACGCGCTCAAACACGTCCAGCGCGCGGCTGATGGTTTCGTCATAGGTGGCATGCATGCGCCATGGCCAGCGGTTCTGCGCCAGCACGCGCACCACGCCTTCCAGGTCGTCTTCCATATTCTCAGGCATGTCCGGACGCGGCTGGCGGAAGTCTTCAAAGTCGGCCGCCGAGAAAGTCAGCATCTCGCCGGCGCCGTTGTGGCGGAAATAGTCGTCGCCCTGCTGGTACTTGACGCTCTGGGTCCAGTTGATGAAGTCTTCCTTCTCCTGCTTGGGCTTTTGCGTGAACAGGTTGTAGGCCATGCGGATGGTCAGCTGTTTGGCGTCGGCCAGCTGCTGGATCACCTGATAGTCTTCCGGATAGTTCTGGAAGCCGCCGCCGGCATCGATCACACCGGTCACGCCCAGGCGATTCAGCTCGCGCATGAAGTGGCGGGTCGAATTGACCTGGTATTCCAGCGGCAGTTTCGGGCCCTTGGCCAGGGTCGCATACAGGATGGAGGCGTTCGGCTTGGCCAGCAGCAGGCCGGTCGGATTGCCCGAGCCGTCACGCAGGATCTGGCCGCCCGGCGGCTCCGGCGTGTCCCTGGTGTAGCCGACGGCGCGCAGCGCGGCGCCATTCAGCAGCGCGCGGTCGTACAGGTGCAGAATGAACACCGGCGTATCGGGCGCCACTGCGTTCAGTTCCTCGATGGTCGGCAGGCGCTTCTCGGCAAACTGGTGCTCGGTGAAGCCGCCCACCACGCGCACCCATTGCGGCGCCGGCGTGATCGCCACCTGCGCTTTCAGCATGGCCATGGCGTCGGCCAGCGAACGCACGCCGTCCCAGCGCAGCTCCAGGTTGAAATTCAGGCCGCCGCGGATAATATGGCAGTGATTGTCGATCAGGCCTGGCAGCACGCGCTTGCCTTGCAGGTCGATGATTTTGGTGGCCGGTCCGGCCAGCGCCATGATCTCGTCGGCGCGGCCGACATGGGTGAATTTGCCGTCCTTGATGGCGACGGCTTCGGCGTGGGGGTTGCCGCGGTCCAGGGTGGTGAACAGGCCGCGATGGAGAATCAGGTCAGGTGTTGGGTTCATTAGGTGCTCCGGGTTTCATCGGTCTTCTGCGCGGATGGCAGCTGGCCGAAACAATGCGGCTTGACGTGGTCTTCGATCCACGACACTTGTTTGGCTTCCGGCTTCCAGATCTGGCGCAGCAGCGGCGGCAGCTGCTCACCGAGCAGCATGCCGAGCAAACCGACCAAGGCGATCACCGGCGGCGCCGGCGAACGCACGTTCAGGAAGCCGTATATGAGGCCGACCAACAAGCCGACGGCCAGCGAAACGATATACATTTTCATGATTTAGCATAGCTCCAGTAAGTAAATCGTGCCCACAGTGTAGAGAGCACGCCCGCTTCTGGCATCACTGGTATTGATCGTGCGCCTCCCTTCCTTTTGGGGGATCTCAACTTGCGGTTGGATAGGTGCTAAAATGACCAGATGACGACAGCACGCGCATCCCTGCTCCTGCATGCCGCAGCCTTTTGCGGCTTGTTATGGTGCGCGCCGTCACCCGCCCAGCAGCCGGCCTCGCGCCTGCAGGAACAATACACCCACACCGCGTGGAGCGCGCTTGACAGCGCGCCGGTCGACATTCTCAACATCACCCAGACCCGCGACGGCTGGTTATGGCTGGCCGCGGGCACCGGCTTGTACCGCTTCGATGGCCGCCAATACGAACGGGTGGACAGCGTAGAAGGCCACGCCCTGCTGTCCTCCAACGTGCGCACCCTGTATGCGCCGCCCGAAGGCGGCTTGTGGGTCGGCTACCGCACGGGCGGCGGCATCAGCTACTTTCACAACGGCCAGGCGCGCCACTACGCCGCCGGACAGGGATTGCCGGCCGGCGCCATCACCAGTATCGCACGGGGGCCGGACGGCGCGTTGTGGGTGGCCGCGCGCGACGGCCTGGCCCGGCTTGATGGCGACCGCTTCGTCACCGTCGGCGCGGAAGCCGGCCTGCCGCAGCGGCGCGCGCGGCAAGTGCTGTTCGACCGCAGCGGGCGGCAATGGGTGGCCATGCAGGGCGGGATCTACAGCCGCGCCGACCAGCGCGCGCCGTTCCGGCAGGCCTGGCCGCATGGTGATTTGCGCGGCATGGCATTGGCGCCGGATGGCGCCGTGTGGGCCTCGGATGTCGACAGCTACTACCGCATGCAGCCGGAAGCGCCGGCCGGCGGGGCGGCCGCCAGGCCGGCGCTCAGCGGCACCAATATGTACTACGACCGTGACGGCAATATGTGGCTGTTCCGCGCTGGCGGCATGGAACGACGCAGTGCCGGCAGCAGCGAAGCCGGTCAGCAGCAGGACCTGAGCGGCGGCCTGCCGCAAAGCTTTTTCCAGGATCGCGAGGGCAATGTCTGGATCGGCACCTCGGCCGGCTTGAACCGCTTCCGCCGCAACCGCTTGCTGACACTGCCGCTGCAAACCATTTTCAACCATCCGGCAATCGCCCCGGTCAATGGCGGCGGCGTCTGGGCCGGCGACCGGGCCGGCGCACTGCATGCGCTGGGACCGGAGGGCGAGCGGCGCAGGGTGCTGTCGGGGCACATTTCCGCGCTGTACCGCGACCCTGACGGCGTGCTCTGGGCCGGCAATGACGACGAGGTATGGAGCGTGGATGGCGGCCGCGTGGAACGCTATCCGCTGCCGCCGGAAGCCCGCAGCTACGAAGTGCAGGCCATGAGCCGCGCGGCCGGCGGCGGCTTGTGGGTCTCGGTGGTGCGCGAAGGGCTGTACCTGCTGAAGGATGGCCAGTGGCAGCGCCAGACCGCCCTGCCGCTGGCCGCGCCGGCCACGGAAGACCAGTTCCCCATCTGCCTGGCCGACGGCGGCGATGGCGCGCTGTGGGCAGGCTACATCCGCAATCACATTGTCCGCATCGCCAACGGCAAGAGCACCATCTTCGGCGTCGAGCAAGGGGTAGAACTGGGCAATGTACTGACCATGCACCGCCACGACAAGCAGCTATGGGCCGGCGGTGAACGCGGCGTGGCATGGTTTGACGGCCAACGCTTCGTTCCGCTGCATGGCCGCAAGGGCGAGACCTTCCGCGGCGTATCCGGCATCGCGCTGACCGCGCATGGCGACCTGTGGCTGTTTGGTACCGAGGGCCTGAGCCGCGTCAGCGCGGAGCAGGTGGCGCTGACCCGGCGCGCGAGCGGCCATGAAGTGGAGTACGAGCGCTTTGACGCCCACGACGGCCTGCTGGGCGCAGCCTCGCAGCTGCGTCCCATGCCTTCGCTGGTGCTGGGTGACGACGGCCTGCTGTGGATGGCCACCGCCAACCGCATCAACTGGATCGATCCGTCGCGCATCACGCGCAACCCGGTGCCGCCGGCGGTGATGGTGCAGGGTGTGGCGATCGGGGAGCAGCGCTACAGCCCCCTGCCCGGTCTGGAGCTGCCGCACGCCACCAGCAGCCTGCGGCTCGACTACACGGCGCTCAGCCTGGGCGTGCCGGAGCGGGTGCGCTTCCGCTATCGTCTGGACGGCGTGGACAACGACTGGCAAGACCCCGGCACCCGGCGCCAGGCCTTCTACACCAACCTCGATCCCGGCCATTACCGCTTCCGCGTGATGGCCGCCAACGAGGACGGCGTATGGAATCCGCAGGAAGCGCAACTGGCGTTCAGCATTCCGCCCACGTTTATCGAAACCATCTGGTTCAAGCTGTTGTGCGCCATCGCGCTCGGCCTGATGCTGTGGGTGGCTTACCGTCTGCGCCTGCAGCATGTGACCAACCAGCTGCGGCGCGGTCTCGAAGACCGCGCCGATGAACGTGAACGCATCGCCCGCGCCCTGCACGACACCTTCCTGCAAAGCGTGCAGGGACTGATGCTGCGCGTGCAGACGCTGCTCAAGCGCCTGCCGCCCGGCGGCGAGGCATATCAGCTGGTCGAAAAAATCCTCAACCAGGCCGACGAAGTGCTGGCCGAAGGCCGCGAACAGGTCAGCGGCTTGCGCAGCGTGGGCGCGTGGCAGCATGACTTGCCGCGCCTGTTCAGCGAACTGGGACAGAAGCTGCGCGAGGAACACGCTGCCGACTTCGCACTGATCGTCACCGGCCAGCTGTCGGCCCTCACCGATCACGCCGGCGAGCATCTGTTCCACATTGGCCGCGAGGCGCTGCTGAATGCCTTCCGCCACGCCGGCGCCTGCCGCATCGAGCTGGAACTGGGCTATGGACGCGACCACGTCACACTGGAAGTGCGCGACGATGGCCGCGGCATCCCCGATGATGTGCTGGCAGCTGGCGAGCTGCCCGGCCATTGGGGTCTGATCGGCATGCGCGAGCGCGCCGCCAAGATCGACGCCACGCTGGATTTGTGGTGCCGCTTCGCGCTCGGCACAGTGGTGCAGGTGCGGGTGCCGGCGGCGGCTGCGTATCAGCGCCGGCGCGGCGCGCTGCGCCGCTGGCTGCTGCGGGAAGCCGCTTAGCTATTCAGCTTATTGAATCACGCCGCAGGCGTGCAGGTCGAGGATGCCGCGTTCGATCGCCAGCGTGACGGCATGCGTGCGGTCGCTGGCATTCAGCTTGGCCAGGATGCTCTTCATGTGCACCTTGACCGTCTCCTCGGAAATCGCCAGGTGCATGCCGATGCGCTTGTTGCTCTGGCCTCCTGCCACCAGCTGCAGCACTTCCACCTCGCGCTTGCTCAGCGCTCCCTCATGCCAATGCTCGGCAATGCCGCTGGCGACAGCGGCCGGAATGCTGCGACGTCCTTCGTGCACACAGCGGATGGTGGCCAGCAACTCCTTGCGCAGCATGCTCTTTAACAGATAGCCGGCGGCGCCGGCGGCGATCGCGCGCTGCGCCAGCACGTCGCCCTCGTAGGTGGTCAGCACCACGATGCGGGCGTTGGGGAATTCCTTGCGGATGGCGATGGTGGCGTCGATGCCATTCATCTCCGGCATCTGGATGTCCATCAGGGTGACGTCCGGCTGCAGGCGGCGGTAGGCGTCCACCGCCTGCACGCCATTGGTGGCTTCTTCCACCAGCTGCATATCGTCTTCGTCGGCAATCACGCTGGCTATGCCTTCCCGGAACATCGGATGATCATCCACGCTCAGGATGGTGATAGGCGGCGGGTTCATGGGCATCTCGCGAATAAAGTTCTGACATCTGGCCCCAAGCATGCCACAAATGCAAGTGGCTGGCTATACCTCCATCTGGGTAGGGGCATACTCCCGGATCGGGGCGTGGCAAAACCGGTTGGAAAGCTTAACCTTCTGTTCATGCGGGGATTCAGTTCCAGTTTTCCGCGCGGTAGCGCGGGTGCCGGCCTCTTGATACTAAGGGCAGCGGTGGGTTTGCAGCTGTTGCTGGAAAGCGGCTGCGGCGGCGTCACGCCCTGGTGGCTGGTGGTGCTGGAGCTGGTGCTGGTGCTGGCGTTGACAGCCGGCTTCCTGACGCCGGTGGCGGCGCTGGTCAGCGGCGGCTTCCAGGTGGCGTGCATGCTGCACGCGAACTGGCAGCATGCGGCCACGCTGATGATTGCCATGGTGACGGCGATCGCACTGGTACTGCTGGGCGCCGGCGGCTATTCGGTGGACGCGCGCGTATTCGGACGCCGCCGCCTGATCGTGCCGCACGACCCGATGAACAGCGAATGATTGAGTTTTCATTTTTAGGAGAGTGACATGCGAGTGGATACCCGAACCTGGCCACAGACCGCCGTTGGCGGCGCCGCTAACACCAATACCGTCGCCCAGCAAGGCGACAAGGTGCGCGTGCAGATCGCGCACGCGGACGCGATTGTCAGCGCCGGCCTGGCCGCGCTGCTCGGCGCGCACGAAGACATGCAGATCATCGCCGGCGATACCGCCTCCCTTGCCGCCGCCGACGTCATCATCCTCGACCACCGCGGCGGCCTGGAACACATGCGCCGCAGCGCCAGCGCCCACCACGGCGAGGCCCAGCCGCGCGTCCTGATCGTCACCCAGCTGGAACGCGAGTGGGAAGTGCGCACCGCCATGATGGCCGGCGTGCATGGCTACCTGCTGCAAAACGCCGATACCGAACAACTGCTGACCGCCGTGCGGGCCCTGAGCCGCGGTACGCGCTACCTGAGCGCGGAACTGAGCCGCTGCGTGGCCGACAGCTTTACCCGCATCGGCCTGACCAGCCGCGAGACCGACGTGCTGCAACTGCTGGCCCAGGGCCAATGCAACAAGTCGATCGCGCGTGAACTTGGCATCGGCGTGGGCACCGTCAAGACCCACGTCAAGGGCCTGTTTGACAAGCTGGGCGCAACAGCACGCACCCATGCGGTGGTGCTGGCCACCCGCCGCGGGCTGGTGAGCGACTCGTACCTGAATCAGCCGCATTGATGTAAAATTATGGGATGCAGGCCCAGACCATCAACATGAGCACCTCCCAACGTCAGACGCGCTACCAGCGCGTCATGATGTTTTTCGTGCTGCTGTTCCTGGCGCTGCAACTGCTGGGAGCCAACTCCCATACCCACGCCTACACCGAACACGAACCTGATTGCGCCGCCTGCTCGGTGGTGCATTTGCCGGCGGGCGGCGTACCGCCGGCAACGGTGTCGGTCGCGCCGCTGGCGCCGCCAGCCAGCCTGCCGGTACTGGCGCCGCCAACCGTGGTGCGCGCCGCGCAAACCAGCTATCTCACTCCGCCTTCCCACGCGCCGCCCGGCGTTGCTGCTGCTTCCATCTGAATCTCATCGCACGCTTGCGCCCTGTGCGGGCGCTGCCTGCGCACGTCTGAACATATTCAAGGATTTAACATGCAACGCAAGCCACAACTCCGTACCCTGCCCCTGCTGATCGCAGCCGTCTTCTACGCCCAGCACGTCCATGCGGACGATGATGCCGTGATCCCGCAAGTGGACGTCACCGCCCACCTGAAAAGCGCGCGCATCGATCTGTCGCCCAACGTCGGCACCACCGTCTACAGCATCGACAAGCACATGATCGACCAACTGGGCCAGGGCGACAACACGCCCTTCAATGAAGTGCTGCTGCGCCTGCCGGGCGTGAGCCAGGATTCCAAGGCCTCGGGCTCGATCCACGTGCGCGACGACCACGCCAACGTGCAGTACCGCGTCAACGGCGTGCAGCTGCCGGAATCGATCAGCGGCTTTGGCCAGTCGATCGATACCCGCTTCGTGGCATCGACCGACTTCATTACCGGCGCGCTGCCGGCGCAATTCGGCCTGCGCACCGCCGGCATTGTCGACATCCAGACCAAGGAAGGCCAGCCGGGCAGCGGCGGCCGTATCGGCATTTTGGTCGGCAGCCATGACCACGTCGAGCCGAGCGCGGAATTCTTCGGCGCGCAGGGCGCGTTCAATTACTACCTGTCCGGCAGCTACCTGTCGAACAACCTTGGCATCGAAAATCCGCTGCCCACCACCAGCGCCCTGCACGACCGCACCAAACAGGCCAAGTCCTTCGGCAGCCTGTCCTACTTCGTCGATGACAGCACCCGTCTTGGCCTGATGTTCGGCACCTACAATGGCCGCTTCCAGATTCCGAACAATCCGGATCAGCAGCCGTCCTACGCCATCACCGGCGTGACCCCGCCCGATTCCGCGCAGTTGGACCAGCGCCAGCGCGAGCTGAATCGCTTCCTGGTACTGTCCCTGCAAAAAAGCCTGGGCGACCTGAATTACCAGGTATCGGCCTTCCATCAGTATTCGGAACTGCACTACACGCCCGACCCGGTGGGCGACCTGGCGTACAACGGCGTGGCATCCGACACGCTGCGCTCCAATTCGGCCAGCGGCCTGCAGTTCGACGCCAGCTACAAGCTGAATAGCGCCCATACCCTGCGCACCGGCCTGGCCTACACCCGCCAGACCACCCACAGCAACAACAGCGTCGGCGTGTTCGACCTGAATGACGACGGCAGCCAGGCCAGCACCGATCCGCGCACCATCGTCGACAACAGCAGCAAGACCGGCAAGCTGTCCAGCATCTACCTGCAGGATGAATGGCATATCGGTGCGCCGCTGACCATCAACTACGGCGTGCGCTTCGATAAGGTAGACGCCTTTGTCAACGAACAGCAGTGGAGCCCGCGCGTCAACGTGGCTTACCAGCTGGCCAAGGGCACGGCGCTGCATGCCGGCTACTCGCGCTACTTCACGCCACCGCCACAGGAGCTGGCTGCGCAGTCGAGCATCGACAAATACGCCGGCACCTCGAATGCGCCGGAAGTGCCGGTCTCGGACAACGTCAAGTCCGAGCGTACGCACTACTTCGACGTTGGCGTCAGCCACCAGCTGAGCGATGCGCTGACCCTGACCGCCGACGCCTACTACAAGAGGATCCGCAACATGCTGGACGAAGGCCAGTTTGGCCAGGCCCTGATTCTGTCGCCGTTTAACTATGACCGCGGCTACGCCAAAGGACTGGAGCTGTCCGGCGTGTACAGCCAGAAGAACTGGGGCGCCTTCCTGAACCTGACCACGCAAAAGGCCGAAGGCACCAACATCACCTCCGGCCAGTCCTTGTTCGGTCCCGATGAACTAGCGTATATCGCCAACCACTACATCCACGTCGACCATGACCAGACCGTGACGCTGTCCGGCGGCGCGCATTACCACTGGGGCGATTCGCAGGTCAGCGGCGACTTCCTGTACGGCAGCGGCCTGCGCATGACGCCGGACGACGGCGCGCCGAACTCCGGCCACCTGCCGCACTACACCACCGTCAACCTGGCACTGACGCATACCTGGAAAGCTACCCCGGTCGGCACGGTGGAAGGACGCCTGGCCCTGATCAACGCTTTCGACAAATCTTATCTGCTGCGCGACGGCTCGGGCGTGGGCGTGGGCGCGCCGCAGTACGGCGAGCGCCGTTCGCTGTATGCGGGCCTGTCGACCAGCTTTTAAATATTATTAGGAGTCCTTGCTAATTTAGATTTGCTGTGTATAATACGAAGCATGGACACCAAATCTAAAAAGCCGTGGCAGGATACGCCGGATGTTTCAGCGCGCATCGTCACCACTATCGGGCGCATCGCCAGCGTGATGCGCTCCGGTATGTGGGAGTTTGCCACGGCCGAAAACCTCAACCCCACGCAGGCCGAGATGCTGCAGTTGCTTCAAGGCCGCAAGCAGGGGGTGCGCTTGTCCTGGCTGGCGTCGCAGTTGTCGATCAGCGCAGCCAGCGCAAGCGATTCGGTATCGGCTCTGGTGTCCAAGGGTTTGCTGTACAAGGCGCGCGCAGAAGATGACGGCCGCGCCACTGCACTCTTCCTCACCCCGGAAGGTGCGGCCATGGCAGCCCGTATCGGCAGCGCTTTGCATTTTGCGGAACAAGCGGCGGATGCCCTGCCTGCGTCGCAGCAGGCGGAACTTCTCACCGGCTTGTTCAAACTGATCGCGCAGTTGCAAAAGACAGATCGCTTCCCCGAGATGCGAGCCTGTTTGTCGTGCCGGTTCTTCGAACCGAACCGCCATCCTGGCAAGCCTGCTCCGCACCATTGTGGTTTGGTGGATGCGCCGCTGTCCGTTCCGCTGTTGCGCACGGACTGCCTTGAACACCAGCCGGCCGATCCGGCAGCCAAGGCGCGTAACTGGAAAGTCTTCGCTTAACATTTTTTTTGACCAATTTAATTAGGAGTCCTATCATGTCGCGTATTAACCTCGTTACTCCAGCCGACACCACCGGCGAACGTCAACAACTGCTGGCGCAGATCCAGGGCGCTTTCGGTGCCACGCCGAATATGTTCAAGGCTGTAGGCAATTCCACCGCTGCTCTGAAAAGCATGTGGGGCTCGTTCGGCGCGCTGGGTGGCGGCGTCATCAACGCCAAGCTTGGCGAACAGATTGCCGTTGCCATTGCCGACCGCAATGAATGCGAATATTGTCTGGCCGCGCACACCGTGTTGGGCCGCAAGGCCGGCGCCACCGCTGAAGAAATGAGCGCCGCCCAGGCCGGCCAGTCGGCCGATCCGAAGACCGCTGCAGCCCTGCGCTTTGCCGTGGCCGTGGTCAACAACCGCGCCCAGATCGCGGATGAGGAAGTAAGCGCCCTGCGCGACGCCGGCTTCAACGACGAAGAAATCGTCGAGATCCTGGCACACGTGGCGCTCAACCTGTTCACCAACTACGTCAACGTGGCGTTCAAGGTGCCGGTGGACTTCCCGTCGGTCAAACTGCGCGCCAAGTAAGGAGTCGACATGTTCCCTATCGCCCCCGAACTGCAGGTTGCGGCATGGCTGAACACTGCCAGACCGCTGTCGCTGCAGCAGTTACGCGGCAAGGTCGTGGTGATCTACGCCTTCCAGATGCTGTGCCCCGGCTGCGTTTCGCACGGCATCCCGCAGGCCAGGACCATCCGCGCCGCGTTTGAAGAGAAGGACGTGGCGGTGCTCGGGCTGCACTCGGTGTTCGAGCACCACGCGGTGATGAATCGCGACGCGCTGGAAGCCTTCGTGCACGAGTACCGCATCGGCTTCCCGGTGGCGATAGACCAGCCTGCGGCCCATGGGCCGATTCCGCTGACGATGGAAGCGTACCAGTTGCGCGGCACGCCGACCCTGATCATCATCGACCGCCAGGGACGGCTGCGGCTCAGCCACTTCGGCCGCGCCGAAGACATGCAGGTCGGCGCACTGATCGGCCAGCTGGTGGCGGAAAGCGCCGCCGCGCAGCAGGTGCAGTGCGACGATACCGCGTGCAGCATCAGATAGCATGTCGCCGCCAGCGCTTCCTGATTGATTATTTCGTAACGTATAATCGGCCGACTATCTTCATCACGGCCATGACATGATCGATCTCGCGCTGGCGTTTTACCTCGTCTTCATCCTGCCCGGCAGGACTTTGTGGCACAGCACGCGCAAGCACGACAAACCCAAACGTCCGCTGGTCACACGTTATCTCCGCTCGGTCCGCGATATCGGCCTGACGCTGCTGGTGCTGCTCTTTATCTGCTGGAGGAACGGCTACAGCGCCGCCGACATCGGCATCGCCCTTCCCGCTGCCGGCGCGCCGCTGTGGTGCCTGATCGTTGCAGTCCTGGCCATGTCCGCACTGCTGATCGGCAGCTGCCTCACCAGCCACAAAATAAATGACGAGAAGCGCGCCGCCATGCTGGAAAATGGCCGCGAATCTGGCATGCCCACCAATGCCGCCGAGATGCGCCTGTTCCTGGTCCTGGTGCTGTTCATCGGTGCCGGCTGGGAGCTGCTGTATCGCGGTTTCCTGCTGCTGGCGCTCACGCCCCACATCGGCACCTGGGGCGCCGTCGTGGCGTCCGGCCTGGCCTATGGCGCCGCGCACGGCTACAAGAATCCCAAACAGATCACGCTCAGCATCATCTCGGCGCTGCTGTTCGCCGCCGGTTATGCCCTCAGCGGCAGCCTGTGGTGGCTGATGGTGATCCACATCGTGCTGCCGCTGACGGGGGCCATCAGCGTCTACCAACTCCACAAACAAGAGGAAGCAAACCATGCGCTATCTTAAACTCCTGCTGCTGATGCTGGCCGCCGCAAGCCTGAGCAGCTGCGCCCTGTGGCACAACCCGAACACCCGCCAGCACACTGGCAGCGTGGTTGATTACCTCTACCCGGACGCCAAGACGCCGCCGTCGCTGACGCCGACCGTGGTCAAGCTGCGCCCTCCGGTCAAGGTGGGCATCGCCTTTGTGCCGGGCGGCGGCTGGGGTGCCAGCCTGCCGGAAGCGGGCAAGATGAAACTGCTGGAGCGCGTGCGTGACTCCTTCACCAGGCACGAATATATCGGCAAGATCGAAATCATCCCGACCCAGTACCTGCGAGCCAAGGGCGGCTTCGCCAATCTGGAGCAGGTCGGCCGCATGTTCGATGTGGAGGTGATCGCCCTGCTGTCCTACGACCAGGTGCAGTTCAACGACAGCAACGCGCTGTCAGTGCTGTACTGGACCATCGTCGGCGCCTACATCATCAATGGCGACCAGTACGACATCCAGACCATGCTGGACGCCTCGGTGTTCGACGTGCAAAGCCACAAACTGCTGTTCCGCGCACCGGGCACCAGCCGCGTGAAAGGCAGCGCCACCGCGGCCGGCTTCAGCGAGAAAGCGCGCGCGGCGCAAAACGAAGGTTATGAGCGCGCAGTCGATGAACTGATCCCCCAACTGCAGGCGCAGCTGGACGGCTTCCGTGAGCGCATCAAGAACGACACCACCAACTACAAAGTCGAAAACAAGGCCGGCTACAAGGGCGGCGGCAGCATGGGCTGGATCAGTCTCGCGCTGGCGGCCTTGCTGGGTGGCGTGGCATATGCCGTTCGACGCCGCGCCTGAACTGCTGCAGTTCGACCGCCACGCCATCCTGGCCGGCGAGGCGTGGCGCTTGTGGACCTGCCACGCGGTCCACTACTCGCTCCAGCATGCCTTAATCGACCTGGCCACCGCGGGCGCTGCGGCAGCGGTGGCGCTGCCCGCACTCGGCTGGCGCCGGCTGTGCATCCTGCTCGCCTTGGGCGCGCCGCTGATCAGCGCCGGCTTGCTGTTGCTGGCGCCGGAGTGTCTGTACTATCGCGGCGCCTCCGGCATCGCGGTGATGCTGGTGGTGCTGGCGGCCGGCACGCTGTGGCCCAGGGCCGGGATGCGCGGCCGCGCTGCACTGGTGGTGCTGGCCGCAGCGCTGCTGACCAAGATCGCCGCAGAGGCGTCCGGCCACGCCGCCGGCTGGTCCGACCTGCCGCCAGACGTGCGCGTGGCATGGCAATCCCATCTCATCGGCGCCAGTCTCGGGGCATTTTTCAATATGGCTTCACTCCTCCTGACCCGTTTGTGTTCGTTACACGTCACACGGGCCGGTACTTCTTGAATATTTGGCATTGTTGTAGGCATAATCGATGCGCCGCGCTAAGCAATACTTCAACGGAGGACGACATGAAAACGCATCGCACCGTTATCGCAGCCAGCCTGGCTGCGGCCTTCTTCGTGCCGCCGGCGCGGGCTGCCGACGACATGCAGTCTGTGGTGGTGACCGCGCAGTCGCGCAAGCAGCTGGTGCAGGACGTGCCGATGACCATGCAGGTCGTCACCGGCAAGGATATTGAAGCCATCGGCGCCAAGGATCTGGCGGACCTGAACGGCTACGTTCCCGGCCTGAGTGTGGACGCCATCGAGCCTACCCAGCCGCAGTTCGGCATCCGCGGCGTGCAGGCCGGCGACTTCGGCATCGCCACCGATTCGCCGGTCGGCATTTATGTCGACGGCGTCTACACCGGCAAGACCGGCGGCGCGCTGATGAACTTTATCGACGTGCAGCGCATCGAAGTGGTGAAAGGCCCGCAGGGCACGCTGTTCGGCCGTAACAGCGCGGCCGGCGCCATCGCCATCGCCACCAATGAACCAGGCAGGGAGGTCGACGCCGCGGCCCACGTGAAACTCGGCCGCTTCGGCCGCGCCAACGCCGACGTGATGCTGAACTTCCCCATCACCGACACCCTGGCCACCCGCATTGTGGTGGTGCGCGCCGGCAGCGAGGGCTGGGTCGACAACACCGCCACCGGCAAGAAGTCCGGCGGCGACAAGGACTGGGCCACCCGCGTCTCGCTGCGCAAGGAATTCGACGCCGCCAGGCTGGTATTCTCGTGGGAGCACGAGAACATGGAACAGTATGGCCGGCCTGCCTTTGGCGTCATCAAGGATCCAGCCCTGCCGCTGGCCGGCTATCGCGGCGTGTACGACGCCGCCTACACCGCCAACTTCGTCAACCCGCTGGGCGCGCCACTGGCCAACGACCAGCAAGGCAGCGAAGGCCGCCTGTTCGATGGCGCTACCCTGCGCCTGGAGGCGCCGCTGGCCGGCATGACCTTCAATGCCATCACCGCCTACCGCCGCTTTAAGACCCACAATCTGACCGACAACGACGGCGGTGCGCGTTCCGATCTCTATCTCACCACGCAGGACGCCAAGCGGGCGCGCAGCTTCCAGCAGGAGTTCAAGCTGTCCGGCAAGACCGATCGTCTGGACTGGATCGCTGGCCTGAGCTTCTATCACAACAATGAACACCAGGACGCCGGCGCCTATGTCACCACCGGTACGCTGGACACCCTGAGCCAGTTCGGCGGCGGCGATCCCAATTTCGCCATGCTGTTCGGCGGACTGGCGGCAGCCGGCCTGCCCGGCATCAGCGCCAGCTCGGTGTTCTCGTGGGATGAAACCCACTACAGCGATGTGCGCACCAAATCCGCTTCAATCTACGGCGACACCATCTGGCACCTGACGCCGCAGACCAACGCCACCGTCGGCCTGCGCTACACCAGAGACAACAAGCGCATGACATGGCATGTGCCGGGCCGCGTGTCGCCGCAACTGGATGATTTCCTCAACCGCTTTGGCCCGCTGGCCGGGCTGGATGCCTCTTCCTTCCCGTCCAATGTGATCTTCGCCACGGCGGCGCAACTGGCGTCGTCGCCGGTCAGGCGCGAAAAAGACTGGACCGACTGGAGTCCGCGCCTGGTGCTGGACCATAAGCTGAACAAGGACACTTTGCTGTTCACCTCCCTGTCGCGCGGCTACCAGGCTGGCGGCTTTAACATCTTCACGCCGCCCAATCCGGCCGCCGCCAGCCGCACCGGCCGGGACCCGAGCTTTGAACCGGAAAAGATGACCAATTTCGAGGCCGGCGTGAAGCTGGCTTTGCCGGACATCCGCGCCACCGTCAACGCCTCGCTGTTCGCCTACAAGTTCAAGAACCTGCAGGATATCCAGCTGTACAGCGTGGGCACCATCCCTACCTATAACGTAATCTCCAGCGACCAGAAGGCGCACGGCCTCGACGTCGATGGCCGCATCCGCCTGTCGCCGCGCGTGACACTGTTCGGCGGCCTGGAATACATCGACCACAGCTACACCCGCTACCAGCGCCTGGACGCCAGCGGCAACGTCACGCTGGACCTGGGGGGCCAGCCGGTCGGCACACCGCGCCTGAGCGCCATGGCCGGGATTAACATGAACTGGGAGACCGCCAATGGCCGCGCCAGCGTCAACTTCCAGGGCACGCACGCCAGCGCCACCCGCTGCAACAGCGACACGGCGGACCTGAGCTGCCTGCGCACGGCCAGGCTGAAAACCGGCACCGCCACCAGCAAGTTTGACCTGCGGGTGGGCTGGGATAGCCCAAGCTCGCGCTACGGCATGGCGCTCATCGTCAATAATGTATTCGATCAGCGCTACATCCAGTCGCTGGCAGGTCAAACCGAACAATACGGCGCGCCGTATGCCAACATCACGCCGCCGCGCGCTATCGGCGTGGAATTCAGGGCTAGCATGTAATGGCATCAAAAATTGTACTGACTGTTGCGGCAGTATTGGTGGTTGCAGCGGGCGGTGTGGCGACGCTGGCGATCCATCCGCCGGAACTGGCCAGGGTGGGCGCCAACTACAGCGCCAAAATCGTGTGTTCCAATGTGTTTATCGCCGGGCGCGACGCGCACGCCGTGCTGGCCGACGATGTGCAGGCGCCCGGGCATCCGGCCCTCGGGCACCTGAAGATCAGCGTGGACCAGGCGCGCAAGACGGTGCGTGCGCAGTTCTTCGGCTTTATCGGGGACGGCATGGCGGTGTACCGTCCCGGCACCGGTTGCGCGGCGGTGCCGGACGGCGACGTGGCGCAAGCCGCGCAATATCAGTTCAAGCCGATCAAAATCTGGGCGCCCTCGCCGAATGTGGCATGGCCGACCGGCTCGCAGGCCGAGGGCAATCCGGCCGTGCAGGCCTTGCTGGAGCAGGAAGCGCTGGCCGGGCCGGGCATGCGCGGGATGGCGGTGATCCACCGTGGCCGGCTGATCGCGCAACGCTACGGCGCCGGCTTCAACGCCGCCACTCCGCTGCTGGGTTGGTCGATGACCAAGACGGTGACGGCGGCGCTGGTCGGCATGCAGATCGCGGCGGGCAAGCTGGCCCCGGAGCAGAACGGCTTCTGGCCGGACGAGGCGGACCCGCGCGCGCAGGTCACACTGGCGCAACTGCTGTCCATGACCAGCGGCCTGCGTTACAACGAAAGCTACGGCGATGTCTCGGACGTGACGCGCATGCTCTACCTTGAGCCGGACATGGCTGCCTTCACGGCGGCGCAGCCGCTGGAGCACCCGCCCGGCAGCAAATGGAATTATTCAAGCGGCACCACGGTGCTGTTGTCGCGCATCTGGCAGCGCGCCGCCGGCAACGATGCGCTGTCGCTGCCGCACGACCGCCTGTTTGCACCGCTGGGCATGAACAGCGCTGTGATCGAGGCCGACGCGCGCGGCAATCTGGTTGGCTCCAGCTATATGTACGCCAGCACGCTGGACTGGGCGCGCTTCGGCCAGTTCCTGCTGCAGGACGGCGTCTGGCAGGGCAAGCGCATCCTGCCGGCCGGCTTTGTGGCCGGCATGCAGCAGCCGGTCGCCGCGTCCGGCGGCCAGTACGGCATGGGACAGGTATGGCGCCGGGGGCCGGGCGGCGATACGCCGGAAGGCCAGAATCCCGATGCCCGCTTCCAGCTGCCGCCCGATACCTATTGGATGGAAGGCCATGATGGCCAGAGCATCGCCATCGTGCCGTCGCAGCAGCTGGTGGTGGTGCGGCTCGGCTTGACGCCGCAGCGCCTGCTGTATCAGCCGCAGGCGCTGCTGGCGGCAGTGGTGAAGGCGGTGCAACAATGACGCCCGTGCCCTATGGCCTGCTGCGCCACCAGGCGCCAATGCTGCTGACCGGTGCGCGCGTGGTCGGCCACACGCTGCTGCATGCGTTGGTGCCGGCGACGCAGCGGCAGCCCGCGCGCATCGCCGCGGTAACGCGGGTGATTGCCGCCCCGCCGGCGGAGCTGGTCGAGCAGTACCTCGCCTGGGCCGGCGCCGCCGGCGGTTACGATGGCCTGCTGCCGCCGCACATGGTGTCGCAATGGAGCCTGCCGCTGGTCGGAGAGCTGTTGCTGCGCATGCCCTACCGCCTGACCAGCGTGATCAACCAGGGCGTGGGTTTGCGGATACACGGCCCGCTGCCGCGCGAGGTGCCGCTGCAGGTGAGCGCCGCGGTCGAGCGGGTCGAAGAGACGCCAGGCCGCGTCAAGGTGGTGGTGGCCGTCACCAGCGGCACGCGGCAAACGCCGTCGCTGGTGGAGGCGCGCCTGCATATGAGCTTTCTGCTGCCCGGCCCGCGCGCGCCGAAAGCGCCGCCGGCGCGCGGACCGGAGCCGGACTGGATCACCGCCGGCCTGTGGCACGCCGATGCCCGCGACGGCCTGCGCTTCGCGCTGCTGACCGGCGACTTCAATCCCATCCACTGGTGCGGGCCGCTGGCGCGGCGCTCGGTGTTCCGCGGCATGGTGCTGCACGGCTTTGGCAGCTTTGTGCGCAGCTATGAAGTGCTGGCGCAGCAAGGCGTGCGTTTCGACGAAATCGATGTCCGCTTCGTCAAGCCGGTGGCGCTGCCCTGCACTGCGCTATCGGTGCAGGTGGCGCCGGAGGGCGCGGCCGATGCCCAGGGCTGGCGCGGCGTGCGGCTGGCCGGCAACGGCGATGCGGTACACTTGGCGGGCCGGCTGCGATAGCCTCAACCCATTTTAGGAAGATGCGATGACAATACTGATACTGGGCCTGATCATTTTTCTCGGACTGCATTCGATCCGCATTTTCGCGGAAGACTGGCGCAACGCCACCCGTGCACGCATCGGAGAAAATGCCTGGAAAGGCCTGTACTCGGTCGTCTCGATCATCGGCTTCGTGCTGATTATCTGGGGCTACAGCGTGGCGCGCGAGGCTCCGGTGGTGATCTGGACACCACCGCCATTGACCCGCCACCTGGCCGCGCTGCTGGCGGTGATTGCCTTCGTGTTCCTGGCCGCCGCCTATGTGCCGCGCAACGGCATCAAGGCCAGGCTGCATCATCCGATGACGCTGGGCGTGAAGACCTGGGCACTGGCGCACCTGATCGCCAACGGTACGCTGCATGACATCGTATTGTTCGGCGCTTTCCTGGTGTGGTCGGTGCTGCTGTTCAGCGCCTCGCGCCGGCGCGACCGCAAGGCCGGCACGGTTTACCCGGCCGGCAGCAGCGGCGCCACCGCGCTCACCATCGTGGGCGGCGTCGTGGCGGCCGCGGTGTTCGCCGGCTGGCTGCACGCGCCGCTGATCGGCGTGCGTCCGTTTTAATTGCACTTGCCGCGCACTGCGGCAGCGATAATCCACGGCAGCGACAAGGGACCGACCACGCCGATCGGCCCTATCCTCGCCGGCTGCAGCTTGAGCGCATCGTCGTGCAGGCAATCCGGCACCTTGGCGTCATTGAATGCGGTGGTCATGCGCGATTGCAGGGTGGTGGTTTCGGCACGCAGCACGCCGGCCTGCTGATTGGCCGCCGGCGCCGGGCGCGGATCTTCGGCGATCGTGTCGCGCACTGCTTTCCTGATCACTTCATCGGTAATGCCCGGCGTGGCTGACGGCGCCGCCAGGTCGATGGCGGGTGTCTGCTGCGCAGCGGCAGCCAACGCATGCCCGGCCAGCAAGGCGGCAAGCAAGCGCTTCATGGCGCCTCCGCCACCCGCACCGCATTGCGCCCCCCCTGCTTGGCGGCGTACAGCATCTTGTCGGCCTGCGCCAGCCAGTCGGCCGGCGTGTGCTCCTTGTCCATATAGGCCACGCCGATGGAGATCGTGATCGGGTGCCCTTCCAGCAGCGCAGCCGACGCCACCGCCGCACGCAAGCCTTCCGCCAGCTGCTCCGCCGCGCTCAGACCCGCGCCGCAGGCCATGATGGCAAACTCCTCGCCGCCGAAACGGAAGATGCGGTCGGACGAACGCGTGTGGCGCCGCATCAGTTCCGCCAGCCGGATCAGCACCTTGTCGCCGGCCGCGTGCCCATACTGGTCGTTGACTTGCTTGAAGTGGTCCAGATCCAGCAACAGCAGGCTCGATTCCAGATGCGGGCGGCGCTCCTGCGCATGCTCGGCCAGCCGGCGCTCCATGGCGCGGCGGTTGCCGACGCCGGTCAGGAAGTCCAGCTCCACCGCCGTGTGCAGCTCCTTGTTCTGCAGGCCGGTGCGATGGGCGAAAATATAGGCGAAGAAGTTCACCAGCGCGATGGTCACCACGATGGTCAACAGGTTGAGCATCTCCAGCCGCACCATCAGTATGCCCACCAGTATCAGCAAACCCACGCTGTTGATCCCGAGCGCCACCACCGGCCGCAGCACGAAATAGGCAGCGATCATGGTCGGATAAACCCAGTACACCAGCGATATGCCGCGCAGGTACACGGTCACCAGCATGCCAGCCGAATAGAAGATGGTAACGCCCAGGCTGGCCACCTGATAGCGGCCGGTACGCCACACGTGCACGATCACCGCCATCATGCCGATCACCAGCGCCATATCCACCGCCGCCGATGCCCAGCTGCCTTGCAGCAGGCGGTAGATACCGAACGGCAGGATGCTGGGGATGCTGAGGGCGCACAGCATCATCAGGATGACTTCTTCCTGACGGCGCTGGCGCCCTCCCGACAGCCAGCGCCAGCGGCCCGCGTTGGCTTGGTCGGTCTTGCTCATGACGGTACTCAGTGGGCGCCCTGCGGTGCCGGGACGTCGCCAGCGTCGGCCGGCTTGGCCTGCGCCTTATGCTCACCCGCCAGGAACATGTACATGGCAGGCACCACGAACAGCGTGAACAAGGTGCCGATCGACAGGCCGGTAAAGATCACCAGCCCCATGGCGTGGCGGCCGGCCGCGCCGGCACCCGATGCGATCACCAGCGGCACCACGCCAAACACCATGGCGGCGGTGGTCATCAGGATCGGGCGCAGACGAGTGGCCGCCGCTTCCTCGATCGCTTCGCGCTTGGACTTGCCGGCCTCGCGCAGATGATTGGCCACCTCCACGATCAGGATACCGTGCTTGGAGATCAGGCCCATCAGCGTCACCAGCCCCACCTGCGTGTAAATGTTGATCGAGGCGAAGCCGAGGAAGATAAACGTCATCGCGCCAAACAGCGCCATCGGCACCGAGAACAGGATCACCACCGGA
This sequence comes from Duganella sp., assembly GCF_039595735.1. Classification (NCBI taxonomy): domain Bacteria; kingdom Pseudomonadati; phylum Pseudomonadota; class Betaproteobacteria; order Burkholderiales; family Oxalobacteraceae; genus Duganella; species Duganella sp. The sequence goes on from NZ_JBCNLB010000003.1 coordinate 258,240, forward strand.
TCGCGGAAGCTTTCAAACTGCGCCGCCAGCGCCAGGAACACGATGATGATCGCGAACAGCATGGTCACCAGGAAGCCGCCCGACTCCGCCGCGTACTGGCGCGATTCGCCCGAGAAGTCGGCGGTGTAGCCCGACGGCGCCACTTCCTTCAGCGCGTCGCGCAGGTACTGCTGAATCTCGCCCTGCGAAGCGCCGGTCACGCCGGAGATGGTGGCGGAGTTCAGCTGCTGGAAGCGGGTAATCGATTCCGGTTGCACGCTGTACTTGATGGTCGCCACCGTGCTGGCCGGGATCATGTCGCCACTTGGCGTCTTGATGTAGAAGTCCAACACATCGCTTGGATTCAGGCGGTCCACCTGCTGCACCTGCGGGATCACCTTGTACGAACGGCCGGCGATCGAGAAGTAATTGACGTAGCCGCCGCCCAGCGCCGCCGCCATGGCGTTGCCGAAGTCCTGCTGCGTCAGTCCCAGGGTGGCCAGCTTGTCGCGGTCCACGTCCACGCGCGCCTGCGGCGTGTCGATCTTGAGGTCGACGTCAACGAAGTAGAACTTGTTGTCCTTCTGCGCTTTTTCCAGCACCGCGTGCGCCACCGTGTTCAGGTTCTCGAACGGTTCGGTGGTGGTGATCACGAACTGCACCGGCAGGCCCGAGCTGCCCGGCAGCGCCGGGAACTGGAACGCCGCCACGCGGCCGCCGGCGATGCCGTTCCACTTGGCCTGCAGCTCCTGCTGGATCTCATGCGCCGAGCGGCTGCGCTTGTCCCACGATTTGAACAGCACGCCGCCGATACCGGCATTGGTGGTCGGCACACCGGTGATCTGGAACATCTGCTCATATTCGGGCAGCGACTTGGCCACTTCGAAAATCTGCTTGGCGTAGGCCTGCATCTGGTCCGAGGTGGCGGTTGGCGCGCCGACCACCTGCGACAGCACGATGCCCTGGTCCTCTTCCGGCGCCAGCTCGGACTGCGACATCTTGAACTGCAAAATCAGCAGCACGAACACGATGACGCCAAACACGATCAGCACCGGCCAGGTATTCAGCAAACTATGCAGCACGCGCAGATAGCCGTTATGGACCTTCTCGAACACCCGGTCGATGGCCTTGACGAACTTGCCCTCATCCTGCGAATGGTCGAAGAAATGGCCGCACATCATCGGCGACAGCGTCAGCGCCACGATGCCGGACACCGCCACCGCCCCCGCCAGCGTAAAGGCGAACTCGGTGAACAGCGCGCCGGTCAGGCCGCCCTGGAAGCCGATCGGCACGTACACCGCGATCAGCACCACCGTCATCGCCAGAATCGGGCTGCCCAACTCGCGCGCGGCGACGATGGCTGCATCGAACGGCGTCATGCCCGCCTTCATATGGCGGTCGACGTTCTCCACCACGATAATCGCGTCATCCACCACCAGGCCGATGGCCAGCACGATCGCCAACAGCGTCAGCAGGTTGATCGAATAACCCAGCATCAGCATCACGAAGAAGGTACCGATCAGCGACAGCGGCATCGCCACCACCGGCACGATCACCGCACGGAAGCTGCCGAGGAACAGATAGATCACCACTGTCACGATGATCAGCGCTTCCACCAGCGTCTTCACCACCTCCTCGATCGAGGTGTTGATGAACTCCGTGGAGTCGTAGACGATCTCGCCGGTCAGGCCCGAAGGCAGCTGGTCGCGGATGGCCGGGAAGGCGTCGCGCACACGCTTGGCGACATCCAGGATGTTGGCTTCCGGCGCCACCTTGATACCGATGAACACCGAACGCACGCCGCTGAACGCGACGTTGAAATCATAGTTTTCCGATCCCAGCGTCACAGTGGCGATGTCCTCCAGCCGCACGATGGCGCCGGCCTCCTGCTTGACGGCCAGCTGCTTGAATTCGTCCACCGTGTGCAGGTCGGTGCCGGCGGTCAGCGGCACGGTCACCATCTGGCCCTTGGTCGAACCAAGACCGGCCAGGTAGTTGTTGGCGGCCAGCGCCTGGCTGACTTCCGCCGCCGTGACGCCGTGCGCGGCCATCTTGCCGGCGTCCAGCCAGGCCCGCAGCGCGAACTGGCGCGCGCCCAGCAGCTCGGCGGTCTGCACGCCCTGGATCGAATCCAGCTTGGGCTTGACCACGCGCGCCAGGAAGTCGGTCACGTTATTGGTCGGCAGCGTGTCGCTGTAGAAGCCCATGTACATGGCGTCCGTGGTCTGGCCGGTCTGCACCGTCAGCACCGGTTGCTGCGCCTGTTGCGGCAACTGGTTCTTGACCGAGTTGACCTGGGTCGTGATCTCGGTCAGCGCACGGTTGGAATCGTAGTTCAGGCGCAGCGTGGCAGTGATGGTCGACACGCCGCTGTTGGACGACGACGACAGGTAATCAATCCCCTGCGCCTGCGCGATGGCCGATTCCAGCGGCTGGGTGATGAAGCCCGCCACCGTGGCCGCATCGGCACCATAGTAGGTGGTGGAGATGGTCACCACCGCATTCTGCGTCTTCGGATACTGGTTGATCGGAAGGCTGAACAGCGAGCGCAAACCCAGCACCACGATCAGTAAACTGATCACGCTGGCCAGCACCGGCCGTTTGATGAAGATGTCGGTAAAGTTCATGGCGCGCTATCCTCAGTGTTCCTGCGGCGTCGGATTCGGGCTGTTGGCCGGCTGCACCTTGTTGTCGATGGTGGCCGGCGTGCCGTTCTTCAGTTTCAACTGGCCGCTGGTGACCACGGTCTGGCCTTCCTTCAAGCCGGTGAGGATGGCCACTTGGTCGCCGCGGGTCGGGCCGGTGGTGACGAACACCTGCTGCGCCACCAGGTAAGGCTGGCCCTTGTCATCCTTGAGCGTATCCTTGGCGTTGGCAGGCGGCGGCGCCAGCACAAACACGGTCGAGCCATACGGGTTGTAGGTAATGGCGGTCTGCGGCAGGGTCAGGTATTTTTTCTGCTCGCCCTGATCCAGCGCCACGTTGGCGAACATGCCCGGCAACAGCTGGCGCTTGGCATTCGGCACCGTGGCCTGCACTTGCACGTTGCGGGTGGCCGCGTCCACTTTCGGGCTGATGGAAGTCACCTTGGCCGGGAAGGCCACACCCGGGTAAGCGTCGCTGGTCAGGTTCAGCTTCTGGCCGATGGACAGGCCGGCCAGCTGCTTTTGCGGCACATAGAAATCGACATACACGGTATCGATGGTCTGCAGCGTCACCAGCTTGTCGCCGGGATTGAGGTACTGGCCCGGGTTGATGGCGGTGATCCCCAGCTTGCCGGCAAACGGGGCGCGGATGGTCTTCTTGTCGACCAGCGCTTTTTGCTGGGCGACCAAAGCCTGCTTGCTCTTCAGGTCCGCCTCGTCGGCGTCGACCTGCGCCTGGCTGATGGCTTGCGCCGCCAGTTGCAGCTTGTCGCGCTTGAGGGTGGTGGCCGACAGGTCGGCCGAGGCCTGTAGGGCGCGCAGTTGCGCGATGTCGGAATCCGCATTCATTTCAAACAGCACCTGCCCTGCTTTCACCTCGTCGCCCGACTTGAAGCGCACCTGGCGCACCAGGCCCGCGATCTCGGTGGTCACATCCACGCCGCGCACCGGCGTCAGCGTGCCCACGGAGCTGAGCTGCGGCTGCCATTCAGCCGTTTGCGCCTTGACCGCGGTGACCACCTGTGCGCCCGGCTTGGGCGCGCTGGCAATCAGTTTTTTAATCTGCATGTACTTCCCGAAGGCCAGCACCGCGACCAGTAACAGAACGGCGCCTACCATGATGAGCATACGCTTGGTCATGAAGTTATCTCCTGCAGTATTGATTATTGATTTGTACGATTCCACCAGCCGCCACCCAGCGCCTGGAACAGCGCCGCAGTGTCGGCGTAGCGTGCTGCCTGCGCCTGTACCAGGCTGATATGGGTTTGCTGATAGCTGCGCTGCGCATCCAGCAGCACCAGGTAGCTGATGCCGCCCAATTTGTACTGCTGCTCGGCCAGCGTCAGCGTTTCCTTGGCCAGCGCTTCCGCTTCCGCCTGCGATTTCAGCGCGGCCGCATCGGCTTCCAGCGCGCGCAACGCATCGGCCACGTTCTGGAAGGCGGCCAACACGGTGGCGCGGTACTGCGCCGCCGCCGCGTCGTACGCCGCTTCCGCCGCGCGCCGCTGCGCGCTCAGGGCGCCGCCGTTGAAGATAGGCTGGGTGATGGCCGCCGCCAGATTCCAGGCATTGGTATTGGAATCAAACAGCTTGCCGAAACTCGGGCTCGCGGAACCGTAGCTGCCGCTGAGCGAGAATTGCGGATACTGCGCCGCCGTCGCCACGCCGATGGCGGCGCTGGCCTGATGCAGCAGTTCCTCGCTGGCGCGGATGTCCGGACGCTGGCGCACCAGCGCCGAAGGCAGCGACACCGGCAACTGCTGCGGCAAGGTGAGCGACTCCAGCGCAAACTCCGGCATGCCCGCCTCGCCCGGCAGCTTGCCGGCCAGGACGGACAGCTGGTGGCGCGCGGATGCCAGCGCCTTTTCCAGCGGCGCCACAGTGGCGGCAATCTGCGCCACCTGGTTGCGCTGGCTGAGCACCGTGGTGCGCGGAACGGCGCCATATTCAAACTGCTTCTCGATCACGCCGAGCTGCCGGTTCAGCGCCTCCAGTACCTCGCGCGTAGCCTGCAACTGCGCGCGCAGCGAAGCTTCCTGGATGGCGGTGGTGACCACGTTGGCGCTCAAGGCCAGATAGGTCGCCTCGACCTGGAAGCGCTGGTAGTCCACTGCCGCCTGCGCGCCTTCCAGCGTGCGGCGGGTGGCGCCGAAGACGTCCGGCGTGTACGAGACATTGACCGAAGCGTTATACAGATTAAAGACGCCGGCCGCGCTGCCGGCGGTGGCGGTGCTGGTCTTCTGGCGCGCGGCGCCCAGTTGCGCGCTCACCGCGGGATACACCAGGTTGCCCGCCTGCGCGTTATAGTTTTCCTGCGCCTGCCGCAGCGTCGCTTCAGCCGCCGCCATGCTGGGATTCTGCGCCAGCGCATTGCGGATCAGCTGATCCAGCGCCGGAGAGCGGAACAGCGTCCACCACTGCGCCGGAATCTCCTGCCCGATGGCGAATTGCTGGGCCGCGCCGCCCACGCCAGGCGCGGACGCGGTCTGGCCCGGCAAAGGCGTGGGAGTATAACTGTCGCTGGCGGTGGCTGGCGCCGCAGGGGTTTTGAAATCCGGCCCAAGCGCGCACCCGCCCAGGCCTGCGGCGATCAACGCCGCGGTGAAGATCCGTTTTCTCACTACAGTCTCCCGCACCTTGTGACTAATTTTAAAAATTAACACTCACCAAAGGTTAAATAATATGCATTAACTAACATGTTCGCATTTTTTCCAGCCCAAGTGTGGGTTTATTGCCGTGCGGAGATAAAAAAAACGGGCTTTGCCATTTCTGGCAAAGCCCGTTTTGGGGATCGGGTAGCGATCAGGCCGGTTCAGGCGTCGCCACCGCACCGTAAGCGCGGTTGACTTCAGTCAGCGAGAACAGGTTAGGACCGTTGGTTTGGGCATCGGCCGCCTCTTCATGCGCCAGGCTGCGGTAGGTCAGCGGCGCTTCATAGCGGATACGCTCGTCTTCGCTGATCTTGCCGTCGTGGTTGGCGTCGGCGCCCAGCTCAGCCTCTGGCGGCGGCACGCCCAGTACCCCGTCTTCGCCCACGCCCGGCAGCGGCTCAGGCGACAGCAGCACTTCCGGCGATGGCTCGGCCTTGTTCTGACCGGCTTCGTTGCCGAAGCGGGCCTGGAAGATTTGGGTTTCCGGACGTTCCACCAGCTTTTTCAAGCCCTCGTCAAACTGCTGCAGCGCGGTCTTCAGCGTATCGTCTTCCGATACGGCCTTGACCAGGGCGTTGGCCTGGTCACCGCTGTCGGCGGTGTTGCTGGTATCAGTCTGCAGGGGACTGGTAGCGTTAAAACCGGGCAGCGACAGGTAGGCAGCCACCGAGGCGCTCAGGTCCGCGTTGGTGCTTTGATCCGTTTCAGCTGGTTTTACAGGCGAGAGCGCCTTATCTGCAACCAGGGCTGCGGACAGGGTGGCACCACCAATATTGTTGATCATAATCATAATCGACTCCTGCAAGAAGATTCCTCACCCCTACATTCTATCAGCGTTTTGGCAATAGTTTCCATTTCTTGCCAGCTTCTCCCGCAAAAAAGTGCCTTTTTCCTCAAAAAAAGTTTCCATACAACACTGGGGTCATTAGCAAAATATATTGCGGTTGCGGTTTGATAGTTTTACATGCATTTCGTTGCGGAATTGGTCAGACCACCGTAGAATTGGTCAACCAGCAGCATCCCACCGCATCACAGATTTTTGACCAACCGCGAGCCCGGCCGTCCCCTGGCCTTCCTTTCGGTGGCACGGCATACGCGAGGTGTGCCGACCGGCGCCGGCAAAGACCGGCGTTGTTGAACTCAAACTATCTGGAGACACAAATGCACCTCTTACTACGCAAAGCTGCGGCCGCGGCATGCCTGTTGCTCGCCGCCGGCGGCGCCCGGGCGGCCGATCCGCTGCAACATGCCGTCATCAGCGCCAGCTACAGCGCCGGCGGCATCCTCGGGATAGCCGACGATTACGCCGGCAGCCCGGTCAGCGGCCTCGATCCGCTCAACACCAGCGTTGAATTTTTCACCGCCGACGCCTTGTTCGGCTTTGATTTCGCGCCGGACGGCCATCTCACCATCTACAACAACCTCGCCATTCCAGCCGGTTCCTACAGCGCCAGCTTTGACTTTGGCGCGACTCTGGGCGCGGCCATCGCCGGCTTCAGCGTGACGGATGCCGGCCTTACCGGCGGCACGCCGGTGCTCAGCATTGTCGACGGCCACACCATCCGCATCGACTTGAGTGCGGTCGAGTGGAACGGCGATTACAACGCGCTGCAAACGCAGATCACGCTGCAGGCGGTGCCGGAACCGGCGGCTGTGCTGATGCTGTCGGCCGGTTTGCTCGGCCTGGGCCTGCACGCACGTCGCCGCCGCGGCTAAGCGCCCTCTCACAATTCAAGGAGCATCATGATGAAACTCTCTCGTTTCAGGGCGGCGCTTTGTCTGCTCGCAGTGAGCGCGGCGCTGCAGGCGGCGACGCTCGATCCGGCGCTGCAAACCGCGCCAGCGGACGGCTTTGGCGCCGGCACGGTGGGCGGCTCGGCCGCCATCAGTTCGCAGATCTACACCGTCACTTCGCGTCCGCAACTGCTGGCGGCCATCCAGCGCGGCGGCGTCAACCCCAAGATCATCAAGTTAAGCGGCACCATCGACATGACCGAGGGCGTGCCGTATGCGAACAGCGGCGACCAGGCCATCCGCGGCCTGATACGCCTGCCCAGCAATACCACGCTGATTGGCGCCGATGGCAATGCCGGCATCATCAACGGACATATCGTGCTGTCCAACGTTTCGCAAATCATCATCCGCAACCTGAAGATCGTGAACCCGTGCGACGTCGGCCCCGTATGGGACCCGAACGACGGCGCGCTTGGCAACTGGAACGCGGCCTTTGACGGCATCGGCGTCTCCGGCTCCGATCACGTCTGGGTGGATCACGTGAGCTTCACCGACGGTGCCATGACCGACGACCTGCTGCCGATCGAGAACGGCCAGGTCAGGCAGTGCCACGACGGCGCACTGGACATCACCAACGCTTCCGATTACGTGACGGTGTCGTACAACGTGTTCGGCCAGCACCGCAAGAATAACCTGATCGGCTCCAGCGACACGGCCACGGCGGACAGCGGCAAGCTGCACATCACCTTCAGCAACAACATCTTCCGCGACATCGTCAGCCGCGCGCCGCGGGTGCGCTATGGGCAGGTCCACCTGTTCAACAACTACTTCGTGGGCAGCGCCTCGCATCCGGCCTACCCTTATGAATACTCGGTAGGCGTGGGCCAGCAGGCACAGATCCTGTCCAACAACAACGTGTTTGAAATTGCCGGCGTCACCCGCTGCGATCAGGTGGTGACGCCGATCGGCGGCACCGTGCCGGGCGCTTTCAGGGATGCGGGATCGGTGCTCAACGGCGCAGCGCTGGCCGGATGTTCGACGCCATCCAGCGTGGCCTACAGCGTGCCGTACGCCTTCAGCGCGCGGCCGGCTGCGCTGGTGAAACCGAATCTGGTGGCGCAGGCCGGCGTGGGCAAGATCAGCACCGCCATCAGCGGCAGCGGCAACGTCACGCCCGATGCCACGATCACCCTCACCTGCCCTCCCACCGGCTTGTACTTCTGCGACGATTTCCAGAACAGCAGCCTGGCCAACTGGAACCTGCTGCCGGCGTCCGGCCCCAACGGCAGCTTCAGCGTCAAAGCGGAGAGCATCGGCGCCGCCAACATCGTGATGCAGTACACCGCCGCTTCGACCGGCGGTGTGCTGGCCACGCTCAAGCCGGCCGCCATGGGCGGCGTACCGGGCGGCGATTACTTCGTTGAAGCACGCATCAAGCCCATGACCAACAGCACCACCAGCAACAAGCTGCTCTACCTGCTGGCGCGCTACAAGGATGCCGCCAACTGGTATGGCGCGGGCCTGAATGTGCAAAGCGCCACCACCAGCACGCAGGTGGAAATCGCCCGCATGCTGAACGGGACGCTGACGCGGCCCAAGCAGGTGAAGAAGCCGATCCAGATGGATGCGCAGTTCTACACCGTCCGCTTTGAGATGATCGGCACCACGCTCACCGTGTATCTCGACGGCGAAGCGCTTGGCAGCGTGACCGACGCTTCGTTTGCCGACCGTGGCTTGATCGGGCTGTACACCACCAACAAGTCGTTCCAGATCGATGATGTGCGCATCGGCGACCCCTCGCTCAAGCCTTCGCAGTTGACGCTGAATCCCTCGACGCTGACCTACGCGGCGGAAGTGGGCGACGCCCCGCTGGCCGTCAGCGTGACTGCGCTCAAGCCCGATGGAAAGCTGGATGGCTTCACCGCTTCGTCCAGCAATCCGGCGGTGGCCGCGGTGGCCATCAACGGCACCACGCTGAGCGTGACGCCGGTAGGCGCCGGCAACGCCACCATCACCGTCACCAGCGATTCCGATCCGACGCTGAAGCGCGCCATTGCCGCCACCATCGCTCCGCAGTTCGTGCAGCCGACGCAAACCTACACGTTGAGCGGCGTGGCCCTGCCAGCGGCGCATGCGGACGGCACTCAGGTTGACGCTTCGCTCAAGCTGATCTTCGACAGTCCGCCTACCCTGGGCTCAGGCGGCAGCATCCGTATCTTCCGCAAGGCCGACAACGCGCTGGTGGATGTGATCCGCCTGTCCGGCGAGACTGATATTCTCGGCTATCCCGGCCAGGCCAATGTGCGCAAGATAAACACCACGCCGGTCGCCATCAGCGGCAATACCGTCACCATCAAGCCCCACGCCAACAAGCTGGCTTATGGCACCGAGTATTATGTGGCGATTTCCAACGGTGTGTTCACTGGCACCACCCTGGGCGGCGTGCCGTTCGTCGGCATCGGCGCGCTGGGCGACTGGTCGTTCACCACCCGCGCCAGCGCGCCCGCCGCCAGCAACAGCATCACGGTGGGCGATAGCGCTGACGCGGATTTCAGCACTGTGCAGGCTGCGCTCAACTTCGCCATGCAGACCCTGGGCGCTGCCGATCCTGTCACCATCAATGTGCGCAATGGCGTCTACAACGAGCTGCTTTACCTGCGCGGCAAGGATAACGTCACGCTGAAAGGCGAAAGCCGCGACGGCGCCATCATCCAGTACACCAACTACGACACGCTTAACACCGGCTCCGGCGCCAGTCAGGCCAACGCCGATGCCGCAGCCGCCGGCGGCCGTTCGGTGATGCTGGTGGAGGCCGCGGACATGCTGGTGCTGGATTCGCTAACCTTGAAAAACACTACCCTGCGCTCCGCCGCCATTTCCGCCCAGGCGGAAACCCTCTATTTCAACAATGACAGCGGGCGCCTGGTCGCCAGGAACGCCAACTTCTACAGCGAGCAGGATACGCTCAACCTGAAAGGCTATGCGTGGTTCTGGCAATCGCTGGTGGCTGGCAATGTGGACTTCATCTGGGGCAGCAGCCGCGCCGCCCTGTTCGAGGAATGCGAGATCCGTTCTGTGGGCGACACCAGCAACGCCACCAGCGGCGGCTATATCCTGCAGGCGCGCGCGGCCAATGCCGGCGACAAGGGCTATGTCTTCCTCAACAGCCGCCTGACGCACGGCCCCGGCCCGGGTCCGCTGCATGGCGACGTGCCGGCCGGCGCCACCTATCTGGCCCGCAGCGCCGGCAACACCGCCTACTGGGATAACATCGCCTTCATCAACACCAGGATGGATGCGCACATCGCGACGGTGGGCTGGGCTTCGGCCGGCGTCAACGGCCAGCCGGCACCCAATCCGGCCGTGGCCAGCGCCGCCAGCGGCTGGCGTGAATACGGCAGCACCACGCTGACCGGCGATCCGATCAACCTGGCCGCGCGTGCCGGCGGCTTCCAGCTGAGCGCCAGCGACGTGGCGGCCAGCTTTGCCGATCGCGCCGGGGTGTTTGCGGCGTACGGCGGCGGCGCGGGCTGGAATCCGCAACCCTAGCCGAAAGTAACAGGCGCGCTACATACGCCACCTCTTTCGGAGGATGCGTAGCGCGCCGTCTTTTTATACGATGCGACGACAACCTATATCATGGAGTCGCCGTGCATTACCTGCTTGCCTTGCCTTTCATCGGCCTACTCTGGCTGCCCTTCTACAACCGCGAACTGCCCTCACTGTTTGGTTTTCCCTTCTTTTACTGGTATCAGTTTGCCTGGGTGCCGCTGACTGCGCTCATCATCTGGCTGGTCTATCAGCATGACCGCAAGAAGGGAGGCGAATGATGCCGGGCGAAATCAACTGGACTGCGCTGGGCGTCTTCATTTTCTTCTTTGTGCTGGTGACGGTGCTGGGTTTCGGCGCCTCGCGCTGGCAAAGCGCCAAACAGCAAGGCAACCAGCTGGAAGAATGGGGACTCGGCGGACGTAACTTTGGCGCCTGGATCACCTGGTTCCTGGTTGGCGGCGACTTCTACACCGCGTACACCGTGATCGCCGTGCCCGCGCTGGTGTATGCGGTCGGCGCATACGGCTTCTTCGCCCTGCCCTACACCATCCTGGTGTACCCGATCGTCTACCTGATCATGCCCAGGCTGTGGCACGCAGCGCAGAAGGCTGGCCACGTTACGGCCGCCGACGTGGTGTTCGGGCGTTATGGTTCGCGCCCGCTGGAATTCGCGATCGCCCTTACCGGCGTGGTGGCGACCATGCCTTACATCGCCCTGCAACTGGTCGGCATGGAGGTGGTGATCAAGGCGCTGGGCCTGACCGGCGAACTGCCGCTGGCGGCGGCCTTCGTCATTCTCGCGCTCTACACCTATGCCGCAGGACTGCGCGCGCCGGCGCTGATTGCCTTCGTCAAGGACCTGATGATCTATATCGTGGTGCTGGTGGCGGTGGTGCTGGTGCCGATCAAGCTGGGGGGCTATGGCACCGTGTTCTCCGCCGCCGGCGAAGCCTTCGCGGCCAAGGGCGGCGCCACCGGCCTGACGCTCACGCCGGCGCAGATCCTGCCGTTCGCCACGCTGGCGCTGGGATCGGCGATGGCGGCCTTCATGTATCCGCATACGCTGACCGGCATCTTTGCCGCCAACAGCGCGGACACCATCCGCAAGAACGCCGTGTTCCTGCCGGCCTACACGATTCTGCTTGGCCTGATCGCGCTGCTGGGCTTCATGGCATATGCCGCGCATATCACGGTGGCCGGCAATAACGATGTGGTGCCGGCGCTGTTCAACGCCTTGTTCCCGAGCTGGTTCAGTGGATTTGCCTTCGCCGCCATCGCCATCGGCGCACTGGTGCCGGCGGCGGTGATGTCGATCGGCGCGGCCAATCTGTTCACCCGCAATTTCTGGAAGCCGTACGTGAATCCGGCCGTCACGCCGCAGGGCGAAGCGTCGGTGGCGAAGGCGGTATCGCTGGTGGTGAAGGTCGGCGCGCTGGTGTTCATCCTGTTCCTGCCGACCAAATTCGCGCTCGACCTGCAGCTGCTGGGCGGCGTGTGGATACTGCAAACCTTCCCGTCGGTGGTGTTTGGCCTGTTCTTCGGCTGGTTCGGCGCACGCGCCCTGCTGTGCGGCTGGGCGGTCGGCATTGTGGCCGGCAGCCTGCTGGCGTTCAGCGACGGCATCAAGCCGGTGCACACTCTGGTGCTGGGCGGCGACAGCTATACCGCTTACACCGGATTGCTGGCACTGGCGCTGAACATCGTGGTGGCGGTGCTGCTCCAGTTGGTGGCTGGCGGCAAAAAGCCGGCCTGATTGGCCGTCATCGTTTCGTCACAAGAATGGGATAACATGGCGTGTTATCCCATTTAATCTACGACGACCTCTATGACTCAGAAAATGTCTTTGCGCGCCATCGTACTGGCGGCATCCTGCCTGGCGCTGTCCAGCGTTTACGCCGCCGCACCGGCGCCAACCACCGCCTCCACCCTGCCCAAGCTCGTCGTCGTGCTGGTGGTGGACGGTCTGCCGAACGAGCAGGTGCAGCGCTACCGCGACCAGTTTGGCCAGGGCGGCTTGCGCCGCATGCTGGACCAGGGTGCATCGTTCAGCAACGCACATCAGGCGCACGGCGTGACGGTGACCGCCATCGGCCACAGCGCGGTGTTAACCGGCGCTTATCCTTATGTGCATGGCATCATCGGTAATAACTGGATCGACCCGGTCACCAAAAAATCGGTCTACTGCACCGAAGATACCAACTACACCTACATCGGTGAAGAGACCAAAACCAGTGACGGCACCTCCCCGGCCAGGCTGAAGGTCAACACGCTGGGCGATGAGCTGCGCTACGCCACCGGCAGCAAGAGCAAGGTGGTCACCGTGTCCGGCAAGGATCGCGGTGCGATTCTGCTGGCGGGTAAAACCGGCACCGCCTACATGTACATGGACAAAACCGGCAACTTCGCCAGCAGCACCTACTACATGAAGCAGCATCCTGAATGGGCCACCAAATACCTGGCCACCAGGCCACAGGATCGCTACTACGGCAAGACCTGGTCGGCCCTGCTGCCGGAAGCCGCCTACGCCGGCGACGCCCCGGAAGAGCTGAACGCGCCCAAGGCCGGTGGCCACAATCGTCTTCCTTACACCTATTACAGCGAAAGCGGCGAGATCGATGCCGGCTACTACGCCAGCCTGCGCGTCGGCCCGTATCTGGATCAACTGACGCTGGACTTCGCGCGCGCGGCGGTGGAAGGCGAAAACCTCGGCCGCAACCCGGCCGGCGTGCCGGACCTGCTGGGCGTCAGCCTGTCGGCGCACGATTATGTGAACCACGCCTTCGGCCCGGAGAGCAAACTGTCGCACGACCACCTGCAGCGCGTTGACCGCATGCTGGCGGACTTCTTCAATTATCTGGACAAACGCGTCGGCATGGACAATGTGCTGGTGGTGCTGACCGCCGATCACGGTTTCGCCAATACGCCGGAATTCTCGCAAACGCAGCACTATGACGCGCAGCGCCTGGATGGCGACCAGCTGATGGCGGCGCTGGACAAGCACCTGGAAGCCAGGTTCGGCGTGGCAAAGCTGGTGCAGGCCTGGTCGCTGCCCAACATCCACCTGAATTATGCGCTGGCCGACCAGAACAAGCTGAAACGGGAAGATGTGGAAAACGCGGCGGCGCAATACCTGCTGGCGCAAAACGGCATTGCCGATACCTTCACCCGCTCCCAGTTTGAAAGCGGTGCGGTACAAGGCACGCATATCAACACCCTGATGCGCCGCGCCTGGAACCGTCAGTTGTCGGGCGATCTGATGGTGATTACCAAGCCGTTCTGGTACTTCGGCACGGGCAACAGCGGCACCTCGCACGGTTCGCCCTACGCCTACGACACCAACGTGCCGCTGATGATCATGGGCAAACGCTGGATCAAGCCTGGCGCCTACGGTGAGTATGCGGAAGTGGTCGACATCGCGCCGACCTTGGCCAAACTGCTGCACCTGCGCCCGCCGGCAGGCTCGGAAGGCCGCGTGCTGACCGAAACCCTGCGCTGATCAGCGCGCAGCTTGCGGCGCCGGTTGCGCATAAACGATGATGGGCGCGACCGGCGCCGGCGGTGATGGACGTGGCCGGTTCAACAGCAATGCGGTGGTGATCGACGTATTCAGTCCTACACCGCCGAGCACGGTTGCCACCCAAGTCAGTTCAGACTGCTCAGGTACTGATTCAAATGGTCAAAATTCAGTGGCTTGGAGAAATGCTGGGTGAAGCCGGCGGCGACGGCCTTTTTGGCCGAGTCACGGTCGGCCGAGCCACTCAGCGCAATGATGGGTACGGCCTGTGCACCAGGCATGCGGCGGATGGCGCGCACGGCGCCGAAACCGTCCATCCACGGCATGCCCAGATCCATGATGATGGCCTTCGGCACCGCCTCGCGCACCCAGTCGCAGGCTTCATAGCCATTATGGGCCGCGGCGGTTTCATAGCCCTGGCACTGCAACAGCGCCGACAGCGACTCCACCACATCGACATTATCGTCCACCACCAACACCTGCTTCGCGCTTGCCATGATATGCCTCACATAGTTGAGATTGTGAGGCCATCGTAACAACGGCTGAGCTAGCCGTATGTTCGCCAGCGCACCTTAGCCGCGCACAGCCGCTTCAATCTTGGCCACGTCGATCTTGCGCATTTCCATCATGGCGGTGAAAGCGCGCTTGGCCACCTCGCCGCCCTGCTTCATGGCGTCGGTCAGCACGCGCGGGGTGATCTGCCACGACAGGCCCCACTTGTCCTTGCACCAGCCACAGGCGCTTTCCACGCCGCCGTTGCCGACGATGGCATTCCAGTAGCGGTCGGTTTCTTCCTGATCTTCGGTGGCAATCTGGAACGAGAAGGCTTCACTTTGCTTGAAGGCACTGCCGCCGTTGAGGCCCAGGCACGGGATGCCCAGCACGGTAAATTCAACGGTCAGGGCCTGCCCGGCCTGGCCGCCGGGAAAATCGGTCGGCGCGCGGTGCACGGCGCCGACGCTGCTGTCGGGGAAAACGCTGGCGTAGAAATTGGCCGCCGCCTCAGCGTCATGGTCGTACCACAGGCAGATCGTGTTTTTGTTCATCGTCTCTCTCCTCTGTTCGCCGCCCAGGCAGCCGGAATGACTGCCGGAGCGGCGATTTTACAGCGAAGAGATCAAGCCCGGCACACTTCTTAGCTCACCATCAGCTTGACCGACTTGAGATTCACGCTGTCCGGACCGGCGTGTATGGTGAAGCTGCCAGGCTCCACCACGCGCTGCATGTCAGTGTTGTAGAACCACAGGTCGGACGGCTTGATGTCAAAGCTCAGCGTGCGCTTCTCACCCGGCTGCAGGGTGACGCGCTTGAAGGCTTTCAGCTCCAGCACCGGACGGGTGACCGAGCTGACGTCGTCGCGGATATAGATCTGCACCACTTCGTCGCCGGCGCGCTTGCCGGTGTTGGTCACGTCCACTTCCACCTTGGTCGACTCGCCCACCGCGATGGCGGACTTGGCCAGGCGCGGTGCGGAAATCGCAAAGCTGGTGTAGCTCAAGCCGAAACCGAACGGATACAGCGGCTTGGTCGAGCCGTCGATGTAACCACGGCGCGCGGACGGCTTGTGGTTGTAGAAGATCGGCAGCTGGCCGACGCTGCGCGCGATCGATACCGGCAGCTTGCCGCCCGGGTTGGCGCGGCCGAACAGCAGGTCGGCCGCCGCGTTGCCGGTCTCCTGGCCCATGTACCAGCCTTCGATAATCGCGTCGGCCTTCTCGGCCAGCAGGTTGATCGACAGCGGGCGGCCATTCAACAGGAATACCACGGTCGGTTTGCCCAGCGCGAAAATGGCGCGCGCCAGATCGTTCTGCTGGCCCATCAGGTCCAGCGTCTCACGGTCGCCCAGGTGGGTATCGGCCCATGCTTCGCGGCTGGTCTGCTCGTTGTCGCCCAGGACCATGATGATGGTGTCGGCCGACTTGGCCGCTTCCACCGCGTCAGCAATCAGCCTGGCGTTGACCGCCGGGTCGGTAAACTTGATCTCATCCTGGCCCCAGATGCGGCTTTCGGTGATGCGCACGCCTTCCGAATACGCCAGCGTGAACCCCTGTGCCTTGGCTTCCGCCTGCAGACCTTCATAGATCGACACCACATGGCGCGGAATATCCGAATAGCCGCCGATCGGCGTGTCCTTGGCGTGGGTGCCAAGCAGCAGCACCTTGCCGACCTTCTTGCCGTCCAGCGGCAGCAGGCCCTTGTCGTTCTTCAGCAGTACCGGCGTGCGGGTCGCGGCCACGCGTGCCAGGGCGACGGCGTCCTTGTTGGCGGTCAGGCCATCGGCGGCCTTGGCGTCCACGTATGGCTGCTCGAACATGCCGGCTTCAAACTTCATGGTCAGGATGCGGCGCACCACCACATCGATCTCGCTCTCCTTGATGCGGCCTTCCTTGACCAGATTACCCAATTCCTTGAAGCCCGCGCCGTCCGGCGTCTCGATATCGACGCCGGCCTTGAAGGCGCGATAGCCGGCCTCCTTGGCCGAATCCACCAGCTTGTGGCGCGACACCAGTTCGGCCACGGCCATGTAGTCGGACACGGTCAGGCCCTTGAAGCCCCACTCATCGCGCAGCACCTTGGTCAGCAGCCAGTGGTTGGCGTGCGACGGCACACCGCCGATTTCGTTATACGACGGCATCACGGCGCCGACGTTGGATTCCTTGATGGCGCGCTCGAACGGCGGGAAGAACTCCTCGCGCAAGGTGCGCTCGGTGACTTCCGCCGGCCCGGTGTTGGTGCCGTTTTCTGGCTGGCCGTGGCCCGTCATGTGCTTCAGCGTGACGAACACCTTGTCCTTGGCGAGCTTTGGACTGGTGCCGGCGAAACCGAGGATCGCGGCCTTGCCCATCTCGCCGCACACATATGGATCTTCACCGAAGGTCTCCTCGATACGCCCCCAGCGCGGCTCGCGCGCCACGTCCACCACCGGCGCCAGCGCCATCTGCGAGCCGGCCGCGCGCATTTCACGTGCGGCCACGCTGAAGATTCTGGTGGTCAGATCGGTGTCGAAGGAGGACGCAATGCCGATCGCCTGCGGGAAGCTGGTCGCATGACGCGCCACATAGCCGTGCAGCGCTTCCTCATGCATGAACATCGGGATGCCGAGGCGGGTCTGTTCCATCGCCCATTTCTGCGCCGCGTTGATGTAGGTGGCGGTTTCCAGCGGCGTGCGGTTCAACACCTGTCCATCGTCGCCGGCCGCGCCGCCGCCCTGCCCCAGACGCCGGTCCGATGGACGCGCCAGCATGCCTATGCCATGCGGGAATTCCTTCTGCGCCTTGGCGGCGACAAATTCGCCCTTGTCATCCTGGATTCTGACCTTGGTCAGCCAGGTGCAGTGCAGCTGCATGATCTTCTCTTCCAGCGTCATGCGGCCGAGCAGATCGTCGACGCGCTTTTCCACCGCCAGCGCCGCATCTTTGTACGGCGCCTTGGCTGGCGCGGCGATCGCCGGCAGCACGGTGAGGCCGGCCAGGCCGGTCATGGAAGTCAGAAATTGCCTGCGGTGGTTGGTCATGCATTGTCTCCTTGGTGGATTTATTTTTTATCGTTTGCCGGCGCGGGTGCTGACGTCCACCCAGACCGCCAGCGTCAGGATGGCGCCCTTGACGATCATCTGCCAGTAGGTGTCGACGTCCAGCATCGACATGCCGTTGTCCAGCGACGCCATCACCAGCGCGCCGATCAGGGCGCCGTGCACGGTGCCCGAGCCGCCGCGCATCGAGGTGCCGCCGATGAAGCAGGCCGCGATCGCATCCAGCTCGCCGGAGGTGCCGGCCGATGGCGAACCAGCCGCCAGACGCGCGGTGTTCACCAGACCCGCCAGTGCGCACATCAGGCCCATGATGCCGAAGATCCACAGCTTGATCGATTTGACGTTGATGCCGGACAGGCGGGTCGCCTCCATGTTGGAGCCGACTGAGTACACGCGGCGGCCAAACACGGTCTGGGTGGTGACGTAGCTGAAAATGCCCAGCAGCGCAAGAAGCAGCAGCACCGGCAGCGGAATGCCTTCATACGAGTTGAAGGTGATGACGAATGCCGCCAGCACCACGCCCAGCATGGCCAGCTTGGCGGCGTCGCGCCACATCGGCGCCACGTCCAGCGCATGCGCGGCGCGGCTGCGGCGCTGCGCAATGATCAGATACACGGCCACCACGAACAGCAGGAAGCCCAGCGCAATGCCCAGCGTCGGCGACAGGTAAGCCTGGCCGATGTAGACCATATCGTCCGAAACCGGCGCGATGGTGGTGCCGCCGGTCACGCCCAGCACGATGCCGCGGTACGCCAGCATGCCGCCCAGACCGACGATGAACGATGGGATGCCCAGGTAGGCGGTCAGGTAGCCATTGAACAGGCCAATCACCAGGCCCACCACCAGCACCACGATCAGCGTCAGCGGCAGCGGCAAATGGTGCGTCACATCCAGCACCGCCGCCACGCCGCCCAGCAGGCCAAGCAAGGAGCCGACCGACAGGTCGATCTCGCCGGCGATAATCACCAGCGACATGCCGCAGGCGACGATGCCGGTGATCGCCATCTGGCGCATCAGGTTGGACAGATTACGCGGGGTGATGAAGCCGCCCTCGGTGTGATAGCTGAAGAATGCCCAGATAATCGCCACCGCAATCAGCAGCGCCAGCATCTTGTACTGCGTGAACAGCTGTTTCAAATTACTTTTCATGAGTAAGTCCTAAAATCAGTGCGCCTGATCCAGCGCCGCCGCCAGTACCGTTTCCTGGCTCAGATTGTCGTTGACGAAATCGCCGCGCAGCTTGCCCTCGCCGATCACCAGCACGCGGTCGGAAATGCCCAGCACTTCGGCCAGTTCCGACGACACCATGATGATCGACATGCCTTCCTTGGCGAGGTTGAAGATCAGCTGATAAATCTCGAACTTGGCGCCGACGTCGACGCCGCGCGTCGGTTCATCGAGGATCAGGATCTTCGGTTTGGTCAGCAGCATCTTGGACAGCACCGCCTTTTGCTGGTTGCCGCCGGACAGCCCGGTAATCGGCAGGAAAGGGCTGGAGGTTTTCAGCTTGACGCTCTTGATCTCCTGGCGGATGGTGGCCAGTTCGGCCTCCTGGTCGATACGGGTGGCGCGCGCGAAGTCCTTCAGCACGGTCAGCGTCATATTATGTCCAACGCCGAGGTCCGGCACGATGCCGTGGTGCTTGCGGTCTTCCGGCACCATGGCCAGGCCATTGCGGATGGCTTTCACCGGCGTGCTGGTATCGAGCCTGACGCCGTTCAGATACACCTCGGCCTCGCTCGGCCCCGGATAGGCGCCAAAGATGGCGGACACCAGTTCGGTACGCCCTGCTCCCACCAGGCCGGCGATGCCCAGCACTTCGCCCTTGCGCAGCTGGAACGAGATGTTGTCGACCCGCTTGCGTTCAGGATTGTCGGCGTCGTAGCAGGTGACGTTGCGGGCCTCGAAAATCACCTCGCCCGGCGTGTGTTCGCGCTGCGGATACAGCTGCGTCATTTCGCGGCCTACCATCTGCGCGATGATGCGGTCGATATTCATCTCCGACATTGGCGTGGTGGCGATGTGCTGGCCGTCGCGGATGGTGACGATGGTGTCGCAGATATCGGCCACTTCATCCAGCTTGTGCGAGATGTAGACGCAGGTGACGCCCTTGGCTTTGAGCGAGTGGATAATATTCAGCAGCACCTTGATCTCTGCCGCCGTCAGCGAGGACGAAGGCTCGTCGAGAATCAGCAGGCGCGCGTTCTTGTTGAGCGCCTTGGCGATTTCAATCAGCTGCTGGTGGCCGCCGCCGTACTGCTTCACCGGCAGCACCACGTTCACATCGTTGATGTTCAGCTCTTTCAGCAGCTTTTCGGCACGGCGGTTCATGGCCGCATAATCCATGCGGCCGCCCGGCAGCGTGATCTCATTGCCGAGGAAGATGTTCTCAGCCACCGACAACTCCGGCACCAGCATCAGCTCCTGGTGGATGATGACGATGCCGGCCGCTTCGGTTTCCCGGATGGACTGCGCCTGCAGCGGCTTGCCATCCCAGATGATTTCGCCGTCCCAGGTGCCGTGCGGGTACACGGCGGACAGCACTTTCATTAATGTCGACTTGCCGGCGCCGTTCTCGCCGCACAAGCCGGCGCATTCGCCGGCTTTGAGCTTGATGTCGATGCCGTTCAGAGCGCGCACACCGCCAAATTCCTTGACGATGTTGCGCATTTCCAGAAGATATTCGGCCATGCTGATTCCTTAATTGGCGGTCAGCTGGGCCTTGGTGTAGAAACCGTCGTCAGACAGCACGTTCACGTTCGCCTTGGTCAGCGCGATTGGCGCCAGCAGCAGCGTGTTCACGTTCTTCATGCCGTTGTTGTAGTTGGCGTTGAAGGCAGGCGCCTCGTTGCGCACCAGTTTGACCGACAGGCGCGCGGCTTCGGTGGCGATCACTTTCAGCGGCTTGTAGACGGTCATCGCCTGGGTGCCGGCGATCACGCGCTTGACGGCGGCGAGGTCGGCGTCCTGGCCGGACACCGGCACTTTGCCGGCCAGTTTTTGCGCGGCCAGCGCCTGGATGGCGCCGCCGGCGGTGGCGTCATTGGATGCGACCACGGCGTCGATCTTGTTGCCGTTGGCGGTCAGCGCGTTTTCCACGATGGACAGCGCTTCCGACGCGCTCCAGTCCTTGGTCCACTGCTTGCCCACGACTTTGATGTCGCCCTTGTCGATCAGCGGCTGCAGCACTTTCAGCTGGCCTTCGCGCAGCACCTTGGCATTGTTGTCGGTCGGCGCGCCGCCCAGCAGATAGTAATTACCCTTTGGCTTGATGGCCACCAGGCTGCTGGCTTGCAGCTCGCCGACCTTGGCGTTATCGAAGGAGATGTAGGCGTCGATGTCGGCGTTCAGGATCAGGCGGTCGTACGACACCACCTTGATCTTGGCCTTCTTCGCTTCACGCACGGCGTTGTTCAGCACCGTGGCGTTGTAAGGAACGATGACCAGCACGTCCACGCCGCGCGAGATCAGGTTCTCGATCTGCGCGATCTGGCGCTGTTCGCTGGCGTCGGCCGACTGCACGTAGACCTTGGCGCCCAGCTTCTCCGCTTCCGCGGTGAAGTAGTCGCGGTCGCGCGCCCAGCGCTCAAGGCGCAGGTCATCGATCGAGAAACCGATCTTCGGGTTCTTGGCATCGGCCATGGCGCCGCCAGCGCCCAGAGCCATCATGGCGCCGAGTACGGCGCTAACTACAATCTTCTTCATTTAATCGTCTCCGTTGTTGTTTTGCGTGAAGGGCTTAGTGGTTGTGGCGTGCCAGTTTGTCGCCCACGCCCTGGTACTTGAGCGCCAGCTCCATGCAGGCCCCGGTTTCCATCTGGCCCACGGTGGAGCGGTACAGCTCCTGCCATGGCGTCTGGCTTTGCGGCACCGGCGGGATGCCTTCCGCCTTGCGCTTCGCCAGTTCCTCATCGCTGATCAGCATATTGCAGCTGCCTTCGTTCAGGTCCACGCGCACGGTGTCGCCGGTGCGGATGTAGGCCAGACCGCCACCCACCGCGCTTTCCGGCGAGGCGTTCAGGATCGACGGGCTGTCCGAGGTGCCGGACTGGCGGCCGTCGCCCAGCGTCGGCAGCCAGTTGATGCCGCGCTTGATCAGCGCATCAGGCGGCTGCATGTTGACCACCTCCGCCGAACCTGGCCAGCCGATCGGACCTGCGCCGCGGATCACCAGCATGCAGTTCTCGTCGATGTTCAGCGACGGGTCGTTGATGCGCTTGTGATAGTCGCCCGAACCATCGAACACGATGGCGCGCGATTCGAAGATGTTTTCCTTGCCCGGCGTGCTCAGATAACGCTGGCGGAATTCCGGCGAAATCACGCTGGTCTTCATGATGGCGAAGTCGAACAGATTTCCCTTCAGGACAAAGAAGCCGGCGTCTTCCTTCAGCGGCGCGTTGAACGGGTAGATCACCTCGCGGTCATTGGTCTCGCGGCCGACCAGGTTTTCCTTCATGGTGGCGCCGGTGACGGTCAGGCGGTTGGAGCGCAGCTTGCCCTGCTGCTCCAGTTCCCACATCACGGCCGGCACGCCGCCGGCGCGGTGGAAGCGCTCGCCCAGGAACTTACCGGACGGCTGCATGTTCAGCAGCAGCGGCACCTTATGGCCATACTCCATCCAGTCGCTCGACTTCAGCTCAACGCCGGCGTGGCGCGCCATGGCGACGATGTGCTGCTGGGCGTTGGTGGAACCGCCGATGGCGGCGTTGACCACAATCGCGTCCAGGAAGGCGTCACGGTTGAGGATCTGCGACGGACGGATGTCCTGCTTTGCCATCTCGACGATGCGCTTGCCGGTTTCGTAGGCCATCTGGCCACGCTCGCGGTACGGCGCAGGAATGGCCGAGCAGCCGGTGAGCGACATGCCCAGTGCTTCAGCGATCGCGTTCATGGTGGAGGCGGTGCCCATGGTGTTGCAATGGCCCGCGGACGGCGCCGATGCGGCGGCGATCTGCAGGAACTTCTCTTCATCGATCTTGCCGGCGGCCAGTTGCTTGCGGCCTTTCCAGATCGCGGCGCCGGAGCCCACCAGCTCACCATCGAGCCAGCCGTCCAGCATAGGACCGCCGGACAGCACGATGGCAGGCAGGTCGATGGTGGCGGCAGCCATCAGCTGCGACGGCGTGGTCTTGTCGCAGCCGGTGGTCAGCACCACGGCGTCGATCGGATAGCCGTGCAGGATCTCGACCAGGCCCATATACGCCAGGTTGCGGTCAATGGCGGCGGTCGGACGGCGGCAGTTCTCGAAGATCGGGTGCAGCGGGAATTCCATGGCGATGCCGCCCGCGTCGCGGATGCCGTCGCGCACGCGCTTGGCCAGCTCCAGGTGGATGCGGTTGCACGGGCTGATATCGCTGCCCGATTGGGCGATACCGATGATGGGACGGCCGGAACGCAGTTCCTCCGGCGTGATCCCGTAGTTCATGAAGCGCTCAAGATACAGCGCGGTCATATCGATGTGGTCCGGATTATCGAACCAGTCCTGCGAGCGGTAGCGACGCGATTGGGTGCTCATAGAGTTGCCTATTCTGGTAAGTACAGATGTTGCAGTTGTCCCGGCGTGGCCACGCGGAAGCTGAATACGCCGCCGGCCAGTGGCTCGCGGCTTAATTCTTCTTCCGTCAGGCCTTTGCGGGCCGTGGTCACAAAGACGGTGCGCAGATCCGCACCGCCAAATGCAACCTTGGTGATATTCGAACACGGCATGGCCACGGTGTCCAGCAATTGGCCCGATGCCGCGTAACGCTCGATGCGGCCGCCGGCAAACAATCCCACCCACAGCGCGCCGTCCGCATCCACCGCCGTGCCGTCCGGGTAGCCGCCGTCCTCAATCCGCACGAAGACACGCTTGTTGGAGAGATTGCCGCCGTCGTCGATGTCGAAGGCGTAGATGGTCTTTTCCAGCGTATCCGTGTGGTAGAAAGTGCGGCCATCGGGGCTGACGCAAGGACCATTGGTGATGACGTAGCCGCCGTCCTTGTGCTGCAAGCCCTCGCTTGCGCTCAGGCGGAACAGCGAGCCGCTTGGCGCCACCTCGGCGTTGTCCATGGAGCCAAACCACAGCGCGCCGTGGCGGTCCACATAGCCGTCATTGAGGCGATTGCCCGGCAGCTCGGTTTCCAGTTCCTGGATGGTGGTCAGCTCGCCGGTCTCGAACGAGAAGCGCTCGATGCGGCCCGGCAGGCCGCACACGAAATCGCCGCCATGCATCGGCAAGGCGAAACCCACTTCGGACGGCACGGTCCAGCTCTGGCGCCGGCTGCCGTCCTCCGCGCAGCGGTGAATGGCGCGCTGCTTGATGTCGACGAAGTACAGCGCCTTGTCCTCCGGGTGCCACACTGGGCCTTCCCCCAGGGTCGCGCCCAGCGACCAGATGCACTCAGGCTGATAGAGGTTCATGCTCCATACCATCCGGCGTCTACGAAGTAATCACGGCCGGAGCAGCGGCGTGCGTTGTCGGACGACAGGAACAGCGCCATGGCGGCGATGTCTTCCACTTCCACGCCTTGCGGCAGCACCTGCGCATTCAGGATCGCCTGGCTGGCTTCCGGCGAATGCCACAGCGCCTTCTGACGCTCCGTCATCACCGAACCCGGGATCACGGTATTGACGCGGATACCGTCCTTACCCAGATCACGCGCCAGACCGCGGGTCAGGCCCTCGATGGCCGCCTTGGCGGTCATGTACAGCGACAGGTCCGGCAGCGCCAGATGCCACGAGATCGAACCGAAGTTCAGGATTACCCCGCCGCCGGCTTGCTTCATGCCCGGCGCCACGGCCTTGGCGCAGAAGAATTGGTGGCGCAGGTTGACCGCCAGGCTCTTGTCCCAGTATTCCGCGGTGACTTCCTGCACCTGGTGGCGATGATCGTTGGCCGCGTTGTTGATCAGGACTTCAATCGCGCCATGATCCTTCTCGATCTGCGCGATGACCTTGGACAGCGCGTCCAGGTCGGTCAAGTCGCAATGGAAAAACACTGGCGGGAACTTGGCGTCCTTCATGCTCGCAGCCAGTTCCTTCGAAGCTTCGACTGCGATATCGATGAAGAACACCTGCGAGCCTTGTTTCACAAAAGCGTCCACAATGCCCGCGCCGATGCCGGTGCCGCCACCAGTAATCAGGACTCGCTTGCCGGCGAGGTCCGGGTAGGTGGCGTAGACCATTGGTTGCACCATCTTTCTCTCCTATTGTTTTAATTGAGCAGGCCGCGTTGGGCCAGGTTGCGATACAGTGCGCGCACGCCGAACGTCCACGGAGTGACGGCGTCGCTGCGATAAACGTGATTGACCAGCATGCCCAGCGAAGGGCTGCTGATGCTGACGCGGTCGCCTAGCTTGTGGGTAAAGCCGGCGCCAGGCGCGCCGCGGTCTTTGATCGGCGAGAACATGGTGCCGAGGAAGAGCATGAAGCCGTCCGGATACTGATGGTGCGGACCGCTGGTTTGCGACACGAGATCAAGCGGATCACGGCTGATCTCGCGCATGCGGCTTTCGCCGTCCAGACGGAAGCCGTCTTCCGCGCCTTCGATCACCAGGCGCAGTTCCGCATTGCGCACGGTGTCAATGGTGAAGCGTTCGTCGAACAGGCGGATGAACGGGCCGATGCCGCAGGAGGCATTGTTATCCTTGGCTTTACCCAGCAGCAGCGCGCTGCGGCCTTCGATGTCGCGCAGATTGACGTCGTTGCCCAGCGTGGCGCCAACCGCTTGCGCGCGGCTGTTCACGGCCAGCACGACTTCCGGCTCAGGGTTGTTCCATTTCGATTCAGGGTGCAGGCCGACGTCCGCGCCAAAGCCCACCGCCGACATCGGCTGCGACTTGGAGAACACTTCGGCATATGGGCCGATGCCCACTTCCATGTACTGCGACCAGGCGCCGCGCGCAATGAACTGCTCTTTCAGTTTTTCCGCTTCCGGCGAGCCAGGCTTGATGGCCGACAGGTCGGCGCCGATATCCTTGAGCAGCGACTGGCGCAGCTCATCGGCCTTGGCCGGATTGCCGCCGGCCTGTTCTTCGATCACGCGCTCCAGCAGGCTGACGGCGAAAGTCACGCCGCAGGCCTTGATGGCCTGCAGATCGTTTGGCGCCAGCAGGCGCACTGGCGCGCTGGCGTCGCCAGCCAGGGCGGCCTCGATCAGCGCTTCCACGCGACCCAGCGATTCGCCTTGCGCCGCGTGGACAAAGGCCACCACGTCGTCGCGCTCCAGCAGATCGGACACGGTCGGCACCGCGGCGGTGATATCAAATACCTCACCTTTGCGCACCACCACCACACTCGGGCCATTGACGTCGTTGCGCCATACACGGCCGACCAGCAAGGCGTCCGGCAGGTCGGCAGGCAGGTGCGCCAGTGCAGGCGCATGTTTCAGATTGTTCTTCATGGAGTCTCCGTGTTCTGACAGGGTAGCGAAGCCGGTGTTTTTGTTGCACCTACCATCTCTTTACCCTAAAATGAATAGCGCTAACATTTTATGAGTGTGAAGGATTTATGCAACCAAGTCAACACGCTTTACGCAGCTGCCTGGGCGCCGTGCTAACGGCCTTTCTGATGAACGCCACGGCTGCGGACCCGGTCCCGCACTGGGTGGCGAGTTGGGGTGCAGCGCAGCAAATTCCCGAGCCGGCGAATGAGCTGGCGGCCGAAAACTGGCGCGACGGCAGCCTGCGCCAGATCGTCCGCCTCACTCTTGGCGGCAAGCAGTTCCGGGTCCGCATCAGCAATGCATATGGCACTGCACCATTGATGCTTGAAGCAGCCAGCGTGGCGCTGGCCCGGGGCCCCGGACAGGCCGGCGTCAACGCCCCTACCCTGCGTCCTTTGACCTTCAACGGCCGCACTTCGGTGATGATCCCGGCCGGCGCGGAATACTACAGCGACAGCGTCGCCATGGAGCTGAAGCCGGCGGCCGACCTGGCCATATCGCTTTATTTCAAGGACGCGCCGGCACGCCAGACCGGCCATCCGGGCGCGCGCACCACCACCTTCCTCGCCAAAGGCAACCGCATTAATGACGCGCAGTGGGACGACGCGGGCAAGACCACCCGCTGGTATGCGCTCAGCGATGTGGAGGTGCTGGCCCCACGCAAGGTCGGCGCGCTGGTGGCCATCGGCGACTCCATCACCGACGGTTACGGCGTACCGCCCGATACCAACACCCGCTGGACGGACGTGCTGGCAGCGCGCCTGCGCAACGAGAAACTGGCACTGGGCGTGGTCAATGCCGGCATCGGCGGCGGCCGCATGCTGCGCGATGGCCTGGGCCCTAACCTGGCGGCGCGCTTTGATCGCGATGTGCTGGCGCGCGCAGGCGTGACCCATGCGCTGGTGCTGATCGGCGTGAACGACATGGGCGGGCAGCACCGCAACACGCCCGACACGCCGGCCGACCGCCAGCAACTGCTGGCAGACCTGAAACTGGCGCACCGCCAGCTGGCCGAACGCGCGCATGCGCACGGCATCTGCCTGATCGGCGCCACCGTAACGCCATACGTTGGCAGTGATTATTACCATCCGGAGCCGGAGAACGAGGCAGATCGCCAGGAACTGAATCAATGGATACGCACCTCCGGCGTGTTTGACGCTGTAGCAGATTTCGATGCGGCCTTGCGCGACCCCGCCAGGCCGGATCGCCTCAAGCCGGTGTACGACTCCGGCGATCACCTGCACCCTTCCCTGGCCGGCTATCGCGCGCTGGCCGAAACCGTGCCGCTGGCGGCACTCAAAAAAAAATGTGGAGACAATAAATGAACGCAGTCCGTAGCGCGCTATCGGCGCTGATGGCGGCCGCCTCGCTGGCCGCGCCAGCAAGTGCAGCCACCTATACCAACCCGGTGCTCAGCGGCTTTCACGCCGACCCGAGCATCTGCCGCGTGGGCGGCGACTATTATCTGGCCACCAGCAGCTTCGAATACTTCCCCGGCGTGCCGATCTACCATAGCAAGGATCTGGTCCACTGGCGCCAGATCGGCCACGCGCTCACGCGCGCCAGCCAGCTCAATCTGAAAAAGACGCGCAGCTCGCAAGGCATCTACGCGCCCACCCTGCGCTGCCATAACGGCGAGTTTTACATGGTCACCACCAATATGGAGGGCGGCGGCGCCTTCTACGTCCACACCAAAGACCCCGCGGGTGAATGGTCGGAGCCGGTGTGGCTGAACGACCCAAGCTTCGCCATGGACCCGTCCCTGTTCTTCGACGATGACGGCAAGGTCTATTACACCCGCCACGGCGGCGGCGAACGCGGCGGCGTGTATCAGGCCGAGATCGACCTGAAGGCCGGTAAGCTGCTGGAAGCGCCGCGCCTGATCTGGTCCGGCACCGGCGGCGTGTGGCCGGAGGGGCCGCACCTGTACAAGCAAAATGGCCAGTACTATCTGATGATCTCCGAGGGCGGCACTTCGTATAATCACAGCCTGACCATGGCGCGCTCCACCTCGCCATGGGGACCGTTCACCTCCAACCCCGCCAATCCTATCCTGACGCATCGCGGCCATCCCGAGCTGCCGCTGCAAGCCACCGGCCACGGCGACCTGGTACAAACGCCGGAAGGCAAATGGTGGATGTCGCTGCTGGGCATCCGCCCGATCGACCATAAGCACCACCTCGGCCGCGAGACCCTGCTGACGCCAGTCGAATGGAACGAGCAAGGCTGGCTCACAGTAAACAAGGGCAAGCCGCTGGCGATTGAAATGTCGGCCGACGGCCTGCCGCCGCTGGCGCCATGGCCCGCCGAGCCGGTGCGCGACGACTTCACAGCGCCCAAGCTTGGTCTGCAATGGACGCAGCTGCGCGGCCCCGGCGACGGCCTGTGGTCTCTGAGCGAGCGTCCCGGTTACCTGCGTCTCAAAGGCAGCAGCGTCACCATGAACGACATCGCGCAGCCGGCTTTCATCGCGCGCCGCCAGGAACACATGCGCATGCGCGCCGCGACGCAGCTGGAATTTGAGCCGTCGGCCGCCAGCCATGCCGCCGGCCTGGTCCTGCGTCAGAACGAAAACAACTACTATGAATTGCGCATCACCGGCACGCCCCAGCGCAAGCTGGAACTGCTGGCCCGCGCGCGCGGCGTCACCACGCTGCAGGCCTCCGCGCCGCTGCCGCCCGGCCCTGTGGTGCTGCAAGTGGAATCGTGGGCAGACCGCTATGAGTTCAGCTACAGCAGCGCAGGCGCGCCGCTCAAGCAGATCGGCAGCGTGCCAACCGCGCCGCTGTCATCGGAATCGGCAACCGGCTTCACCGGCGTCTTCATCGGCATGTATGCCGAAGGCGCCCGTGAGCAGGCCATGCCCGCCGCGGATTTTGCATGGTTCGACTATCAGCCACTGGAAAAGTAAAACGAAATGAGACAACGCATCTTTGCCGCCGGGGCCATGTTATTGGCCCTGATGACGCACGCCCTGCCCGCGCAGGCGCTGGGCCAGAAAAAACTGGCCTGGTTTGACGCGCCGCCCGCCGATGCGGTGGCGCTGGCCCGCAATGGCCAGGCCGCCAGGCTGTATGTGGATCCGGCCGACTATCATGGCGTGCTGCGCGCCGCCGGGGACCTGCAGGCGGATATCGCCCGTGTCAGCGCCGTCAAACCGGCGCTGAGCACTACCGGTGCGCCGGCCGGCACGGACGTGGTCATTATCGGCACCATCGGCAAAAGCGCGCTGATCGACCGGCTGGTGGCGGACGGCAAACTGGATGTCTCGGCCATCAAGGGCAAGTGGGAAGGCTGGCAGGTCCAGACCCTGCGCAAGCCGCTGCCCGGCGTGGAGCGCGCGCTGGTGATCGCCGGCGCGGACAAGCGCGGCACCATCTACGGCATCTATGAGATGTCCGAGCAGATCGGCGTGTCGCCGTGGAACTGGTGGGCCGACGTGCCGGCCGCGAAGCATGCCAGCGTGTACGCCTCGGCCGGCGCGGCGGTGAGCGATGCGCCGGTGGTGCAGTATCGCGGCATTTTCCTGAACGACGAGGCGCCTGCGCTGACCGACTGGGTAAAACAGCGCTACGGCGGTTTCAATCATCAGTTCTATGAAAAAGTCTATGAGCTGATTCTGCGCCTGCGCGGCAATTATCTGTGGCCGGCCATGTGGGGCAAGGCGTTCTACGATGACGACAAATTGAACGGCAAAGTGGCTGATGACTACGGCGTCGTCATCGGCACCTCGCACCACGAGCCGATGATGCGCGCGCACGATGAGTGGCGCCGCTACGGCGGCAACAAGCCATGGGACTACAACCGTAGTGCCGACGCGCTGCGCGAATTCTGGACGCAGGGGCTGCGTGTCTCGCAGGGACAGGAAAAGCTGATCACGCTGGGCATGCGCGGCGACGGCGACGAGCCGATGTCGCGCGACGCCAATGTCTCGCTGCTGGAGCGCATTGTCAGCGATCAGCGCAGCGTCATCGCCAAAGAGATTAATCCCGACGTCACCAAGGTGCCGCAGGTGTGGGCGCTGTACAAGGAAGTACAGGACTACTACGAGAAAGGCATGCGCGTTCCGGATGACGTGACCCTGCTGTGGTGCGACGACAACTGGGGCAATATCCGCCGCCTGCCGACGCTGGATGAACGCAAGCGCGCCGGCGGCGCGGGAGTGTACTACCACTTCGACTATGTCGGCGGTCCGCGTTCGTACAAGTGGCTCAACGTGACGCCACTGCCCAAGGTTTGGGAACAGATGCACCTGGCCTGGCAATATCAGGCCAACCGCCTGTGGATCGTCAACGTGGGCGACCTGAAACCGATGGAAGTGCCGATCGAGTTCTTCCTCACCTATGCCTGGAATCCCGCGGCATGGCCAGCAGAGCGTCTGCCGGACTATCTGAAACTGTGGGCCGCGCGCGAGTTTGGACCGGAGCACGCGGACGATATCGCCGATATCGTCGCCAGGTACGCCAAGTACAATGGCCGCCGCAAGCCGGAGCAGCTGGAGCCCAATACTTATTCGCTGGTGAACTATAACGAAGCGTCGCGCATCGTCGATGAGTACAAGGCGATTGCGGCGCGGGCGGAAAAAATATCCGCCGCCCTGCCCGCAAACAAACGCGACGCCTTCTACCAGCTGGTGCTCTATCCCACCAAGGCCAGCGCCGTGGTGAATGAGTTGTACGTCACCGCGGGCCTGAACCGCCTGTATGGCATGCAAGGCCGCGCCGCCACCAACGACCTGGCGGCCAAGGCACGCTCGCTGTTTGCCGAGGATGCGGAGCTGGCACGCCGCTATCAGGAAGACATCAACGGCGGCAAGTGGAACCATATGATGTCGCAGACCCACCTCGGCTACACCTACTGGAACCAGCCGCCGCGCAATGTGATGCCGCCGGTGACCGAGATGCAGGTGCCGAAAGCCGCCGACATGGGCGTGGCGGTGGAAGGCAGCGAGCAGGTCTGGCCGGGTCCGGGCGGCGATGCGCTGGCCCTGCCGGCGCTGAATGTGTTCGAGCGCGAGGCGCGCTTTATCGACATCTTCAACCGCGGGCAGCAGCCGTTTGACTACAAAGTGGTCGCCAGCGAGCCGTGGATTACGCTGGACAGGCCTTCCGGCAAGGTGGTGCGCGAGCAGCGCGTGCTGGTCAACGTGCGCTGGGCCGACGTGCCGCAAGGCGTGCGCACCGCATCGCTGACCATTACGGGCGCTGGCGGCAAGACAGTGGTGAAAGTCCCGGTGCACAAGCCGGCCGGCGCCGCTGCGCTGAAGGGCTTTATCGAAACTGGCGGCGTGGTGGCGATGGAGGCCGAGCATTACACCCGTGCCGTTCCGGCCGGCCAGCGTACCTGGCTGAAGGTGCCGGATCATGGACGCACCCTGTCCGGCATGACGGTGCTGCCGGTGGACGCGCCAGCGGACGCCGCACCCGCGATGCGGCTGGAGTATGAGATGCAGCTGTTCAGCGCCGGCAAGTTCGAGGTACAGACCACGCTGGCGCCGACGCAGAAGTTCCAGCCGGGCGAAGGCCTGCGCTATGCGATCTCATTTGACGACGAGGCGCCGCAGATCGTCAACGTCCATGCGGACAGCAGCGAGAAGGCCTGGGAGCGCAGCGTCTCGGATGGCGCGACGGTGCTGGTGTCGCGCCACCAGATCGACAAGCCGGGCCAGCATACGCTCAAGTTCTGGGCGCTGGATTCGGGCCTGGTGCTGCAAAAGCTGGTGGTCAACGCCGGCGGGCAGAAGCCGAGCTACCTCGGCCCGCCGGAAAGCCCACGCCAGTAATCAGGCGCGCGGCGGCATCGCATTGATGGCCGCCGCAATCGCGTCGCGCAGCGGCTTGGCGCGCAGTTCGGCGTCAAACGGGGTAGGACGCATCTTCTGTCCATCGGTGCGCGGCGCCTCGTCCCAGCCCTGCAGCCAGCTGACGTGGTCCGCCATCCCCCACAGCAGGAAATCCTTGCACTGACGATAGCTGAGCGTCACATCCAGATAATCCTTGGCCAGCGCCGCCACACCCGCGTCGCGCACCTTGACGTCGGCCGGCAGCTTGCGGTCGTTGACGTCGAACTCCGTAATCAGGAGATCCAGCCCCATGCCCGTGACCTCGTCCAGGAATTTGCGCCAGTCCTGCTGATAGCGCGCGCTGCTGCTCTCGTCCCAGGAGCCGATATGGCTCTGCAAGCCCAGCGCATGCACCGGCGTGCCGCGCGACTTCAGGTCATGCAGCAGTTTCAGCACGCCCGCGCGATGCCTGGCGCTGCCCTCGTCACCGCGCATGTAATCGTTGTAGACCAGTTGCGCCTTGGGCGCCCGCTCCTGCGCCAGGCGGAACGACAGATCGATCTGCTCCAGCGCCCCCATGCGCTCGGTGAAGACGTTCGAACGCAAGCCGCCCGTCTTCGGATCGACCGCTTCGTTCACCACGTCGTAGCTATGAATGGCGCTGCCAAAATGATCACAGACCGTCACGATATGCTTGCGCAGCAGCGCTTCCGCCGCCTTGGCCGGCTGCGCGCCGAAGTCATATTCATTAACCCACTTCGGCAGCCACT
This sequence comes from Duganella sp., assembly GCF_039595735.1. Taxonomy (NCBI): domain Bacteria; kingdom Pseudomonadati; phylum Pseudomonadota; class Betaproteobacteria; order Burkholderiales; family Oxalobacteraceae; genus Duganella; species Duganella sp. Next base: position 290,821 of record NZ_JBCNLB010000003.1, read on the forward strand.
TGGCCTCCTGCCACACCAGGTTATGGCCGCGCACCAGCATGCCCTGCTCTTTCGCCCACGCGTACATGGCGTCGGCGGGACCGAAGTTGTACTGCCCCTGGCGCGGTTCCAGCGCCTGCCACTTGCCCTCGTTCTCCGCCACCAGCATATTGCACTCGCGCGCCATCAGCGCCTTGTAGGCCGGATCGTGGAAGTAGCGGCCACCGATAGCGTTGCCGACATTCAGACCTTTGCGCTTGCCCAGCACCTTCAGGGGTTCCGGCATATCGGCGGCGTGCAGCGGGGCTGCGCTGGCGGCGGCCATCATGGCCATAAAGCTGCGACGGGAAATTTTCATGTTTTGTCTCACTCCTCGTTGGAATTGTTCACTAACATCGTGGCATAATGAAATGGTTACGCTATCATAAAATGGAGACATCATGCGGTTTTTCCTTCCAGCGGCCTTGATGGCGCTGTTGCTGTCGCTTGCATCGACAGTATTTGCGGCCGACGAAGACGGCTATGATTTGTGGTTGCGCTACCGCCCGTTGACCGGCGCAGCCCACGCAGCCGTCAAATCGCAGGCGCGCAGCATCGTGCTGCCCGGCGCCGCAACGCCAACCGCGGATGCGGCATTGGCAGAACTGCGCAAGGGCCTGGCCGGCATGCTGGGGCAGGCGCCATCGTCGGCCGCGCGCATCGGCGATGGCGCCCTGCTGCTTGCCACGCCTGCACGCCTGCCGGAACTGAGCGGCGCCGCGTCGCCGCTGCGCGCCGAACTGGCCGCGCTGGGCAAGGAAGGCTATCTGCTGCGCGCCACCCGCGTTCAGGGCCGCAGCGTCACCCTGATCGCCGCCAACAGCGACATCGGCCTGCTGTACGGGACCTATGCCTGGCTGCGCGGCGCCGCAACTGGCGCCAGGCCCGACGCGGCGTCCGCGCCCAAGCTGCAACTGCGCCTGCTGAACCATTGGGATAATCTGGACCGCAGCGTGGAACGCGGCTACTCCGGGCAGTCGATCTGGGACTGGTGGGGCCTGCCGGAGATCAAGGACCAGCGCTACACCGACTATGCCCGTGCCAACGCCTCGCTGGGCATCAACGGCACCGTGCTCAATAACGTCAACTCCAAGCCGGAAGTCCTGACCGCGTCATTCATCGCCAAGACCGCCGCCGTGGCGGACATCCTGCGCCCTTACGGCATCAAGGTTTACCTGTCGGCGCGCTTCTCGACGCCGCTGGAACTGCATGAGACCAGCACCGCCGATCCGCTCGCACCGGAAGTGCAGCAATGGTGGAAGAACAAGGCCGACGAGATCTATAAAGCCATCCCCGACTTCGGCGGCTTCCTCGTCAAGGCCAACTCCGAGGGCCAGCCCGGCCCGCAGGACTACCACCGCACCCACGCCGACGGCGCCAACATGCTGGCCGCAGCCGTGGCGCCGCACAAAGGCATCGTCATGTGGCGCGCCTTCGTCTACGCGCCCAAAGGCGCCCACCTCGACGACGACCGTGCCAAGCAGGCCTACGAGGAATTCAAGCCGCTGGACGGCAAGTTTGCCGCCAACGTGCTGGTACAGGTGAAGAACGGCGCCATCGACTTCCAGCCACGCGAGCCGTTCCACCCGCTGTTCGGCGCCATGCCGCACACGCCGTTGATGATGGAATTCCAGATCACCAAGGAGTACCTCGGCTACTCCACCGACATGGCCTACCTGGGCACCATGTATGAAGAGACGCTGGAATCGGACACCCATACCGGCAAGACCGTTGCACAGACCCTGAGCGGCATGGCCGGCGTGGCCAACATCGGCAGCGACCGTAACTGGTCAGGCTCCCACTTCGACCAGGCCAACTGGTACGCCTACGGCCGCCTGGCCTGGAACCCGCAGGCCAAGGCCAAAGACATCGCCGCCGAGTGGGCCGCCCTCACCTTCAGTCCGGACCAGCGCGTGGCCGCTCCTATCGTCGACATGATGATGATCTCGCGCGAAGCCGTGGTGGATTACATGACGCCACTCGGCCTGCACCACATGATGGGCACCAGCCACCACCACGGCCCGGCGCCTTGGGTCGATAACCTTGAGCGCCCGGACTGGAACCCGGTCTACTACCACCGCGCCGATCGCAATGGCATCGGTTTTAACCGCACCGCCAGCGGCAGCAACGCGCTGGCGCAGTATGCGCCGGAGATCGCGCGCCAGTACGCCGATCCACGCACCACGCCGGAACAACTGCTGCTGTGGTTCCACCACCTGCCATGGGACTATGTGATGCCGTCCGGCCGCACCCTGTGGGCCGAACTGTTGGCCCGATACGACAAGGGCGTCGCCGGGACCCGGCAGCTGCATGCGCGCTGGGTTGCCCTGAAGCCGCTGATCGACGCGCGCCGTTACGCGGATGTCGAGCAGCATCTCACGCGCCAGATCAATAACGCCGTCCTTTGGCGCGACGCCTGCATCGCCTACTTCCAGTCGGTGTCCGGACTGCCGCTGCCGCCGGGCGTGCAAGCACCCGCGCATCCGCTGGAATACTACAAGGCCTTGCGCTATCCTTATGCCCCAGGTCGTGGTTAAGTCCCGCTTGTGGTAAAGTCCGGGGCTTAACCTAGCTTTATATTATTGAGGACAGATGACGAAAACTAAGGTGAAACCGGCGCCCGTACCGGCCGTGCAGAGCCGCTCGCAGGCCCCCACCATGGCCGATGTGGCCAAGCTGGCGGGCGTATCCCCGATGACGGTATCGCGCGTGATGAACGGCGACACCAACGTCCGCGAAAAAACCCGCAACCGCGTCGACGCGGCCGTTGCTGCCCTCAACTACGTTCCCAACCAGGCCGCGCGCCGCCTTGCCGGCTCGCGGCCAATACGCGTCGGCTTCCTGTATTCGAATCCGAGCGCGGGCTACCTGAGCGAATTCCTGGTCGGCCTGCTGAACCAGGCCAGCCCGAATAACGTGCAGCTGGTGGTGGAAAAATGCGAAGCCGATGAACACGGCGTCGAACAGGCGCGCCGCCTGATCGCCAACGGCGTGGACGGCATCATCCTGCCGCCGCCGCTGTGCGACGTGCACAATCTGATCGACCTGATTGCCGCCTCCGGCACCCCTGCCATCACGGTCGCCTGCGGCCAGCCCGACCCGCGCGTCGGTGGCGTCAGTATCGATGACTACCAGGCCGCATATGCCATGACTTGCCACCTGATCGCGCTGGGTCACCAGCGCATCGGCTTCGTCATCGGTCATCCGAACCAGAGCGCCAGCGCGCGCCGCCTGGCTGGCTTCAAGGCCGCCATCGCTGAAAAGAATGCGCAGAACGCCAGGGAACTGACTGTCCAGGGCCTGTTCACTTATCGTTCCGGCCTGGATGCGGCGGAGCAGTTGCTGGGACTGGAGCAGCGCCCGACCGCCATTTTCGCCAGCAATGACGACATGGCCGCCGCCGTGGTGGCCATCGCCCATCGCCTCGGCCTGGACGTGCCGGGCGACCTGACGGTGGCCGGCTTCGACGATACCGCACTGGCCACCACCATCTGGCCCGAGCTGACTACCGTGCGCCAGCCAATTGCCGACATGGCGGAAAAAGCCGTGCAGATCCTGGTGCGCCTGATCCGCGCCCAGCGCAACGGCACGCCGGAAGCCCCCGAACACGTCGTTATCGAGCACGCACTGATACGCCGCCAGTCCGATGCTGCACCACGTTTGCGGCCCAAACACTAAAACCATATCGAGACAATGAACAAACTCCCCTTGCTGTTGATCGCCGCTAGTGTTATTTCCTCTTCCGCCTACGCCGCCAGCAGCACGCCGCGCATCAGCACCGCCACCGGCGCGGTGACGGGCGTGCAGGAGGCTTCGGGGGTCAAGTCGTTCAAGGGCATCCCCTACGCGGCGCCGCCGGTCGGCAAACTGCGCTGGGCGGCGCCGCAAGCGGCGGCCAAATGGAAGGGCACGCGCAAGGCCGATCACTTCGCGGCGCGCTGTATGCAGCTGCCGCTGTTCAGCGACATGGTGTTCCGTTCCGATGGGGTGAGCGAAGACTGCCTGTATCTCAACGTCTGGACCCCGGCCAAGTCAGCCAGGGAAAAGCTGCCGGTACTGGTGTACTTCTACGGCGGCGGCTTTGCGGCCGGCGACGGCTCGGAGCCGCGCTACGACGGCGAGAGCATGGCGGCCAAGGGTATCGTCACCCTGACCATCAACTACCGCTTGAATGTCTTCGGCTTCCTGGCACACCCGGAGCTGAGCAAGGAATCGCCGAATCATGCTTCCGGCAACTACGGCCTGATGGACCAGGCGGCAGCCCTGCAATGGGTGAAGAACAATATCGCGGCCTTTGGCGGCGACCCGGCGCGGGTCACCATCGCCGGCGAGTCGGCCGGCTCGTTCTCGGTCAGCGCGCAGATGATCAATCCGCAGGCCAAGGGTCTGATCGCCGGCGCCATCGGGGAAAGCGGTTCGCTGCTGAGCGCCATGGGCCTGGCCCCGCTCAGCTTTGCCGAGCAGGTTGGCGCCACCTTTGCAAAAGACGCAGGCGCGCCAACGCTGGCCGAACTGCGCGCGCTGCCGGCACAGCAGCTGCTGGACGCCACCAAGAAGCCGGGCACCTGGTTCTCCGCCATCGAAGACGGTTATGTGATCCCACGTTCGCCGGCAGCGATGTATGCCGCCGGCGAGCAGGCCAAAGTGCCTTTGCTGGCGGGCTGGAATTCGTATGAAGGCCACTACAGACAAATCCTGGGCGACGCCGAGCCCACTCCGGAGAACTTTGCCGTCGCGCTGCAGAAGCTCTACGGCGACAAAGCCGCCGCCGCACAGCAAGCCTACAGCGGCGACGTGAAGCAGGCCGCGACCGAACTTGCCAGCGACCGCTTCATCGGCTATGGCACCTGGAAGTGGATCGATGCCCACGCGCGCACCAGCGGCAAACCGACCTACCGCTATTACTACACCCGTCCACGTCCCGGCCAGGAAGGCGCCGGACACTCGGTGGAAATCGAGTACGCCATGGGCAACCTGGCGGGTAATAAAGTGTATGCGTGGACCGACGACGATCGCACCCTGTCGGCGCAGATGCAGAACTACTTCGCCAACTTCATCAAGACCGGCAATCCTAACGGTGCCGGCCTGCCGGAATGGCCGCAGGCCAGCGCCGGCGCGGGTTCCCGCCTGATGAAGCTGGACGTGCCATCGACCGCCATCAGCGCGACGGACGATGCCCATTACCGCTTCCAGGAAGAGTTCCACGCAGCCCAGGCCAAGCGCTGAAACCAGTTTAATTTTGCGTTTGTATTTTATTGTATCGGCAGGTAATCATCTGAAAACCTGCTATACAATTTATCCTCTTATCCAGAGGAAACAACCACATGCGCAAAAAAATTGGCTTCCTGGCCCTTTGCCTGACGGTGTCCGCTTACGCAGCGGAGCCGTTCGACGACAAATTCCGTCAACTCGACGAAATTCTGCCGACGCCTAACGTCTACCGCACCGCCTCCGGCGCGCCCGGCCACGCCTACTGGCAGCAGCGCGCCGACTACACCATCAGCGCCACGCTGGACGAAGCCAAGCGCGCCCTCACCGGCAGCGAGCAAATCACCTATCACAATAACTCGCCAGATACGCTGAGCTATCTGTGGGTGCAGCTCGACCAGAACATCTACAAGAAGGATTCCGACGCCCGCATGATGCTCACCCAGCCATCGCGCGAGGCGTGGGCCAAGCCATCGTCGCCGGACGACGGCTACAAGTTCGAAGGCATGCGCGCCATCCTGGCCGGCCGCGAATTCGATGGCGGCTTCAAAATCAAGAGTGTGGGCGCCAATGGCCAGCCGCTCAGGCACGTCATCAACCGCACCATGATGCGCATCGACCTGCCGACGCCGTTGAAGCCGGGTGAGAAGTTCATCTTCAATATCGACTGGTCCTACAACATCAACGAACAGCAGGTGCTGGGCGGCCGTTCCGGCTACGAGCACTTTGAGGAAGACAAGAACGACCTGTTTGAAATCGCGCAATGGTTCCCGCGCATGGCGGCCTACTATGACGTCTACGGCTGGCAGCACAAACAGTTCCTCGGCACTGGCGAATTCACGCTGGAATTCGGCGACTACGATGTGCAGCTGACCGTGCCGGCCGACCACGTTGTGGCCTCCACCGGCGAACTGCAAAACCCGGACGACGTGCTGAGCCCCGTGCAGCGCGAGCGCCTGGCCAAGGCCAGAACCGCGACCTCACCGGTGCTGATCGTCACGCAGGAAGAAGCCGCCAGGGCTGAAAAATCGCGCAGCAGCGCCACCAGAACCTGGCACTTCAAGGCCAACAACGTGCGCGATTTCGCCTGGGCTTCCAGCCGCAAGTTCATCTGGGATGCGCAAGGCTACAAGAAGGATTCCACCGACGTGATGGCGATGTCCTACTATCCGAAGGAAGGCAATCCGCTGTGGGGCAAGTACAGCACGCAGGCCATCATCCATACCATCGACAAGTACAACAAGTACAGCTTTGATTATCCATATCCAAGCGCGATATCTGTCAACGGTCCGGTGGGCGGCATGGAATATCCGATGATCTCCTTTAACGGCCCGCGGCCTTCCAGGGACAAGAAGACCGGCGCGCTGACCTGGTCTGAGCAGACCAAGTATGGCCTGATCGGCGTGATCATTCACGAGGTGGGCCACAACTACTACCCGATGATCATCAACTCGGACGAACGCCAGTGGACCTGGATGGATGAGGGCTTGAACACCTTCGTGCAATATCTGGCCGAACAGGAATGGGAAGACAAGTATCCGTCGCGCCGCGGCGAGCCGCGCAACATCGTTGACTATATGCGCAGCCAGAACCAGGTGCCGATCATGACCAACTCGGAGTCGCTGCTCCAGGTGGGCAACAACGCCTACGCCAAGCCGGCCACCGGCTTGAACATCCTGCGCGAAACCATTCTTGGCCGCGAGTTGTTCGACTATGCCTTCCGCGAATACGCGCAGCGCTGGAAATTCAAGCGCCCTACGCCGGCGGATTTTTTCCGCACCATGGAAGACGCTTCCGGCACGGACCTGGACTGGTTCTGGCGCGGCTGGTTCTACACCACCGAGCCGGTGGATATCAGCATCGACGGCATCAGCGAGTATGGCGTGAGCAGCAAGAATCCTGAAAAGGAAAAAGCGTGGAAGAAGGCGCAGAAGGAAGCGGAGCCTGTCTCGCTGTCCGAACAACGCAACAAGGCCCTGCCCAAACGCGTGGACGCCCATCCTGAGCTGAAGGACTTCTACAACGAGCATGACGAATTCACCGTCACCAACAAGGACCGCAACAACTACGCTGAAGCGATCGAGAAGCTGGAGCCATGGGAGAAAAAGCTGCTGGATCAGGGCAAGCACCTGTATCTGGTGGACTTCTCCAACCTGGGCGGCATGGTGATGCCGTTGATCCTGGAGATTGAACTCAAGAGCGGCAAAAAGTACGTCGAGCGCATCCCGGCCGAAGTATGGCGCTATAACTCGAAGAAGATCACCAAGTTGATCGTCACCGACGAGCCGATGGTCGGCCTGACCCAGGACCCGTATTGGGAAACCGCCGATATCGATACGTCCAACAACGCGTGGCCGCGCAAGGTAACCCAGTCCCGCCTTGAACTGTTCAAGACCGAGCGTGACAAGAATAACCTGATGCGCGACTTTAATACGCCGCTCAAGAAAGATGAGAAGAAGTGATGCGCTTACTGCGCCCTGTTGTGGCGATCATGCTGGCTGCGGCCAGCATGACGTCCCACGCCCACAACTTCCACATGGGCATAGCGGACATCAGCTACAACCAGCGCACCGGCAGCACCGAGATCGTGCACACCTATACAGCGCACGATCTCGCCACGCTGCTGACCAATCTGTATGGCCGTCAGTTCGATCTGGGCCGCGTCGACAGCGAGGCACCGCTGCGGCGCTACGTGGAAAAGCAGTTCACCGTTGCCGATATCAACGGCAAGCGTTTGCCGCTGCAATGGGTGGGTGTGAAAGTGGATGCGGACAGCGTCGTCATCTTTCAGGAAATACCAGCTACAAGACTGGCAAAAGGCAGCCGCATACACAACGCTTTGCTGATAGACTTCCTGCCTTCGCAAAAGAACACCGTCAACCTGCAAACCGATGGCACCATCAAAACTCTCTTCTTCGATCAAGACAGCATTGATCAGATCGCCCCTTAAGTACGCGCTGTTATTGGCTTTCGCTTCCGCGCATGCGGATGACCAGATCCTGCAAAGAGTGCTGGTGGATGGTTCGCGCACCAATCAGCTGGGCGTGGCCGACGCGGCCAGCGCCGGCACGGTGACGCAGGAGGAACTGGCGGCGCGCACGGTCTATCGCCCCGGCGAGATGCTGGAGGCGGTGCCGGGTCTGGTGGTCAGCCAGCACAGCGGCGAAGGCAAGGCCAATCAGTTCTACCTGCGCGGCTTCAATCTTGACCACGGCACCGACTTGCGCACCACAGTGGACGGCATGCCGGTCAATCAGCGCAGCCATGCGCATGGCCAGGGCTGGACCGACCTGAATTTCCTGATACCCGAACTGGCGGTGCGCCTCGATTACAAGAAAGGTCCCTACTCCGCCGAAGAAGGGGACTTTGCTTCGGCCGGCACGGCGTCGGTGGTGTATGCGAATCGCCTGCTGCAAGGTGTGGCCAGCGCCTCTATTGGCCAGAATGGCTACGGCCGCGCACTGGTGGCGAACTCGCTGGATACAGAGCGCGGCAGCCTGCTGTATGCCATCGAGGCGATGCACAATGACGGCCCGTTCACGCATCCCGACGACTACCAGAAACTGAATGCCGTGCTGCGCTACAGCGAGGGTTACGCCAACAACGGTTTCAATGTCAGCCTGATGGCCTACAAGGCTGACTGGAACTCAACCGATCAGATTCCGCTGCGTGCCGTGCAGGATGGCCAGATCGGCCGCTACGACGCCATCGACAATACAGATGGCGGCAAGGCCCATCGTTACAGCCTGTCTGGCGCATGGCGGCGCACCGCCGAAGATAGCGCATCCAGGGTGAATGCCTACATCATCGCCAACCAGCTGGACCTGTGGTCCAACTTCACCTACTTCATGGACGACCCGGTGCATGGCGACCAGTTCGCGCAGCCGGACAAGCGCGTCACCAGCGGCCTGAATGCATCGCACAGCTGGCATCATCACACCGAGACCGGAAACAGCGAAACCACCATCGGCGTGCAGCTACAGAACGATAATATCTTCAATGGCTTACACAACACGCAGGCGCGTCGCACGCTGTCGGTGACGCGGCAGGATCACATCGTCGAATCCAGCGCCGGGCTTTACGTGGAAAACAACACACGTTGGAACCCAGCTTTTCGCACCGTGGCTGGTGCGCGCCTGGACAGCTATCGCTTCGACGTGCAGAGCGGCCTTGCAGCCAATTCCGGCAAGGCGAATGATCATCTGGTCAGCCCGAGTCTTAGCCTGATCTACGGCCCCTGGCAGACGGCCGAGGTGTACGCCAACTTCGGCAGCGGCTTCCACAGCAACGACGCACGCGGCGCCACCATCACCATCGATCCCAAGACCGGGCTGGCAGCCGACAAGGTGACGCCGCTGGTACGCTCGCGCGGCATGGAACTGGGTGCGCGCAGCGCCTGGCTGCCGGGTTTGCAAACCTCGCTGTCTGTGTACCGTCTGGATTTCGACTCGGAGCTGGTCTACATCGGCGATGCCGGCGCCACAGCGGCCGGCCCGCCCAGCCGCCGTTATGGCGTGGAGTTCTCCAACTACTACAAACCGCTGAAATGGCTGTCCGTCGATCTGGACCTGGCCTATGCACGGGCACGCTCGCGCGGCTATCAGGAAGCCGGCAGCTACATACCCGGCGCGATTGAAGGCACTGGCCAGCTGGCGCTGACCGTGGACAATGGCGGACCATATTCCGCCTCGCTCAAGCTGCGCTACTTTGGTCCGCGTCCGCTGATCGAAGATAACAGCGTGCGCTCCGGATCGAGCATGACGCTGAACGGGCGCTTTGGCTGGAAGATCAGGAAGGATCTGGCGCTGGAGCTGGAAGCCTTCAACATCACCAACCGCCGCGACTCCGCCATCGACTACTACTATGAATCGCAGTTGAAGGGCGAAGCGGCTGCCGTAGCGGACATCCACTTCCACCCGATCGAATCACGCTCACTGCGTGCCACGCTTGTCAAGAACTTCTAGCATGGGCTTCCTGAAAAAGTCGGTGGCTCCTGCCTCTTTCAGATCGTCAGCCAATTTGAACACGTGATCTGCGAGGTAAGCTCGAAGCTTGCTTTCGTCCTCGTTCGCAAAAAACATCCGAATGACCTCCGCTGAGGCGGTGACTGGGCCATCAACATCGGCTTCCCCCGAAATGCAAGCCGTGGATGGGTATGGGTATGTATCCGCCTGCGCGTGCCGTTCGTGATCTTGCTCCGTATAGACTTGAAACTGCCTTATCGCCGCACACTCATAGGTATTGATAGCGACGTCATTGCCACGGCTGGCATGCCCTTTGGCGTAAGAGTCCTGGATCACGTGCAAAATAGCGCCTAACGCAGCCTTTCGCACAATAAAGTTATTTCCGTAAGTGTATTCAGCGCACGTTGCAGATCCCCAAGTGCAGGACAAAGCAAAAGGGGTCGACATCTGCCATGGCGAGCTGTCCTTTTTTTGACAGGGAAATTGGGCTCCGCCATCCAGATCTTGAGGAGACATCGCATTGACGAATTTTGACCTCGGCTCTTTCGCAAAGAATTCGCAATAGTCCTTATCGTTATAGTATCCCGACGAATCTTGCTTGTTGACCGCCACCCTGTATGCAAACACTGACCAGTCCAAGATCGCTTTCTGCGTCTCCTTCGCGGATTCTCCCTTCAAGCCTTCCATGGCATGCATGAATTGCAGACTTCCGTAGTGGCTAGAGCAACGGAGCCCATCTTGAATGCCCGCTCGATATTTCTTACATTGGTCTACTACCAGGCGAAAAGCCCACAAGGCAGCGCGCGGAATCTTCGTGACGCTCAACTCACGTACAGGATCATCGGGCCAAACTACCGCACGCCTCACATCGTCAACTGTCAGCAGATTCAATCCATTTACGCTGCCCAGGTAAACGTCTGGCGCTGTCGAAAAAGTCTTCCCATCACACGAAAATCGATGCTTCCCGGGGTTCGACGTAAAACACAAGAGCGCCTGCTCCGCCATCCGCTGATGCACATCGTCTTTGATATTCAGGAACTCAAATTGATAAGCAAAGGCGATTTCCGGGAACTGAACAGCAATGAGCAGGCAGAGTGTTTTTCTTATCATTTCCACCCTCGCTGGCGTGTGTTGATTAATACCAGATTTTCCTACAAACGGATTACCCGAAACATCACGAAATGTCACTCCCTTATGTCGCTCACAGCGCGTCGATAGCACCACGCTCATTCAACATGGCGAAGCCGCGCTGGTGCCATACCGGGTAGGCCGGCGGCACGTCGCTGGCCTGTTCCAGCAGCGCATTCTGCTCAGGCGTCAACGACCAACCGGTGGCGCCGATGTTCTCGATCAGCTGCTTCTCGTCGCGCGCGCCGATGATGACGTTGGAGACGGTCTTTTTCCCCAGCAGCCAGTTGAGCGCAATCTGCGGTATCGATTTGCCAGACTGCTCGGCCACCACATCCAGCGCTTCGATAATGCGGAACAGGCGCTCCTCTTCAAAGTGCGGCCCGGTGCCGGCGATATCGTGCGCGCGCGTGCCCGGCTTTGCCGGCTGGCCGCGACGGATTTTGCCGGTCAGCTTGCCCCAGCCCAGCGGACTCCATACCACCGCGCCGACACCCTGATCTTCGGCCAGCGGCGCCAGCTCCCATTCATAATCGCGGTTCAGCAGCGAGTAGTAGATCTGATGCGCGACGTGGCGCGGATAGCCGTAGCGGTCCGCTGTGGCGAGGGACTTCATCAAATGCCAGCCGGAGAAGTTGGAAGCGCCGATGTAACGCACCTTGCCGGCGCGGACCAGCTGATCCAGCGTGGACAAGGTTTCCTCGACTGGCGTGTTGTAGTCCTGTCCGTGCAGCTGCAGCAGGTCGATATGTTCCACTTGCAGGCGCTGCAGTGATTTGTCGACCGCGTCGATAATATGCTGGCGCGACGAGCCATAATCGTTGGGCCCCTGGCCGGTGGGGAAAGTGACCTTGGTCGAGATCAGCAAGCGATTGCGCTTGCCTTTGATGGCTTCACCGAGAATTTTTTCGGCCAAGCCATCCGAATACACATCGGCGGTATCGAACATGGAGACGCCATGTTCAAGGCAGACATCGATCAGCCGCGCGGCGCCGCCGGCATCGGTACTGCCCCAGGCTTTGAAGAAATCGTTACCGCCGCCAAAAGTCGCTGTGCCAAAACTCAGTTCAGGCACGCGCAAACCAGATTTTCCGAGACGCTTGAAATTCATCGCTACCCTCCAAAGAAAAACGCACCACGGCAGCGTGGTGCGCTGGACTTTGATTGTAGCGCGCTCTCAAAAAGCGTGCAGCACGCCCGCGTTAGAACTCTTCCCACTCATCGCCGGAGGAAGCCGCCTTGACTTTCGGCGTGGCCGGCCTGGCGGCGGGCGCAGCGGGCGGTTTGGCGCGTGTGGATTTCGGCAAGGCCGTTACCGTGGCCCGGCGCGGCGCCACAGGCGTTGCAGGCACGTAGGCTGCTTGCGATGCATTGATCTTGAACGCGCTGACGACTTGCTCCAGCTTGTCCGCCTGATCGCGCAGCAGCGTTGCGGCGGCGGCAGTTTGCTCAACCAGTGCCGCATTCTGCTGCGTGGTCTGATCCATCTCGGTGACCGCGCGGTGCACTTGCGCGATACCGTCGTTCTGCTCCTGTGTCGCAGCGCTGATTTCGCCCACGATGTCGGTCACCTGCTTGATGCTGGAGACCACTTCATGCATGGTGCTGCCGGCCTGCTCCACCAGCCTGGTGCCCGAGCCAACCTTCTCCACCGAATCGTCAATCAGCGCCTTGATTTCCTTGGCCGCGGCGGCCGATCGCTGCGCCAGATTGCGCACCTCGGTCGCCACCACGGCAAAGCCACGGCCCTGCTCACCGGCACGCGCCGCTTCCACAGCGGCATTCAGAGCCAGAATATTGGTCTGGAACGCAATGCCATCGATAACAGAAATGATATCGACAATCTTGCGCGACGATTCATTGATCGAACCCATGGTCACGACTACCTGTTCCACCACGGAGCCGCCTTGCGTAGCCACCTCGGACGCCGAACGTGCCAGTTGGTTGGCTTGACGCGCGTTGTCGGCGTTCTGGCCAACGGTGGACGTCAGCTGCTCCATGCTGGCCGCAGTCTGCTCCAGCGCCGCCGCTTGCGAGGAGGTACGCTGCGACAGGTCGCCCGTGCCAGCCGCGATCTGCTGCGAGGCCGCACCGACCGCGCTAGTGGACGCACGCACGGTTTCGATGACGCCTGCAATCTGCACCAGCAATTTGTTGAACGCTACCGCCGTATGGCCAATTTCGTCCATGCGCTCGACCTTGATCTGGTGGGTGAGATCCAGCGACTGGCTCACATCCTCCAGCGTGCCACGGATCGACTCCAGGCTGCCCTTGATGGTGACGTACAGCTGCCATGCCAGCGCGCCAGTGACCAGCACCGCCAGCACAATCACCGTCACCAGCAGGCGGAAGGCGAAGTTGTAAGCGGCCACACTCTCCTCGCGCACATCCTCGATCAGCTTATTGTTATAAGCGATATGATCGTCAAAGGCTTTTTTGACGGCAGCCGCCGAGGTGGCCAAAGGCGTACCCGCCTGCAGCGTCGCGCGCACCGCGTCCATGTCGCCAGCATGCGCACCGGCCAGGAACGGCACCAGCGCCTGGCGATAAGCAGCCATGGCAGCCTTGTCGGCGTCCAGCATTTTGCGGTCGGTATCGTCAACGATGCGCTCTTTCTCGTACAGCGCGACTACCTCGTCAAATTTGGCATGGGCGTCATTGTAGGCTTTATCCAACGCGGTTTTATCTGCCAGATTGGAGAACACCGACAGCCGATAACCAGCCAGACGGCTATCAGCAAGATAGCCCTTGGCCATATTCAAACCGGCGATGCTGGGAATCAGATTGGTTTGTACCTTGTCCAACCGCTGCTGCGCGCGTGAAAGCTGCGTAAGACCGGCGGCACCGACAAAGATCAGCGCCACCAGCGCCAACGACAAAGTTAATATCAGTCGCTTCGTAATAGTCATTGTGACTTTTCTCATGTAAGTGGAGGAGATTCGGCCGTCTATGCGGCCTGAATCGAGTATAACTTATGAGAAGTCAGTATCGAAGTCAAACGACGTGAAAGCCATGCGTGCTGTCGCGCCCAAGCTGCCCCACCAGCCCGAACTCCCAATCCAGGTAAGCCTGCATGGCTTCCGCGCGGTTATCCGTCCCTTCGTATGGCCGGCGATATCGGTCGATCAGCGGCGACGCCAGACGCGTTGCCCCCATCTCGACCGGCTTGCCTGCCGCCAGCCACGCCGCCGTGCCGCCGGTCAGCACCAGCACAGGCAGCTTGGTCAAGGTGCGCAGATCGGCGGCGGCATAGCGGGCCAGCAGGCTGCTGCCGCAGCTTAGTACGTAACGCTGCACACCATCCGGCAGTTGCGCCAGTGCCGCCGCCAGTTGCGACCGCAGCGCAAACCACGCCCCCGGAATATGCCGCTTCTGATAGTTGACGCCCGACGTGAAGTCCAGCACTGCAATCTGCTGCGGCGCCTGTTCCAGCCACTGCGCCAGCGTCTCGACGTTAATCTCCTCGACCTCCGGCTGCGGCGCCACCTCGTCCTTCCACGCGCCGGCGACACTGAAGTCTTCGGGCCGCAAGCCGTCGACCACATAGACGTCGTTATTCATCTGCCGCAGCCAGTGCGCGGTGAGGTTGGCACGCACGCCGTCGCTATCCGCCAGCACGATGCGTGCGCCGCGTACCGGTGCAAACTGTTCGGTCTCCTGCACCAGCTGGCCGCCCGGCGCGGAACGGAAATGCGGCAGATGACCGGCCCCATATTCGCCAGGGCTGCGCACGTCGAAGAAATAATTGGTACGGGTACGATCGGCATGCAGCGCCGCCAGCTGCGCGCGCTCAATCCGCGCCACGCCGGCACGATCGGCCAACGCGCGCGCATCGCGCGCCGCCGTCTGTCGATTGGCGTCTGACGCCGGCGGATAGCTGCGCGACTGGCCATGCTCCAGCTCCTGCTGCGCCAGCGTCCAGCCGATGGTGCCGTTGCGCAGCGCGGAGACCGGATTCGGCACGCCGGCATTAATCAGCGATTGGGTGCCAATGATGCTGCGCGTGCGGCCAGCGCAGTTGACAATGATGCGGGTCGAGGGATCAGGTGCCAACTCGCGTGCCCGCAAGGCCAGCTCGGCTCCTGGCACGCTGATGCTGCCGGGGATGCTCATGGTCTGATACTCGTCGTAGCGGCGCGCGTCCAGGATGACGATGTTCTCGCGCTTGTCGATCAGGGCTTTCACCTCTGGTGCGGACAAGGATGGCGTATGGCGCTCGTGCTCGACCAGCTCACCAAAGGACTTGCTGGGCACATTCACATCGCGGAACAACTCACCGCCGGCATCGCGCCAGCCGGTGATGCCGCCTTCCAGGATCGCCACATCAGTGTAGCCCAGTTGATGCAAACGCAGGGCCGAGGGCAGCGCCAGGCCTTCGCCATCGTCCAGCACCACGATAGGCACATCGCGGCGCGGCAGCTTGGTGCAGGCATCAATCTCGATGCGGCCATACGGGAAATTGGCGGCGAACAGCGGGTGCGCCTGCGCGTGCGGATCTTCCTCGCGCACATCCAGCAGCGCGATCTCGCGCCCCGCCAGCAGTCCGGCCCTCACCTGCTGGTAGCTGCGGTAAGGGACCTGCGGCGCGTAACCGGAGCGGAACGGCTTGACCTGCCCGTCCTGCGTGTAGACACTGCGGTCCACCGCGCCGATATCCGCACCGTAGACATGGATGCCGATCGATACGCGATCGCTGTAGCCATTGTAGACCTGATGGATGTCGCCCAGAGTGGGCGATACCGCGACCACGGTGCCTGTCTCCAGCCGCTGCGGCTCGCCATGGCGTTCCAGCCTGCCGTCGGGGGTACGGCGGAAGTCATGCGAAATCTCGGCGCCGCGCAGCAGGCCTATCAAGCCCCACACGGTATGATCGTGTATCGGGGTGGATTGCCCCGGTCCCCAAACGAAGCTGACCACCGAAAAGCGCGCGGCCGGGTCGCGGTACAGCAGGTACTGGCGATAGAACTGCGGGTGAGGCGCCGCAGCCTCCGGCGGCAACCAGTCGTCATGCGCAATCAGCTCACGCAACAGGGCCGAGCCGCGCTCGATGGTCTGTGCTTCATCCTGTCCGATCAGGCATTCCAGTTGGGTGACGAAATGCTGCAGGCGTGCCGGCAAATGTACTTCACTCATTGTGTCTTCTCCTTACGCGGCGTTCAGATTACCACGTAAGGTATCGTGCCGATATGCGATTGCGCTATATCCAAATTCGAAAGCGTTCCTTTTAATGGCTGGCGGCGACGGCGTACTATCAAGCGATAACCATCTTCAGGAGCTGATCATGCAACGTCGTACCGTGCTTTCCTTGTTGACCTTATTGCCGCTGGCGTCATGGGCGCAGAAGGGTCCGTCCACGCTGCGCATTGGCTATCAGAAGTCGTCGACCTTGCTGACGGTGCTGAAAGTGCGCGGGCAGCTGGAGCAGGATCTGGCACCACTGGGCGTAAAGGTGACCTGGCATGAATTCTCCAGCGGTCTTCCCTTGCTGGAAGCCCTGAATGTCGGCGGTGTGGATCTGAGCGCGGATGTGGCAGATACCGTGCCGGTATTTGCGCAGGCAGCCGGTGCGCAGCTGACCTACTTCGCGCAGGAGGCGCCCTCGCCCTCGGCACAAGCCATCATAGTGCGAGGCGACTCACCGATTAAGAGCATTGCGGATTTGAAGGGCAAGAAGATAGCCGTGACCAAAGCTGCGGGCAGTCATTACCTGTTGATCTCAGCGCTGGACAAGGCGGGTTTGCGCTTCAAGGATATCGAACCAGCTTATCTGACGCCAGCCGATGGCCGCGCGGCGTTTGAGCGCGGCAGCGTGGCCGCCTGGGTGACATGGGATCCTTATCTGGCTGGCGTACAGAATCAGTCACAAGTACGCGTCCTTGCCGACGGCCGTAACGTCGCGGACTACCAGCGCTATTATCTCGCCTCGACAGCATATGCGGAAGCGCGGCCGGACGTGCTGGCGGTGGTGTTTGAAGCGCTGCGCAAGACTGGGCGCTGGGTCAAGCAGTCCCCAAAAGAAGCAGCAGAGCTGCTGGCGCCAGCATGGGGTCTGGATGCGAAGACGGTGGAATTGGCTAACAGCCGCCGCAGCTACGACGTGCGCCTGGTAGTGAAAGACGCGCTGAGCGAACAACAACGCATTGCGGATGCATTCTACGGCGAAGGCCTTCTGCCCCGCAAACTTGACGCTACCGCCGTACCGCTCTGGCGCTTGCGCTGATTCACGATCGCCTGATACAGTCTGATGGAGCCCACTCCAAGGAATCAACGTGAAGACTTATCATGGCAGTTGCCATTGCGGGGCCGTCCGGTTTGAAGCAGACATTGATCTGAGCGCAGGCACCCTGCGCTGCAACTGCTCTATCTGCACCAAAATACGCTACTGGCCGGCCATCGTTCAGCCGGAGGCTTTTCGGCTTCTGGCCGGTAGTTCGGAGCTTACGCTGTACCAGTTCCACACCAGAACGGACCAGCATCTGTTTTGCCGCCATTGCGGCGTACGTTCTTTCGGTATCGGCCGCTCGCCACGATGGGGTGAGTTCTACTCAGTAAACGTCACCTGCCTGGACGACGTCACGCCGGAGGAATTGGCAAACGCGCCGATTACTTATCTCGACGGGAAGAACGATAATTGGGAAACGCCACCGGCCGAAACGCGCCATCTGTAATCAGCCAAGCAGGAACTTGAGGCGATCATCGGCCCTGGATGCGGAAATCTCCAATATCTCTGCATCCACCACCTTGGCGACGACGAAAGGATCTTGGGCAACGCGGGCTTGCAGTTCTTCCAGCGTCGCGCCATTGACGACAATTGCCCCGCCCCGGCGTGGCTGCAGACTTCCCGCCAGCAAGAAGACGCCGTCATCGAAACCTTTCTTCAACCAGGCGTTGTGGCCATCCATGTGGCTTGGAGCTTGATCTTTTTGTTCAGCGAATTTGAGCAGCACGATATGCATACAGTTCCCCTCCAATCAGTGTTTTCCCGCCGCGACGGCGGCAAGCCATAGATTCATTTGCTCGACTTCCGATTTGATGAACGCCTCGTCATGAAAGGCATTCGCCAGCGCCGCCACGCCCTGGCTGCGCGCCAGCAGGTGCATGGATAAGGCCTCAGCGTGCTTTTTACAGCCCATGGCACAGAACTGCTGCGCAAGCCAGCTGCGGAATAGCGTGAACAGGGAATTGGCCTGCGGCTGCAAGGCATGATCCAGCTTGGCCAGTTCTGCGGCCAGCGTGCCAACCGGGCAGCCATGCTGCATGATCTTCACGCGGTTGGCGATCAGCATCCGATTGAAGCAACGGATGCGCTCCTCTGGCGTGCCGCTTTCCTCAGCCCAGCGATCCAGCATGGTCTGCGTGCGCTCAAGGCGCAGCGCGATGACAGCTTCCAGAATGTCGTCCTTGGCTTTGAAATGATGATAGAAATTCCCCCGCGAGATACCCACGGCATCCGCGATATCGGCAAACGAGGTGCTTTCAAAACCGCGCTCATAGAAAAGCCGGTCGGCAGCGTCGACAATTTGTTCACGTTTTTGCATCGTGAACCGATATTAGGACAATTGTCCTAACTTGTCAATAATGCTGGATACCCTGCCGCCACAGCTTCGGACTCCAACTGGACGATGCGGTCGTAATCAGCATCAGGACGATGCTGGAAGGCTTTAATGCGGACTGCGGCCATGTGCTCGCGCAGTCGCGGGCTGGGTGCCAGCAAGGCGTGGCGCAGTTGTAATTGCACTTCTTTCAGCACGCTGCGCGCGGTAATCAGCGGCAGGCCAGGCGAGGATGCGGAGTACTGCAGGATCTTGATGCCGTCGGTGATCTCCGGCAGTTCATCGCGCAGATAGCCAAAAGTGACGCAGTCGATGGCGGCGATGTCCGCGTCCCCTTCGCGTACCGCGCCCAGGCTGGCGACATGGCTGCCAGTCCATTTCACCTTTCCGAAGAAGCGGCCGTTGCGAACCAGTGGCGCCACCGCGTGCCGCAGCACGTTCATGCCGCTGTTGGAGTGCCGGTCGTTGACGGCAGCGGTCAGGCCGCGCGCTTCGGCCAGCGTATTCACGCCATCCACAGCACGGGTGACGATGACACTGGCGTAGTTGCTGCCATCGCAGCCGGGGAAATCGAAACACGGCGTTGCCAGCAAAGTCGCCACGCCGCGCAGGAAGCTCACGTAGGGATAGCCGCAAGTGTGGCCGACCAGCAGGTCCGGGCGACGCCACAAGGCCGGCAGCTCCGGTTCGCGCAGCAGCTGCGCTTCATCGCGCACACCGGCATCGACCAGCAAGGTCGCCAGCAAAGCCTCATACTCCCGCTGCAAGCGCGGGGTGACGTTATACATAGGCAGGGAGACGGTCCAGCTCATGGCATGCGTGGATGTACAGGTGCGTCGATGGGACGAAAACCGTAGCGGCGCATCAGTTCTCCATAACCGTCGATCTGGAAGCCGCCGCTGCGCGCATTATAAGCCTCGCGCCGTCCCTCATACACAAGCGGCAGCAGATACCACGGCAGCGATGGCAGGTCATGGTGCACGAGGTGCAGGTTATTGTTCAGGAAGAGGATGCGAAATACCAGCCCGGCATCATTCAGCACAATGCGCTGCTTGTGGTCCTCGGCCGGACGATGCTCGTAGTAGGAGCGGATCATAGCCAGCGATTGCGCAGGATACGAAATCGCCAGCAGATACCAGATCGCGGATACGCCAAACGCGGCCTTCACCCACCAAAGCAAGGCGGCCAGCATCAACAGGTGCCGCAGCCACAGGCCGGCATGACGGAAGTCGCCGCGCAGCATCTCGCGCACAGCGCCGCCCCAGGTATTAGCAATCGACAGTGCGGGCCCGATGATCAGCCGGCCGCAGAAAGTCTTGTTCACCCAGTGCAACGCGCGCAGCGGACGGCGCATGGCTTGCCATTCGGCCGGCGACACATAGGTGCTTTCCGCGTCCAGCTCCGGCAGCGTGAGGTCGAAGTCGTTGTGGTGGCGCAGATGGCTCTCCCGGTAGATCTCATACGGATACCACACGGCCAGCGGCGCATAGCCAAACACGCGGTTCAGCCACGGCCAGGGCGTGGGGTGGCCATGTATCAGCTCGTGCTGGAGCGACATGTACCAGGCGCACCACCAGATCATCAGCAAGGTGGCCGGCGCGACGCCCAGCACGGGCCAATATGCCAGCGTGGCGAGCCAGCCGCCGTAAATCACCACGATCAGCAGCCAGGTCGGCCACTCGCCGCGCCACAAAAGGCGGCTGCGCTCCGTGCTGACTTCCTTCCGTTGTACGTCATCGATCCAGGCTTGCATATACAAATCTCCTATGGCCGAGTATATGCAAGCGAGGACCAGATTAAAACGAAGTAAAACAGCTTTCCTTATGCAGTTTTTAGACGCCAGGATCGCGCACTTTCTCCACCTGGTCGAACTCCACGTTGAACCATGCGCCGCCGACCGCTTCCGCCTTGCGGATGTACACCGTCTGCACGATATCGCGCGTGGCGGCGTCGATGCTGACCGGGCCCCGCACGCTGGTCCAGGCCATGCCCTTCATTGCTGCCAGCAGCTTGTCGCCGTTGCTGTCGCCGTTGGTCTGCTTGAGCGCCTGATACAGCATGTGCATGCCGTCATATGCCCCGACTGAATGGAAGTTCGGACGCATGCCCTTATTCGCCTTGGTGAAGGCATCGACGTAGGCCTTGTTTTCAGCAGACGGATGGGCGGCGGAGTAATGGTGGCTGCTCACCACGCCGGCGGAGGCCGGACCGATGCTGGTCATCAGATCGTCATCCAGCACATCGCCGGTGCAGATCAAACGGATGCCGGCAGCAGCGAGGCCGCGGTCGGTGAACTGCTTGAGCACCGCCGCGCCCTCGCCCGAGGGCACGAACACGAACAATGCATCCGGCTTCAAGTCCTTCACCTTCGCCAGGAACGGCGCGTAGTCCGGATTGCGCAGCGGCGCGCGCAGGCTGTCCACTACCTTGCCGCCCGCTTCAGTAAAGCCTTTGACGAACACCTTCTCGGCATCCAGGCCGGGACCATAGTCGCTGACGAAGGTCACCACGCTCTTGATCTTGTTCTTGCCGGCCCATTGCGCCATCGGAGCGGTGACCTGCGCCAGCGTAAAGCCGGTGCGCACGATGTAGGGCGAGCGTTGCGGGATGACCGAGGTGGCGGCGGCCATCACGATCATCGGCACCTTGGCCTGCGTGGCCACCGGCGCGGCGGCAAAGGCCAGCGGCGTCAGGCCGAAACCAGCCAGCACCTGCACCTTGTCGCGCGCCACCAGCTCCTGCGCCAGGCGCTTGGTGACGTCCGGCGAAACGCCGCCGTCGTCCTTCAGGATGATTTCCACCGGACGGCCGCCGGCCACACTGCCGTTCTGCTGCATGTACAGCTTGACGGCCGCTTCGATCTGGCGGCCGGTGGAGGCGAATGGGCCGGACATCGGCACGATCAGGCCTACCTTCAATGGTTCGGCAGCGCTGGCAATCGCCGGCAGCACGCCGGCCGACAAGGCGGCCGCGCCCAGCAGCAGTTGACGGCGTTGGTGGTTGATGTTGTTTTGATCCATGGTGTCTCCTCTTCTCTTTTTATAAATCCAGCAGCAGGGTGGCGCTTCTGGAACGCGAACAGCAAGGTGTGAACTGGTCGTTGGCTGCCTGTTCCTCTTCGGTGAGATACAGGTCGCGGTGGTCCGGCACGCCATCCAGCACGCGCGTGAGGCAGGTGCCGCAGACGCCCTGCTCGCACGATGCGGGCACGAACACGCCGGCGTCACTCAGCACTTTCAGCACGGTGACGCCGGCCGGGATGGTGTAGCACTTGCCGCTGGAAGCCAGCTTGACTTCAAACGGCTGATCGCCGTCCTGCGGCGCAGCAGCCGCCGCGCCGAAGTATTCGAGATGCAGCTGCTCATGCGGCCAGCCTGCCGCCGTGGCGCTGGCTTTCACGTGGTCGATGAAGCCGGACGGGCCGCAGAAGTAGATGTGCGTTTCGCGCGGAAGCCCGGCCAGCAATGCCGGCAAGTCGAGCGGCTGAACGCTGTCATGATGGAAGCTGACCTGTGGCGCATACGGCGCGCTGAGGATGCGGTCGCGGAAGGCCGTGCGTTCCGGCGAGCGGGTGCTGTAATGCAGTTCAAATTGCGCGCCCTGCGCCGACAGCGTCTCCGCCATCGCCAGCAGCGGCGTGATGCCGATGCCGCCCGCCAGCAGCACACTGCGCGGCGCTTCCACCAGCGGAAAGTGATTGCGCGGCGCGCTGATCGTCAGCTTTGCGCCAGCCTGGATTTTTTCGTGCATGGCTTGCGAGCCGCCGCGCGAGGCTGGATCGCGCAGCACGCCGATCAGGTAGCGATGCCGCTCGTGCGGCGGATTGCACAGCGAATACTGGCGCACCAGCCCCGGCGCGACATGCACGTCGATGTGCGCACCGGCGCTAAAAGGCGGCAGCGGCGAGCCGTCCACGCTCACCAGCTCGTAACTGCAGATGCCTTCCGCTTCATTGGTGCGGCGTTCCACCCGCACTTCCAGCAGTTCGCTACTCATGACTGCTTCTCCTGCTCCAGCCATTGATCAAGGATGCGGCGCGACTGTACGCCGCCGGCGTCGATATTCAACATCAGCAGCTTGCGCTCCGGGTAGCGCAGGATGTTCTGCTGCTGCAGTTCCAGCATCTCGCGGTCTTCAGCGAAGATCTTACCCTGTCCTTCGCGGATGGTGGCGGTCAATTCCTTATCTTCGGGCTTGAAGTTGCGCGCCATGCCCCAGAAGTACCAGTGCGAGGTTTCGGTCTCCGGCGTGATGAAATCGACCACGATGCTGGAAGCCTTGTGCTCCGGCGCGGCATCATAGCCGCCCTTGCCGGCGTGCGCCACGCCGACCTCGATCATCACATGGCTGGGCGGCGAGAAGCGGCAGATCTGCCAGCGGTCGACCGGCACGTCGTCGGCCAGGCCATTGCCGCGCAGGGCCGCGCGCCAGAACGGCGGCGCCATGATGTTTTCCATGTAGCGGCTGGTGATCACCTGCTCGCCCTCGACGCGCGTGTTCACCGGCGCCTCGTCGATTTCCTTCTGGCCGATGCTGGATGCGTGCACATAAGTCTCGTGCGTCAGGTCCATCAGGTTATCGATCATCAGGCGGTATTCGCAGTTGATGTGATACAGGCCGCCGCCATACGCCCATGCCGGATTGTCGGCCCATTCGAGATGGTGGATCAGCGCCGGATCGGCCTTCTCCTTGTCGCCGGTCCAGACCCAGATAAAGCCGTAGCGCTCTTCCACCGGGTAGCTGCGGATGCATGGGAAGCCGCGCACGCGCTGCCCCGGCATGCTGACCACCTTGCCGTCGCAGCCCATTTCCAGGCCGTGATAGCCGCACACCAGCTGCCCTTCGCGCACAAAGCCCAGCGACAGCGGCGCGCCGCGATGCGGGCAGAAGTCCTCGACTGCGGCCACCTTCCCTTCGGCGCCGCGATAGAACACGATCTTCTCGCCGCAGATGGTGCGGCCCAGTGGTTTGGTCTCGATTTCATCCGGGGTACAAGCCACGTACCAGGTGTTTTTTGGGTACATCTTTGTCTCCTTGTGATTTAATATTCAGTACACTGAATATAGTAGAGTATAGTGTTCCGGAGTACAAGCAGAGAATCTCACATGCCAGAAACCGAAAGCAAACTCATCAACCTTTACGAACATCCGGGCCACTTGCTGCGCCGCGCGCAGCAGATCTCGGTGTCGATTTTTTACGACGAAATGGGTTCCGAACTGACCCCGGTGCAGTACGCGATGCTGCGCAATCTGGAAGCGCATCCGGGCATCGATCAAGTGTCGCTTTCGGCCGCCAGCGGCATCGATACCTCGACCGGCGCCACCGTCTGCGCGCGCCTGGAAGAGAAAGGCCTGTTGGAGCGCAAAGTGATCCCGACCAATCGCCGCCAGCGTGCGCTCACCATCACGCCGGCCGGCGAGCGTTTGCTGGAGGAGCTGATTCCTGGTTCGCAGCGTTTGCGCCGCCGCCTGCTGGCACCCCTCACCGGCCCCGAACAGCTGCAATTCATGGAACTGCTGAGCAAACTCGTACAAGAAAACAACGAACAAAGCCGCGCACCGCTCGCGGCGCGCGATACAGTGCGCTAATCGCACAGTGGGGTGTTAATCGCATACCTGTTGCGCTAGCATAGTCCTTACCGGACATCCGGTGCCAGCCATATAAGACAGGAGACAACAATATGAAATTGACACACTTGGCCGCCCTCGCCCTGCTGGCGGCGGCGCCTGCCGTTTATGCCCAGGAGGCCGAGCGCGCGGCAGCCATTGCGCTGGCCGACAAGGCGGTCGCCAACATCCAGAAAAAAGGCGTGGAAGAAGCCTGCAAGGATTTTGCGGACCCCAAGAGCGGCTATATCCAGGGCGAGGTGTACGTGGTGGTGCAGGACATGCAGTGCAAGATGGTCTGCCATGCCACCATTCCGCGCATGAACGGCAAGGACATGATTGAGCTGAAGGACGCCAACGGCAAATACTTCACCAAGGAGATGCGCAATGTCGCGCAATCCGGCAAGCCAGGCTGGGTCGATTATGTCTGGCCGAATCCGACATCGAAGGTGCTGGAGCCGAAGTCCGCCTACGTGCGCAAGGCGGATGACAAGTACATGGTCAGTGTTGGTATCTATACGAAAAAATAGATCGAGGGGGACATCATGAAATTCAGCCATATCACCGCAGCCCTTGTGCTGGCTGCCGCCCTGCCCGCGTTTGCGCAGGACAAACAGGACGCCATCGCGCTGGTGGACAAGGCCGTCGTCAACATCCAGAAGAAAGGCATCGACGAAGCGTGCAAGGAGTTTGCTGATCCCAAGGGCGGCTATATCCAGGGCGAGCTTTACGTGTTCGTGCACGACGCGGCGGGCACCATGAAATGCCACGGCACCAATCCCAAGCTGAATAACAAAGACATGACGCAACTGCGCGACGCCAACGGCAAGTACTTCTCGAAAGAGATGCGCGACCTCGCCATGAGCGGCAAAACCGGCTGGGTGGATTATGTGTGGGTGAACCCGGTGAGCAAGGCGCTGGAGCCGAAGTCCTCTTACGTGAAAAAGGCCGACGACAAGTACTGGGTGGGCGTGGGTATCTACACCAAAAAATAAGCCATGTCGTTCCGGCGAAGGCCGGAACCCATGGAACGCATGCGATAACACAGCGTATATATTCCATGGGCCCCGGCCTTCGTCGGGGCGACATTCAGGCGACGGCGACCAGTTTATCCAGCTTGTCGCCGTCGGCCAGCAGACTGGCGCTGTCCGAGTCGTGCACGATGCGGCCGCGATCCAGCACGATGGCGCGCTGCGTCAGCGACAGCGCCAGGCGCGCATGCTGCTCCACCACGATCACCGACATGCCCTCTTCCTGCACCAGCTTGCGGATCACGCGCACCAGCTCCTGCACGATAATCGGCGCCAGGCCTTCCATCGGCTCATCCAGCAGCAGGATGCGCGGATTGGTCATCAGCGCACGCGCGATCGCCACCATCTGCTGCTCGCCGCCGGACAACTGGTTGCCCATGTTGTTGCGGCGCTCAAACAGGCGCGGGAAGATCTGATAAATCTTCTGCAGATTCCACGGTCCCGGCCGCGCCACCACCGTCAAATGCTCCTCCACCGTCAGCGACGGGAACATATGGCGTTCCTGCGGCACCCAGCCCAGGCCTGCGCGCGAACGCTTGTGGGTCGAGACGCGCGAGATATCGCCGCCGGCCCAGCGGATGCTGCCCTTGTGCAGGCGCGTCAGGCCCATCAGCGTCACCAGCAGGCTGGTTTTGCCGACGCCATTCCGGCCCAGCAGCGCCAGCGAATCGCCTTCCTTCAGGGTGAACGACACATCCTCCAGCACGATCGATTCGCCATACCCGGCGGTGACCTTATCCAACACCAGCAACTCAGTCATGTTCCGACTCCCCCAGATAAACTTCCTTGACGCGCGGGTCGGCGGCGATTTCCGCCGGCGTCCCCTCGGTCAGCACCTTGCCGCCCACCAGCACCGTGATGCGGTCGGCGAAGCGGAACACCAGTCCCATATCGTGCTCGATGAACAGCACCGTCACATCGCGCGGCAACTGCGCCAATACTTCAAACAGCTCCTTGCTCTCGGCCTGCGGAATGCCGGCCGCCGGTTCATCCAGCAGCAGGATGCGCGGCTTGGTCGCCAGCGCCAGCGCGATCTCCACCAGGCGCTGCTTACCGTAAGCCATGCTGCGCGTGATGCTGTTGGCCTGATCGCTCAGCTTCAGCGTCGCCAGCAGCGCCATCGCTTCCTCAATCACTTCAGGATGATTGGCCACCGTTTTCCACCACACGTTCTGCAAACCACGCCGCTCGCTGATCGCCAGCGCCACCGATTCCAGCACCGTCAGGCCGGCGAACAGGGTGTTGAGCTGGAAGGTGCGCGTCATGCCGCAGTGGACGCGCTCATGCTGCGGCAGATGCGTGATGTCCTCTCCGCCCAGATACACCTTGCCGCTGCTTGGGCTGAAGGCGCCGGTGAGCAGATTGATGAAGGTGGTCTTGCCGGCGCCGTTAGGGCCGATCAGCGCGTGGCGCGCGCCCGGTTCAAACGTCAGCGACACATCGCTGTTGGCCACGAACGCGCCCCAGCGCTTGCTCAGGCCTTCGGTACGTAAAGTGATATCGCGGCTCATGGCTGCTCCTTGCGTTGAGGTTTCACCAGTTGCAGCAGACGTTCCAGGCCGCCGAGGATGCCGCCGCGCGCAAACAGCACGATCAGCACCAGCAGCAGGCCGATATAGAACTGCCAGTAAGTCGGATTCAGGCCGGCGATGTAGTCCTGCGCCAGCATGAACACCGCAGCGCCAACCAGCGCCCCATACAGGCGGCCGGTCCCGCCCAGCACCAGCATGATGACCAGTTCAGCGGAACGCGGGAAGCCCAGCGAATCCAGGCCGACGAACTGCGTGGTCTGCGCCAGCAGCGCGCCGGCCAGGCCGGCCACCACGGCGCCCAGCGTGAACACGGCGACCAGGCGGCGATTCACGTTCACGCCCAGCGACGGCATGCGGCGCACACCTTCGCGGATACCGATCAGGCTCAGACCAAATGGCGACTTCACCACACGGCGCAGCACCGCAAACACGATGAACAGCACGGCAAAGCTGTACCAGAAGGCGACGTTGCCGTTCAGGTCAAACTCGAAAGTGCCAAACAGCTTGCCGACCATCATGCCGGACAGGCCATCGACGCCGCCGGTGATGAAGGCCGCCTTGTTGGCCGCTTCAAACAGCATCAGGCCAATGCCCAGCGTGACCATCAAACGGGTCAGGTCCTGCCCGCGCACCACCAGGAAGGCGGTCAGCAGGCCGGCAATGCCGGCCACCACGCCGCCGGCCAGCAGGCCGCTCAGCGGCTCGCCCCAGCCATGCACCGACAGCAGGCCGGCAGTGTAGGCGCCCAGACCAAAGAAGGCGGCATGGCCCAGCGAGACGATGCCCGCATAGCCGAGGATCAGATCGAGCGACACCGCGAACAGGCCGACAATCATGATCTGGCTGATCAGCACCAGATAGCCGGGAAAGGCGAAATACGCGGCAATCGGCAGCAGCCAGAAGACAATCTCCAATGGCTGCCAGCGGTCATGCGGCAATTTAGGGACAGGCAGCATGGCGGCGACCTTGGCGACAGGCTTGGTTTCAGTATCAGCAAAAGCGTTCATGCTTTCCTCCGCATCAGGCCAGCAGGGAACAGGATCAGCAGCACGACCATCAGCGCATAGATCACGAAGGCGCCGATTTCCGGCACATAGTATTTACCGGCGACGTCAAACACGCCGAGAATGGCAGCCGCCAGCAACGGGCCTTTGATGGTGCCAGCACCGCCCACCGCAACCACCAGCAGGAAGTAGACCATGTATTTGACCGGGAAGGTTGGATCCAGGCCCAGCACGTCGATACCCAGGCCGCCGCCCAGACCGGCCAGGCCGGAGCCCAGCGCAAAGGTCAGGCTGAACACCAGACTGACGTTGATGCCCAGACCCGCAGCCGCGGTCTGATTGTCCACCGAGGCACGGATTTGCGCGCCAAAGCGGGTACGCTCGATCAGCAGGCCCAGAGCGATGGTCACGATCACCACCACGCCGATCAGGAACAGGCGGTACGAACCGACATCAAGCCCCAGCAGCGACACCTGGCCGCGCAGCCAGTCCGGCAGCACCACCGGCTGTTGCGTCGGGCCGTAAATGTAGGTGGCGCCGGCCACCGCCATGAAGGTCAGGCCGATCGAGAACAGCACCTGATCCAGGTGACTGGCCTTGTACAGGCGGCGATACAGCAGGCGCTCCAGCACCAGCCCCACCACCGCCGAAGCGATGAAGGCCAGCGGCAGCGATGCCAGGAACGGCACGCCAAAGCGCGACAGCAGCGACACGCTGACGTAGCCGCCCAGCATGGCGAACGCGCCGTGCGCCAGGTTAATAAAGTTCATCATGCCCATCGTGACCGACAGGCCGACACTGATCAGGAACAGCAGACTGCCGTAGGCGATGCCGTCAAACAGCACACCGGCGAAATTGGCTAGCATGACTGCCTCCCGCTTTGATTATGTTTTTTCATTTTGTCTCCACTACTTCCTGCAACTAAAAACTACACTTTTTCGATAATCATCGCAATTCCCTGCCCCACGCCGATGCACATGGTGCATAGCGCGTAACGGCCGCCGGTGCGGTGCAACTGGTAAGTGGCGGTCGTCACCAGCCGCGCGCCGCTCATGCCCAGCGGGTGGCCCAGCGCGATCGCGCCGCCGTTAGGATTGACGCGCTGGTCGTCATCCTTCAGGCCCAGTTCACGCAGCACGGCCAGACCCTGCGCCGCAAATGCTTCGTTCAATTCGATCACGTCCATCTGCTCCAGCGTCAGGCCGGTCTGGCGCAGCAGCTTTTGCACTGCCGGCACCGGGCCGATGCCCATCACGCGCGGCGCCACGCCGGCGGTAGCCATGCCGACGATGCGCGCCAGCGGTTTCAGTCCGTGCTGTTTGGCCGCTTCGCCGCTGGCGATCAGCACCGCGCAGGCGCCGTCGTTGATGCCGGAAGCGTTACCGGCGGTGACCGTGCCATCGGCGCGCACCACGCCTTTCAGCTTGGCCAGCGCTTCGGTGGTGGTGGCGCGCGGATGCTCATCCTGCGCGAACACCACAGGATCGCCTTTTTTCTGCGGCAGAGATACCGGCACAATCTCCTGCTTGAACACGCCCGCTTCGATGGCGGCGGCGGTCTTGTTCTGGCTCGCCAGCGCAAACGCGTCCTGGTCCGCGCGGCTGATCTTGTAATCGGCGGCGACGTTTTCGGCGGTCTCCGGCATGGTCTCGGTGCCATACGCTTCTTTCAGCGCCTTGTTGACGAAGCGCCAGCCCATGGTGGTGTCTTCGATTTTGGCGCTGCGCGAGAAGGCGCTATCAGCCTTGCCCATGACATAAGGCGCGCGCGTCATCGACTCCACGCCGCCGGCGATAATCAGGCTGGCGTCGCCGGCCTGGATCGCGCGTGCGGCGGTGCCGATGGCGTCCATGCCCGAGCCGCACAGCCGGTTGATGGTGGTGCCCGGCACCTCTTGCGGCAGGCCTGCCAGCAGCAGCGACATGCGCGCCACGTTGCGGTTGTCCTCACCCGACTGGTTGGCGCAGCCGTAGAACACATCGTCCACCTGATCCCATTGCACGCCCGGATTGCGCTCCTTCAGCGCGCGCAGCGGAATCGCGCCCAGATCGTCGGCGCGCACATCCTTCAGCGCACCGCCGTAGCGGCCGATGGGTGTGCGGATCGCATCGCAGATAAATGCTTCAGTCATCTCATTGTCCTTTCAGCAGCGGCGCGCCGGTGGCGGCCTGCAATTCTTCAAACGTCAGGCCGGGCGCCATCTCGCGCACGGCCAGACCGTCGGACGTCACGTCCAGCACGGCCATGTCGGTGTAAATACGGTTGACGCACGCTACGCCCGTCAGCGGATAGGTGCACTCAGCAACGATCTTACTCTCGCCGGTCTTGGTCTGGTGTTCCATCATGACGAACACCTGCTTGGCGCCCAGCGCCAGGTCCATGGCGCCGCCCACCGCCGGAATCGCATCCGGCGCGCCGGTGTGCCAGTTGGCCAGGTCGCCCTTGGCCGATACCTGGAAAGCGCCCAGCACGCAGACGTCGAGGTGGCCGCCGCGCATCATGGCGAAGGAATCGGCGTGATGGAAGTAAGCGCCGCCGGTCAGCAGCGTCACCGGCTGCTTGCCGGCGTTGATCAGGTCATCATCCTCCTGGCCCGGCACCGGTGCGGGGCCCATCCCCAGCAAGCCGTTCTCGGAGTGCAGGAACACTTCACGGTCGGTCGGCAGATAGTTGGCCACCTTGGTCGGCAGGCCGATGCCGAGGTTGACGTAAGCACCTTCCTGAATGTCTTGCGCGACGCGGGCGGCCATCTGGTCGCGGGTGTAACGATTAGTGCTCATGCCGATTCCTTCACCACGCGTTGTACGAAAATGCCCGGCGTGACGATCACTTCCGGATCCAGCTCGCCCAGCGCCACCACATCCTGCACCTGGGCGATGGTGACCTTGGCGGCCATGGCCATGATGGGGCCGAAATTGCGCGCGGTCTTGCGGTACACCAGATTGCCCCAGCGGTCGCCGCGCAGCGCCTTGATCAGCGCGAAGTCGGCGTGGATCGGCGACTCCAGCACGTACTGGCGGCCGTTGATCAGGCGCGTCTCCTTGCCCTCGGCCAGCAGCGTGCCATAGCCGGTCGGCGTGAAAAAGCCGCCGATGCCGGCGCCGGCGGCGCGGATGCGCTCAGCCAGATTGCCCTGCGGCGTCAGTTCCAGCTCGATTTCACCGGCGCGGTACAGCGCGTCGAAGTGATGCGAATCGGTCTGGCGCGGGAAGGAGCAAATAATTTTGCGCACGCGCTTGGCCTTGAGCAGCGCGGCCAGGCCGGTTTCGCCGTTGCCGGCGTTGTTGTTGACGATGGTGAGGTCTTTCGCGCCCTGCGCGATCAGCGCATCGATCAGCGCCGACGGCATGCCGGCGTTGCCGAAGCCACCGATCATGACGGTGGCGCCGTCATGGATATCGGCCACCGCCCGTTCCAGTGATTCAAAAGTTTTATCGATCATATCTGCTTTCCAGTGCATGTTGTGCGATAATCGAACTAATGATTGATTACCGCACACCCAGTGTAGAACTTGCGACAGCCCCGGTCAAGAAAAAAACGCCAATTGAAACCAATGACTGCATTAAAATCACGCCATGTCTAAAGCCACCCCACTTATCGAAGCGGACGACGACCGCGAACCCACCATCGCCGAGCAGATCGACGCGATGACCGACCCCAGTTTCATGACCTCGCTGGCACGCGGTCTGGCGGTGCTGCGGGCCTTCAGCGACGCCCGCAAGCCGCAGACCATCGCCAGCATCAGCCAGAAGACCGGCATCCCGCGCGCGGCCGTACGCCGCTGCCTGCACACGCTGCGCGAGCTGGGTTACGTCGATGCGGAGCTGAACAACTTCTCGCTGCGGCCCAAGGTGCTGACGCTCGGCTATTCGTATCTGTCCTCGACGCCACTGACGGTGTCGGCCCAGCCCTACCTGAACAACATCAGCCGCGCGCTGAATGAATCGAGTTCGCTGGCGGTGCTGGAAGATGGCGAAGTGCTGTACGTGGCGCGCGCGGCCACCTCGCGCGTGATGTCGGTGGCGCTGAACACCGGCAGCCGTCTGCCCGCCTATTGCACCTCGCTGGGCCGCGTGATGCTGGCGCACCTGCCGCCGGGCGAGCTGGATGCCTACCTGGAGCACACCCGCCTGCGGCCGATGACGGTCAACACCATCGTCAACCCCAAGCGCTTGCGCGAAGTGCTGGCCGGCGTGCGCCGCGACGGTTATGCCATCAACGATGAGGAACTGGAACTGGGGCTGCGGTCGATCGCCGTGCCGGTGCGCGGTGCGTCCGGCACAGTGCTGGCGGCGCTGAACGTGGGCGCGCAAGCGGCCCGCGTCAGCGTGGAGCAGCTGCAGCATGAGTTCCTGCCGGTGCTGCAACGCGGGGCGCAGGAGCTGGCGGTGCTGCTGCCCTGAACGTCGTTCCGGCGCCTGCGCCGGAACGACGTGCCGGTCAGAAGGTGTGGCGGATGCCGGCCATCACGCCATTCTGCGATTTGCCGGCCCCAACCGAGCCGCCGGCATCCAGCGCCACCGCCGACAGGCCCGAGTTCTTCATGCGGCCCACACCACCATACACGGCGGTACGTTTCGAGAAGTAGTAGGTCGCGCGCGCCACCAGCATGGTGGCATCGTCGCCGCTGCGCTTCACATCCTTGCGCGCCCACTGCGCGTCCAGCGTGGTGAACGGCGTCACCGGATAGCTCACCCCAAAGTAGTACAGATCCGACTCGGTCAGGCCGGTTGCCGCGCGCGTGGTGCGGTCGATGACGCCGCCGCCCAGCTTGGCCTCGCCCACCTTCACATAACCGTTGGCGGTAACGCGCTTGTCGCTGTTATTGCTGCTGGTCAGACCCGCAGCCGCGCCGGTATTGCCGTACAAAATGTCATACGACATATTCAGGCCGTACGCCGCAGTCTCGTAACCAAACAGGCCGGTCACCTGGCGGCAAGCCTTGGCATTGCCCGCCACCTCGCCCGGGCAGCCGGTAGCGGCCGGGCCGCCGGCGCTGGATCCGTCGCGGCCGGTGCTGTAGGTGGCGCCGATCACAAAGTTATTGAAAGTGCCGTAGTAGCCGATGGCATTGTCGCTGCGCGCATTCGGCAGGTATGGGTCGATGCTGCCGATGGCGAACAGGTTCGGCCCCATCACGTCCGACTTCAGGCCGGAGATATAAGTCATGTTGATCTGGCGGCCCAGGGTCACGGTGCCGAAGTCGCCTTTCAGGCCGACAGTGGCCTGGCGGCCGAACAGGCGGTTGCCCTGCCCCATGCTGCCGGTATCGACGGCCAGGCCGGCTTCCAGCGTGAAGATGGCCGACAAGCCGCCGCCCAGGTCTTCCGTGCCGCGGAAGCCGATGCGCGAAGGGAAGGAACCCGTCAGCGACGGCATGCGGGTCACGCTGTCGCCGGCGGCATTGACGTTGGTGACGCGCTCAATGCCGGTGTCCAGCAGGCCGTACACGGTTACGTTGGATTGGGCCATGGCGGAGGAAGCGCCGAGGGTGCACAGCAGCGCCGCTGCGCCACGAATGGTGTTTTTCATTCCTAGTCTCCTGTTGTTTTAATGATGTGCGATTATCGAACAATCGGTTGTTAATCGCACATAGATTGGATACTATGGTTGCCACGGTATATTGTCAATCACCGGAAACAGAACAGCACAGGAGACAGGCATGAACATGAAAAAAGTAGTGAAAATAGCGACACTTGCAGCATTCACCTTGGCCACAGCACCCGCCGCATGGGCACAAGACACCATCAAGGTGGGGGTGATTGCGGCCTTTTCCGGTGCGTTTGCTGACTACGGCAAGCAAATGGAGGGCGGCATCAAGGCCTATATGGCGCAATACGGCGACACGGTGGCCGGCAAGAAGATCCAGATCATCGTCAAGGACACCACCGGCCCGGCGCCGGAAGTGGCCAAGCGCCTGGCGCAGGAACTGGTGGTGCGCGACAAGGTCGACTTCCTGGCCGGCTTCGGCCTGACGCCGGAGGCGCTGGCGGTGGCGCCAATCGCCCAGCAAGCCAAAAAGCCGATGATCATCATGAACGCCGCCACCTCGGTCATCACCACCAAGTCCGACTACATCGCCCGCTTCTCGATGACGCTGCCGCAGGTCTCGGCGCCGATGGCCACCTGGGCGGTGAAGAACAAGATCAAAAAAGTGGTCACGCTGGTGGCCGACTACGGTCCCGGCATTGATGCCGAAGCCGCCTTCAAGACTGAACTGGTCAAAGGCGGCGGCACGGTGACGGAAACCATCCGTGTACCGCTGCGCAATCCGGAGTTCGCGCCCTTCATCCAGCGCATCAAGGACGCCAAGCCGGACGCGGTGTTCATCTTCGTGCCGGCCGGCGAGCAAAGCATCGCCTTCATGAAAGGCTATCGCGAGCGCGGCCTGGCCGAAGCCGGCATCAAGGTTATCGCCACCGGCGACCTGACCGACGACCACGTGCTGCCGGCCATGGGCGACGCCACGCTGGGCGTGATCACCACCTTCCACTATTCGGCCGCCCACAAGTCGCCGGAGAATGCTGCCTTCCTGAAGAGCTTTGCCGCCGCCAATCCGAACGGCGGCCGGCCCAACTTCATGGCGGTCGCGGCCTACGACGGCATGGCGGCCATCTATGAAGTCGCGCGCAAGCTGAACGGCAAGATCGACGGCGACAAGGCGATGGAAATCCTCAAGACCATCAAGCTGAACAGCCCGCGCGGCCCGATCGCCATCGACCCGGCCACCCGCGACATCGTGCAGACGGTGTATGTGCGCAAGGTGGAAAAGGTTGGCAGCGAAGTCTATAACGTCGAATTCGATCAGTTCGCTAACCAGAAGGACCCCGGCAAATAAAGCCTTCTTGTAGGTGAGACAGCGTACAGCCGCAGCAACGTGCGGCGGGCAGAATCACCTGCATGGATACGCAAACGACAAACCGCCCCCGCCGCAAATTCCACCCCGCCGCCTATGCCATGCACAGGCAGATGCTGGCGGTGCGGCGGACGATGGCGGCAGCGACGGTGGAAGAATCCCAGGCGGCGGCGCGCTGGGCGCAGGCGTGGTATCAGCTGGTGCAGCGCAAGCTGGA
Organism: Duganella sp.; assembly: GCF_039595735.1. NCBI lineage: Bacteria > Pseudomonadati > Pseudomonadota > Betaproteobacteria > Burkholderiales > Oxalobacteraceae > Duganella > Duganella sp. The sequence continues at coordinate 325,938 of NZ_JBCNLB010000003.1, forward strand.
TCAGCTCCAGCAAGCGCCGCGGTATTTGCATTAGGCGGGGGAGTAGCAACCGCCGGCGCGGCGTTCCATGCCGTGGCGGTCGAGGATGGTGACGGTGCCGCGGCGGTATTCGATCAAGCCCTCTTCCTGCAGCTTGCCGGCGCAGCAGGTAATCGATTCGCGCCGCACGCCGAGCATGTTGGCGATCATCTCCTGCGTCACTTTCAATTCATTGGACAGCGAACGGTCCAGTCGTTCCAGCAGCCAGCGGCACAGGCGCTGTTCGATGCTGCCGTGACGCACGCCGGCCACGGTTTGCGCCAGCTGCGCGAACAAGGCGCTGGTGTGGCGCATCAGCTGCTGGGCCAGCGCGCCGCCGCTGAAGAAGGCCTGGCGCAGCACCGCCGATTTGATGCGGTAGCCATAACCGGCGGTCTGCACCACGGCGCAGCAGTTGGCGCGCTCGTTTTCATACATCGACACACCGACCACGCCTTCACGCCCGACCACCGCCACTTCAGCGGCGCCGCCGTCTTCCGTCACGTACTGCAGGGAAACGATGGCGTTGGTGGGAAAGTAGGCGTATTCCATCTGGTCGCCGGTGTCGAACAGATGCTTGCCGGCTTCCAGCGGCACCAGGTCAAGGTGGACAAACAAGTCCAGCAATTCTTCGCGCGACAGCGCGCGCAGCAGTTCATTCTGTTGGGCGCCGGTCAGGCTGATGGCTGGCGCAGGGGTGTGCTGCATCGCGCGTGGGATGCTGGCGGAGACGGATGTCTGTTTGGCTGCGTACATATCGTGCCTCATCAATATGGGTATCGGATGAACAGCACTATATCGCCGCGCTGCGCGCCGGCTTATAGGAGCACATACAGACCTTATGTAGGTTGGGAACATAGTGATTTGTCAGCCTTATCCTACGCTCAGCCAGCGCGTCGCCAGGCCCATGGCCTGCTCCCGGACCGGCAAACGCACCCGCCCGGCACGTGGCAACGCCACCGCGCGCGGCGCCGTCTCGCCCAACTGCAGCAGCAGGGCCGGCAGATTCAGACCGGCGCGCGCGGCGTGCAGCACCGAGTTTCCAAATTGCGGCTTGAAGTCCAATATGAAATAACTATCGCGCGCCGGATCGTAGCGCAGGTCCAGATGGCCGGCGCCGCTGTAATTACATGCCGCCACCAGCCGCTCGACATATTCACGCACGCGCCGGCTGGGGTAAAAAGTGCGCCCGCGCCGGGTCTGGCGCAGCACCGCACAGGCGGTCAACCTGCCCTGCCACGCCAGGAACGAGGCCGTCACTTTCCATCCTGTCACACACGACTGTGCGATCATGGGATAGCCGCCCAGCTGCCCGCGCGCCACGGCGCGTTCCAGCGCCTGATGGCTGGGGTGCCGCACCACGCCGGCGCCTGGCGTCAGCGGCGCGGTCACAATCGGGTACACCAGGGAATGCCCCAGCAATTGCGCGCTGTCCGTCAGCCGCACGCTGTGCGGCGCCGGCAAGTCCAGCGCCTGCAGCAGGCGCACCAGATGCCATCTGTCGTCAAAAGAAGCGGCGGTGGCGGCGGCCGCCGGCGCGGCGCAGGCCGGCAGCGGCGCATCGGCCAGCAGCGAGGCGGCAGCGGCATCGGCAGCCATCACTACATCGATGTGGGTGCTCTCGCACAGCGCGCCAAGCTGGGCGACGCCGTCGCGCCAGGGCAGATAGCGCCGGCAATCGGTGGTACAGCGCATGGGGGACCAGCTGGCACGGCCCAGCACGACAGGAGCATGGCCGGCACGGCGCAGGCAACGCGCTACCGACCATGTCAGCATCGGCGCAACGCCCGCCACCAGCACGGCTGGAGAGGCAACACGCATGACGAATCCTTGTGAAAAACCCGTCAAACAGCGTAGCCGTACAGTGCGCGCGTTATTAGATATAGGTCAACCGTGCGGGAATTTCTTTAGGGTATGAATTTATTCATGCGCGAGCCCTCTTCGATCGAGCGCTCGTCGCGCACCCGCAGACGGCCGGGGTTGCGCCGATGTTCCGGCTCGGAAATAACGCGCTTGATCACGCTTTCGAGCACCCCGCGATGGCTGAGGTACTCGACTGCGCTTTCAGGGCTCACCTGGTCGGCCAATTCTATGCCGGCCTCCACCACCTCGGACGACTGGTAGTCCGGGCGGAAAGTTTGCGTGGTAGACATCGCTGCCTCCTGAATGGACAAAATCCAATTCTGAAATTCTACCGCAGCGATCGCCGTTCGGTAACTCACTTAGTGGCAGCGGCGCAACTCTGCTAAGGCGCGGGCACACCTTGCGGCGGCTGACCATTGCGCGGAATCAACCAGCCGCCGTCGCTGAGCCAATCATGCAAGCGATCTGGCCAGTGGGCATCGGACAGCCGCTCGGAGCGCTGTCCCATATTGAAAGCGTGGTCGGTATCAGCATACAAGTGCAGCTCGGCCGAAACCCCGGCCGCGATCAGCTGCTGGTACAGATTGAGCGCAGGCGGCATGCAGCACTTGTCGTTGGAGCCGGCCACGATAAAGGCCGGTGGCGCGCCGGTCGCCGCCTTGGCCGGCGAACCGAGCGGGCCGGGATACACCAGCACCTGGAAGTCTGGCCGTGCGCTCAGCTTGTCGATGGCGTCCTGCCTGGCCGGCAGCGGCGGCTCGGGATTATCGGCCACCAGCGACACCAGTTCGCCGCCGGCCGAAAAACCCATGATGCCGACGCGCTGCGGATCGACGTTGTACTCGGCCGCATGCGCGCGCACCCAGCGCACGGCGCGCCGTAGGTCGGCCGCCGCATCGTTCTCGATGGAGTAGCTGGAACCCGGGTCGCGCGCCAGCCGGTACTTCAGCACGAAAGCCGTCACGCCCACGCGATTGAGCGACCTGGCCGCCACCATGCCTTCGTTCTGGAACACCAGCATGCGGTGGCCGCCGCCCGGCACAATCACCACCGCCGCGCCGTTGGCATGGCGCGGATTGGCGCGCACCACCGTCAGTGACGGATCGTGGATATTGCTGACGTAGGTGTTGTCCACCTTCTCCGCCTCGTTGTGACGCTTTTCGGCGCCGGGTGCGCCATTGGGCCACAGTTGCAGCTGTTGTGCGCCGGCGTGCGCGCACCAGGCCATCAGCAGGCAGGCGAGTTTATTGCGCATCGAAGCCTCCCGCCGCGTACAGCGAATGGTGGGTGAGGATGAACAGCGTGCGCTGGTCGGCGCCGCCGAAGATCAGTTGCAGCGGACGCTCAGGCACGTCGATGCGGCCGATCTCCTTGCCATCCGGCGCGTAGACAAACACCTGACCGTTAGCCACGTAGACATTGCCCTTGCCGTCCACCGCCGCGCTCTCGCCGCCGCGATTGGCCGCCAGCCTGAGGTCCGTGATGGCGCCGCCGGCGCCGATCACACCGCTGAAAGTACGATTTTCGGAACCGTTGGTAAATACCACGCGGCCGTTGGCGCCGGGAGTGACCAGGCCGTAGGTATCCAGCGTATCGGACCAACGCCAGCCCAGGTGGTCAGTCGGGCCTTGCTTGAACACGCGGTAGGCCGGCAGCACCAGGCTGCCGTCCGGCGACACGTACTCACGCTTCTTCGGCAAGGCCACGTCGCGGGCGAACATCTCGGCCAGCGTGGTGAATTCGTAGGTGTCGAAGTTAAGCTGATCGCGGAATTCGCCGTTTTGCCAGAAGTTGACCGGCACCAGCGTGCGCGCATTGGCATTGGCCTTGACCGGCGTTGGCTTGATGATGGTGACCGGGCCAGCCGGCTGCTCCGGGTTGAAAGAGTACACCGTGCCTTCAGGCCCCGCCGAGGACACCACCAGAATCGAACCGCTGTTGTCGACAGCCAGATTGACCGGATCGAGCGGCGCATCGCGTACCACCGCCAGCCCGGCCTCTTTCGACCAGCTGTAGATACGGTTGAAACGGCGGTCGACAAAATACAGCTTTCCCTTGCGGTCCACCGTGGCGCCGGCGATGGAGTAGAAATCGCCTTCCAGCTTCTCCACCTTAGCGGCAGCGAACGGGCCGGCCGGTGCGGCGACTGGCGCGGTGGTCGGGAACACCACTGCGGCCGGACCGGTGGCCGCACGAGCGGCGACGGCGACGTTGGCCGGCGTAGCCGGGCCGATGTCCAGCACCGCGAATTCGTGCTCACGCACCTCCTGCTTGTGCGTCAGGTCCTGCAGCGTGTTCTCGAACGGGTACTTGCTGGCGCGCAGATAGGTATCGCAGCCGTTTTCATCGCAAGTGGCGTAGCCGCTTTCAGCGTTGACGTGCACATTACGGAAGCGGATGTCGCCCGAGTTGGTGATCTTCACCGCCGACACGGCCGGCTTGATCGAACGCGTGACGCGATAGGTATGGTAGTTGGCGAAAGTGATGTTGCGCGAATTGCGGATCTCCAGCGATACCGCGTCCATGCCGTCCCGCACCTCCTGCTCCGTCTGCGGCGCCAGGAATTCCCAGTTCTCCACATTATCCAGCACGATCTCGGCGCGGATATGGTGCTCGGCCGACAGCTCGTACACCTTGCCCGGCGTCCTGGTGTTGGAGACGTAGAAGCCCGCCTGTGCAAAGGTGCTTGGCGACCAGCACGCGACGAACGTGCCGCCACCGCCATCGGTCACCCAGATGCTTGGGTACTGGCGGTCCCAGTGCGCGGTAGGATCGAAATTGGCCGATTTCTGATAAGGATCGCGGCGCTTGCCGTCATACAGGCGCGTGCCATGGCCGCCCTGGATGCGGATGTCATCCACCAGCGACTCGGCGCCAGCCTTCCACAGCAGCGCGGTCGCGCGTGGATTGACCTCGCCGGTGGCCAGCCCAAAACCGGTGACGATCGCATCGCCGCCCCTGGCACTTTCCAGCAGCGCCTTCGGACCGTCCGCACCGGCGTAGGCCGGAGAGCCATTGGGCAGCACCAGCTGCGTCACGCCCGGATGCAGGCCAATCAACACCGTGTCCGGCTTCATGCGGATGGTATCCTGCACCATGTAGAAGCCCTGCGGCAGATACACCACGCGCTTGCTGTCGATGGCTTTCTGCACCGCCGCCGTATCGTCAGTCACGCCGTCGCCCACCGCGCCGAAATCACGCACGCTGGCCCACTGCCTGGTGTCCGGCAGCGTGCGCATCACCGGCTTGCGCGGGGCTGGCAAGGCTTTCAGCGCCGCGCCCTTGACGTTGGTGGCGAACTTGCCGACGCTGCCGAGGCCCGGCAGCATCAGGCCATAATTGAATTCGCTGATCTGGTAGGCCGGGCCATAACCCTGCACCGTCTTGCCGCTGTCGCGGAAACGCGCGAACACCGGCGTGTTCCTGGCCACCGCGTTATCGAAACCGACCTGGGTGTAGACATTGTCCTCGTTGCTGATGACGACTGCGGCCTTGGAGACATTCTCAAAGCGCACGTCCTTGCCCCACAACCAGTCGCCATAGCCACGGCTGATCTCGATCCCCACCGGCGTGTTGCGGATGGTGGTGTTGACCAGCGTGAGGCCGGCCTCATGGCCGCGGATCGCCGCCTCGCGCTGGCCTTCAAAGGTGGTGTCCATCAGCGTGAACTGCCACGCCGGCGAGGTTTTCTCGGTCAGGATGCCGTAACGGCCGCCGTAGAACTTGAGGTCGAAACTCTCGTTGCCGACCATGTACACGCCCGCCAGGCCGGAGCCGATGTGGAAGTCCATGTGGCTCAGATAGGAGTGCTGCGCGGTGCGCAGGCGCACAGCAGCGGCGGCCGGATTGCCATCGCCAATTTCAATATCCACATTGCTCATCGCCGAGTAGAAGGTCGACGAATTCGCATCGCGCACGTTCTCGCTGTACGGGACGGCGCTCTTGACCGGCACCGGCACCTTGCCGACCGTGTACTGGTCGCCGCCGGTGAACACCACCATGTTCGCCACGCCCTTCTGGAAGCCCGGCGTATTCGCGCCCAGCACCAGCACCGGCCGCGTCGGGCCAACGCCGTACAGGCGCACCGCCAGCGGCACCAGCAGCGAGCGGCTGATGCGATAGCGGCCCGAAGGCAGGAACACCACCCCGCCCTCGCCGTGATTGGCGGCAGCGTTCAGCGCCTCCTGGATGGCGGCGGTGTCGTCGGCGCGGCCATCCGCCACCGCTTTCACTTTCACCGCGCGCGGGTCGTCCGGCATGGTCTGGTAGGCGGAGACTGATGCGGCCTGCGCCAGCAGGGGCGCGGCAAAAGCTGCCGCAACCAGCATATTCAAGATTGGTTTCATCTGTTTATCCTATAAAGGCAGAAAGAAGCAATACGAAAATGAGTCCGAACACGCCAACCAACGTCTCCATCAGCGTCCACGAACGGAAAGTGTCTTTCAGGGATAGCCCGAAGTACTCCTTGAACATCCAGAAACCGGAGTCGTTCACATGGCTGCACATCAAACTGCCGGCGCCGATCGCCAGCACCATCAGGCTCGGGTCGATGCCCGAACCCTGCACCACCGGCGCCACAATGCCGGCCGCCGTCAGTCCCGCCACGGTGGCGGAACCCAGACAGATGCGGATCAGGGTCGCAACCATCCAGCCCAGCACCAGCGGCGGCACCGGCAAGGCACCCAGCTGTGTGCCCAGTTGCGCGCTGACGCCGGAATCCACCAGCACCTGCTTCAACGCACCGGCGCCTGCGATCACCAGCAGGATCGGCGCAATATCGCGCATGGCATCCTGCGCGCCGGCCATCAGCACCTGCAGCTTCTGGCCGCGCGCCACGCCCAGCGTGAACACTGCCACCAGCAAGGCAAGCAGCATCACAATCATGGGATTGGCCAGGAACAGCACCAGCGACTTCAGCGCCGGAGCGGCAATCGGCAGCATGCTGGCGCCGGTGGCGGCGGCCAGCAGCCACACCGGCAGCAGCGCCGTGGCGAAGCTGTTGAACACCCCCGGCAGTTCCGCTTCGTCGCGCAGGCCGGCGCGGAACATCGGTGCCGGCTCGGCCTGGATGCGCTTGAGCGTCATGGCAAACACCGGACCGGCGATGATCAGCGTCGGCACCGCCACGATCAAACCGTAGAACAGCGTGCGCCCCATATCGGCATGGAACTGCGCCACCAGCGCGGTGGGCGAAGGATGCGGCGGCAGGAAGCCGTGCGCAATCGACAATCCGGCCAGCAGTGGAATCGCCAGCGCCACCGCCGGGCGGCCGCTCTGGTACACCAGCGAGAACACCAGCGGCACCAGCAGCACAAAGCCGACGTTGTAGTAGAGGGGAATCCCGGCCACGAAACCGGTCAGCGTCAGCGCCACCGGCATGCGCGCGGAACCGAACACGCCGATCAGATAACTGGCGATGCGCTGCGCCGCGCCACTGTCGGCAATCAGCTTGCCGAACACCGCCCCCAGGCAGACAATCACAATCAGCGAGCCAAGCAGATCGCCGATGCCCTTGTCGATCGATTTGGGGATATTCTCCAGCGGCACGCCAAGCAGCAGCGCGGCGATCAGCGCGGCCGCCACGAATGCCAGCAGCGGCTGGACCTTGGCCCAGGCAATGAGCAGCGTGAGCGAACCGACCGCCAATGCCACGGCAATCAGCGCCCACGCCGCCGGCGTCACTCCGAAGAGCGCCGCCAACGGAGTGGTGACAGTCATCGCTTAGAAGTTGTAGCGCAGACCAACACGGTACACACGGCCGATCACATCGTACAGGGCCGGGTTGATGCCGAAGCTCAGATTGGCCTGCGGCGCCGCGGCTGGATCAACATTGCCGATGTTATCGATCTTGAAGAAGGCCGTGGCCTTGTCCGAGAACTTCCAGCTGCCGCCCAGATCCACGTAGAAGGCACCTTTCATATGGTTGTTGTAGATGGTCGGATGGATCACGGTCGATACCGGGCAGTTGGTCTGGCACTCGATAAACTCGTTGCTGTACTTGCCGCTGCTGATCCAGCGCTCGCTCAGCGTCAGACTGTACTTATCGGTGTCCCACGACTGCGAGAACAGGCCCTTCCAGCGCGGCGTGCTGCCCAGGTTATTACCGGCGCCTTCCGATGGAATGGTGCCCACCACGCCTGGATCGGTCAGGAAGCTGATGTTACGGGTGATCAGGCCACGCACGGTGAAGCGGCCCGGCAGATTCCAGTCCTTCAGATTCAGGCGGTACGCGGCTTCCAGGTCATAGCCCTTGCTGTGCAGCGAAGCCAGGTTGAAGGCTTGCACGGTCACGTAGTTGTTGGTCGGGATCGGGTTACCAAGCGACATGGCGCCGCAGATTTCCTGGTTACCGGCCACGCACAGATCCACTTCCTGCTGCGCGGTCAGCGACGAGATCACGCCATTGACCTTGATGTCAAAGTAATCGACCGAGGCGCTGAAGCCCGGTGCCCAGCTTGGACGATCCAGCACGATGCCGAAGATGTTGTTACGCGCGATTTCAGGACGCAGCCTGGTATTCCCCACAGTACGCTGCTGGATGGTGACGGTGTTGCCCTGATACTGCACCACGTTGTTCACCACCACCGCTGCCGCATACAGTTCGCTCAAGTTTGGCGCGCGCACATCTTTCGAGGTGACCGCGCGGAAGCGCAGGCCGTCGATGCCGGTCTTCCAGTTGGCGCCCAGCTTCCAGCTTTCCACGTGGCCGGAGGTGCTGTACTTGGTGTGGCGGTCGGCCACGTTGATGTTGGCCTCGCCCCAGGTGGCAGATTTCAGCACCGGCACGTTCAGCTCCGCATAGGCTTCCTTCACGTTGTAGGTGCCGGAAGCGTTGTGGTAGTTACCTGCGTACCAGTTGTTGCCGACAGTGGAATTCAGGATCGGGTCAGCCGGATACTGCGCGGTGTTCGGGCTGTCCGGGAAGATGCCGTTGCCGTACGGGTCGCCGTTGACGCGGTACGACTCGCGGCGCCATTCGGCACCGGTTGCCAGCGCCACCGGACCGGCCCAGGTGTCGAACACTTCACCATTGATATTGAAGCTGCCCACGTCCTGCTGCTGGCGGGTATGCTGCTGCGGACCGTTTTCCGGCGCCACATAGCCCCAGGCGGCGGCGCTGACCGGCACATTGCCGATGATGTTCAGCGGGACGCAACCGGAAGCACGCGCCACCTCATTGCGGCAGGCGATGCTGCCGTCGGCCAGGCGTACCGCGTCGATGGCGGCGTTGTAGCGCGCATTCAGCGTCATGTCCTTGACGATGATGTCGGTGAAGTTGATGCCGCGCTCCACGTACGCGTCATAGGTCCAGTCCTTGCCGAAGGCCGGGAAGCGGCCGTTGGCGCCCAGCGTCAGGCGGCGCATCTCGCGGGTCGGATGAACGTTGATATTCTCCGGGAAGATGGCGTTGGCCGTACCGTACTGGAAGCTGGTGATGTTATTCGCCGCGCACGCCGCCGCGATCGAAGCCGGCAGATAAGGATTCGAGCACTGGATGGTCAGGTTGGCATTCTTGGCCGCGCCAGGATTGGGCGAGAACGCCGACTTCACGCGGCCGAAGTTGGCGGTCATGTAGATCTCATGATCCGGATTGATCTCAAAGCCCACGCGGGTATAGCCCACCTGGCGGGTCAGATCCATCGCCAGATTGGTGCCGGCGCCGACGCTGCCGCTCAGGTCCCCGCCGATGCAGAATGGATTGACGCAGCCGGTCACCGCGCCGGTGCCGGTTGGCACGCCGTTCGAGCCATACTGGAACTGGTACGGCTGGCCGTTGGCGCCAAACGCCGTGCCTTGCAATGGGCCGCTGGTAATCAGGCCGTATTTCGCGTACTGGTACTGCTGCGCGTGTTCGATCACCGTGTACTGCGGCTTGCCGTCATTGGTCTGCGACAGAGGGCGGATCTGATACGCCGGATTCTTGTACCAGGTACGGCCATTCGGCCCCACTTCGCCAAAGCCCGGCGACTCGATACCCTTCTCGCGGCCGTATTCAACGCTGGCCGTCACGTGCAGGCGGTCATCCATGAAGGCCTTGCCGAAGGCCGCCTGGAAAGTGCCGTTCTTGTCGTCGTGATAGGTGGTCTGGCCGCCTTCGACATTGAACTTGGCGCCTTCGAATTTCTTATCGGTGATGAAGTTAACGACACCGCCGATGGCGTCCGAGCCGTAGGAAGCGGAAGCGCCGCCGGTCACCACGTCCACGCGCTTGACCAGCAGCTGTGGGAACTGGCTGACGTCCGTCACGCCGGTGACATTGGCGCCCACCACGCGCTGGCCGTCCAGCAGCGTCAGGGTGCGGATCGGCCCCAGGCCGCGCAGGCTCAGAGAGCTCAGGCCCTGGATGCCGCTGGAAGTGCTGTTGGTGCTGGTGGTGCGGCCGGTGCTGCCCTGCAGTGCCGGCAGTTCCGCGATCGCGTTGAACAGATTAGGCTTGGCGGTCTTGGCCAGATCATCTGCGCCCAGCGTGGTGGTCGGCGTCGGCTGGGTAAAGCCGCGTGCCGAAATGCGCGAGCCGGACACAGTCACCACATTGTCAACCTTGGCTTCCGGTTCAGTGGCGGCGGCAGGCGCGCCTTGTGCGTCCTGCGCGGCGGGTGCGGCTTGCTGCGCAGCGGCGGCGACCTGCTGGGCGTGGGCCGCCGAAATGGCGATCCAGCTGCAGGCGCTGGCCACAGCCAGGCGCATGATGGTGTTACGGGTAGCGAGTGTAGTCATTGTCAGTCTCCGTCTAGTTATTGTGATTGCTGCGTACTGCTTACTTCTCTGCGCGGATCTGCGTTACCAGATCCGCGGGGGGTGTTTCGATATCCAGCGTGACGCCGGCTTCGTCCTGCTGCAGCGGTTCCAGATCGCGGAACTGGCTGTCCAGCAGCGAGGGCGGCATGTAGTGGCCGACACGCGCCCGCATGCGCGCCTCGATCAACGCCTTCGGTCCGTTCAGATGCGCAAAGCGCAGGCCCGGATCGCCCTGGCGCAGCAGGTCGCGATAGCGGCGCTTGAGCGAGGAGCAGGAAATCACCAGCCCCTCGCCACGCTGGCGCGCCGCGCTGATCTGCGCCTGCAGAGCCAGCAGCCAGTCGGCGCGGTCATCATCGTTGAGCGGCACCCCGGCCGACATCTTGGCCACATTGGCCGGCGGGTGATACTGGTCGCCCTCGACAAACGGCACACCGTTCGCCGTCGCCAACGCCTGCCCGACAGTGCTCTTGCCGCAGCCGCTGACGCCCATCACCACCCAACGGATACTCTGCATCCATGTCTCCAAGATTAGTTAGCGCTAACATTGCCGATCGCTAAAAACAGGCGCCTGACAGCAGCACCTATTAATCAGGTATCGGGGAATTCGGGTCAGCGCCAAGATAGCGTTATCATTTGTATGGACTTTAGCTTACCGTAGGAATTTGTAAAGACATATTCATGCTGCAGCGCAGCGTCGCGGCACCTGGAAATCGCCGGTTACACCGTTGCCGGAGCGGGTCTGCGGCGGCGCAACATAAACCGCTGCACAAAAGCCACACTTCGGGTGCTATGCTACGTCTGCCCTACCCGATCAACCAGACAACAACACAATGCACAACAACGAGACCATCCGTCCGCTGACGGGCCAGGATTACAAAACCCTGTCGCTGGCCGCCCTGGGCGGCGCTCTTGAGTTCTACGACTTCATCATCTTCGTTTTCTTCGCCAACGCCATTGGCCAGCTGTTCTTCCCGCCCGAAATGCCGGACTGGCTGCGCACCCTGCAAACGTTTGGCATCTTTGCGGCCGGCTACGTAGTGCGGCCGCTGGGGGGCATCGTCATGGCCCACTTTGGCGACCTGCTGGGCCGCAAGCGCATGTTCACGCTATCGATCCTGATGATGGCCGTGCCGACGCTGGCCATCGGCCTGCTGCCGACCTACGCCAGCATCGGCCTGGCGGCGCCAATACTGCTGCTGTTGATGCGCGTATTCCAGGGCGCGGCGGTTGGTGGCGAAGTGCCGGGCGCCTGGGTATTCGTCTCCGAACACGTGCCGGCGCGTTACACCGGCTACGCCTGCGGCGTGCTGACGGCCGGCCTGACCTTCGGCATCCTGCTTGGCTCCCTGGTCGCGACCGGGTTGAATACCGCCTACAAACCGGATGAAGTGCTGGCCGGGGCATGGCGCATCCCGTTCCTGCTGGGCGGCGTCTTCGGGCTGGGCGCCATGTACCTGCGCCGCTGGCTGCATGAAACGCCGGTATTTGCCGAAATGGCGCAGCGCAAAGCGCTGGCCGCCGAAATGCCATTGAAGTCCGTGCTGCGCAGCCATCGCGGCGCGGTGACGGTATCGATGCTGCTGACGTGGATGCTGTCGGCCGGCATCGTGGTGGTGATCTTAATGACCCCAGCCCTGCTGCAAAAGGTCTACCACATCGATGCGCGCACCTCGCTGGTGGCCAACACCGTGGCCACGTTGGGCCTGGCGTTCGGCTGCATCGTCTACGGCGTACTGGCCGACAAGCTGGGCGCCAAGCCGGTGCTGTTTGTGGGGGCGCTGCTGCTGGCGATCTGCACCTACGTGTTCTACACCACATTGCGCGCGCAGCCGGAACTGCTGCTGCCGCTGTACGGCCTGACCGGCTTCTGCGTCGGCGTGGTGGGTGCAGTGCCGAGCGTGCTGGTACAAGCCTTCCCGGCGCAGGTACGCTTCTCGGGCTTGTCGTTCTCGTACAACCTGTCCTACGCCATCTTCGGCGGCCTGACGCCGGTGGTAGTGACGCTGATGCTGAAAAACGATCCGCTCGGCCCCGCATGGTACGTGATCGGCGTGTGCGCCATCGGCATGCTGACCGCCCTCTTCATCCGCCCAATTCGGGGTCAGCTCTGACATTCGGACAGTCGCACAGCACATCTGACATAAATCAATACATTCATCTCAAACATTGATCTAGCCAAAATTTCGCCCAAAAATACTTGATGCCACAAAATCGCAGAGCGACTTGAGATATCTCAATTGTGTTCTTCGGCTGTCCGAATGTCAGAGCTGACCCCGAATTACAGGTCCTCATGGTGGCCGGAAGCGCCCTGCTTCCAGTACGCTGAGATGCGGGCCGCCTCGCGCGGGTGGCGCTTGTCGCCAAACACGGCGTCGCGCACTTGCGCGGCCGCCGACGCTTCACCCGCAAACCAGAAGAAGCCTTCGCCCGCCGGCAGTTGCAGCGCGCGGATGGCGGCCAGCAGTTCGGCGCTGCCGGGGTGGCGTTGCAGCTGCACTTGCGCGGCGCTGTCGAAGCTGAGCGCCGCCGCTTCCTCACCCGCCACCAGCACCTGCACTTTGGCGCCGGCCGGCAGTTCTTCCAGACGCCGGCGGATCGCCGGCAGCGCAGTCGAATCGCCAGCCAGCACGTGCCATGCGTAATCCATCGGGATGATCATCGAACCGCGTGGGCCGCCGATCAGGGCGGACTGGCCGGGCGCCGCCTGGCGCGCCCAGTCCGACGCCGCACCGGTGGCGTGCAGCGCGAATTCGATGGTCAGCTCGCACGTTTCGTTGTTGTAGCTGCGCGGCGTGAAATCGCGGCGCTCCTCGTCGCTGATCAGGAATTTCACATGGTCGTCATAGGAAGCCGAGACGAAATCGTGTAAGGTCTCGCCTTTGAATGTTACGCTGACGTAGTTCGGAGCCAGATGCTGCACCTTCACCACTTCCAGTTCTCGCCGTTTGAGTTCGTGCCGTACGCGTTGTATGCGATTTGCCATCATCTGCTCCTTAGTTGATAATGTCACCTATTATGACCAAACAAGTTAATAAAGTCAACCAATCCGAGCAGGTGTTCGACGCCATTCACTCGGTCATGCATTTGTACCGGGCGCGCCAGCTGCGCGGATTGCGCGATACGCCGCATGAGTTGACCCACATGGAATACAAGGCGATGGGATTTTTTGCCCGTCATCCGCGAGCGACGCAGGGTGATCTGGTGGCGCATTCCGGGCGCGATAAGGCGCAGCTGGCGCGCCTGCTGAAAGGCTTGCGCGACAAGCAGCTGCTCGATGCGGAGGCCGATGAAAATGACCGCCGCATCACGCGCCTGTCGCTCAGCGATGAGGGCAAGCGCATTTTCAACAGCCTGCACGATCTGGGCGTGCAGGCTTCCAGCGCGGCGGTGACGGGGATGAGCGCGGAGCAGCTGGCACAATTGCAAACCTTGCTGCAGCAGATACGACAGAATCTTGAGGCGGATTAGCGCCACCGTCATTCCGGCGACGGCCGCAATGACGTGGCGCTATCTCACAATGGCACGTTGCGCGTGGCGGCGCTGATCTGCTCCAGCGGCACCTTCGGCGAGCGATCGGCGTTCAGCAATCCATTGGTCTCCTGGAAGGTGTCGGCAAACTGCGTGTAGCAGAAGCCACTGAACATCACCGTCTCGTTCACCACATGCAGCAAGGCGCGGTAGCGTTCCAGATAGGTGGCCGCGTCGCCAGCACGCGAATAGCCCCAGGTATGCCCTTCCGGCGCGTTCGGATCGTAGGCGATGCCGCCAAACTCGGTCAGCACAATCGGCTGGCCGCGATGCGGGAAACCATCCAGCGTCAGGATACGCCCGCCCGGACGGCGCTGATCGAACAGCTGCCGCACCGGATCGTTGACCGCATAGCGTGCGCCCAGCTTTTCCGGATCGCCATCGTAATCGTGGATGCCGAGAATGTCGGTGGCCGAAGCTTCCCAGCCATCGTTGCCGATCACCGGCCGCGTGCCGTCCAGCATGCGCGTCAGGTGGTACAGGGCTTCCACCGCATTGCGGTGTGCCTGCGTCGAGGTCAGGTTCGGCACGCCCCACGATTCATTGAACGGCACCCACACGATCACGCACGGATGGCTGTAATCGCGTTCGATCACCTCGGTCCACTCCTTCACCAGCCGCGTCATGGAACGCGCACCGAAGGCATAGGCGGACGGCATCTCGCCCCACACCAGCAGCCCCAGCCGGTCGGCCCAGTACAGGTAACGCGGATCTTCCACCTTCTGGTGCTTGCGCACGCCATTGAAGCCCATGGCCTTGGCCAGTTCCACGTCGCGCCGCAGCGCATCGTCCGACGGCGCCGTCATCAGCGACTCCGGCCAGTAGCCCTGGTCCAGCACCAGCCGCAGATGATACGGCCGGCCGTTGAGCATGAAGCGGTCACGGTTGATCGCCACCGAACGCAGCGCCGTGTACGAACGCACCACGTCGACGATTTCATCGCCGTGGTATAGCGTCAGCTCGGCGTCCAGCAGCGTGGGCCGCTCGGGGCTCCACAGCAGATCATTGCGCGAATCATCGATGCCGGGATCGGACAGCACGATCTTGCGGTTGGCCTCCTGCCCCACCAGCAGGTAGCGGTCGGCCGCCAGCAGCACGCCATTGTGCGACAGCCGCACCTGCACCGACAACTGCTGGTCGATGTCGCCGCCGGCCAGCACTTCGCAGCCGATCTCGAAGTTGTCGAACATCGGCGTCCAGCGCAGCGAGCGGACGTAAGTGCTGGGCAGCGGTTCCAGCCACACGGTCTGCCAGATGCCGGTGGTGCGCGGATACCAGATCGAATGCGGCTCCAGCTGCCAATCCTGCTTGCCGCGCGGCTTGGCCAGGTCGCTTGGATCGTCCTCGGCGCGCAGCACCAGCGTTTGCTCGGCGCCCTCCACCAGCGCATCGGTGATGTCGGCGCGGAACGGCGTATGGCCGCCCTCGTGCTCGGCCACCAGCACGCCATTCACCCACACCTGCGCGCGGTAATCCACCGCGCCGAAGTGCAGCATGGTGCGCGCGCTGCGCGTGTCCAGCGTGAACACCCGGCGATACCAGCACACCGTATGGAAGCCCTGGTCGCCGATGCCGCTCATCTCGCACTCGGGCGCATACGGCACTTCAATGCGCCGGTCCCAGTCAATGTCATCGCCGGGATGACGGTAGCGCCGCTCATCGTCGTACGTGAAATCCCAACTGCCGTTCAGGCACTGCCACGCGTCGCGCTGCAATTGCGGACGTGGATATTCAAACTGACTCATCTTCACCTCGCGCTCGGAATCGGTAGTGCATGCATCGTAACAATGATTAGCACAAACGGCCGACATCATCCAATTCCGCGTGGAAAAGTGTGGCGCAAAAGCAGTCTTGCTTAACAGTATTGGACACGAAGAACACTGTGAACATTGCTAGCATGGTTTAACAGTTCCGGTCGGCATCGCTATCGCACGCCAACGAGCCCGACCATAAAGCCAACGGCGTGCACCAAGGGGAGCGACCTTATGTCGTCGAATTGCGCGCCGTTTGCCAGCTACTGGCAAGCCGGCTACGAAGGAGCAGACCACGTCAACCATGCGGGCCGCCCGCAGGATATGAATCTGGTCACCGGCCACCTGCAGCAGGCCCACGGCGACTACGCCCTGCTGCAGCCGTTCGGCATCCGCACGGTGCGCGAATCGGCCGGCTGGCGCCTGTGCGAACGCGATGGCCAATTCGATTTCAGCATCCTGGATAGCCGCCTGCAAGCCGCGAAAACGCTCGGCCTGCAAGCGTGCTGGACCTTCTGCCACTACGGCTGGCCGGACGATGTGGACATCTACAGCGAAGAATTTGTGCCGCGTTTTGTGCGCTACTGCACCGAACTGGCGAAATATTTAGCGCCCCATGTGGGACCGGCGCCGGTCTACTCGCCAGTCAACGAAATCTCGTTCCAGAGCTGGGGCTTGTCGGTGCATATGTTCCGTTGCAAGAACATGCACCACCCGCGCGCCGGCGAGGAAGGCAAGCGCCAGCTGGTGCGCGCCAGCATTGCCGCCATCGACGCCATCCGTGCCATCACGCCGGGCGCCCGCTTCCTGCAATGCGATCCGCTGATCCATGTGATTGCCCCGCCTGACCGGCCCGACTGGCGCGAACAGGCCGCCGGCTGGCGTTCCTCGCAATTTGACGCCTGGGACATGCTGTGCGGCCGGCGCGAGCCGGAGCTGGGCGGCGATCCGCGCTACCTCGACATCATCGGCGGCAACGTCTATCACAGCAACCAATGGGAAAGCGGCACCAACCTGCGCCTGTGGTGGCATCTGGACGACCCGCGCCGATTGCCCCTGCATCAAGCCCTGATCGAGCTGCAGCAGCGCTACAACCGGCCGCTGCTGCTGGCCGAAACCAGTCACGTCGGCAGCGGCCGCGGCATCTGGATCCGCCAGATGGCCGAACAGGCCGCGCTGGCGGTACAGCATGGCGTCGATTTGCGCGGCGTCTGCCTGTACCCGGCCATCGACCGGCCTGACTGGGACAAACCCGACCACTGGCACCGCAGCGGCCTGTGGGACGTTGACCTGCACAGCGCGCCGCCACTGGCGCGGCTGCCGGTGCCGGTGTATGCCACCGCGCTGCACCAGGCGATCCGCCTGACCGACCATTTGTGTCCATCACCAACCACTAACAGCCCGCACGGGCAAAGGGAGAGCGCTATGCAAACCATGATCGTTTTTTGTCACCTGCGGTGGGACTTTGTCTATCAGCGCCCACAGCACCTGCTGTCGCGCCTGGCCCAACACTACCGCATCCTGTTCGTCGAGGAACCGGTATTCCATGAGGGCGCGGCCTTCATGAAGACCTCCAACCCGGCGCCCAACCTCACCGTGTGCCAGCCGCACACGCCGGTGCAGGCGCCCGGCTTCCACGACGACCAGATTCCGCTGCTGCAGCCGCTGCTGGCCGAGCTGCCCGGCTATAACGAGCAGCCGCTGGTGTGGTTCTACACGCCGATGGCGCTGCCGCTGCTGCCGCCCCATGCCGGGCTGGTGATCTACGATTGCATGGACGAACTGTCCGCCTTCAAGAATCCGCCCAAGCAGCTGTTGCAGCGCGAAACCGCCCTGCTCAAGCGCGCCGATCTGGTGTTCACCGGCGGCCCCAGCCTGTACGAAGCCAAGCGCAGCCGCCACGACAACGCCCATTGCTTTGCCAGCAGCGTCGACGCGGTGCACTTCCACCAGGCGCTGGACCGCAGCAACGGTCATCCGCTGCATGGCGACATTCCGCACCCGCGGCTGGGTTACTACGGCGTGATCGACGAGCGCTTTGACGCCGATCTGGTCGCCGCCATGGCCGACGCCCATCCGGAGTGGCAATTGGTACTGGTCGGTCCCATCGTCAAGATCGATCCGGCCTCGCTGCCGCAGCGCCAGAACATCCATTACCTGGGCCAGCAGTCCTACCAGGTGCTGCCGCAGTTCCTGGCCGGCTGGGATGTCTGCCTGCTGCCGTTCGCGCTGAATGAAGCCACCCGCTACATCAGCCCGACCAAGGTGCTGGAATACATGGCGGCCGAACTGCCGTCGGTCAGCACCGCCATCACCGACGTTGAACGCCCGTACGGCGACATCGTCGCCATCGGTCACGACCACGCCGAATTCATCGCCCACTGCGAAGCGGCGCTGGCGCTGACCCCGCAGCAGCGCGCCGAGCTGGCGCAACGCATGCGCGCGGTGGTGGAACGCACTTCGTGGGAAAACACTGCCGAGCAGATGCACGCGCTGATGCAGCGCACGCCACCAGGCGGCAGCGCCACGGCCACGCCGCCAGGCGCCGCCGCCACCGGTGCCGCACCGGCCGCCAGCATCAACGCCATGCGCCCTGCCAGCCCGGTCGGCTGCGTGATCATTGGCGGCGGCCCGACCGGGCTGTCGGCGGCCTACCACCTTGGCGCCGACACGGTTCTGCTGGAGCGCCACGCCACTGTCGGCGGCTGGTGCCGTTCGATCAAGGACAAGGGCTTTACCTTCGACTACGCCGGTCACATCATGTTCTCCAATGACCCGTATGTGCTGAAGCTGTACGACATCCTGCTGGGCGATAACCAGCACTGGCAGATGCGCGAGGCCTGGGTGTACAGCAAGCAGGTCTATACCCGCTACCCGTTCCAGGGTGCGCTGTACGGCTTGCCGCCATCGGTCATCAAGGAGTGCATCGTCGGTGCGATTGAATCGCGCTACGGCCTGGCTGGCGGCGCCCCGCGCTGCGACAGCAAAGAAGTCGAGGATTGCTGCGCCGACGGCACCGCCGATGTCGCCAACAGCGACGGCGGCAGCGCCGAAGCGCAGGCCGAGAACTTCGAAAACTTCATTTACCGCGTGTGGGGCGCCGGCATCGCCAAGCACTTTGCCATCCCCTACAACAAGAAGATCTGGACCGTGCCGCTGAAGGAAATGGAAACCTCGTGGCTGGGCGGCCGCGTGCCGCTGCCGGATCTGGGCCAGATCATCGAAGGTGCGCTGGAACCGGTGGCCAAGCCGATGGGGCCGAACGCCCGCTTCGGCTACCCGCTGCGCGGCGGCTTCCAGGCGCTGATGAACGGCTTCCTGCCGCACATCCGCGGCAAGATCGAGCTGGACGCCAACGTGGTGCAGGTGCTGCCGCAGGAGCACACGGTGGTGCTGGCCGACGGCCGCCGCCTGGCTTACGGCAAACTGATCAGCACCATGCCGCTGCCGCTGCTGGTGCAGCGCTGCGGCGACAGCGTGCCGGAAAATGTGCGCAAGGCGGCCCAGGGTCTGCGCCATGTGTCGATCCGCTGCGTCAACATCGGCGTCAACCGCCCGGACATCACCGACAAGCACTGGATCTACTACCCCGAGGACAGCATCTTCCACCGCATTTTCGTGCAGGGCAACGCCAGCCCGGAATGCAACGCCCCTGGCGGCTTCGGCTTCACCTGCGAGATCTCCTACTCGCCGTGGAAGCCGCTGCCGGTGGACGGCGAAGAACTGATCCAGCGCTGCATTGCCGATTGCATCAAGGTCGGCTTCATCCGCGCCGAGGACGAGGTGGTGGTGGCCAACCAGGTCGACATGCCGTATGCCTATGTGGTGTATGACCATGCCCGCGCGCGCAACGTCGCCACGGTGCGCGGGTGGATGGAACAGCACGATATCGTGCTGGCCGGCCGCTACAGCGAGTGGGAGTACTACAACTCCGACCACGCCTTCCTGGCCGGCAAAAAAGCCGCCGAACGGGTACGCGACGCCAAGGCGGTAAAAGCCGGTTAAGCTCATCCATAATTGGCGGTCGTTCGATGCCGGTGCTGTCTTACATCAAGGGAGCACCGGCGCCGATAGGCGGTGCGCATCACGCCGCCTAACATGGATCTTCAACCCACCCAAGGAGGATCGTCATGTTCGCTCATAACAAACGTCTGCAGTACACCGTGCGCGTCAGTGAAACCAATCCAGGCCTGGCCAACCTGATGTTGGAACAATTCGGCGGCCCGCAGGGCGAACTGGCGGCGGCCTGCCGCTACTTCACTCAGGCGCTGGCCGAGGACGATCCGGGCCGCAAGGATATGCTGTTTGATATCGCCACCGAAGAGCTGAGCCATCTGGAAGTGATCGGCAATATCGTGGTCATGCTGAACAAGGGCGCCAAGGGGCGGCTGGCCGAAGGGGTGGACGAGGAAGGCGAACTGTATCGCGCCATCACCGGCGCCGGCAACGACAGCCACCTGACCCAGGTGCTGTATGGCGCCGGCGCGCCGCTGGTCAATTCGGCCGGGGTGCCGTGGACGGCGGCCTACATCGATACCATCGGTGAACCGACCGCCGACCTGCGCTCCAATATTGCCGCCGAGGCGCGCGCCAAGATCGTCTACGAGCGCCTGATCAACCTGACCGACGACCCCGGCGTGAAGGAAGCGCTGGGCTTCCTGATGACGCGCGAAATCGCCCACCAGAAGTCGTTTGAAAAAGCCCTGTACGCCATCCAGCCCAACTTCCCGCCGGGGAAAATGCAGGGCCGCCCGGAATTCACCAGCGTCTACTTCGACATGTCGCAGGGCGGACCGGAAGTACGCGGCTCCTGGAACGACGGCCCGAAATGGGACACCGTCAGCGACCGCGAGCAGCAGTTCGCGGTGGACGGCGGCGATGGCTCGGCCACGGTGGCGCTGGACAACGAGGAAGAAGCGCTGCTGAGCCAGATGGCGGCCCGCACCATGTCCGATCCGGAAGCCGACCCGCTCACCGGCGCTGAGCTGGGCGAAGCCCTGAGCGACGCCGTAACGGCCGACGACCAGGCCGACGGCGGCAGCGTGCTGCGGTAAGCGCCGATGCATAGCCCTCCCCTGCGGCAAGTCCCGTCCAGCTGGCGCACCTGGCTTTCGGTGCGCCGCTGGCGCGTGCTGGCCGGGGCCGTCATCGCGCTGGCCGGCCTGCTGCTGTTGCTGCGCGATGGCGCCCTGCTGCTGGCCGATCTGCCGCCGCCTGCACGCATGGCGCTGGTGGGGGGCTGCTGGGCCGCCGCGGCCACCGCCGCCGGCACCCTGCCCATCCTGCTGTCCCAGAATTTCTCGCAACGCAGCTATGACGCCGCCCTCGGACTGGGCGGCGGCATCATGCTGGCCGCCACCTCCTTCTCGCTGGTGCTGCCGGCGCTGTCCGCCAGCCGCGCGGCCGGCGCCGGCGCCATCGACGCCAGCCTGACGGTGGGCGGCGGCATCCTGCTGGGGATGGCGCTGGTGATGCTGCTCGGGCACCTGGTGCAGTCGGACCGGGTGCTGCAGGACGCCAACGTGCGCGCGCCGCAGGCGATGACGCGGGCCTGGCTGTTCGTGGCGGCGGTGGCGATTCATAACCTGCCGGAAGGGGTGGCGATCGGCGTCGGCTACGGCGGCGTGGATGCCGTCAAGGCCCATACGCTGGCCACCGGCATCGCCATCCAGGACATACCGGAAGGCCTGGTGGTGGCGCTGGCGCTGCGCGCGGTCGGCTACGGGCGCGGCTTCTCGGCGCTGCTGGGGGCTGTTTCGGGGCTGGTGGAGCCGCTCGGCGCGGTGGCCGGCGCGCTGCTGATCGAGGCCAGCACCAGCTTCCTGCCATGGGGATTGGCCGGCGCCGCCGGCGCCATGCTGTACGTGATCTGCCATGACGTGGTGCCGGAAGCGCAGCGCCACGGCCACTGCAACACCGCCGCCTGTTCGCTGGTGATCGGCTTCATCGTCATGATGGTGCTGGACACGGCGCTTTCCTGACGTTTCCTGTCGGCCTGATCTTACGCTCACACAAGAATAGCACCGATGCAAGACCCGGCTGGCGCCGTTGATAATTTTATCTACGACAACCAGCCACCGACAGGATTCCCATGCTACAGCTAGCGCTCGCCGCTCCCGCCGCCGCCGCAACCACCGGCGCGGCCGGGATTTATCACGCCCTTTATGCCGGTCCGCCGGATGCGGCCACCCTGGACAGTGCGCGCAGCTTCCTGGCGCAGCGCCTGCAGGCGGCGCGCCAGCTGCACCACGACCTGCCGTCCACACCGGAACAGCTGGCATCCTGGACCGCCAGCCGCGCCTTCACGGTCGGCATGGAATACCAGGCCTATCTGCAGGCCCGTCGCGACGGCGCGCCGCGCCGCTACTTCAGCAACCAGTCGCACGCCCTGTACTTCCTGCGCCATGTGGCGCCCACCAAGCTGGTCGATGGCGCCTGGCTGTACGGTCTGCTGGTGCGCTGGGACGATCCCGATTTCCGCCCGCTGATCCAGACCTACCTGGAAGAGCTGGGCGACGGCGTGCCGGAAAAGAACCACGTGCTGCTGTATAAAAAACTGCTGGCCGCGCACGACTGCGACGACTGGCAGCAGTTGCCCGACACCTATTTCGAGCAAGGCGCGATCCAGCTGGCGCTGGCCTATGACGCCGAGCGCTACCTGCCCGAGATCATCGGCTACAACCTCGGTTACGAGCAGCTGCCACTGCACTTGCTGATCACCGCCTACGAACTCAATGAGCTGGGCATCGACCCGTACTACTTCACGCTGCACGTCACCGTGGACAACGGCAGCACCGGCCACGCCCACAAGGCGGTGCAGGCGCTGCTGCAACTGCTGCCGCGCTTTGGCGAGCATCCGGCCATCTGGCAGCGCATCCAGGACGGCTACCGCCTGAACGACCTGGGCGCCTGCACCACCTCCGTCATCGACGGCTTCGACCTGCAGACGGAACTGATCGACCTCCTGGCGGCCAAGAGCCACACCGGCTGCAATATGCACTCGGACTACTGCCGCCTGGCCGGCCGCAGCATCAACGAGTGGCTGAGCGATCCGCAGCAGATCGCGGCCATGCTGACCGAGCTGGAAAACGCCGGCTGGATCCAGCGCGGCCAGGCGCCCGAGCACAGCCGCTTCTGGCGCCTGATCCAGAGCGAGCGGGCCGAGATGTTCGGCGTGTTCAGCGCCTACGAGCAGCAAGTGCTGCGCGACTGGATCGTCACGCCGGCGCGCGTGCCCAGCTACCGCGCGCGCCAGCGTTCGCTCGACACCCTGGGCCTGCACCATGCCCAGCGCCAGGGACCGCCGCGCGGCATCGTGCGCCATCACCGTGCCGATGATGATGCCAACCCGCTGCGCCGGCTGGAACAGCAGATCGCCACGCTGGGCAGCAAGCAGGCTGCCATGCAACTGCTGCAGGGGCTGATGTCGCCGGCCCAGCATCACCGTCCGCTGGGCCTGATGGCCACGCGGATGTATCGTCAACTTATTGATTGAACACCATGAACCAAAGCGGAAGTTTAATGATCATCGGCGGCGGCGAAGACCGGACCGACGCCAAGGATGTGCTGCAAAAATTCGTCGCGCTGGCGGGCGGCCCGCAGCAGCTGATTGTCGTCATCACCGCCGCCAGCAAGGTGCCCAACGACGTCTGGGAAATGTACCGCAGCGCCTTCGACGCGCTGGAAGCGACCAAGGTCAGCCACGTCCGCATCAACCATCGCGGCGAGGCGGAAGACGAAGACCTGGCGCAGCGCATCGCACACGCGGGCGGCATTTTCATGACCGGCGGCGACCAGAAACGCCTGGTCACTTTCCTCGGCGGCACCCGGCTGGAGCAAGCCATGCGCACCGCTTACGAGAACGGCGCCTGCATCGCCGGCACCAGCGCCGGCGCTTCCGGCATGTGTACCCACATGCTGGCCGAAGGCAAGGCCGAACTGGCGCCGGAAAAAGGCGCGGCGCGGCTGGGCGCGGGACTGGGCTTCATCAGCCGCGTCATCATCGACCAGCATTTTTCCGAACGCCACCGCATCAACCGCCTGCTTAGCGCCATCGCCCAGAGCCCCTTCCTGCTGGGCGCCGGCATCGACGAGGACACCGCGCTGATCGTGCATGAAGACAGCATCGAAGTCGCCGGCCAGGGCAGCGTGACGGTGGTTGACTGCCGCCACGCGCGCACCAATGTCGCCGATATCCCGGCCGGCGCCGTACCGCACATGCTGGACGTGCGCCTGCACCTGCTGCCGTCCGGCAGCCGTTTCGCCCGTGCCGACCAGGAAGGCGTGCTGGCCGACTTCATTTCGTATTTAACCGACAGGACTTTAGAGCATGATCATCGTTAAACAACACGTATTACGCGGCCCAAATTTGTATTCCAATCAGCCTTGCCTGCTGACCGTTATCGATCTGCAGACGCTGAGTGAGCGCGACAGCGTCAGCATCGCCGGCTTCACGCCACGCCTGCTGGAGCTGCTGCCGTCGCTGTACGACCACCGCTGTTCGGTAGGCCAGTACGGCGGCTTCGTGCAAGCCTTGCAGCATGGCGCCAACCTGGCCCACGTGGTCGAACATGTGACCATCGCACTGCAATGCCTGGCCGGCACGCCCACCTACCTGGGCCGCACCCATGCCGTCAGCGATACGCCGGGCCAGTACCGCGTGGTGTGTTCGTTTGAACTGGAGCAGGTGGCCATTGAAGCCTGCGAGCTGGCGCTGTCGCTGGTGCACGGTTTGGCCACTGGCGCCGCCGGCCTGCCGGAACTGCTGGAAAACGGCGTAACGGCGCTGCGTGCCACCGCCGAACGCCACGCCATCGGCACCAGCACCGGCGCCATCCTGCGCGCGGCGGCCAAACGCGGCATCCCTTATCATCGCCTGACCGAAGAGGCCAACCTGTTTGTGCTGGGCTGGGGCGCACAGCAAAAACGCCTGCAGGCCACCATCACCGGCGACACCGGCCACATCGCGGTCGGCATCGCCAGCGACAAGCAGCTGACCAAGGCGCTGCTGCAGGAAGCCGGCGTGCCGGTGCCGGAAGGCGTCAGCGTGCGCACGCTGGAGCAGGCGCAACGCGCGGCGCGCGAACTGGGCGGACTGGTGACGATCAAGCCGCTGGACGGCAACCATGGGCGCGGCGTCACCACCCGCTGCGGCACGCCGGACGAAGTGCAACTGGCGTTTGAGCGCGCGCGCGAACATGGCCGCACCATCATTGTGGAGCGCCACATCCCCGGCGACGACTATCGCATCCTGGTGGCCGGCGAGCGCGTGGTGGCGGCCGCGCTGCGCCGTCCCGCCGCCGTGGTGGGTGACGGCGTCTCGACCGTGCGCCAGCTGGTGGAACAGGAAAACCGCAACCCGGCGCGCGGCGAAGGCCATACCAATATCCTGACCCGCATTCCGCTCGACGGCCATGCCGAAACCACGCTGGCCGCGCAAGGCCTCGATTTCGACAGCGTGCCGCCGGAAGGCCAGCGCGTACTCATGCGCGGCAACGCCAACCTGTCCAGCGGCGGCACGGCGGAAGACGTGACCGGCCGCCTGCCGCCCTCCACGCTGTCGATGTGCGTGCGCGCCGCGCGCAAGATCGGACTCGATGTGGCAGGCATCGACCTGGTATGCAGCGACATCACGCAAACGCTGGATGGCCGCAACGGCGCCGTCATCGAGATCAACGCGGCGCCTGGCATCCGCATGCATGAATACCCGAGCGCCGGCGTGCCACGCGATGCCGGCGCGGCGATTGTCGATTCGATGTTCGGCCAACACGACGGCCGCATCCCGGTGCTGGCCATCACCGGCACCAACGGCAAGACCACCACCACGCTGATGATAGACCATATTCTGCGCCAGGCCGGCATCGTCACCGGCTGTACCACCAGCGAAGGAGTGTTCATCAACGGCGAGCAAATCAAGCGCGGCGACTGCAGCGGCTACTGGTCGGCGCGTACCGTGCTGTCGGCGCCGGAGGTGGAATTCGCGGTGCTGGAGACGGCGCGCGGCGGCATCCTCAAGCGCGGCCTGGCGTTCGACCGCTGCGATGTGTCGGTGCTGCTCAACGTCGCCGAGGACCATCTCGGCATGGACGGCGTCGATACGCTGGAGCAGCTGGCGGAGGTGAAAGCGGTGGTGGCGCAGGCCGCCTCCAACGCCGTGGTGCTGAACGCCGAAGACGCGCTTTGCCGCGCCATCGGCGCGCGCCTGGACAGCGCGGTGGAACGCATCTACTTCAGCTGCGACGCCAACCAGCCGGCATTGCTGCAGCATCTGGCCAGCGGCGGCCGCGCCACCTGGCTGCAGGATGGCGCGCTGATGGCGACCGACGGCAGCGGCAAGCCGGTGCGTCTGCTGGCGGCGGCCGAGATGCCCGCCACCATGGGCGGCTGCGCGCGCCACAATATCGCCAACGGACTGGCCGCGGTGGCGGCGCTGATGGCCTGCGACGTCGGCAATGGCGCCATTGCGGCGGGCCTGCGCAGCTTTGTTTCGGACGCACGCCACAATCCTGTACGCGGCAACCTGTATGACGTCAACGGCGTGCAGGTGATCGTCGACTTCGCCCACAACCCGGCGGCTTTCCAGGCGCTGGCCGGCACCGCACGCGCCATGACGGACGGCCGCAGCGTGGCGGTGGTGACCTCGCCCGGCGACCGCCGTGAACGCGACTTCGCGCAAATCGGCAGCATTTGCGGTGCCGGCTTCGATACCGTGGTGTTTTATGAGTGGGACAGCGAGCATCGCGGGCGGGCGCCCGGCGAGCGTGCCGGCATCATGCTGGCCGCGGCCAAGACGGCACGCGGCAGCGAGCACGGTGTCCTGCTGGAACGCGAGCCGGCGCAAGCGCTGCGCCTGGCACTGGCGCAATGCCGTCCTGGCGATGTGCTGGTCTATGCTTGCGGCGCTTCGGTGTCCGAGCTGGTGGATGCCCTGCGCCCGGTTGATCCGGTCAACGCCGCCCGCATCGACGCCACGCTGGTGTAACTGCCGCGCTCAGGCCGCGGGTGCGGCCTGCTGCGCCAGCTGTTCGGCGGCTGGCGCGTCGATGGCGCGGATGGCGTCGATCAGGGTGGCCACCTCGGTGCCGCAGGCGAACACCATTACGTCCCCCGGCTGGCAGGCGCGATACGCCGCCTGCACCGCCACGTCGGCCGCCGGATAGGTGCTGACCACAGCGCCGCCGGCTGCGCGCGCGCCGGCGCTGATGATCTCCGCCGCGCCGCCCTGCGCGCGTCCCCTGCTCTGCGATTCATATACATACAGCTGGTCGAAATGGGCCGCGCAGGTGGCGCCGGTGCGCGTCAGATCCTCGTCACGGCGGTCACCGGGCGCGGTCACCACCGCCAGCGCACGGCCGCCGGGACCGGCAAGGCCGCGCGCCAGCGTCGCCACAGCCGCATAGGCGGCGGCATTGTGCGCATAATCCAGCACGATGCGCACCGGTCCAAGTTCAAACACATTGGAACGCAACGGGTTGGTGGCCGCATCCGATTCAAAGCTGGCCAGCCCCGCCGCGATCTGCGCCGCGGTGAAGCCGGCCGCCGCCAGCGCCGCCGTTGCCGCCATGCTGTTGGCGATGTTGTAGCGCGCCAGCCCGCCGCAGGTGGCGGGTATGTGCGCGGCCGGGATCACCCGCTGCCGCACCTGCCGCTGGCTCAGCATGATGGCGTCATGCTCCAGCCAGACCGCGTCGCCGCCCTGCTCCAGTTGCGCCAGCAGCACCGGATTATCCGGCCGCATGGAAAAATAGATGGCGCGGGCGCCGGGCGCCAGCCGCGCGCGGGCAGCGACGCAATGCGCGTCGTCGGCATTCAGCACCGCCACCTCGGCCACCTGCACCACCAGCGATTTCACGCGCGCCAATTGCTCCACCGTGTGCACGCCATCCAGGCCCAGATGATCATCCGAGACATTCAGCATCACGCCGACGCTGCAGCGGTCATACGCCAGCCCGCGCTTGAGCAGGCCGCCGCGCGCCGTCTCCAGCACCGCGAAATCGGTCAGCGGCGACGCCAGCAAACTGCGATGCGACCAGTAACCGGTGCAGTCGCCGTCCGCCAGCACCGTGCCATCCAGCGTGATGCCCTGCGTGCTGGCACAGCCGGTGCGATAGCCCGCCAGTTGCACCGCGTGCGCAATCATCAGGGTGGTGGTGGTCTTGCCGTTGGTGCCGGTAATGCCGATCACCGGGATGCGCGCCTGCGCCGGGGCCGCGCGCAAGGCCTGCGGCAGCATGCGCTGTCCATCGCTGGGCGGCGCGGCCCCCAGCACCGCATCCACCACGTAACCGCGCCATGCCGGCAGCAGGTCCACCTGCGCATGCGCCAGCCCGAGGACGGCGGCGGCGCGCTCGCACAACAGCCGCACCGGCGCCAACGCATGCTGGGCCACGCCATCCAGCACCTGCACCCGCAAGCGCTCGCCGGGCTGGCGTTGCGGATGATCGAAGTCTTCCGGCGTCACCGGCAGCTGGGCCTCGATCAGCAGGGAGCGCATCGGCTGGCGCCGGTGCAGCAAGGTGTTGGTCAGCAGCCGGTTGTCGTCGCCGGCATCGTCCAGATAACGCCACTGGCGGCTGCCCCATCCCAGCCGTATCAGACCGCCATGTTCGCTGATGCGCTGCACCGGCACGCCCAGCGCGGCCGCCTCGCGCATCAACGCGCGGGTGGCCGGCGGCAGTTGCATCGAAGCCGCCATTGCACGCAGCTGGTCCACCGCGCGCGCCACCTCCGGCGGTACGCCGTGCAGGGTGGCGGCGATCAGCTCGACCGCCTCCCTGAGCGCGGCTTGGCCGAGATGCTCAAGCCCGTACTGCACCACCACGCGCCAGTGCGCGGGCGCATCGTCTACCGTTTCGGCATGGATGAACTCCACCGCTTCACCACAGGCCTGCTGCAGATAGCGCGTGGTGTAGGCCAGTTGCCAGCCGGCGTCCGGCAGCGTTGATTCGATCAGCGCGGTCAGGCACGGATTGCGGCTATACAGGTTGGCGCCGCGCAGCAGGCGCTGTTGCAGGATGCGCATGTTCAGATATCCCTGGTGGCGACCAGCCACACGGCGGCAATGCGGTCGGCGCCCGCATAGGCCGGGGTCTCCAGCTCTTCCCCGAACACGTCGGGGTCGATCTCTTCGTAGGTCCAGCGCAGGCCTGCCTGATCCAGCAGCGCTGCCGCCTGGCGCAGGAACGGGTCTTCGCCGCCGGTCATGGCCACGCCGGTGTACAGCCACAGGGCGCCGCCCGCGCTCAGCCGCGCGATGGCCGCCTGCACGATCTGCAGCGACAGGCCTGCGCCCAGCGCGCCGCCGCCATGGCGGTAAGCGCGTTCGGCGGGGTCCAGCAGGTATGGCGGATTGGCCACGATCAGATCAAACTTGCCGTCCAGGTGATGCAGCAGATTGCTGTAGCAGCTGCGCGCATTGGGCAGCCCGGCCAGACGGATATTCAGGTCGGCCATGGCCACCGCGCGCTCGTTGATGTCGGCGGCAATCACCTCGGCATGCGGGAAGCGGCGCGCCAGCGTGATGGCGGCGGCGCCGCTGCCGCAACCGATATCGACGATGCGCTGCACCGGCTGCGGCCCAGCGGTCTGCTCCATGGCGCGCACAAAGCGGCAGGTGTCCGGGCCAAAGAACACCGCGTCGGCCTGGCTGGTGGGATAAGCCGAGTGGAACAGCCACTCGCCGGCCAGCGTCGACATGCGCAGGGTGCTGCGCAGCAGCCCGTCCGACGTTTCCAGCACCCCGGCCGCGCGCATGCAGGCCAGCAGTTCGGCGTCGATGGCGGCGGCGGTGAACGGCCGGTTCCAGCCAAAGACATCACGCAGCGTGGCCGCCTGCGGCGCGTGCGGACGCGCCAGCACGCGTGCCTGCGTCAGGGGCGTCACGGTGGAGAATTGATATTGACGGGCGCGCAGCGCGGCGCCCAGCGCCAGCAAGGCCTGCTGCTGGGCGGGTGGGATGTGGTACGGGATCACGGACTCTCCTGTAAAACATCCATACTGACCTACCCGCCGGGCGCACTGGGTGCGCCACCGCACTTATAGCGCTTTTAGCGCGCGTATCAGGTCGCTCAGGCGGTAAGGCTTGGCAAGCAGTTCAAAATTGCCGATGTCCGGCATCTGGTCGCGCAGCGCCGCCTTGACGTAGCCGGACGCCAGTACGATTTTCAGGTCGGGGAATTCGCGCCGCGCGATCTTGCCCAGCTCTACCCCGTTCATGCCCGGCATGACCACGTCGCTGAACAGGATGCCGATGTCCGGATGCTGGCGCAGCGTTTCCAGCGCCTGGGTGCCATTATCGGCCGACAGCACTTCATAGCCCAGGTGGGTGAACAGGCTGATGGCCGTTTCCAGCAAGTCCAGCTGGTCATCCACCAGCAGCACTTTCTGGGCGCGGGGCGTGGTTTGATCGACCTCGTGCGACCGCGTCACGGCCGGGAAGTACAGCGACACCACCGTGCCCTCGCCCACGCGCGAATCCAGCGTCAGCGCGCCCTGGCATTGCTGCATCATGCCGTACACCTGGCTCAGGCCCAGCCCTGTACCCTTGCCAACCTCCTTGGTGGTGAAGAACGGTTCCAGGGCGCGCGTCATGGTTTCCGGCGTCATGCCTTCGCCATTGTCCTTGACCATGACGCGAATGTAATGGCCGGCCGGCAGCCGCTCCACTTCATTCTCCGTCAGCTTCACGACATCGACATCGACCAGCACTTCGCCATCGTCCTGCATGGCGTCGCGCGCATTGACCACCAGGTTGAGCAGCGCCGACTCGAACTGGGTGGGGTCGATCATGGCCTGCGGCAGGTCCGGCGCGATGTGCAGGTGCAGGTGCATGTAGTCCGTCAGCGCGCGCCGTAACACCGCCTCGAACGAGCGGATCACGCGCGCGACGTCATGCGCCTCCTGCCGCAACGGTTGCTGGCGGGCGAACGCCAGCAACTGCTGGGTGAGCGAGGCGCCGCGCTGGGCCGCGCGCGACATGGTGTCCACCGACTTGGCAATCGCGGCGGGGTCCTTGGACATGCGCAGCAGTTCCAGCCCGTTCATGATCACGCTCAGCAGATTATTGAAGTCGTGCGCGATGCCGCCGGTCAGCTTGCCGATGGCTTCCAGCTTCTGCGACTGGAACAGCGCCTCGCGCGCCCGCTCCAGCTGCTCGGCGGCGACGCGGCGCTCGGTGATGTCGCGCGTGATCTTGGCAAAGCCCAGCAACTCGCCGTTTGGATCGACAATCGGGTCGATCACCACGCTGGCCCAGAAGCGGCTGCCGTCCTTGCGCACGCGCCAGCCCTCGTCCTCGAACTTGCCGGTGGTGCGCGCCAGCTCCAGCGCGCGCGCCGGGCGGCCGCGCGCGCGGTCTTCCTCGGTGTAGAACATGGAGAAATGGCGGCCGATGATTTCTTCCGGCGGATAGCCCTTGAAGCGCTGCGCGCCGGCATTCCACGTCACCACCGTGCCATCCGGCGACAGCATGTAGATCGCGTAGTCGGTCACGCCCATGATGAACTGGCGAAACCGCTCCGCTTCGATCGCATCTACGCTGGACAAGGCACTTTGCTGCATGGTTATCCTTCATGACTGGTTGATCCAATTTTACTTGAGAGGCGGGCGTTCGGGCGCACTTATTGATCAAGCGCAGGCCGGCCATGGCGGCAATGGCTACACTGGCCGGGTTGCCGTTGCCGGGTGCCGCCATGCGCGTCTGCTTCACAATCGATACGGAGTTCAGCATTGGCGGGGCGTTTGCCGACCCTGCATTGCCGCCGGTGGGCGTGCCGATGGTGCGCTGCGACGTCGATGGCCGCTCGCAGGGGCTGGAGTTTCTGCTGCACTGCTTCCAGCGGCACCATATACAGGCTACCTTCTTTGTGGAGACGGTGCAACGGCATTACTTCGGCGATGATCCCATGCGTGCGCTGACGCGGCGGATCGCTCAACACGGGCACGAACTGCAACTACATGTACATCCTTGCTGGTCGGTGTTCCGGCACGCGGACTGGCCGCAACGGGTGGCGCGCGCGCCGCGTCAGGACGACCTGGCCGGGCGCGAACCTATGTCCACCATTGCCCTGCTGCGTGATGGACTGGCGGCGTTCGCGCAATGGGGGCTGCCGCCGCCGCAGGTGTTCCGCGCGGGCAGCCTGCAGCACGACGACA
Organism: Duganella sp.; assembly: GCF_039595735.1. Classification (NCBI taxonomy): domain Bacteria; kingdom Pseudomonadati; phylum Pseudomonadota; class Betaproteobacteria; order Burkholderiales; family Oxalobacteraceae; genus Duganella; species Duganella sp. The sequence continues at coordinate 357,992 of NZ_JBCNLB010000003.1, forward strand.
ACCTGTATCGCGCACTCGCTGTCCTGGACATACCGTTTAGCTCAAACATTGGCCTCGGCATCTACGACAGCGGACTGGCGCACTACCAGCTATACGCAGGGCGCCATATGCTGCAAGGCGTGCTTGAATGCCCGGTGTTGTCCTATGCAGATTGGCCTGGACACCGCAAGACCGTGTCCATCTCGGGCAGCAGTTTCGCGGAGCTGCGCTGGTTGCTGGAGCAGGCCTGTGCCGCAGGGCTGGAACTGATGGTAATCCTCAGCCATCCATTTGAATACGTGCAAAGCCGTGGCGATGGCTTCCGCCGGCTGCGGCGCCACGCGGTCAATCAGTCGCGCCTCGAACGGCTGTGCGCCTACGTGGCGGCGCACCCGCAGCGCTTCCAGGCCAGCGGCCTGGCCGCGGCAGCCGCACTGCCAATCACACCGGCGTCGTCGCGCAATCCGCTGCTGCGCGGGCGGCCATGGCATACCGCCGCCCGCCTGGCCACCCAAGTGATCTACGACCGCTACGGCCAGTTGCTGCTGGCCTGCCTGGCCGCGAGGAAAACATGAGCATCCGCGTAGCAACAGCGGCGCGCTATGGAAGCTGGCGCGGCGCCGTGCGCCTGCTGCTGGCCCGCCTGGCCCTGCGCTGCGGGCTGCTGCGCGCATTCCGTCTGCGTCATCCGCAGCGCGTGCGGCGCGTGGTATTCGTCTGTCTCGGCAACATCTGCCGCAGCGCTTATGCGCAATGCGTGGCGGCCGGCATCGGCATGCCGGCGGCGTCGATCGGACTGGCCACCTGCACCGGCGCCTTGTCGCCGGCCGCCGCCGTGCATGCGGCCCTGCGCTGCGGCGCGGATCTGACCATGCACCGCGCCACCGATATGCGCGACTTCGGCATCCTGCCCGGTGATCTGTTCATCGCCATGGAAATCCGCCAAGCGCGCGAGCTGCGGCGCCGCCTGGCCGGGCGCAATGACATTCAGATCGCCTTGCTCGGCCTGTGGTGCACGCCGGCGACGCCGCACCTGCACGATCCCTATACCCTGTCCGACGCCTACTTCGACCACTGCTTCGCGCGCCTTCATCAGGCAGTCCACGCCCTGCACCACACCTTGAAACAAAGCGCCCCATGAACCGCTCATTCTCCCTCTACCTCGACCTGGTACGCGTCATCAGCGCACTGCTGGTGGTGCTGTACCACGCGAACCTGCGCTCGCTCAGCGTGGACAAGATGGCGTTCAGCAACCACGGACACGCCGCCGTGATCGTGTTCTTCGTCTTGTCCGGCTACGTGATCGCCCACATCACCGCCACGCGCGAGACCACGCCGCAGGAATACTGGGCCAGCCGCCTGGCGCGCCTTTACTCGTTGGCGCTGCCCGCAGTGCTGCTCACCCCCCTGCTGGACCTGCTGGGAGAAGCCATGGCGCCGCAGTTCTACGATGGCCGCACCACGCACGACCTGGGCTGGCTGCGCATGCTCACCAGCCTGGCCTTCATGAACGAGGCATGGACACTGTCCATCATGTCCTTCTCGAATGTGCCATATTGGTCGCTGTGCTACGAATTCTGGTACTACGTGCTGTTCGCCATCCTGACATTCACGCGCGGGCGCAGGCGGCTGCTGTGGACTGGCGCGGTGGCGCTGCTGATCGGTCCCAAGATCCTGCTGCTGGCGCCAGTCTGGGCCGCCGGCGTGCTGCTGCACCGCTGGGACGCCTTGAAGCGCATCGACCGCCGCTCCGCCGCCGCCCTGCTGCTGGCGTCCTGCGCCGCCTACGCCCTGTTCCACAAGCATGGCCTGACCGAGGCAGGCAGCGCATGGCTGCGCCAATGGATCGGTGCCGACTGGCATCGCCAGCTGGCGTTCTCGCGCTACTTCATCACCGACTACCTGCTTGCCCTGATCGTGGCCTGCCACTTTGTCGCCATGCGCGCGCTGGCGCCGCCGCTACACGCCGTGGCGCCGCTGGTGCGTGCCGCTGCCGCCTGCACATTCAGCATCTATCTGCTGCATCAGCCGCTGATCCAGTTCTACGCGGCGCTGTTCAATGGCGATCCCGCCAGACCGGGCTTTTACGTCATCACCATGCTGGCCGTCATCGCCACCACCGTAACCGCCGCCGTGCTGACGGAACGCCTGCGCCATCAATGGCGCCTCCGGCTGCGGGCATTGCTGACGCCGCCGCCACCCCAGCCACTGCCGGCCGTGGTACTGGGCATCGACACGCCCATCGGCCTGGCCATCATCCGTGACCTGGGCCGGCACGGCGTGACGGTGTATGGCATCGCACGCAGCGAGGGCGCACCCGGATTGGCATCGCGCTACCTGCACCGCGGCCTGCTGCGCGCCGACGACGTGCTGGCACAGCTGCGCCGCCTGAGCGATGAGATAGGCCCGGCAGCCTTGTACGCCATCGCGGAAACCGACATCCTGGCCCTGAACCAGGCGCGCGCGCAGTTGCCCGCTTACCGCTGCATGTTTGCTGACGCGGTGCGCATGGAGCGCGTGCTGCGCAAGGATCTGACCTACGCCGCGGCGACGTCGGCCGGCGTGTTCGTGCCGCGTACCTGGCATCCGGCCAGCATCGACGACGGCGCCACGGCCGCGGCACAGGCGCACTACCCGGTGGTGCTGAAATGGGCCGATCCGAACGCCATGATGCCGCTCCTGCGGCAGGCCGGCATGGCCCTGCGGAAGGTCGAATATTGCGCGGACGCGCCAGCGTTGATGGCCTGTCTGCGCCGCTACCAGCCGCTGGGCCGCTATCCCATGGTGCAGGACTACTGTGGCGGTCATGGGCTCGGGCAGTTCGTGTTGATGAGGGATGGACAGGCGCTATGCCAATTCCAGCACCAGCGCCTGCACGAGTGGCCGCCGGAGGGCGGCACCTCGACCCTGTGCATGTCCTTGCCGCCGCAACGTCATGCGGACCTGATGCGGCGCTCGGTGGCGCTGCTGCGCGCGCTGGCATGGGAAGGGGTGGCAATGGTCGAATACCGTTACGATCCCGCCACCGGGCGCGCCGCCCTGATGGAGGTGAATGGACGCTTCTGGGGCAGCTTGCCGCTGGCCTGCCAGGCCGGCGCGCATTTTCCCTGGTACTGTTACCAGGCATTCGGACTTGGATTGGAGGTGGACGTCAGGCCATATGCGGCGGGCGTGCGATGCAGGTTTATGACCGCCGAGACGCGGCGCTTGCTGCGCGTACTGTCGTGGCGCGAACTGGCCGGCTATCTGTGGGAGTTTGTACGGCCCCGCTCAGGCTACTTCATCTTCGACTGGCGGGACCCGATGCCGCTGTGGCGCGACCTGCGCCACAGCGTGCTTCAGCGGGTGCGGGAGCACCGCTACCTGGCCAAGGCCAGATGACTTACTTGCCGATCACCGTGACCTTGGCGGAACCGCCGCCACTCAGCTTGCCGGCCGCGTCGTCCCATTTCAGGACGGTGACGGTCGACTTGCCCTTCTCGTAGTCATAGCTCACGCCATCGTCGTCATACAGGCGGAACTCGCCGTTCTTGCCCGGGTAGACGTTGATGCCGGCGATCGCCTGTTTGGTGGCGGTGGACTGCACTTCGGCGCCGATCGGCACGATCGATCCTGCTTTGACGAACACCGGAATCTGGTCGATCGGCGCGGCCACTTTGACCCAGCGGCCGCCGGACAGCTTCTCGTTGGTCCAGAAGTTATACCAGTCGGCGCCGGCCGGCAGGTACACATCCTTCTCGGTCTGGCCCTGCTCCGTTACCGGCGCCACCAGGAAGGCCGGGCCGAACATGTACTGGGTGCCGATGTTGGCCACGTTCGGATCGTTGGCAAAGTCCATCCACAACGGACGCATGAACGGCGCGCCGGTATCGTGGGTGAACTTGGCTTGCGAGTAGATGTAAGGGATCAGCTGATAGCGCAGCGTGTCGAAGCGCGCCATCACCGCCTCCGCCTGTTTGCCGAAGGCCCAGATCTCGGCCGCCTTGCGTTCGCCGTGCAGGCGCAGCGTCGGCATGAAGGTGCCGTACTGGAACCAGCGCGTCAGCAATTCCGGATAGTCATGGTAATTGCCCACCACATCGCGTGCATCGGATGGATCGAGCAGCGGCGGTTTGACGGCCGACGACTCGCGCGGCAGATTCTGCCAGCCGCCGATGTCATTGCCCCAGTAGGCGATGCCGGATGCGGTCATGTTCAGGCCAGTCGGCACCTGGCGCGCCAGCGCTTCCCAGGTCGGATGAATATCCGAGGACCAGAACAAGGCGCCGGTACGCTGCGAGCCCAGATAGGCGGCGCGCGAAAGAATCAGCACGCGCTTGTTCGGCTTCCAGGCGCGCATGTTCTCGGCCACGCCTTCCACGTGCAGCAGCGGGAACAGGTTGTGATAGCGGTCGCCCGAGCCGATCGAGTAGAAGAAGCCGCTCGGCACCAGATCCGGCTCGGTCTCGTCCAGCCACGGATAGTCGAAGCCCTGCGACAGGATGTTGTCGCGCGCCTTCTCCCAGAACCACTTGCGCGCGGCCGGATTGGTCGGGTCGATCAGGCCGCCGGTGCGGTCGGAGCGGAACGGCAGGCCATCGACGGTCTTGCCATCCTTGTCCTTCAGCAGATAGCCCTTGGCATCCAGCTCATTGAAGTAGCGGCCCGAAGTTTCATAGCGCGGCCAGATCGAGATGATCGACTCCATGCCCATGTCGTGCAACTGCTTGTTCATGCCTTTCGGGTCCGGGAACTGCGCTGGATCGATGTCCATCTGGCCCATGCGGGTCCAGTAGAACCAGTCCAGCACCATCACGTCCAGCGGATACTTCTTCTCGCGGTAGGTCTTCGCCACGCGCATCAGTTCCTGCTGGCTGTCGTAGCGGGCTTTCGACTGAATCAGGCCGAAGGCGGACTTCGGCGGGATAGGGGTCTTGCCGGTCACGCGGGCGTAGCCCGAGTAGATCTCTTCCGGGGTCGAACCGGTGATGATGAAGAAGCTCACGCGCTCGCCCACATTCGACTGGAACGAGGTGCGGCCATTCACGCCGGCCACGAAGCGGGTGACGGACGGGTTGTCCCAGACGATGCCATAACCCTTGGAGGACACCATGAACGGCACGCAGACGCTTTCGCCGGCCGGCGCATCGTACCAGTGTTTGCAATCGAGGACGCGGCCGCGCAGGTCCAGCTGGCCGAGCGATTCCTGGTTCTGGCCCATGCCGTAGTAATGCTCATCGCGCGCCACCGAGAACGAGGCGCCGACCTGGAAGGTCTTTTCGGTGTTGACGGTTTGCGGCGACATCTCCCAGCCATTCATGCTGACGATCTGCTCGCCCTTGGCGTTCAGCACCTGCAGGCCGACCGGCGCCAGCGACGGCGCGAAGTATTTCTGGCCCTGGGTAGGAACCGATGGCGGCGGCGCCGGATTGACCCGCACCGTCATGGCGGAGGACGTGAACACGTCGGTCTGGCGGTTGCCGCCGGTGTGACGGAAGGCGCTGTTGTCGCTGTTCTTGGGCAGGATGCCGTAGCCCGGGCCTTTCAGCACCTCGGCCTTGTCAACGGCAATGGTGACGTGCACCACGTTAGGGCCATAGGCCTCTATCGATACGAAAGCGCCGTCGCGGTCCAGGGTGGCGATCGGGGCGGCAAATGCGGAAGCGGAAAATGCAAAAATCGATGCGAGCGCGGTAAATACCGGCGTAGGGGCGAGCAGTCTCATAATCCTCTCTTATAGTGGAGTTGTGCACCGCATTGTGCGTCTTCATTTTCGAAATATCAATTACGAAAATCACCAAGTCCGGCTATGAAAAGAGTGATGCAACGAACAGAACCCGCCGCCCCGCCAGCCTAGCATGGAGCACTTTAGCCTATCTGACAGGAGAGCGGTTTGAATATCCAACGCTATCTCGCGCCATTTTCCAATGTCGACGGTGAAGAGCTGCTGCTGGCGGCCGGCGCCACCGTCATCACCTTTGTGGCGATCTACGCCTTCCTGCGGCTGCTGCGCAAGCGCCTGTGCCGCCACGACGAAGCCGGCCGCTCGGACCGCCCCATGGTCCAGCTGATGAAGGAAACGCTCAACCGCACCAGCATGCTGGCGGTGCTGGCGATCTCGCTGCTGGTCGGCCTCAAGACGCTGGAACTGACGCCGCTGTGGGAGGACCGGCTCGGCCACCTGTGGTTCATCGTGCTGGGGCTGCAGCTGGTGCTGTATCTCGACCGTGCGGCCACCCTGGGGGCGCGCCGCTACTTTCGCAACCATGCCGAAACGCCGGATTCCCCCACCACCGTCGCCAATACCCTGATGGTGTGGGCGCTGAAAACCACCTTGTGGGTCATATTCCTGCTGGCGGCGCTGTCCAACCTTGGCATCAACGTGTCCGCGCTGGTGGCCAGCCTGGGCATCGGCGGTATCGCGGTGGCGCTGGCGGTGCAGAATGTGCTGGGCGACCTGTTTGCCTCGTTGTCGATTGCTGTCGACAAGCCGTTTGAGGTGGGTGACGCCATCGCCATCACCAACGTGTCAGGCACGGTGGAACATGTGGGGCTGAAAACCACCCGCATCCGCTCCGACTTTGGCGAGCAAATCGTGATCGGCAATTCGGAGCTGCTGAAGAACGTGGTGCGCAACTACAAGCGCATGCAGAACCGCCGCGTGCAGTTCTCGCTGCGTATCAATCCCTCTACGCCGGCGGCGCTGGCGGCCAAGGTGCCGGAAGCGCTGATGGGCGTGATCAGCCGCCAGCCGGACGTGCGCGCCGACCGTGTGCACCTGAAATCGGTCAGCCAGGATGCGCTGGAGTTCGAGCTGGTGTTCTATGTGCTGAACTCCTCCTACCTGAACTACATGAATGCCCAGCAAGCGGTGCTGCTGGGCGCCCTGGAGGTATTCAGCGAACTGGGTGTCGACGCCAGCGCGCCGACGCGCCGCCTGCAGTTTGAACAAGGCGCGCAGGCCGCCAACGAGATGATGCCGGACCGGCGCCAGCAGGCGCGCCCGCACTAAGGGCATCAGGGCTTGAGCTTTTCGTCCTCCGCCTGGGCTTCTTCCATGGCGGCGGGCTCCAGCTCCTCGGCCGAGCGGTTAAGGTAAACGAACACGCCCCATGCCGCCAGCAGGACGCCGACGCCGGCCACCAGCGCCGCCACGTACAGCAGCTCGCTGGCATCGTCATGCACGGCGCGGAAGGTGGCCACCAGGCCTTCGATCGCCAGCGCCACCACAACCACCACGAAAAAGCGCGACAGGAAGCGGCGCACGCGGGTGGGCGCGCTGATATCGGCATCGCGCACCACCTCCTCCTCGATGATGGTCTCGGCGATCTGCAGCGCCACCACAGCGGCGGCCAGGATGCCGATCGCCTCGATCACTTCCTGCGCGGCGGCCAGGCCGCTGTCGGCATGCGCGGCGTGCCATCCCAGCTGCGCGCCCAGCACAATCAGGAACAAAGCGCCTGCGGTGAACAGCAAGGCGATCATCGCATGCACAACGCCAAAGGCCAGCATCAGGTGTTTCATGGTCGGCTCCACGGAATTATTTTGCGCATTGTAGAGCGCCCGCCGCACGCTGATTGTGCGCCACTGCACAGTTAAAATTTCTAATCGTGACTTTTCAAATCCTTGATCTGAATCAAAGTTTTTGTCCATGGACGGGTGGGACAATGCGCATGGCTTTCATCAAGGACAAACAAGATGTACAAGATTTCGGCTTATCTCGATCAGGATCACCGCCGCTGCGACGAGCAGTATGCGGTGGCCGAATCGGATGTCAACCTGCGTAACTGGGACGCAGCCCGCAGGAACTTCCGTATTTTCCACGAGATGTTCGAATGCCACCTGGACAAGGAAGAGCGGGTGCTGTTCCCACGCCTCGATCACGCGCTGGGCAATGGCTACGGCTCCTCGGTGGTGATGCGGGAAGAACACCGGCAAATGCGCATCATGGTGGCGCAGTTACAGCGCGCCATCGCGCGCCAGGACTACGACGCCTTCCATGAACATTCCGGCAATCTGCGCGCGCTGACGCGCCAGCATCACCTGAAAGAAGAACGCCTGCTGCATCCCCAGGCCGATTTCCTGCTGGCGAAGCAGGCCGACGCCATCATCGCGGTCATGGACAATCTGTACCACGTTGACGCGGCATGACCACCGGGCTGTATATCAGCGCCTGCCTGCGCCAGGCCAGGCCGCGTCTGAGCACCCTGCTCAAACTGATGTTTGGCGAGGCCCTGGCCTTCGGCCAAAACACACTGTGGCTGGGCAGCGTGATTGAATTGATCGAGCCACTCGGCTTCCAGGAACGCACCATCCGCACCGCCCTGTTCCGCCTCGCCAGGCACAACATCATTTCCATACAACGCCATGGCCGCCGCAGCGCGTGCAGACTGACGCCGGAGGCGGCAAGCGCGGTGCTGGAGGCGCGCCATCGTCTCAGCCAGCCGGCCGTGCGCAGCTTCGACGAGAAATGGTCAATGGTGGTAAACACCGGCGACATCAGCGCGGCGCGTTTCGCCAGCGCGCGCAAGCACTTACTGGAGCAGGAATACTGCCTGCTGGCGCCCAATCTGCTGGCACGCCCGGCCTCCTACCTCGCACAGCACGAAGTCCTGGACCTGGCCCGGTTTGACGTCAGCGGCAGCCAGCTGGCGGCGGCCGCGCGGCAGCCGGACGTCGGCAACGATCTGGAAACGCCTGCCGCCATGTACCAGCAGTTCCAGCAGCGCTTCCTGCCGCTGCGCCAGATGCTGGGTCAGCGCGGCGCCTTCAATGACGAACAGGCTTACGTGGTGCGGATGCTGGTCAGCCACGCCTACCAGCACTGCCGCCGCAGCGATCCGCTGCTGCCGCGCGAGCTGTTGCCGGAGACCTGGCCGGCCAGCGCAGCCCAGCAAACCTACGTCGCCCTCTACAACGGCTGCGCCACGCAGGCGCGGCGCCACACCATTACGAAAAACCAAGCATGAAGCCCACCCTCAGCGTCACCACCAACCGCCAAGGCGCCCGCATCCACCGGATCATCGACGACATCACCTACCCTACCCGCACCAGAAAACCGGAGATCCGCCGCGACCCGATGGTGGCCGCGCTGTTTGGCGCCGCATCGGTGCCGAAACAGGCCGGCGACGCCGATTTCCATTCAAAGCCACGCGGCTGAGAATATCAAGTTGACATACATGGTCGTCACGGACACACTGTATGCATGCTTGCCTCTCTTTTTCGATCCGGTCTGGCGAAAAGCCTGCTGTGCGCCACCCTGGCAGTGCCCGGTATTTGCACCGCAGAGAGACTGGTAATCGATTACGTGGTGTCCAACACCCCGCAGCGCAGCGCCTGGATCGGCATCATCAACCAGTTTGCCGCCGCCAACCCGGACATCCAGATTTCGCACCACGGCTATCCGCAGGAACAGTACAAGCGGGACTTCGGCGCCCGCCTCCAGAACAATCCCGCCGACGTGGCGTTCTGGTATGCCGGCGAGCGTCTGCGCGACGCCGCCAGAAATAAACTGCTTGCACCGCTGGATGCCGACATGGTGGCGCTGCTCAGGAAGCAGAAGTTCGTCACCAACGCGATTGAAGGCACGCGCATCGACGGCGAGGTATACGGTTTTCCGCTGTATTACTACACCTGGGGTTTCATCTACCGCAAATCGCTGTTCGAGCGGGTCGGCGTGCGCCCTCCGGTCACCTGGACCGAATTCCTGCAGGTGTGCGAACAGCTGAAAGCAGCAGGCGTGACGCCGCTGGGGCTGGGCGCAAAAAGCGTGTGGCCGGCGGCCGGCTGGTTCGACTACCTCAACCTGCGCCTCAATGGCCTGGACTTCCACCACAAGCTGCTCAGCGGCGAGGCGCGCTTCAGCGACGCGCGAGTGCGGCAGGTGTTCGATACCTGGGGCGAGCTGCTGCGCAAGGGCTACTTCCTGGACGCCACCATCGAGCAGGAATGGGACCGCGTGCTGCCCTACCTGTACCGCAACCACGTCGGCATGATGCTGATGGGGAGCTTTGCCGCCGCGCGCTTCCCGCAGTCCATGGCCGCCGACATGGGCTTCTTTGCCTTTCCTGCGCTGACGCCGGCAATGCCCCTGTATGAGGAAGCGCCGCTGGATGTGCTGGTCCTGCCGGCCAATGGCGCCAACCCCAAGGCGCGCAAGCGCTTCCTGACCTACCTGGCCGAGAGCGACGCGCTGCGCAGGATTGCCGATGCCGATCAAACACTGCCCGCCAGGACCGGAGCTTCGTCCCACAACGTCCTGCTGGCGGAAACCACCGCCGCCACGGTCGCCAATGCCGCCGGCCTGACCTACTTCTTTGACCGCGACGCCAGGGCGGAGCTGGTGACGCCGGTGTACGAGGGCTTCCGCCAGTTCCTGAAAGCGCCGCACGACGCTGAACAGGTGATCCGTTACATCGAGCAGGCGCGCCGCAAGGAACCGCTGTGATCTAGACTGGGTGCACGATCCACATCCAGGCGCTCAGCGTGAAGAACGAGATCACCATGCAGATCAACAAAGCGGCGGCGCTGCGGTCGGCTTCGCCGTAAGCCAGCGCCAGGATGGGATAGATGCTCAACATCGGCATGGCCGCCATCAGCAGCGCCGCCGCCCGCAGATCCGGCGTCATCGGCATCACGCCCAGCAGCGGCAGCAGCGACGCCACCAGCAGCACCGCCAGCGGATGGCCGATCAGCTTTGCCGCCACCAGCGGCAGCACCCGCTGCCAGCCGCTGGCCAGCGGCAAGCCATACAGCGTGCCGCCGATCGCGAACAGCGACACACTGCCGCTGGCCTGCGCAAACAGGTTCACGGTACGCACCACGGGCTGCGGCAGCTTCAGTTCCGCCAGGCTCACCACCAGCCCCGCCATCACCGCCAGCACCAGCGGATTGCGCGACAGGCGGCGCACCGATTGTTTAAGGGTTTGATGCCAGGTGCCGCCACTGCCGCCGGCGCGCGCGCTTTCCGCCATGGCCAGCAATATCGGCAGCATCACCAGATTCTCGACGATGACATTCAGTCCGAGCGCCACGCCGGCCACCGGCGCCACCGTCAGCATCAGGATCGGAAAACCGATAAAGCTGCTGTTGGAGCAGGACACGCCCATCGCCAGGAAAGTGCTGCGGGTGCGGTTCAAGCCGCCCAGCCGGCGGCCCGCCGTATAGGCCAGCGCCAGCATCAGCAGGGAGCCAGCCAGGTAGGACAGCAAATAGCCCGGATGCAGGATCTCGCCGATGCGGCGTTGCGCCAGCGCGTTGAAGATCAGCGCCGGCAAGGCCAGGTTAAGGACAAACTTGCCAAACACCTGCATGTCGGCGCGGGCGAACAGGCCCATGCGGGTGGCGAGATAGCCCGCAAGAACCACAAGATAAATCGGCCCGGTGATGGCGAGGATGTCCAGCATGTCTTACCCGTTTAAGCAAAGGGTGAACATATTGCCACACCTGGCCCTGGTCTGCCAGCCGCCGCCTTTCCGCCGCACGCTATGGGCGGTCGACAATGACGTAATGTTTCCTGACTGGTTCGACCACTTCAAACACGCCCTTGAAGTTAGCGGGGATCACCATGGCGTCGCCGGGGCCGGCCTCGGCGGCGTGACCGTCTGCGTCAATCACACGGCAGCGGCCTTCAAGCACATAGAAATACTCATCCTTGTGCGGCCCGAAGGCGATGCGCCAGCTGCCGCGCTCGCAGGCCCAGATGCCGGCGCTGACTTCGCCGCTGGCACTGGTAAAGTGATTCCACGTGGTGCGCTGCGGATTCCCCACCAGGCGCCGCTCCGCGCGCGGATGATCAAACTCCGGCTCAGGCGATTGCAGGCGGAATGTGGTGATGGCGGGCTGCATTTCAGCGCACGTCCAGCAGTTCGACGTCGAAGATCAGGGTGGCATTGGGCGGGATCGGGCCGGCGCCGCTTTCGCCGTAGCCCATGGCGGCCGGCACGATCAGCGTGCGCTTGCCGCCCACTTTCATGCCTTTGACGCCTTCATCCCAGCCGGGAATCACCTGCCCCGCGCCCAGCGCGAAGCTGAACGGGCCGCGGCCGTTGGACGAATCGAACTGCGCGCCGTGCTGCTGCGGCGAATTCGGCTCGTACAGCCAGCCGGTGTAGTTCACCACTGCGGTGGCGCCGGCCACGGCTTCCCTGCCCTCGCCGGTGACGGTATCGATTTTCTGGAATGGCACCGCGGCGGCAGCCGAGGCGGAAGCGGCAGCCGGCGCCTTGGCGCGCTCGCAGCCGGTCAACGCAAAAGTCAGGCTCAGGCCGATAACACAGGTGGAAAGCAGTCGTTTCATAGCGGTCTCAACGTCAATGGGGTCCTGAATATAGGCGAAACCACACGGTTTGTCGATACCTGACTGCGGTCCGCGCCGGGCGCCAGCCCGCTTGCCAGCAGCTGCCCCGGCTGGTGCAGTTCCTCAGGTAAGCTGCAGGCCCTCCAGCGCCTGCCGCAGCTCCTGGCGCAGCGCCGTCAGCTGCGGCGCCACCGCCTCCAGCTGGCCGGCGTCGGCCAGTTTTTCAATGCGGGCGCAGCGCGTGTGCAGGCTGTCGACGCCCAGATAGGCGGCCGCCCCCATCAGGCTGTGCGCGGCCAGCGCCACCGCCGTGGCATCACCGGCCGCCAGTCCCTGCTGCGCCACGTCCAGCAGGCGCGGTCCCTCGGCCAGGAAGGTGGCGCGCATGGCGCGGTACAGCTTGTCATTGGCTTGCGGCGCCGGCACCCCGGCCGCCGACGGCGGCGCCACGCCAAACATGGCGTCCAGCTCCGCCAGCGCCGGCCGCGGTTGCGCCGCCGCGCGCTGCTCGCCGATCAGCGTGCGGCCCCGGGCCTGCAAGGCGGCCAGCTGGCGCGCAATTTCGGCGTGCAGATCGTGCTCGTCGATGGGCTTGGCCAGGAAACCGCTGGCGCCGGCCGCCAGGAAACGCTGGCGGTCGTCGGCGGTGGCGTTGGCGGTCAGCGCAATCACCGGCAAGGCGGCGTCGCGCACGCCATCCAGGCCGGCGCGCAGGCGCTGCAGCGCGGCCAGGCCGTCCATGCGCGGCATGCGGCCGTCGAGGATGACCAGGTCGTAGTCGCGCGCGGCCAGTTCTTCCAGCGCCGCCACGCCATCCTCGACGATGGTGATCAGATGGCCCATCTCGCCCAGCAGCTCACGCAGGATGATCTGGTTGGTGCTGCCATCTTCCGCGCACAGCACGGCCAGCCGCGCCGCATGCGGCCGCAGCGGTTCAGGCGGGCGTTGCGGTGCCGGCGTGCCGCGCGCCAGCGGCAGGTGCACGCGGAACACGCTGCCCACGCCAGGCTGGCTGCTGGCCTCAATGTGGCCGCCCATGGCCGCCACGATGTTCTTGCAGATGGCCAGGCCCAGCCCGGTGCCGCCGTATTTGCGCGCGGTGGCGGCGTCGGCCTGTTCGAACTTCTGGAACAACCGCCCCAGCGCGTCGGCCTCGATGCCGATGCCGCTGTCGCGCACGCTCAGCAGGATGCCCTGCCCGGCCTGCTCGCTGACGCTGACCCGCACTTCGCCGCGCTCGGTGAACTTGATGCCGTTGCCAACCAGGTTGACTACCACCTGCCGCAGCCGGGTCGGATCGCCGCGCCACCAGGCCGGCAAGGCCGGGTCCAGTTCGGCGATCAGCGAGATGCCCTTGGCTTCGGCGCGGTCGGCCAGCAGGTCGACCACGTCGTGCAGCAGGGTGGCCAGGTCAAAGTCCAGCGTTTCCAGCGGCATCTTGCCGGCCTCCAGGCGCGAGAAGTCGAGGATGTCGTTGATGATCTGCAGCAGCACCTCGGCATTGCTCAGGCTCAGGCGCAGCTTGTCGTGGGTGTTGGGCGCCAGCCCGCTATCCTTCAGGGCCGAACGCAGCATGCCGATCACCCCGCCCAGCGGAGTGCGCACCTCGTGGCTGATCATGGCCAGGAAGTCGCTCTTCAATTGGTTGGACACTTCGGCCGCGCGGCGCGCCGCCAGCGATTCGGCGTTGCGCGCGTGGATGGCGCGCTCGCGCACCAGCGCCCCGGCCAGGCCATGCAGCAGATAGGTGCAGGACACGCTCAGCACCGCCGACACCAGCAGGAAATTCAGGCTCAGGATGGCCCAGTGCGCCAGCGGGCTGAGCGTCATCACCGCCATGCCCGGTTCGATGCCGCCCAGGTAGCCGGCCAGGAACAGCGTGGCGCCGCACCACAGCAGCGCCAGCATGGCGGCGGTGGCGCCGATCAGCACGGTGCACAGCACCGGCACCGCCAGCAGGTATATCTGTGACAGCGGCCCCAGCGAAAACAGCAGCACCACCGCGATCAGGTAAGCGATCGCCAGCAGCGCGCCGGCGCGCCAGCGGTAGGCCAGGTCGCGCCGGTAGTGCAGCACGGCGGTGCCGGCCAGCGCGGCCACGTCGGCCAGCGCCAGCGGCCAGTGCCCCTGGCGCACGCTGCCCCACATGCTGGGCAGCACCGCCAGCAGACCGAGCCAGAATGCCACCGCGCACAGCCCCTCCAGCAGCCGGCTGCGCCAGCCCTGCAGGTCGTGCTGGCCCTGCGCCCGCGCTTGCGCGCGGCGGTACAGGGCGGCGCCCCAGGCGCCCAGCGGCAGGCGGTCCTTCAACACCGGTCAGCGCGCCTGGTTCAGCGCCGAGCGGTGGCGGGCATAGGTGAAATACACCACCAGGCCGATCGCCAGCCAGATCAGGAAGGCGATCCAGGTCACGGCGCTGAGGAACACCATCAGCGCGCCGCAGAACAGGATGGCCAATGCCGGGATCAGCGGCACGCCCGGGCAGCGGAAGGCGCGCGGCAGGTCGGGACGCTGCTTGCGCAGCACGATCACCGCCACCGACACCAGGCAGAACGCGGCCAGCGTGCCGATATTGGCCAGCTCGCCCAGCACCTGCAGCGGCACCAGCGCGCCCAGCAGGCCAAACACCAGGCCGACCAGCCAGGTGGCCACGATCGGCGTGCCGGCGCCGTTCAGCGCCGACAGCCTGGGCGGCAGCAGGCCGTCGCGCGACATGGCGTACAGCACGCGGCTCTGGCCAAAGGCCATCACCAGGATCACGGTGCTCATGCCAAGGATGGCGCCGAGGTCGACAAAACCGGCAAACCAGTTTTCACCGGCAAACTGCAGCGCCAGCGAGACCGGGTGGTCGACGCCCTTGAACTGGGTGAACGGCACGATGCCGGTCATGATGCCGGTGACGATTACGTACAGCACGGTGCACACCGCCAGCGAGCCGATGATCCCGATCGGCAGGTCGCGCTTAGGATTTTTCACCTCTTCGGCGGCGGTGGTCACCGCGTCGAAGCCGATGAAGGCAAAGAACACCAGCGCGGCCGCGCTCATCACGCCATTCACGCCATACGGCATGAAGGGATGCCAGTTGGCCGGCGCCACATGGCGCGCGCCCACCAGGATAAACAGCAGCACCACGCCGATCTTGACCACCACCATGATGTTGTTGATGCGGGCCGACTCGCGCACGCCCAGCGACAGCATCACCGTCAGCACCATCATGATGACGAAGGCCGGCAGGTTGAAGAAGGTGGTCACGCCGGGAATCGCGCCGGGCGCGGCCGACAGCGCCAGCGGGATGTGCAGGCCAAAGCCGCCCAGCAGCGACTGGAAATAGCCCGACCAGCCGACCGACACCGCCGAGGTCACCAGGCCGTATTCAAGAATCAGGTCCCAGCCGATCATCCAGGCGACGATTTCACCAAGAATGGCGTAACTATAAGTATAGATACCGCCAGCTACTGGCAGTATGGAAGCAAATTCGGCATAGCACAGCGCGGCAAAGCCGCAGGCGAACGCCGCCACCACGAAGGACAGCGCCAGCGCCGGGCCGGCGGTGGTGGCGCCGCTGCCGGTCAGGACAAAGATGCCGGTGCCGACAATCGCGCCGATCCCCATCAGGACCAGGTCGACGGGGCCAAGGACCTTGCGCAAACCGCCCGGCGTGGCGCTGGCCGCGCGCATGGCGTCGAAATCCTTGGTTCTGAAAATACTCACTGCTGCCTCCATTGCTTGTTAAAACTGCACCATCTTGTTGAAGCGCGGCAGTATGACACAAGTCGCCGGTGTTGGCCGGAAAGTGGCGGCGTCCTGGCGTGCCGCCGGCAATTATGAATTTCACCAACCTGCACAATAATTCTTCTGCAAGTACGCTGCCGGGCCCGCTCTTGGGCAATAATGCGAGCCGGGTTCTTTACTGTGAGCTATTCATGACCGCTTTTTCGACTCTCGATTCCATTGTTTTCCTGGTGTATTTCGTCCTCGTGGCCGGCTACGGCCTGTGGGTGTACAAGCGCCGCCAGAGCACGTCCGGCCTGGCCTCGCACGACTACTTCCTGGCTGAAGGTTCGCTGACCTGGTGGGCGATTGGCGCCTCCCTGATCGCGTCCAACATCTCCGCCGAGCAGTTCATCGGCATGAGCGGCTCCGGCTACCGCATCGGCATGGCGATTGCCGTGTACGAGCTGATGGCGGCCGCCACGCTGGTCATCGTGGCCGTGTTTTTCATGCCAGTGTATCTAAAACACCACATTTACACGATGCCGCAATTCCTGGAGCAGCGCTACGGCAAGGCGGTGGCCACCACCATGGCGCTGTTCTGGCTGGGCCTGTACGTGGTGGTCAACCTGACCTCCATCCTGTACCTGGGCGCGCTGGCGATCAGCAGCCTGTCGGGCATTGCCCTGCTGCCGTGCATGCTGTTCCTGGCCGTGTTTGCCGCCATCATCACGCTGGGCGGCATGAAGGTGATCGGTTATACCGACGTGGTACAGGTGACCTGCCTGGTGGTCGGCGGCCTGGTCACCACCTGGCTGGCGCTGGACATGGTGGCTGCCCTGGCCCAGGGTCACGGCGCCATGCGCGGTCTGACCGAGCTGTACGCCAGCACCCGCGACCACTTCGACATGGTGCTCAAGCGCGACAACCCGAACTATATGGACCTGCCGGGCCTGTCCATCCTGCTGGGCGGCATGTGGATCGTCAACCTGAACTACTGGGGCTGCAACCAGTACATCACCCAGCGCGCGCTGGGCGCCGACCTGCCGACCGCACGCAAGGGCCTGCTGTTTGCGGCCTTCCTCAAGCTGCTGATGCCGGTGATCGTGGTGCTGCCAGGTATTGCCGCGTTTGCGCTGGACCGTGCCGGCGTGCTGGGCGACGCCATGCGCCAGGGCGGCGAGCTGAATCCGGACCGCGCCTACCCTATCCTGCTGGGTCTGCTGCCGTCGGGCCTGAAAGGCGTGGCGTTTGCCGCCCTGACCGCGGCTGTGGTGGCCTCGCTGGCCGGCAAGGCCAACTCCATCGCCACCATCTTCACGCTGGACATCTACAAGAAGCTGTTCAACCGTGAAGCCAGCGAGCAGCGCATGGTGTGGATCGGCCGCCTGACCGTGGTGGCGGCCATGCTGCTGGCGGTGCTGATCGCCCCGCTGCTGGGCATCGACAAGCAAGGCGGCTTCCAGTACATCCAGGAATACACCGGCTTCGTGTCGCCAGGCATCCTGGCCATGTTCCTGATGGGCTTCTTCTGGAAACAGACCACCTCCGGCGCGGCCATGTTTGCCACCGTGGGCGGCCTGATCGGTTCGATCATCCTGAAGTTCCTGCCGACCATGATGGACCTGTCCTTCCTGGTGCCGATCGGCTTTGCCAAGGCGAACGCCGCCGGCGTGCCGGAAATCCCCTTCCTCGACCGCATGTTCATCGTGTTCTTCGTGGTGGTGGCCGGCATGGTGCTGATCAGCAAACTGTCGCCGCAACGCGGCGCCGACAGCAAGGGCCTGGAGATCGACACTTCGCTGTTCCGTGTCGACCGCGGCTTCGCCTTCGGCACCGCAGTGATCGTGGCCGTGCTGGTGGCCGTGTACGCGCTGTGGTGGTAAGCGTTTGAGATCGCAGGGCCGGCCGCTGGACGGCCGGCCCTGCAGGATGGCGGCTATTTGCCCTTGTAGATCCCGGCTTCCAGGATCACGTCGCCGTGCTTGACGAAATACGTGCTCTTCTTTTCAATCTCGCCGGTCTGCGGATTGTTGTAGCGATAATCCACCCAGCCCTTGCCCTCCGTCTGGGCGCGGTCAATAATTTCCTTCCTGAACAATTTCCCGTCGGCATCCGGCAGCGGCACGGCGTTTTTGCCGACCAGGCGCGGATTGGTGGGATGGGCCAGCTGCGTGCCGTCCAGCGCGCGCACCGTCAGATAGGTCTGGGGATTCACAAACTCCGGATTTTTGGCGTTGACTTCCTTGATCAGGGCGTCCTTGCCATGCTTTTTCAGGTAGGCGGCGCCCTTGTCGACCATGGCCACGGCGACGGCGGTGTCATCCGCCGCCTGCACCAGCGGCGCGGCCAGCGCCAGTGCGCAAACGATTCCAGCGATGTATTTCATGTCATCCTCCTTGGGCAGTATGCAACCCTACCTTAGAGCAAAATCGCACCGCGCTCAATAGCCGGCCCGGACCGTGTTGCGCGACGGCGGCTCAGCCTTGCCGCTGTGCGGCCCGGCGGGCGCGGGCGGCGTGCAGCTTGCGGTAGCTGTCCAGCAGGCGCTGGTGGCGCTCCAGGCCTTCCAGCCGCATGCTGGTCGGGGTCAGGCCGTGGAAGCGCACGCTGCCGTCCACCGCGCCCAGCACCGCGTCCATGCGGGCGTCGCCAAACATGCGGCGGAAGTTGTGCACATAATCGTCCAGTTCCAGCTCCTCATCCAGCACCACTTCCAGCACCACGTTCAGGGCCTGGTAGAACAGGCCGCGCTCGACGGTGTTGTCGTTGTATTGCAGGAAGGCGCCCACCAGCTCGTGCGCTTCCTCGAACTGCTGCAAGGCCAGATTGATCAGCAGCTTCAGTTCCAGCACGGTGAGCTGGCCCCATTCGGTGTTTTCGTCGAACTCGATGCCGATCAGGGTGGCGATGTCGCCGTACTCGTCCAGTTCGTTGTTTTCCAGACGGTCCAGCAGCGCGGCCAGCTGCTTGTCGTTCAGGCGGTGCAGGTTCAGCACATCTTCGCGGAACAGCAGCGACTTGTTGGTGTTGTCCCAGATCAGGTCTTCCACCGGATAGACTTCCGAATAGCCCGGCACCAGGATGCGGCAGGCGGTCGCGCCCAGCTGGTCGTACACCGCGGTGTAGACTTCCTTGCCCATGTCGGCCAGGATGCCCAGCAGCGTGGCGGCCTCCTCGGCGTTGGCGGCGTCGCCCTCGCTGGTGAAGTCCCACTCGACAAATTCATAGTCGGCCCTGGCGCTGAAGAAGCGCCACGACACCACGCCGCTGGAATCGATGAAGTGCTCGACGAAGTTGTACGGCTCGGTCACGGCTTCGCTGGCGAAGGTCGGGCGCGGCAGATCGTTCAGGCCCTCAAAGCTGCGCCCCTGCATCAGCTCGGTCAGGCTGCGCTCCAGCGCCACTTCCAGGCTTGGATGGGCGCCAAACGAGGCAAACACGCCGCCGGTGCGCGGGTTCATCAGCGTCACGCACATCACCGGGTATTGACCGCCCAGCGAAGCGTCTTTCACCAGCACCGGGAAGCCCTGCTCTTCCAGGCCTTTGATGCCGGCCACGATGCCGGGATACTGGGCCAGCACCTCTTGCGGCACGTCCGGCAGCGCGATCTCGCCTTCCAGGATTTCGCGCTTGACGGCGCGTTCGAAAATCTCCGACAGGCATTGCACCTGCGCTTCCGCCAGCGTGTTGCCGGCGCTCATGCCGTTGCTGGCGTACAGGTTCTCGATCAGGTTGGACGGGATGTACACCGTCTCGCCATCCGACTGGCGCGTGAACGGCAGCGCGCAGATGCCGCGCTTGACGTTGCCGGAGTTGGTGTCGATCAGATGCTTGCCGCGCAGCTCGCCGTCGGCGTTGTAGATGGCCAGGGTGTAATCGTCCAGCAGGCCGGCCGGCAGCTTGTCTTTTGCCGCCGGCTTGAACCATTTCTCGTCCGGATAGTGGACAAAGTCGGCGTTGGCGATGTCCTCGCCCCAGTAGGCGCCGGCGTAGAAGTGGTTGTTGCTGATGCGCTCGATGTACTCGCCAAGCGCCGAGGCCAGCGCGCTTTCCTTGGTCGCGCCCTTGCCGTTGGTGAAGCACATTGGCGAATGGGCGTCGCGGATGTGCAGCGACCACACGTTCGGCACGATATTGCGCCACGACGCGATTTCAATCTTGATGCCCAGCTCCGCCAGCAGGCCGGACATGTTGGCAATGGTCTGCTCCAGCGGCAGGTCCTTGCCCAGGATGTAGGTGCTGCTGTCGGCCTGCGGCTTGACGGTCAGCAGGGCTTGCGCGTCGGCGTCCAGGTTGGCCACTTCTTCAATGATGAAGTCCGGCCCCTCCTGCACCACTTTTTTCACGGTGCAGCGGTCGATCGAGCGCAGGATGCCCTGGCGGTCTTTCTCGGAAATGTCTTCCGGCAGCTCGACCTGGATCTTGAAGATCTGCTTGTAGCGGTTTTCCGGGTCGACGATATTGTTCTGCGACAGGCGGATGTTCTCGGTCGGAATGTTGCGCGTGTTGCAGTACAGCTTGACGAAGTATGCCGCGCACAGGGCCGACGAAGCCAGGAAGTAATCGAACGGGCCCGGCGCCGAGCCATCGCCCTTGTAGCGGATCGGCTGGTCGGCAATCACCGTGAAGTCATCGAATTTGGCTTCGAGACGGAGTTTATCGAGGAAGTTGACCTTAATTTCCATGAGAGGTGTATTGCCTTAAAAATCAAAGGGTTAGAAGTTTAACACAGTTCCAACCCTTTGACCGGCATGTCACCGCAGCGGTTCCAGCAGCACCGCCGCGCCGCCGGCCGTGCCCATGTGCAGCGACAGCACATCGCCGGGGCCGACTTCGCGCTCGCTGCGCCGCAGGGCGTTGGGCTGGTCGCCGTCTTCCCACAGCGTGGCGCGGTAGCGCCCGGCCGGCAGGAAACGCAGCGGCACCTGGATGGCGCCCGGCTGTTCGGCCGCCGTCATGGCGCCCAGATACCAGCTGCTGCCCTGGCGCCGCGCCAGCAGGATGTCGCGGCCCGGCTCGCCGGCCAGGAAGCGGGTTTCGTCCCAGGCCGTCGGCACGCGGCGGATGAAGTCAAAGCCGTCGGCGTCGCGGTAGGCGTCCGGATCATCGGACACCATCTGCAACGGGCTGTCGTACACCACGTACATGGCCAGCGCCTGGCCGCGCGTGCTCTGGGTGAGCGGCAGCACTGCGCGCACGCTGTAACTGGCCGGGGTGCCGTTGCGGAAGCCGCCCGGCGTATAGTCGATCGGCCCGGCCAGCATGCGCGTGTATGGCAGCGTCAGGTTGTGCTGCGGCGTCACGCGCTTGTCCAGCTTGTTCCATTCCGCGCCCAGCACGCCCTCTTGCGTGATGAAGTTGGGATAGCTGCGCTGCAGGCCGTCCGGCACATAGGCCGCGTGCAGGTCGAGCAGCATATGGCGTTTGGCGGTGGCCTCGGCCAGCTGGCGGTAGAACGCCACCATGTCCTGATCGTCGCGGTCCATGAAGTCGACCTTGACGCCCTTGATGCCCCAGGCCGCGTAGGTGTCCAGTACCTGGTCGACGCGCTGCGCCACATGTTCCCAGTGCGCCCACAGCAGCAGGCCGACGCCCTTGCTCGCGGCGTAGCGCACCAGCGCCGGCATGTCGACGCCGTCGGCGGCGCGGGTGATGTCCGTGCCCGGCAACGCCGCGCAGCAGCCGCCCGAGCCCCAGGCCCAGTTGGCATCGATCAGGTAGTACGGGAAGCCGGAGGCGGCGGCAAAATCAATGTAGCGGCGGTAATTGTCCATGGTCGGCTGCATGCCTTCCAGCGGGCCGGACCACCAGTCCCAGGCCGCCTTGCCGGGACGTACCCAGCTGAAGTCGCCCTGCGGCGGGCGGTTCAGGTTGCCGATCAGATGCGACGCGATCAGGTCGCCGTTGCGGTCGCCCAGCATCACCACCCGCCAGGCGGTGCTGAGGCCGGCCTGCGACACATACGCCGGCCCGGCGCGCTTGGGCACGGCTGACAGCCTGACCCGCAGCGCCTTGCCCTCGCGCCATAGCGAGGCGCCGGTGTAGCCGCCCAGGTCGGCCTGGGTGATGGCGTAGGTGGTGCGGCCGGAGGCGGTGCCGCACACCAGCGGCACATCGTAACCGACGCCTTCGCGCAACTGCGACCATTGCTGACGCGTGAACTCGGTTTCGTGCGCGCCATTGGCCACCGCGACCAGGCAGGAGGGATCGCCGGCCGGCACAAAGGCGGTGCGCTCGCCGCGCAGGCGTACCGGCCCGGCCTGCTCCATGCGGTAGCGGAAGGCGACGCCGTCATCGTAGGCGCGCACATCGATCAGCAGGCGGCGGCGGGCGGCGCCGCGTTCGCGGAAGGTCAGCGTGGCGCCCCGATAATGGTCGCGCGCGCTGGCGGCCTTGGTGGCGATCAGTGGAATCACCTGGTCCACCTTGCTGTCCTGGCGCCGTTCCATCACCAGCCCGGCCAGCGGCGGCGCATCCTCCAGGTCCAGTCCCAGCGGTGAATCTTGCAGCACCACCTCCCCTTGCCGCGCCACCGTGTAGCGGCTGGCATCGGCAGCGATGCGGATGGTGGTGCGGCCGTCAGGCGAAGTGAGCACGGCATCGGCGGCGGCTTGCGCCGTCGGGCTGCGGCCCGCCAGCATCAGCAGGCACAGCCCGGCAAGGGCGATGGGACGGCGTCGGCCGGCCAGGTGAGGGATGAGCAATCTGATCTCCTAATGGTTGTTATGGTTAACGCCAACCACATCCACCGCCGTGCCCGGCAGTTGGGTGGCCAGCGTCATGCGCCGCACCGGCCGTTCATGGCACGGCGCGCGTGCTGATGGCGCTGGCAGGTCCGTCCAGCTCCAGCGCGATGATGGTGTCGATGGCGTCGCGCTGCGCGGCGGGCAGGCCCAGCGTGACGCCCTGGCCGCTCTGCTGCAACTGCACCGTGCCGCCCGTCAGCGCGGTGGCGCGCAGCACCCTGGCCGGGATGGCCGGCAACACCAGCTGGCCCTGCGGCCATTTCAGCACGTGCACATAAATCGTCTTGCCGTGGTGGGTGGAGACGCCATACTCGCCCGGCAGGAACGGCCCGCCGCGGGTGGCGTAAATGCTGTTGCCGTATTTGCCCAGCCAGCCGCCGATCTCGCGCAGGCGCTGCGCCTGCACCGCATCGATGCGGCCATCCGGATCGGGGCCGACGTTGAGCAGCAGGTTGCCGTCGCGCCCCACCACATTGACCAGCAGGCGGATGTAGTGGTCGAGCGGGCGCGGCATCATGCCCGGCTGGTAGCCCCAGGCGCCGGCAATGGTGCTGCACAGTTCCCATGGCTTGCGGTTGTCGAACGCGCCCAGCGCGCCCTCGCCTTCGCGCGAATGGAAATCTTCCTGCATGTCGGCACGGCCGTTGATCAGGATGTCGGGCTGCTGGCGCCGCAGCATGTCATACACCTGCTGGTGCTGCCAGTTGAAGCCGCCTTTGTAGTGCTGGCCCCACGGACGCTTGATCAGGGTGGCGCCGGCATCCACCGCGGCCCAGTCGCCGCCAAAGCTGAGCCAGTCCGCTTCGCCGCCGTCAAACCACAGCACGTCAATCTTGCCGTAGTTCGACATCAGCGCCTTGACCTGGCGGTGATATTGCTCGCGCATGCTTTCCGCATTGGCGCGCTGCAGATCGGGGAAAAAGAAGCCGGGATAGCGCCAGTCCAGCGGCGAGTAATACAAGCCGACGCCAAGACCGGCCTGGCGCGCGGCCTTCACATACTCGCCCACGAAGTCGCGCTGCGCGGCGGTGTTGACGCTGGTGAAGGGATTGCCGCCGTCATCAAACATGGCAAAGCCGTCGTGATGGCGCGCGGTGAACACCATGTACTTCATGCCGGCCGATTTGGCCAGCTCGGCCCAGGCGTTGGCGTCAAACCCTTTCGGATTGAACTGCTGCGCCAGCTTGGCGTACTGATCGACCGGAATCTGCTCGTTCCACTGCACCCACTCGCCGCGTCCCGGAATCGCATACAGGCCCCAGTGCACAAACATGCCAAAGCGCGCCTCGCGCCACCAATCGACCCGTTCCCGGTCGGCGGCACCGGCCATTCCGGCCATCACCATGGCCAACGCCGCCAGCAGGCGGCGCGCATAAGGTGTGCAGGCAATTCTCAAGTCATCTCCCGGAGGCGGCAGTGCCGATTTGTTTGGCGATAAAGGTGGCGTGGCTCGGCATGGCGCCGGCCGCGCGCTGGATAGTGTCGCGCAGGCGCGCGAAATGCAGTTGCAGGGCTTGCACGTCCATCAGGTCAATCAACGGATCGCCGTCCTTCGGCGTCACGCCCAGCCCCATCAGGATGGAAACGTGGGACGAGACCGAGAAGCCCTGCGGGTCGTAAATCACCACCCGTCCGGTTTCACGGAACAGTTCGATCTGGTGCCGCAGCGTGTCCGGCACCGGCATGTTGGCGCAGTAGCGCCAGAACTCGCTGTCGTCGCGCTGGGTCACCTTGTAGTGCAGGATGACGAAGTCGCGCACGAATTCATAGCGCTGCGCCACCAGGCGGTTGAACTCTTCCGCCAGCGCCGGGCGGAATTCGCGGTCCGGGAAATACTGCAGCAGCCAGCCGACCGCGTTTTCGATCATATTGATGCTGGTCGATTCCAGCGGCTCCAGGAAGCCGCCCGACAGCCCGATCGCCACGCAGTTCTTGATCCATGATTGGCGCCGGCGGCCGGTGGTGAAGCGCAGCTGGCGCGGCTCGTCCAGCGCCCGTTCGTCCAGTCCCGACAGCAGTATGCGGGTGGCTTCGGTGTCGCTGATAAAGCTGTTGCAGTACACATGGCCGTTGCCGGTGCGGTGCTGCAGCGGGATGCGCCAGGTCCAGCCGGCGCTGCTGGCGGTCGAGGTGGTGTACGGCGTCAGCGGCTCGACCCGCGCGCACGGCACGGCCTGGGCGCTGTTACACGGCAGCATGGCGCTCCAGTCATCGTAGCCGGCCCGATACACGCCCTCGATCAGCAGCCCGCGGAAGCCGGAGCAATCGATGAACAGGTCGCCCTCGACGCGGCGGCCATCGGTCAGCCGCACCGCCGTGATGAAGCCGGTCTCGGGATGCTGATCGACACCGTCGATGGTGGCTTCGATGCGCTGCACGCCGCGCGCCACCGCGTATTCGCGCAGATAGGCGGCATACAGGCTGGCGTCGAAGTGGAAGGCATAGGAATAGCTGCTGGTGACCGTGCCCGGCTCGCCATAGGGCGGGATGAAGCGGTTGCTGCGCGCCATGGCGGTGGTCATCGACCAGTCCTCGTAGGTCGGCATGTCCGGGAACTGACGGGCCAGGCGCAACCAGTACATATAGGCCGGGCGGTTCTCGATGGCCGGGCCGAAATCGCCGAAGCCATGAAAGAAGCGGTTGCCGCGATGGCCCCAGTCCTTGAACTCGATGCCGAGCTTGAAGGTGGCCTGGGTGCGGCGCACGAAATCGGCGCCGTCCAACCCCAGTGCCAGGTTGTAGTAGCGGATCGAGGGCAGCGTGGCCTCGCCCACGCCGACCGTGCCGATGTCGGCCGACTCGATCAGCGTGACCTGGCACGACTTGCCCAGGCGTAGCGCCAGCGGCGCGGCGGTCATCCAGCCCGCCGTGCCGCCGCCCACAATGACAATCTTTTGAATAGCCTTGTCGGACATCTCAGGCCATCAGAAGCTGTACTGCGCCTGCAAGGTGTAGCTGCGGCCGGTGTAGAACGCGCCCTTTTCCTTGAAGCCGATGTTTTGCTGCATGTACTGCTTGAACAGGGCATTGGTCAGGTTGCGCGCCTCGAACGCCAGGTTCAGGTTTTCGGCAATCTTGTAGTGGATACCCATGTCGACCTGGCCGTAGGCGCCGCCCCACACCGGCAGCGCATAGTTGACCGACGATACCTGGCCGGTGGTGCCGCTGTTCGGATTGGCATCGACACCGTCGCTGCCGTTGGCACCGTAAGCGTTGGCCGCCTGCAGGTACTTGGAGCGCCAGCTGTAGGCCACGCGTGCCGACACCGGCCCGCGGTCATACAGCAGCGCCAGATTGAAGGCATTCTTCGACATGCCGGTCATCGGCAGGTTGGTGGCGTTCAGCACGCGGCCGTCGGTGTCGCAACCGCCGATGGTGGCCGCCAGCGACGAATCCAGATCCCCCTTCGGCGTGCACCAGATGCGGTTGAGCGGCTTGTACATGCTCTGGCGGCTGTCGATGTAGGTGTAGTTGCCCGAGACGCCGAAGCCGCTCATCCACCCCGGCAGCTTGTCGAAGTACTGCTGGTAGCCGATTTCCAGGCCGGTGGCGCGGCCCTTGGCGCCATTGACCGGGGAGGTGATCAGGAAGTCATGCGAGGCGCCGGTGGTGTCCTTCAGCGCGACCGAGGTGGTCTGGCCGATGATGATGTCCTTGATCTGCTTGTTGAACAGCGCCACCGTGAACGAACTGCTGCGGCCAAAGTAATACTCGCCGGTCAGGTCGAAGTTGTTGGACAGCGTGGGCTTGAGCAGCGGGTTGCCCTTGGCGCTGCCGGTGTAGTCGATCGAATCGAGCACCGGCTGGCCGCCAGGGTCCTGGTGGGTGTGGACGTTCTGGCTCAGCGTGGTGTAGGTCTGCATCTGCCAGAAGTCCGGGCGCGTCATGCCCTTGGACAGGGCGGCACGGAATTGCAGCTGCTCGCTGGTCTTCATGCGCAGGTTCAAACTTGGCAGCACATTGTTGTAGCTGTTGTCGAAGTCCTGGCGCTGCGATTGCGCCGGAATCACCGGCACCCCCACCACGGTCGAGGTCGGCGGCGAGAACAGCTGGTAGCCGCCGGCCGTCATGTCGGTGTGCACCACGCGCACGCCGACATTGCCGTCCACCGGATACTGCCATTTGTCGAAGCCGAAGCGCAGCTGGGCGTAGGCCGCCTTGGTGCGTTCATGCTGCTCATTCAGACCGGTGGCGTCGCCATACGGCGCCGGCGTCCACACTGCCTGCGAGCACGGGGTCTTGCACACCAGCTGGGTGTAGTTGTGCAGCATGGCGAAGTTGGTCGGCACGTTGGTGGTCAGCGCCATGTTCGGCACGATCACCGCCGGCACGCCGAACTGGCCGCCGAAGAAATTCGAGAAGCCCTGGGTGCCGGTATTACCGGTGAAGCGCGGGTCGCTCAGGTAAGCGAACTGGCTGAGCGGCTGCCACGAGCCGGGCGCATTGCTCACCGCCCATGGCTGGCTGATCTGGGTCCATTCGGTATCGTGGGTGGAGCGGGTCAGCGCTTCGCGCTCGGTGGCGCGCAGGCCGAAGCGCAGGTCGTTCAGCACCGGGTCATCAAAGGTGTACTTGGCGTCGATGCGGGCCGTCTTGAGGGTGCCGTCGGCCTTGTCGCGGTGCTCCTGGGTGAAGCCCCAGTAGTAGTTGGCCGGATTCAGCAGGGCCGCGCGGTCGCTGTCGTCAAACGAGACGGCGATTGGCGAGGCGCCCAGGTTGAGGGTCTCCTTCGGAATGAAGCCGCCCAGGCCGACGGTGTTGTCGTAGCCTTCGGTGGTGGCCTTGACCTGCTGCAAATCGGTGCGCAGAGTCCACTGGCTGGACGCGCGCCAGCTCAGGTTCCACGAAATGTCGCGGGTGTCGGCGGTGCGGCCGGTGGCGCGCGCGGCGGTGCCGACGTTGACGCCGCCCTCGCTCGGGTCGCGCAGCACGCCGGTCAGCAGCGCGCCCTGATCGTCAAAGGTGGCGCCCGGGTCCAGCGTGGTGACGCTGGCCTGGCCGCCCTGGAAGAAGGAATTCTCGGTCGTGTTGATCTTGTATTTGGAGCGGAAGTAGGTCAGCGACGACGACAGCGTGTCCTTCTTCCATTGCAGCGCGCCGTACAGGCCGTCGCGGTCGCGCGCAAAGTTATTGGTGGTGAAGCCCATGCCGCCCGGCGCCCAGCGCGTCTTGCCGCTGGTGTCGCCCACCACGATGTTGTTGCGCGGGATGTAGGGGCCGACCGAGATGCCGTCGCTGCGGGTGTTGATGCGCGAATGGGCGACGTCGATCAGCGCGCCAAACTGGCCCAGGCCGGTGTCCCAGCGGTCCGACAGCATGCCGGAGAACGACGGCGAGGTCTTGCCGCGCAAGTCCGAGCGCGCCGCCTCCACCGACAGGGCGCCCTTGCGGCCCTTGAAGTCGAACGGCAGCGCGGTGCGCAGGTTGACCAGGCCGCCGATGCCGCCCTCGACCTGCTCGGCCGACGGATTCTTGTAGACGTCGACGCCGGCCATCAGCTCGGGCGGCACATCCTCAAAGCTGAGCGAACGGCCGCCGTTGGCCGAGAACGAATCGCGGCCGTTCAGTTCCGAACGCACATAGCTCAGCCCGCGAATCGACACGCCGGTGCCCTCGGCGGCAAAGTGCTGGATGCCGTCGCCCACACCCTGCTGCGGATCGACCCGGTTCATGGTGCGGTCGATGGTGACGCCGACAATGCGCTGCAGCACCTCGGTCACCGATTTGTCGGGCAGCTTGCCGATGTCGTCGGCCACCACCGAGTCGACGATCTCGTCGGCGTTCTGTTTGATTTTCTGCGCGGATTCCAGCGCGGCGCGCTGGCCCACCACCGTCACTGTGGTGGGCTCGGACTGGGCAAACGCGATGCCGCTGGCCATCAAGGCCAACTGCGCCGCGCCCAGCGCGATGGCGGTCTTCTTAAGCTGTTTCACTTGATCGTCTCCGGTATTGTTATGGACTAGGTTCATTGATTGTAGGAACAGCAGCTGTCACTCACAATTATGAAAAACGTTAAAACAACAGACAAAATTCGCCAGCTACGGCCTCAGCCGCAGGCCAGCATGCGCTCGCCCAGGGCCCGCTCGCGGTAGGCGCGCGGGGTGCAGCCCAGCTCGCGCTTGAACACCAGATGCAGGTATTGAATCGAGGTGAAACCACTGCCCAGCGCCACCTCGGCAATGCTGCGTTCGCTTTCCAGTCCGGCCTTGGCGGCATCCAGCTTGTAACGCAGGATGACGTCGTGCACGCTGCAGCCGAGCTCGCGGCGGAAATAGGTTTCCAGCGACGAGCGCGACACGCCGACATACTCGGCCACCTGGTGGGTCTTGATGCCCTGGCAGGCGTACTGGCGGATGAAGTGGCGCGCCCGCATCACCTGCGGATGGCGGATCAGTTGATGCTGGCTGGAGGCGGCGGCCTGGATGCCGGCCGGCGGCACCAGCACGCGTGGGCTGTCCAGCGTCACGCCGTGCAGCATGCGGTCCAGCAGGCTGGCCGCGGTGCGCCCCATTTCCTGCGCGCCCTGGATCACCGAGCTGAGCGGAATGCGGGTCAGCATGCGCACCAGCGGATCGTTGTCGATGCCGATCAGCGCCACCTGCTCCGGCACCTCGATGCCGGCCAGCAGGCAGGCCTGCAGCAGCTGGCGCGCGCGCGCATCGTTGACGGCAATGATGCCGATCGGTTTGGGCAGGCTGCGCAGCCAGTCGACCTGGCCGCGCACCGCCTCATCCCATTCCTGCACGCTGGTTTCGCAGCCGCGGAAAATCTCGGCCGGCATGCCATCGCTGTCCATCAGGCAGCGGAAGGCTTTCTCGCGTTCCTGAGCCCAGCGGTTCTGCCCCGATTCAGGCAGGCTGAACATGGCGAAGCGGTGCAGGCCGGTGTCCACCAGGTGGGTGTAGGCCGCCTTGATCAGGGCGAAATTGTCGGTGGCCACATACGGCACCCCGGCCGGGTAGTCGCCGGGGGCGGCGTAGGAGCCGCCCACCGCCACCACCGGCACCTTGCAGCGCGCCAGCGCGGCCGCCACCGACGGATCATCCATGTCGGCAATGATGCCGTCGCCCTGCCAGTGTTCGATGCCGCCCAGGCGCAGGCGGAAATCCTCCTCCAGAAACAGTTCCCAGGTGGTGCGCCGGCTGGACAGGTAGGCGGCGATTCCCGAGATCACTTCGCGGTCAAATGTCTTGTTCGCGTTAAACAGCAGCGCGATCCGATGGGCTTTGCTGGTCTTCATGATGCATGTCTCCTCCTTTTTGTTTTAGCGCGGCAGGGGTTTGCCGTTGACGTCGTAGCTGGCCTCCTGCAGTCGTACCACTACGCTGGCGGCCGGGTCGGCGCCTGCGTCGGCAGCCAGCGTCAGGCGATAGTCGCCGGCTGCCACTTTCCAGCGCTTGCTGGCCGGGTCATACATGGCCAGCAAGCGCGGATCGATCGAGACCGAGGCCGTGGCGCTGGCGCCCGGCATCAGGTCCACCTTCTTGAAGCCGGCCAGGCGCTTGGGGGCTTCCCATTGCGCGCCCAGCGGCGCCACATACACTTGCGCCACTTCCTTGCCGCGCAGCTTGCCGCTGTTGCGCACCGTGAACGAGGCGCTCAGCGTGCCGTCGCGGACGCTGGCGCGCAGGTCGGACAGGGCAAAGCTGGTGTAGGACAGGCCATGGCCAAACGGGAACAGCGGCTTCATGCCTTTCAGGTCAAACCACTTGTAGCCGACCGCCGCGCCCTCGTGGTAATCGACATCGAAGCGGCGGTCTTCCACCTGCGGATAGCCATCCAGCACCGGACGCGGCAATTGCGCTTCCGACACCGGGAAGGTGGCCGGCAGGTGGCCGGACGGATTGACTTCGCCAAACAGCACGCTGGCAATGGCTTCGCCGCCGCTGCTGCCCGGATACCAGGCTTCCAGCACGGCCGGCACCTGGGCCAGCCACGGCATGCTGACCGGGCCGCCGGTTTGCAGCACCACCACCGTGCGCGGATTGGCGGCCGCCACCGCCGCGATCAGCGCGTCCTGCTGCTGCGGCAGCTTCAGGTCAGGCATGTCAAACGCTTCACCGGTCCACTGGGTGGCAAACACCAGCACCACGTCGCTGTCGCGCGCCAGGCGGGCAGCGGCGGCGGCATCGGCGCCGTCGGCAAAGCGCACCTGCGCCTGCGGCAGGCGCTGCTGAATGGCCTTCAGCGGCGACGAGGGGTAATACATCACCGGTCCCGGCCAGGTCTTCGGTTCCAGTCCCGGTACCGCGTTGCCGCCTTCCGGATACACCAGCGAGGAGCCGCCGCCGGCCAGCACGCCGCGGTCGGCATAGCCGCCGATCACCGCCACGCGCTTGACGCTGCGCGCCAGCGGCAGCACGCCGTTCTGGTTTTTCAGCAGCACCATGCCATCCTGGGCGTCACGCAGCGATACCGCCGCGTTGGCCTTGGTGTCGATCGCCGGCGCCGCCGACTCTTCCATCAGGCCGTGCGCGAACATCGCATACAGCACGCGGCGCGCCATGTCGTCCAGGCGCGACTGCGGCACCCAGCCGTTGAGCACGGCTTCCTTGAGCGGCGGACCGAAATAATCGGCCAGGTCGAACGGCATGCCGGATTGCTGATCGAGACCGGCGTTGGCGGCCGGGATGGTGCTGTGGGTGGCGCCCCAGTCCGACATCACCCAGCCCTTGAAGCCCCAGTCCTGCTTCAGCACCTCGGTCAGAAGGTAAGCGTTTTCGCAGGCATACACGCCGTTCAGGCGGTTGTACGAACACATCACGGAACCGGGCTGGCCCTGCTCGTTGGCGATCTGCAGCGCCAGCAGATCGGACATGCGCGAAGCCGCCTCGTCGATCTTCACATTCAGGGTGGTGCGGCCGGTTTCCTGATCGTTCAGGGCGAAATGCTTGAGGGTGGAAACCACGCGGTTGGACTGGATGCCGCGGATCTGGGCGCCGACGATTTGGCCGGCCAGCAGCGGATCCTCGCCGGCATATTCAAAGTTGCGGCCGTTGCGCGGCTCGCGCATCAGGTTGACGCCACCGGCCAGCATGACGTTGAAGCCACGCGCACGCGCCTCGGCGCCGATCATGGCGCCGCCGGCGTAGGCGCCATCCAGGTCCCAGCTGGCCGCAGTGGCCAGGCCGGACGGCAGCGCCGTGCCCGAGCGGGCGTTCGGGCCGGCCTGGCTGGCAACGCCAAGGCCGGCGTCGGTGAGCCGCAGGTGCGGAATGCCCAGGCGCGGCACGCCGTAGACGAAACCGGCCGACTGGGTGTGCGATTCGGGCGGCCGGGTATATTTTTTGGACGCCATGTCGGCGCCAAGATAACCAAACACCAGCTTGAGCTTCTCGTCCTGGGTCATGGCGGCCAGCGCCAGGTCGGCACGCTGGTCGGCGCTCAGCCGGGTATCACTCCAGGGGTGGGCCGTCTCCGCGGCCGACAGGGTGGTGCAGCACATGGCCACGATGGCCGGCCACATCCGTATTGTAGTTTTAAAACGCATGCGTCTCCTCGGTTAGCAACAAGATCAACTATCCGGAGGATAGTGAGAACCTGTCGCGCCAAGGTAACGCTGAGAGTGAAATTGCTACTAAAAACCCGTTTGTTTTATTTTTCCGGACATTAGTGTTAGCCGTAAGCCTCCCCTTCTTTGACGCCGTCGGCAGCATCGCCGCCGCGCTTGCAGGCGTCGCGGAAGGCCTTCGGGGTGTAGCCGTATTCTTCCTTGAACAATTTATTAAAGTAGGAGACATTGCCATAACCGACCGAGTAAGCGATCTCGGCCACGGCAGCGGTATCCTTTTCAGCCAGCAGGCGGGCCGCCTCGGTCAGGCGCAACTTGTTCACATAACCGCTGAAGGTGTAGCCCAGTTCGGCTTTCAGCAGCTCGCCGATCTTGGTCCGGTTGACCCCGGTCTGTTCGACCACGGTATCGAGCTCCAGGCCGGGATCGGCGTATTTACTGCCGATAAACTGCAGGATGGCGGTTTTTTCCTTGTCGCGGTGCGGCTCCAGCGACAATTGCTGATACGCGACAAACGGCAAGTCTTTTTGCAGCCGCTCGCGCACATCCTCGGTCAACACGCGGGTATGACGCAGGAAAAACCACAGACCGAAGCCACCCCAGGCCAGGCACAGCGTCACCACCAGCAAGCCCAGATAGCGGTAGTCGCGCCCTTCCAGTTCCAGCTCGGTGATCTCGACTGTCGACGGCGTGCCGCGCGGACTCTGGAAGGTGGTGCCGATGCTCAGCTTGGCCACCTTATCAAGTTTATATGCCTGGCGCGACAGGTCGAGGTTGACCAGGTAGAACCACCAGTGCGGGGTCTCCAGCCGGGTCAGATCGATCTCCACCTTGGAGCTGCTCTTGTTGCAGGAAAAATACGCCAGCCCCGGGCGGTAATTGAGGTATTCCTGCCCCTTGATGACGCGCTCGAAGTTCATGGCGCTGAACGTCAGGGTGTTGGCCGGCGCACAGCGGACCCGCAGCGACAGCGCGCTGTAGCGCGACAGATCAACCTGCACCGGCACGCCCTTGCGGTCGCGGAACACCAATTCAGCCGCCACAAACGGTTGTTCGGCGGTGTCGAAAATACTGAACTCATACTTCAGCTGCTGCGGATCGTCCTGGATGCGCAAGGTGGCCGGCCCGCCCGGCCGGGCTTCCCAGCTTGGCGCGGGCTGCCATGAGAGCGGGCTGTCCCGGATGGGCAACATCGGCAAATGCAGATAACTTTGCGCCAGGCAGAAGTAACTGAAAAGCAGACTGGCGACCAACAACAACAAACACGCAATCAGCGCTTTTTTATAAAATGCATACATGCGGGCGATTCTACGCGCACGCAGCAGTCAAGACAATGCATGAAACCAACAGAACGCTGCTTGCCAATCGTACAAAAAAAACAGGCGGCCGGAGCCGCCTTAACCACCGCAAGACGGCAGCATTGCGAACAATGGAGAGTCGGCATGCTTCACTGGAAGCGGCCCGTTTCGCCGCACCCAGCAACGCTATTGTGAAAGCCGCGGCGGCGCCCGGCAATTCTTAAAATTGCCAAATCCGTGCATGAAAATGCACAAGCGCCGATGCCGGGGGTGGAATGGCACAAATCATACGTGGCGTCGGCAAATTTCATAATTGCCATCGCCGCCCGGCACACCGCACAATCGACCTCTCTGCAACCAGCGAGGAAATCCCATGCCTATACGGAGACTACGGCAACTGGTGCTGGCCTGCGCGCTGGCCGCGTGCCTGGCCGCCCACGCCGACAGCCCCACCCCGCCGCCCTTCCCGACCGTGCTGTACGGCGCCGCCTATTATCACGAGTACATGCCTTATGAGCGGCTCGACAAGGACATCCAGATGATGAAGGCGGCCGGCTTCAACGTGGTGCGCCTCGGCGAATCGACCTGGAGCCTGTGGGAGCCGGAAGATGGCCGCTTCGAGTACGCCTGGATGGACCGGGTGGTGGATGCCATGGGCAAGGCCGGCATCAAGGTCATCATGGGCACCCCGACCTATTCGATCCCGGCCTGGATGGCCAAGCAGCATCCGGAAATTTTGGCGCGCAAGTTCAACGGCGTGCAAAACACCTACGGCATGCGCCAGAACATGAACACCGACGCCCCGGCCTACCGCTTTTACGCCGAGCGCCTGATCCGCAAGATCGCCGCCCGCTACAAGGACAACCCGAACGTAATCGGCTGGCAGGTGGACAATGAGACCAGCAGCTACGGCGCCGCCAACGACGATGTGTTCGTGCGCTTCCAGCACTACCTGGAAAAGAAATTCGGCACGCCGGAAAAACTCAGCCAGGCGTGGTTCCTGAACTACTGGGGCCAGGACCTGCACAGCTGGGTCGACCTGCCGCGTCCGGACGGCGCGCAGGCCACCGGCTACAAGCTGGAGTGGTCGCGCTGGAGCCAGATGCGGGTAACCGATTTCCTTCACTGGCAGGCGCAACTGATCCGCGCATGCGCCTCGCCGCGCCAGTTCGTCACCCACGACTTTGCCGGCGCCATGCACAACGACGTCAACGAGGAAGCGGTCGCGCGCGGGCTGGACATCCCGGCCGTCAACATCTACCACTGGGGCACGCAGGACGGCTACAACGGCGCTGACCAGGCGATCCAGGCCGACTTCACGCGCTCGCTCAAGCGCGGCAACTTCCTGGTGACCGAGACCAATGCCCAGACCACCGACTGGAGCTCGTCGTTCCAGTATCCGCCGTATGACGGCCAGTTCCGCGCCGACGTCTACACCCACCTGTCCAACGGCGCCAACATGGTGGAATACTGGCACTGGGCCTCGATTCACGCCAACCAGGAAACCTACTGGAAAGGCGTGCTGTCGCATGACCTGGAACCAAACCGCGCCTACGCCGAAATGAGCCGCACCGGACGCGAGCTGCAGAAGATCGGCCCGCGCCTGGTCAACCTGCGCCTCCACAACGACGTCGCCATCCTGTGGAGCCGCGATTCGCTCAACGCCCTGAACGACATGCCGTTTGCCAAGGAGACCCAATGGGGCAATGGCGGCAGCAAGGCCGACTACGGCTCGCTGGTGCGCCAGATGCACCGCGCGCTGTACGACCTGAATGTCGGCGCCGATTTCGTGTTCCCGGAAAGCGGCGACTTCTCGGCCTACAAGGTGCTGATCGTGCCGGCGCTGTACATCGCCGATGACGCCCTGCTGCAACGCATCCGCGACTACATCCGCAACGGCGGCCGCGTGGTGATGACCTTCAAGAGCGGCTTTGCCAACGAAAACGCGGCGGTGCGCTGGACCATGGCGCCCGGCCCGCTGCGTGAGGCGCTGGGCTTCCGCTACCAGGAATTCTCCAACCTGGCGCAGCCGCTCAAGCTGAAGGACGATCCTTACCAGGCCGGCGCCGACAACCAGGTGCGGTACTGGGCCGAATTCCTGCAGCTGGACACGGCCACGGCGCTGGCGTATTACGACCATCCGTTCTTCGGCCGCTGGCCGGCCGTCACCAGCAATGACTACGGCAGCGGCAAGGTGGTGTACCAGGGCACGTATCTGTCGGACAAGCTGCAGAAGTCGGTGCTGCAATCGGTGCTGCAGGAGCGCGGCCTGATCGGCCCGGACCAGCAACTGCCGCCGCAGGTGCATACGCGCAGCGGCGTCAACACGCAGGGCCGCACCGTGCGCTACTACTTCAACTATTCCGGCGCCGCCGTCAGCTTCAGCTACCGCCACCAGCCCGGCACCGACCTGATCAACGCACGCCCGGTGCGCGCCGGGCAGGAACTGAGCCTGGCGCCGTGGGACGTGGCGATCATTGAGGAAGACGCGGCGCGCTGATCACGCGCCAGGCCCGGCGGCGCGACGGAACAGCTGCCGGGCATAGTGGTACAGATTGTCCGCCCAGCTTGGGCGGTCATGGCCGTGTTCATCCACATTCCAGACATGCGGCACGCCCTGCTGGCGCAGATAGCGGTGCAGGTTCTGCGACACGCCCAGCAGGCCGTCCTGATTGCCGCAGGACAGATACAGCAGCCGCAGGCGGCTGGCCGCCGCGGCATCGGGCAGCAGCGCGGCCGGGGCGCGGGTATTCGGCGCGGCCGAGAAAGCGCCGATCCAGGCGAAGGTGTCGAGATGCCCGAGGCCGATGTTGAGCGGCTGCCCGCCGCCCATCGACAAGCCGGCAACCGCCCGCTGTTCGCGCACCGCCAGGGTGGGATAGGCGGCATCGATGGCGGGTATCAGCGTCTCCAGCAACTCCCGTTCAAACTGTTCGAAGCCGGAGCAGGTACAGCACCGGCTAGCGCTGCGTCGTCGTGTAGCCAGGCGGCAGGTAGACGTTGGCGCTGCGCCGGGTGCCGGTCACCGGCGAGTCGTAGCCGAACGCCACCACCGTGCCATGCGGGCGGCCGGGATGATCGCCGGCAAAGCCGGCCGGCGCCGCCAGCCGCAAGATGGTATGCATGGGATCTCTCCTTGCTGATGATGAATGCAGCCTCAGGCCGTCAGGCGCAGCAGCACCGCGGCATGCGGCGCCAGCGCCTGGCGGATCACGCCGCGCGCCGGCGCGCCATCCTGGCGGCGCCACAGGTCGCGCACTGCCACGGTCTGGTCGCCCAGGTTCAGGCGCGACAGGTCGAAGTCGATGGTCGCCGGCGCGTCCTCGGTGTTGAACAGCGCCAGATAATGCACCTGCCCGGCGCCCGGCGCGCGCGCGCTCCAGATGCGCGTGCCGGCATCGGCCCGGTGCGGCCGGTTCTGCAGGCTTTTCTGGTTCACCGCCAGCACTTCCGGATTGGTCAGCAAGGCCAGCGTGGCCGGGTCCAGATGGCGCAGGTCGCCCCCCATGATCAGCGGCGAGCGCGCGATCGACCACAAGGTCATCAGGGTCTGCTGTTCATCCGGGGTGAACTTGGTGTCGCGCGAGCCCATCGCCAGGCGGCCCAGCGGCAGCATGTCGGCGTCCGGCCAGGAGTTCGGCCCCATGACCGGATTCCAGTTTTCCAGCCGCTGGAACTGCTCCTTCAGCAGTTTCCACTCATCCCAGAAATCGTCCGAGATGCGCCACATCTGCGCGTAGTGCGGCACGTGGGCAGCCCACTTGAGATCGGTCTCGCCAGGCGACAGGCTGAGCGTGATATCGCGTCCGCTGGCCACGATGGCCTTGTGCGCGCCTTCGATCTCGCGCCAGTTCCTGTCATACGGGCGCGACATGTCATCCATCTTGATGAAGTCCACGCCCCACGAGGCGTACAGCTTGAACACCGAATCGTAGTACGCCTGCGCGCCGGGCCTGGTCATGTCGACGCCATACATGTCGCCATTCCACTCGCAGATGGAGCTGGTGTCGGCGATATCCTGCGCGCGCCACTTGGTGCCCAGGATCGGCGTGTTCAGGCGCACCGCCTGGCGCGGGATGCCGCGCATCAGGTGGATGCCGAATTTCATGCCCATGCGGTGGATCTGATCGGCCAGCCCCTTGAAGCCGCGTCCCTGCGCAGCCGAAGGGAAACGGTTGGGCGCCGGCAGCAGGCGGCCATACTCGTCCATGGTCAACTGGGCGTCCTTGCGGTACTCATAGCCGGTGGCATTGGCTTCATACCACTGGATGTCGACGGTGAAGATGTCATAGCCGGACGGCAGCAGCTTGTCCGCCATGATGCGGGCGTTTTCCAGCGCCTGCGCTTCGGTGATGGTGGTGGCAAACGAATTCCAGCTGTTCCAGCCCATCGGCGGAGTCGGCGCCAGCGGCTTGCGGGCGGCGGTTTTCCTGGCCGCGGCGGCCAGCGCCGTATGCGGCAGGGCCAGGGCAGCGGCGGTGGTCATGGAGGAGGCAAGCAACAGGCGGCGAGGCAGATTGATCATATGCATGAAAGGCAGGGTTGAATTGCTCTGCATCATAGCGCGGCAGCCCATCCGCCGGCAGTTATGAAAGCCGCCAAAACAGGCAACGAAATTTCGCACCGGCTTGCCCATGCGAACGATACTACTTAACCTAACGGGCACTAACAATTACCTGGAGACTCCCATGCCGACCCGCCGCACCGCGCTGCTCGCGCTTGCCGCCCCCATGCTTGCCCTGCACCTGCCGCTCCTCGCTGCCGACGCCGCCGACACGCCGGTCCAGCTGAGCACCGTGCCCGGCCCCTTCCGTCCCGATGCCGGCTCGCTCAAGACCTATCAGGCGCCAGCCTGGTTCCGCGACGCCAAGTTCGGCATCTGGTCGCACTGGGGTCCGCAATCCGTGCCGCGCGCCGGCGACTGGTATGCGCGCAATATGTACGTGTATGGCAGCGATCAGTACAAGCACCATCTGGCGAAGTACGGCCACCCATCCAAGTTCGGCTACAAGGACATCATCCCGCTGTGGAAAGCGGAAAAATTCGATCCCGAGGCGCTGATGGCGCTGTACAAAAAGGCTGGCGCGCGCTACTTCGTCAGCATGGGTGTGCACCACGACAACTTCGACCTGTGGGACTCGCGCTACCACGAATGGAATGCCGTCAAGATGGGGCCGCGCCGCGACATCGTCGGCGACTGGCAGAAAGCCGCGCTCAAGGCCGGCCTGCGCTTTGGCGTGTCGGAGCACCTGGGCGCCAGCTACAGCTGGTTTGCCACCAGCCACGGCTACGACCAGATCTGGCCGATGCTGGGCGTGGCCTACGACGGCGCCGATCCCAGGTATGAATCGCTGTACCACCGCCCGCACAACCAGCCCTATCGCAACAGCGCCAGCTGGTACACCACCGACAAGCGCTTCCAGCAGGAATGGTTCAACCGCATCACCGACCTGGTCACGCGCTACCAGCCCGACCTGCTGTACACCGACGGCGGCATCCCGTTCGGCGATGTGGGCCGCACGCTGGTGGCCAACTTCTACAACGCCAGCATCGCCAACCACGGCGGCAAGCTGGAAGCGGTGTACGACCACAAGGAAATCGGTTCCGGCGAATTCATCCGCGAGGCCGGCGTGCAGGACGTCGAGCGCGGCGTGATGGAAGGCATCAATCCGCTGCCGTGGCAAACCGACACCTCGATCGGCGACTGGTTCTACAGCGAGGGTTACAAGTACAAGACCACCACCGAAGTGGTGCACATGCTGGCCGACATCGTCAGCAAGAACGGCAACCTGCTGCTGAACGTGGTGCAGTATCCGGACGGCAGCCTGCCGCCCGAGCCGCTGCAGTTCCTGAAGGAGATGGCGGCCTGGATGGAGGTCAACAGCGATGCCATCTACGGCACCCGGCCATGGAAAATCTTTGGTGAAGGCCCGACCAAGGCTGCCGCCGGCCACTTCCAGGAAAACACCGCCTACACGCCGCAGGACATCCGCTTCACCACCAAGGATGGCGCGCTGTACGCGATCACCCTCGGCACGCCGACCAGCGCGGTGCGCATCCAGTCGCTGGGCACCAAGGCCGGGCTGGAAACACGCCCGGTGAAGGCAGTCACGCTGCTCGGAAGCAACACCCCGCTGCGCTGGGAACAGAGCGGCGAGGCGTTGACCATCCAGCTGCCGGCCACCCTGCCAAGCAAGATGGCCTCCAGCTTCCGTATCAGCTACTAGTTGGTGTAGAACAGCCCGCGGCCGGTGCCGGACACGTAGATCCTGCCATACGTGTTCCAGTCGGCCGCCATCACGCCGATGCCGCCGAACTGGTGGGCATCGTCATTGAAGCGGGTCCAGCTGGCGCCGGCGTCATCGGAGCGGTACACACCCCACACACCGTTGATCACCCCCACCACATACACCGCCGCCGAGTAGCTGGCGCCACTGGCCGCCTTGCCCAGCGCGATCACGCTGGCGCCGGCGATCCCATTGGCCGGAGCAAAGTTGTTGATCCGGGTCCAGCTCGCCCCCGAATTCACCGAGTGGTAGACCGCGCTGCCATCGGCCAGCCAGATGTCGCCCTCGGCATTGGGATTGACCGCCATGCTGGTGTCGCCCCAGGCATTCGGCGCCAGATTGGCCGCCACCGAACCCTGGCTGAGCGTGAAGGTATGGCCGCCATCGGTCGACACGTACACCTTGCCGGCCGTGGCCCAGGAGGCGCCGCCCGAATCATAGGCATACACCTTGTTCGGGTTGTTGCGGTCCGCCGCCAGGCGGTAGCCGCGATCCCAGCCCTGGCCGACCACCGGCAGCGCCGGCAGATTGGTGGCGGTCCAGCTGGCGCCGCTGTTGGTGGTGTAGGACGGCACCGAGTTGGCCGGCGCCCACACCGCGTTGTTGCGGGACGTGACCGCGATATTGCCGGTGTGGCTGGTGTTGGCCTGGGCGCCGGCCGGCAGGCTGGCGAAGTTGTTCCAGGTGCTGCCGCCGTCGCCGGACCAGAAGCCGAAGCCGCCGGCGCCCGACCAGTTGGCCACGCCGGTGCCGGCGATGTAGAGCGGATCGGACCATGCCAGGTCGGCGGCGTTGCCGTTGCTCCAGTTGCTGTTGGGGCCCTTGGTCGGCCGCACTGCGAGGTCAGTCTGCAGCCAGGTGCCGATGTCGCCGGCGCTGTTGATGAACTTGTACGGCGTGCCGGCTGGCGGCGTCACCACCGCCAGGGTGGCGGTCTCCTCCAGGTTGGTGACCGACAGGTTCCAGGTCGGTGAGGCCGCCGAAGCGTTGCGGGTTTCCCACACGCCGCCGCCGTAGACGTGCGAAATGTGGTCGCGGTTGGACGGATCGATCTCGACGTCGTCCAGCCAGCCGCTGGCCGTCTCGTTGGGGTTGTGCGGCATGCCGACCTCGATCTCGCGCCAGCTGGCGCCGCCATTGTCGGACAGCTGCAGCGCCTGGCTGGTGTTGTTCCAGCCGGTCACGCTCAGGGCGATGCGGGCGGTGGCGCCGGTGCCGGACACCGACACGCCGCCGTAGCCGGCCGAGCTTGAACTGTTGAGCAGGGTCCAGGTATTGTTGTAACTGCCGCCAAACTTGTACAGATAGGCCGGGCCGCTGGCGCCCTCGCCGGCGTGCTTGTTGAACACCACGTAGAAGGCGCCGTCGTTGGTGCGCACGATGTGCGGCATGTAGTAGCCGGCCACCTGGCTGGGCACCGCGACCGGGGTCCACGAGTAGCCGCCGTTGGTGGATTTGTACAGCGTCGAGCTCAGGCCCGCCGCGTTGGCGTAATCGGGCGCGATGGCGGCCCACATGATCCAGGTCGGCTGGCCGCCGCCCACGCTTGAATTGTCAAACATCAGCGCCTCGACGCCCATCGCGCTGCCGCCCAGGGCATTCACCTGGTCCTGGGTCAGCTTGACGGACGACAGCGAGGTCACCTGGTTCCAGGTCTGGCCCGAGTCCGTGCTCTTCCACAGGCCGGCCGTGCGCGAGCCGTAGAACAGCGTCGATGGATTGGTCGGATCGACCTTCAGGCGTTCGCCGATGGCGCGGCCGGAATTGTTGCCGCCCACCGGAAATGGCAGATCGACGTGGGTCCAGTGGTCGCCGCGGTCGCTGGAGCGGTACAGCCGGCCGTTGCCCTCAAAAGTGTACATGCCGGTGACCATGTAGACCAGCTGGTCATTGGTCGGATCCAGCGCGATGCTTTCCACGCCGTGGTATCTGGCCTCGGCGGCGCCGAAGCCGATGCCGTCGGTGATCGGCGTCCAGGACGAGTTGGCCTGGTTCCAGCGGTAGGCGCCGCCGATGTCGGTGCGGGCATACTGGACGTTGGCGGAGGTTGGATGGTAGATCAGGCCGGTGACGTAGCCGCCCCCGCCCCACTTCACGCTGGTCCAGGTGGTGGCCGCGGCCGCGGCCACGCCAGCGGCGGTGCTGCCGGCCAGACGGTTGGGCGACGCCAGGCGGGCAGCGGCCGTGTTATCCGCGCTACCGCCGCAGCCGGCCAGCAGCAGGGCCAGCAGGGCCGGGACAACGACATTGCAGTGTTTGTTCATGAATCGTCTCCTTTGTTGTGGTGAGCAACCACAATAGGCAGACGACCCGGCGCTACACTAACGTGAACGCGAGGATTTCTTGCACTGTGCAGAATTTGATAGTTGCGCTGTAGTTTGTTTCAGCTTGCGGAAAGTCCGCGGCGCGCAGCCATATTCTTCCTTGAACAGCTTGTTGAAATACGACACATTGCCATAACCGACCGAGTAGGCCACCTCCGCCACCGCCGAGCTGCTGTTCTCGGTCAGCAACCTGGCCGCCTCGGTCAGCCGCAGTTTGTTCAGATAGCTGATGAAAGTCATGCCCAGCTCCGCCTTCAGCACATCGTTGATCTTGTTGCGGTTGACGCCGGTGCCAGCCACCACCCGCTCCAGATCCAGCGCGGCGTCGGTGTACTGGCTGGCAATGAAGCGCAGGACGGTGGTTTTTTCCGTATCCTTGCACGGCTCCAGAGTCAGCTCCCGGTACGCCACAAATGGCAGGTCCTTTCTCAGTTTCGCCTCCAGGCTGACCCGGAGCGCGCGCGCGTGCGCGACCAGGAACCACACCCCAAAGCCGGCCCAGCCGGCCACCAGCATGGCCGCCAGTCCGGCCAGGTAACGGTAGTCCCGGCCATGCAGGGTGAGCTCACTGATTTCCACCTGCGAGGCACGGTTGTGCGGACTTTGCGGACTGGCGGCAAACTCGAAGCGGGCCACGCGGTCCAGCTTGTAGGACTGGTCGGTCAGGCCGCGCTTCAGGGAGAGCAGCCACCATTGCGGGATGCTCAGGCGGGTCAGGTCCAGGGTGACCGGCACGCCGCGCTCATTGCAGGCAAAGTAGGTCATGGGCGTCGGATAGGTCAGCAAGTCCCCCACCGTCGAGACCGACTCGTCGAAAACCGACATGTCAAAAATCAGCGCATTGGCAGGCGCGCATCTGGCCAGGAAGGTGACGTGGTCATAACGCGACAGATCGGCCGTCTCCAGCCGCTCCTGGTGGTCGACCCGCAACAGCCCGGCCGCGGCCCAGGGATAGGCCACGGCGTCACGCACCGTGAAGGCGAAGCGCAACGATTCGCGCGCCGCGCCCAGTAGCTGGGCGGTCGAGGCGCCGCCTTCCGGCGCATCCGTAATGGCGACCGCCCGCCAGCCGCCGGACGGCCTCACCGCCGCCGTCAGATAGCTTTGATGCACGCACAAGGCGCCGGCCAGCAAGTCGGCCAGCAGCAGTGCCACCAGCGCGATCAGCGCCTTGCGGTAGAACCCTGGCATGGCAGCGCTGTCAGGTGACGCCCTCCCCTCATCGCGCGGCGGTCAGTCGGCGCGGGCCGCCGACAACAGCGCGGCCTCGCCCCAGCTGACCGGCAGTTGCTCATTCACCGCTGCCGCGCTGCGCGCCACCAGTTCAATCAGCTTGACGCCGGTCACGTCGGCGCTCAAGGTCTGCGCCGGCTCGCCCCAGCGCAGCGCCTTGCTGCTGGCCAGCAGCTTGCCGTCGCCGTACATCATGAAGGTCACGCCATGGCGGCGGTCTTGCGCGGAATCGTCCACGCCCACCTGCGCGCTCAGGCGGCGATAGCCCTGGTTGCGCACCTCCAGCCGCGAATTGGCCAGCACGCCGATGCCGGCGCCGTAGCGCTTGCCGGCGATCTGCAGCGCCTGGCCATACGGCGTGCTGTCAGCCCGCGCGCCGCCCCAGCCGGCATACAACGGCCGTTCACCAGGGCCCTTGGTGCCGCTCCAGCCGGCCGATGAGCGGAAGATCGATGGATCGGCCTGCGGCCGGACCACGCCGTCCACCGCCGGATTGACGCTGCCCGGCAGTTCCGACAGGTACCGGCCCTGCGCCAGCGCCCGCGTGCCCTCGACACGGAAGATGCGCGTCTCGCGCGGCGCCACCCGCACCTTGGTCTCATTGGTGAAGCTGGTTTTCTCCTTGCTCCAGAGATCGGTCAGCGTGACCGGCGCATCCTTGCGCAGCTTCAGCTGTTCGGCGGTGAGGTCGGCCTCCATCGGCGTCAGCCCGCGGTTGAAAATGGCCACCGCCTTCTGCCCCGAGGCCAGCTGCTTGACCAGGATGTGCAGGTCGTCGGCGTCATACGCCAGCGTGGCCTGGTTGCCGGCCGGGTCCTGGTTGAGCGCGATGATGTCGTCATTGCCGACCACGTCCATCAGCGGCTGCGCCATGGTGCGCAGGTCGGCGCCGATCATCAGCGGCGCGTTCAGCATGGCCCACAGCGCGAAGTGCGAGCGCGCCTCCACCAGGTGGCTGGCGTCAAAGTCGCCCTTGCCGATGTACAGCATGTCCGGATCGTTCCAGCTGCCCGGATGGGCGTACAGCTCGCGCCGCACCGCGCTGTCGAAATTGGTCAGCATGCGCGCCCAGGCCGGGGTGATGTCGTCGCTGGTGCGCGAGATGTTGCCGTAGTTCTTGCCCCAGGCGCGCACATCGGCCGCGCCCCACACGCACAGCGACAGCAGGTAGTCGCCATCCGGATTGTGGCGCTGCAGCGCGCGGTTAATTTCGGTGAATTCCGCCTGCACCGCCGGAATGTCGGAGCGGCTGACCGACTGCAGGTCCAGCGTCGGCGGCAGCGCACGGTAGGCGCCGGAGCGCACTTTCGGGCTGTCGGCGCCATAGGCGCGCAGGCCGCAGCCATCAACCTTGATGAAGTCGAAGCCCCAGTCGCCGAAAAACAGCGCAATGTCCTGGTCGATGTGGCCGTACAGCCCGACCTCGCGCTCCAGCACGCTGCCCTTGGGCAGGTCGGTCTCGTCGCCGGAATAGGCCTGGGAACAGGTGTTGCGCCCGAGGTCGGAATAAATCCCGGCCTTCAGGCCCATCGCG
This sequence comes from Duganella sp., assembly GCF_039595735.1. Taxonomy (NCBI): domain Bacteria; kingdom Pseudomonadati; phylum Pseudomonadota; class Betaproteobacteria; order Burkholderiales; family Oxalobacteraceae; genus Duganella; species Duganella sp. The sequence continues at coordinate 402,895 of NZ_JBCNLB010000003.1, forward strand.
TGCAGTTTGTCGGTGAACGGCCGGAAGCTGCTGGCGCCGCCGCTGACGGCGGACGGGAAACGGTCGGGCCGTATCACCAGGCGCCCATCCGGCTGCTGGCGCCGCAGCGCCCAGCCATCGTCGATGTTGATGTAGCGATAGCCGCTGGCGGCCAGGCCGCTGTCGAGAATGCGCTGGGCCGAGCCCAGGATCCTGGCTTCGTCGATGTCGGTGCCGAAGGCGTTCCAGCTGCTCCAGCCCATCGGCGGCGTGGCCGCGCGGCCGGCGGTGTAGGCACTCCAGCGCGCGCTGGGGGCCAGCGGGTCCGGCGCCGCCTGCGCCCCGGCCATTGCCAGCCACAGGGCCATCATGGCCGCGCAGGGCCGCATTGGTGTTTTTATTGGCATCAGGTTCTCCGTGTGCGCTCAGCGCACGTCCAGTTCAAATGGCGCGGCCGGCAGGTCGTCGCCGCCGAACAGGTTGACAAACGGCGCGTCGGACCAGGCATAGCGCACGCGCGTCACCGCCGCCGTGGCGGCGCCCGGCAGGCGCACGGTATCGCCGGCGGCGCGCGCATCGGCATAGCGGCAGCTGGTGCCGGCGCACACTTCAAAGCCGATCGCGCGATCGGACGAATAGGTGGTCAGGCCGCCGCCGGTGTCGCGGAAGGTGACGACGATGTCGTCGCCGCTGCGCTGGGCCGACACCGCGTACGGGCTGCCCGGCGCGATCTTCTCGCCATACGCCACCGCACGCGCGGCGCGGGCCAGGCGTTCGCCGACCAGGGTTTTCTGGGTCGGATGGATGTCAAAGCGGTCGCCCACGTCCAGCGTCACCGCCAGACCGGCATGGGCGTCGCCAGCCACCGAGGCGGCCTGGGCGGCACGCAGCTCGGCCCAGCCGGACTGGCCAGGGGTTTTGGATGGCGTGCCGAACGCGGTCAGCTGGGCGATCATGAACGGCAGCGCCGGCTGTTCAAAGCGCTGGCGCCAGTCGCGCATCAGCAGCGGCAGCAGCGTGCGGTATTCCTGCGCTGCGCCGGCGTTGGACTCGCCCTGATACCAGGCGGCCAGCTTGAACTTGTAGCCGACCAGCGGTGCAATCATGCCGTTGTACAGGGTGGTCAGGCTGGTTGGCACATCCCATGGCGCCGGCGGCACGGCCAGGCCTTTCAGGGCGCTGCCGCGCTGCACTTTCCACACGGCCGGCAGCGCGATATGCTTGCCATCGGCCAGGCCGATGCTGCGGTTGCCCGGCTGGCCGGACATGCCGCCGCCCTGCCCGCCGCTCAGCACGCGCATGGCAATCACATTGCGGCCCGGCTTGAACACGCCGGCCGGCACGTCATAGTCGCGCCAGATCCACGGGGTGCTGGAACCGCCCACGCGTACGCCGTTGACCCAGGTGGTGTCATAGGTATCGACCGGCCCCAGGTGCAGCTGGTTGGCCTCGCGCGCCTGGTCCGCCGTCAGGGTGACGCTGGTGCGATACCAGGCCACGCCATCGAAATCCTTGAAACCGGCCAGTCCGCTGTCCTTCCACGAGCCGCTCGGGGTCACGCTGGCCCAGGCGGCATCGTCAAAGTCCGGCGCACGCCAGCCGCGCTGCGCGGCGGCGGCCGGGTCATGGGCATCCCACCAGCCATCGTTGCGCGCTTCCTCGGCGCGCATGCCGGCGGCGCGGTCGGTGCCGTATTGCGCCACGGCAGCCACGCCGCCCTGGTAATCAGGCAGCGTGCCAAGCGACTCGGCGCCGATCCAGCTCTGGATGGTGGTGCCGCCCCAGCTGGCGTGAATGAAGCCGACCGGGATCTGGTAGCTGGCCTGCAGCGAGCGCGCCATGTAATAGCAGACGGCCGAGGCCTTGCCCACGCTCTCCGCCGTCAGCGGTGTCCACGCGACCTTGCCCGCGAGTTCTTCCTGCGGCATGGCGGCACTGGTTTTCTGCACGTTCAGGTAACGCAGCTGGTTGTTTTGCGCGCCCCAGGTGGCGCCGATGGCGTTGGTCGAATTCTCGACCGCAAACTCCATATTGGACTGGCCGGAGCACAGGTAGACGTCGCCAATCAGGATGTCGCTGCGGCTGACCGTGCGGCCGCCCGAGCTGACGTTCAGCGTGTAGGGGCCGCCGGCCGGCTGCGGCGGCAGGGCGATGCGCCATTTGCCGCGCGCGTCGGCGCGGCCAGTGGCGGTCTGCCCGCCCAGCGTGACGGCCACTTCGCGCCCGGCGGCGGCGGTGCCCCAGACGGTGAGCGGCTGGTCGCGTTGCAGCACAGCGTGGTCGGAAAACACACGCGCCAGGCCCAGTTCGGCGGCGTGCGAAGGCAGGCTCAGGCATGCGGCAGCCAGCGCCAGCAGGCGCGCCGCGGTACGGCTAGTCTCCATCATAATTCCTCAACATTATCGTTATCCTACGATTGTGCGATGTTGCACTTTACCGGGCAATTACGAAAATCACCAAGTCGCTGAACATAATTGATGAAATCGCACACCGGCGATGCTGAGGCCGGTTCTGAATCGCTAGAATCCGGATTCCGTTACCTTTCATCCAAGGAATTATCATGACGAAATCCCTGCTGAGCGCGGCTGTCGCGCTTGCCCTGTCGTCGCTGTGCGCGGCTGCGCTGCCGGCCCGCGCCGACACGCCCGCGCCGGCCGTGCAGGCCGCCACCGAGAGCGCACGCGGCCTGTCGCTGACCACGGCGCAGGGAACGCTGCGGATCGAGCCGTGGAGCGATCGCATCGTCCACGTGCTGGCCGGCCCGGCCACCGGATGGGAGGGCAATTACAACCCGGCCGTGATCGCCCAGCCGCGCAAGGTGGCCTGGCGCGTCACCGAAACGCCGGCATACTACCAGCTGGCCACGCCGGCCCTGCAGGTGCGCGTGGCGCGCGACAGCGGCAAGGTCAGCTTCCTTGACGCGCAAGGCAAGCTGCTGCTGGCCGAATCCGGGCGCGACATCCGCCAGGATGGCGTCACCCAGGGGTACGACTATTCCGGCCCGGTGTTCGGACTGGGCCAGCACCAGAACGGCAAGTTCGACTATCGCGGCAACACCGTGCGCCTGCAGCAGGTCAACCGCGACGTCGCGGTGCCGATGCTGACCACGCCGGACGGCTTCGGCATCCTGTGGAATAACGCCGCCGTCACCGATGTCGAGGTCGGCCTGCCGGCCGGCCACCACCCGGTCAGCATCCGCTCCGAGGCCGGCCAGGGCGTCGATTACCACTTCATCCTCGGCCCGGAACTGGACGAGGTGGTGGCCGGCTACCGCGAGCTGACCGGCCGCGCCCCCATGATGGCGCGCTGGACCTGGGGCCTGTGGCAATCCAAGGAGCATTACAAGACCCAGGCCGAGCTGCTGGGCGTGGCGGCGCGCTACCGCCAGATGAAAGTGCCGCTGGACGCCGTGGTGCAGGACTGGCAGTACTGGCAGCCCGGCGCCTGGGGCGATCATCAGATGGACCCGGCGCGCTTCCCGGACCCGAAAGGCATGGTTGAGCAGCTGCACGCGCAGAATGTGCACGCCATCATTTCGGTGTGGGCCCGCTTTGACGCCGGCACCCGCAACGGCGCCGAACTGCAGGCGGCCGGCGCCATGTACCCGACGCTGTACAACAATGTCTACCCGGCCGGCAAGGGCTACTGGTATGACGCTTACGCGCCGGCCGGGCGCAAGCTGTACTGGGAGCAGATCAGCCGTTCGCTCGGCAAGGCCGGCTGGGACGGCTGGTGGCTGGACGCCAGCGAGGCCGAACTGGGCGGTTGGCCCGGCCAGATGCGCGAGGTGACCACCGGCGCCGGTCCGGGCAAGCAGGTGTACAACGCCTATCCGCTGCTGCACACCAGCGCCGTGTTTGAGGGCACCAGCAGGGATGCGCCGGCCAAGCGGCCGTTCATCCTGACCCGTTCGGCCTACGCCGGCCAGCAGCGCAACGCCGCCCTCACCTGGTCCGGCGACACCATGGGCACCTGGGACGTGTTCCGCATGCAGCTGCCGGCCGCGCTCAACTTCACGCTGAGCGGCATTCCTTACTGGTCGGCCGACATCGGCGGCTTCTTTGGCGGCGATCCGGCCGATCCGGCCTATGCCGAGCTGTACACGCGCTGGTATCAGTTCGGCGCTTTCAACCCGATGTTCCGCGTGCACGGCACCGGCGAGTCGAAGGAAATCTGGCGCTTCAACGCCGCCACGCAAAAAATCCTGCGCGACACCACCCAGTTGCGCTACCGCCTGCTGCCGTATATTTACTCGGCCTCGTGGGACGTCACCAGCCGCAACGGCACCATGATGCGCGCGCTGGCGATGGACTTCCGCAGCGACGCTCAGGCTGTCGCCACCGGCGACCAGTACATGTTCGGCAAGGCGCTGCTGGTGGCGCCGGTGATGACGCCCAACACCGACGTGCGCACCGTCTACCTGCCGGCCAGGCAGGACTGGTTTGACTTCTGGACCGGCAAGCGCTACACCGGCGGCAAGGTGGTGGCGGCCAAGGCCGACATTGCCACCATTCCGCTGTTTGCCCGCGCCGGCAGCATCCTGCCGCTGGGCCCGGACGTGCAATATGCCGACCAGAAGAGCGAGCAGCCGATCGAGCTGCGCGTGTATCCGGGCCAGGATGGCAGCTTTGAGCTGTATGACGATGCCGGCGACGGCCCCGGCTACACCCAGGGCGAGTATGCCATCCGCCGTTTCAGCTGGGATCAGGCACGCGGCAAGCTGGCCATCGCGCCGTTGCAGGGCAGTTTCCCGGGCGTACGCCGCGAGCAGGCGTTCGTGGTGCGCTGCGCGGCCACACCGGCCAAGCCGGGCGTGCGCGTGGTGGCCGGCAGCACAGCGGTTGAAGTGGCTTTGCCGGGCTGCCGCTAAGCACTCAGGCCGGCCTGAGCGGCCGGCGTTTCTTCTTCACCAGGGCGTCGGCCAGCATCTCGAACAGCGTGCGCGCGGCCGGCGCCATACTGTGATTGCGTTTGCTGATCAGTCCCAGCGTGCGTTCCACCGGCGGATTCACCAGCGGCACGCCGACAATGCTGTCCGGCCGCCCCGGCAGCACCGACAGGCCGGGCACTGCCGCCACGCCCATGCCGGCCTCCACCAGCGCCAGCACGCCGGATACGTGGTTCACCTCGCACGAAATCAGCGGATGTTTTTCCACCCCGGCCAATGCGGCATCGAGCACGCTGCGGTTGCCGCTGGACTTGGCCACTGAAATGTAGCGCTCGCCCACCGTTTCCTTCCAGCTCAGCGACTTGCGGCGCGCCAGCGGGTGATCGCGCCGCATGGCCAGCACGTAGCGCTCCACGTAGATCGGCTCAAACACGACTTCCGGATCTTCCGCGCCGGTGAAATTGATGCCGAAGTCGGCCTCCCCGGACAGCACCAGATTCAGCACATCCTGCGCGCTTTCGTCATGCACGCGCACGCGGATGCGCGGGAAACGCTGACTGAACTGCTTCAGCACATCGGGCAGGAAATGCCAGACCGCGGACGGCACGCACGCCAGCGTCACCGTGCCGGTGCGGTGCGCGGCCAGGTCGGCCACGCCCAGCACCGCGTCTTCCAGCCCGTCCAGCGCGGTGCGCACATTGACCAGAAAGGTCTGGCCGACATTGGTCAGCTGCACCCGCCGCGTGGTGCGCTCAAACAGCTTGACGCCCAGGCCCTCCTCCAGCTTTTCAATGCGCCGGCTCAGCGCCGACTGCGACAGGAACAGGTCGGCGGCGGCCTGGCGGAAGCTGGCGCGTTCGGCCACGGCAACGAAGGCGTGCAGATCGTGCAAATCATAATTGATGCGCATGGTGCATTAATCCACGTAAAAATTGCGATTATCAAATTATGCCATTTGGCGCATCATCGCTCCACTGAACAACCAGCCTCGACAAGAAGGCCGTCCTCAAAGGAGACCATGTGCGCCATTTCTGCGCCCTCACCGCCCTGCTCATCGCCAGCGGCGCCTGCCCAGCCCAGAGTGGCATCAGTCTGTACGGCATTGTCGATGTCGGCGTGCGCAGCAGCAACGGCCTTGGCGCCAGCAATGCGCCAGCCGCCGACCGCAGCAGCGCCGTCAGCAGCGGCGTCGATGAAACCAGCCGCTGGGGCCTGCGCGGGCGCGAGGCGCTGGACGCTGGCTGGGCCGCGCTGCTGCGGCTGGAAGGCGGCATCAACGCCGACACCGGCGCCACAGCCAAGAGCGACCGCCTGTTCGACCGTCTGGCCTGGGCCGGGCTGGCAACCCCGTACGGCACGCTGGCGGCCGGACGCCAGACCAATCTGCTGTCCGATGCCCTGATCAGTGTTGATCCGCTCGGCAAGCGCGACGCCAGCTTCAACCCCAACGTCAACATCGCCGGTTTGAGCAACACCGCCTTCGGCACCCATGCCTTCGGCCGGCAGTACGGCCCCAGCGGCTACAACGACAATTTCTACCGCCTCGACAACACGGTCAAATACACCGTCACCAGCGGCCCATGGCAGGCGCGCGCCGCCTGGTCGGCCGGCGAAGTGGCGGGCGACAACAGCGCCGGCGCCGCCCACGGCGTGGCCCTGGCCTATCAGTGCCAGGACTGGACCGTGTCCGGCGCCAGCATGCAATTCCGCAGCCGTGACGATTTGCCGCTCGACGCCTGGACGCTGGGCGCGGCGCTGCGCATCGACGGCTGGCAGCTCAAGGCTAACGCGGCGCGCAACAAGGCCGACACCGGCGCCGGCAAGTCAGTCACCCAGCGCGTGCTGTCCGCCGGCGTCAGCCGTAATCTCGCGGCCGGCCTGCTGCTCACCACCGCCCTGTACAGCGTGCGGCGCGAAGCCACCGGTTTGCCCGACGACGGCTTCGACCGCGCCTTCCTGTACCTCGAAAAATCGTTATCGCCACGCACCACCGCCTACGCCGAAGCCGACTACACCAGCTGGCGCGGCGACGCCGCCGGGCTGACCGGCAGCCGCGCCAACGACCGCCACGGCAGCGGCGTCACGCTCGGCCTCATGCACAAGTTCTAACGCAAACAAGGAGTTCCTATGCGACCGCATCATCTCAAACGCAGCAAGCTGGCCGCAGTGGCCGCCATAGCGCTGGCATTCGGCGCCGCCGCCCCGGCCGCCGACCTGCATGTCGTCAGTTCGGGCGGCTTCGCCCAGGCCTACAAGGATCTGTCCGCACCGTATGAGCGCAGCAGCGGCGACAAGCTGGTGTCCGCCTGGGGCCCCTCGATGGGCAACACCACGAACGCCATCCCGGCGCGCCTTGAACGTGGCGAGCCGATCGACGTGGTGATCATGGTGGGCGACGCGCTCGACCAGTTGATGGCCGCGGGGCGCCTGGAACCGGGCAGCAAAGTGGTGCTGGCCAACGCGCCGATCGCCTGCGCGGTGCGCCAGGGCGCGGCGCGGCCTGACATCGGCACCGTTGACGGCCTGCGCAAAGCTTTCCTGAACGCGCAGCGCGTGGCTTATTCCGACAGCGCCAGCGGCGAATACATCAAGCGCCAGCTGCTGGACAAGCTGGGCATCCGCCAGCAGATGGAAGGCAAGGCGGCGCAGATCCCGGCCACGCCGGTCGGCGAGATCATCGCGCACGGCGAGGCCGACTTTGGCTGCCAGCAGCGCAGCGAACTGAAACCGGTTACCGGCATCGACATCGTCGGCCTGATCCCGCCGGAAGTGCAGCTGCACACGCAGTTTTCCGGCGCCGTGGTGCGCGGCGCCAGCCAGCCGGAGCGCGCACGCGCCCTGCTGCGCTTCCTCGCCGCGCCCGTCAATGCCGCCGCCATCGAAGCCACCGGACTGGAGCCGGTCGCCACCGCGCACTGAACATTCTTACTGAAAGCCCATCATGAACACCCAATCCACCGCCGCCGCCGACAGCCGTGCCGCCACGGCGCCGGCCGCCGCCAAGCCGGCACCGGCCAACAAGCCCTCCAAGCTGGGCGCCGTCATCCGCGTCACCAGCGGCAACTTCATCGAGATGTACGATTTCTTCCTGTTTGGCTTCTACGCCAACCAGATCGCCGCCGCCTTCTTCCCGGCCACCAGCGAATACGCGGCGCTGATGATGACCTTTGCCACCTTTGGCGCTGGCTTCTTCATGCGTCCGCTGGGCGCCATCTTCCTCGGCAGCTACATCGACCGCATCGGCCGCCGCAAGGGCCTGGTGCTCACGCTGGGCATCATGGCGTCCGGCACAGCGCTGATCGCCTTCGTGCCGGGCTACGCCACCATCGGCCTGCTGGCGCCGCTGCTGGTGCTGATCGGCCGCCTGCTGCAAGGCTTTTCGGCCGGCGTGGAACTGGGCGGGGTGTCGGTGTATCTGTCGGAGATGGCGACGCCGGGCAACAAGGGCTTTTATGTCAGCTGGCAGTCGGCCAGCCAGCAGGTGGCGGTGATCTTCTCCGCCGCGCTCGGCTATGGCCTGAACCACGCCATGCCCAAGGACGTGATCGCCGACTGGGGCTGGCGCATTCCATTCTTCATCGGCTGCTCGATCATTCCGGTGGTGTTCTACATCCGCCGCTCGCTGCAGGAAACCGAGGCTTACCTGGCGCAGAAAAGCCATCCGACCTTCCGCCAGATGATGCGCACCATCGCCGTCAACTGGCCGCTGGTGACGGTCGGCGCCATGCTGGTGGTGCTGACCACGGTGGCGTTCTACATGATCACCGTCTACACGCCCACCTTCGGCAAGACCGTGCTCAAGCTGAGCACCGAGGATGCGCTGCTGGTGACGCTGTGCGTAGGCCTGTCGAACTTCATCTGGCTGCCGGTGATGGGCGCGCTGTCGGACCGCATCGGCCGCTGGCCGGTGATGGTGGCCTGCGCCGCGCTGACCATGTTGACCGCTTATCCGGCGCTGTCCTGGCTGATCGCCAACCCGAGCTTTGGCAACATGGTGATGGTGGAACTGTGGCTGTCCTTCCTGTACGGCAGTTACAACGGCGCCACCATTGTCGCCCTGACTGAAATTATTCCGGTGCAGGTGCGCACCACCGGTTTCTCACTGGCCTACAGCCTGGCCACCGCCTTGTTCGGCGGCCTGACACCGCTGCTGTCGACCTGGATGATCGAAGCCAGCGGCGACAAGGCCGCACCCGGCTACTGGATGGCCGGCGCCGCCACCATCAGCCTGATCGCCACCGTGCTGGTGTACCGCGGCATCGTCAAGGAACGCGGCTGAAGTCCCCGCGCCGGGCGGCGCTACTCCGCAAGATTCCAGCGCCGCCTGATTCGCGCCAGCTCACCGTTCTTCTGCAGCGTCAGCAATCCCTGCTGCATTCTCTGGGCCATGCCAGTGTCCACGTGCTGCCCTACGGTGAAGTACAACGGCACGCGGCCCATGATGACGGGCAGCACACGCACTTGCGGCTTGACGCCGCTTTCAAGCAGCAAGGAATCCAGTCCTTGCACGCGGTGCAGGTAAAACCGGCCACGCCCGGCCAGCAGCTTCTTGAGATTGTGTTCGGAACTGGCTGCGCTACTGTCGAAGGTCACATCGGCCTGCGACTCGACCAGGTGCGAGGCGTACATGCCGCGGTCGCTCAGCACCACGCCCTGCGCGCCCAGCTTGCGCACATCTTCCCAACTGTTGACGACGACATCATCGTTTTCGCGTGCCACCAGCACGTAGTCGATATGCCACAACACCGGCTGCAGATAGACGAATTGCACGGCACGCTGGGCGGTATGCGCCAGACCGCAGACCACGTCCTGACGGCCGGCGCGCGTTTCCGTCATCGCGCGCATCATCGGCATCCAGTTCTGGTCGCCAACAAAGCGCATGCCCGGATCGGCGCGTTCCAGCGCGCGCAGCAAGTCGACGCAGAGCCCCACCACTTTCTTGCCCGGCCCCGCCGCGAACTTCGGTTCAGTATTGATATGCGCGGAAGTGTGGAGTTCGACTGCGCCGCCTTGAACAGCCAACAGCGCCGCGGCGGCCGCCAACATGCCTCGCAAGGGGAAGCTGGACCACATGACACCTCCCGTCAGGGTGTTAATGCCAAGACAGTATCATAATTGGTCCAGCCAAGGGATAGTCAGTGATCCGTGTGCAGATACGACGGGGTTTTCGGCAGACGCAGGCTGACCAGGAAAGCGATTGCCATCATCACCGTCACGTAAACGTAGAACCAGCTCTCGTGGCCGAGATTCTTGAACGACAGCCCGACAAACTCGGCCGAACCGCCGAAGATGGCGTTGGAAATCGCGTACGACAAACCGACACCCAGCGCGCGCACTTCCGGCGGGAACATTTCGGCTTTCACCAGGCCGCTGATCGAGGTGTACAGGCTGACGATGGCCAGCGCCACGGTAATCAGGACGAAGGCCAGCACCGGGCTGGTATTTCCATGCAGGATGGCCAGGATAGGATAGGTCGCCAGCGCGCCCAGGGCGCCGAACAGCATCATCGAATGGCGGCGGCCGATGCGGTCGGCCAGCATGCCGAACAGCGGCTGCATGCACATGTACAGGAACAGGCAGCCGGTCATCACCACGCTGGCGGTCTTGGCCGGCATGCCTGCCGTGTTGACCAGGTATTTCTGCATGTAGGTGGTGAAGGTGTAGAAGATCAGCGAACCGCCGGCGGTGTAGCCCAGCACGGTGAGAAAGGCGGCACGATGGTGCTTGAACAGGTTGGCCAGCGTGCCGGCTTCCTTGCTGTTGCGGTCCTCGGCCTTGATGGTTTCATGCAGCTGGCGGCGCAGCATCAGCGACACCAGCGCGGCCACCGCGCCCACCGCGAACGGCACGCGCCAGCCCCAGGCCTTGAGTTCGGCCGAGGTCAGGAACTGTTCCAGGATCACCACCGTCAGCACCGCCAGCAGCTGGCCGCCGATCAGGGTCACATACTGGAACGACGAGAAGAAGCCGCGCTGGCCGCGCAGCGCCACTTCGCTCATATAGGTGGCGGTGGTGCCGTACTCGCCGCCCACCGACAGGCCCTGGAACATGCGGATGATCAGCAGCAGGATCGGCGCGGCCACGCCGATGCTGGCGTAGGTCGGCAACACCGCAATGGCCAGCGAGCCGCCGCACATCATCAGCACCGAGACCAGCATCGATTTCTTGCGGCCGACGCGGTCAGCCAGGCGGCCGAACATCCAGCCGCCGATCGGCCGCATCAGGAAGCCGACCGCAAACACGGCCGCTGATTTCAGGAATTCGGCGGTGGCATTCCCGCTCGGGAAGAACTGGCTGGCAAAGTAGATCGAGGCGAAGGAATAGACGTAGAAGTCAAACCACTCCACCAGATTGCCGGAAGAGGCGCTGATGATGGCGAAAACGCGCTTGCGCCGTTCCTCGACGGTGTATTGCGGCTGTGGGGGTTCATGCATGTTCATGCTGTTCTCCTGAGATATTATTCTTGGGTGGGTATGAAACCAGCATCGCATATCGACGGCGCCGCGGCATCCGCAACTTTGGCGCGGCCTGCTCCGTAAAACTACGGAGAGCACCCCAATTTACGTGCACAACTGTTATTGTTCTCCTATTTGGCCACGGAGTATCCATGCCGTCCCTGCTCAACCCGCGTCACTGGCGCAGAGCCCTGGCCGTCGCCGCGGCGCTGGGGCTGATCGCCGCCTCGGGGAACTGGGCCGAGCAACGTGAACTGGAGGCCAAGATGGAAGCCTTGCGCCAGGCCAGCGCGGCCCACGTGCTGGGGCTGCGCGGCCTGGTGGAAAAACATGACTTCCTGCCCTACGCTGCGGCGCGCCATCCGGAAGTGCAGCATCTGCTGCGCGCGCCTGCCGATGCGGCGCTGCGCGCGCGCGTGAACCACTATTTCGCGGACCTGCAAACCACCACCGGCGCCGCCGCGCTGTATCTGGTGGACCGCAGCGGCATGACGCTGGCCTCCAGCAACTGGAACACGCCGTCCAGCTTTGTCGGGGAGTCCTACCGCCAGCGGCCGTATTTCGAAGATGCGCTGAAAGGAAAGCGCGGCCTGTTCTACGGCCTCGGCCTGACCACCGGCCAGGCCGGCCTGTTCATCGCGGAGCCGGTGCGGATCGGCGCCGAGGTGCTGGGCGTGGCAGTGGTCAAGATCAGCCTCGATCCACTGGAACGGGTGTGGCAGCACAGCGGCTACCCGGTGGCGCTGCGCGACCGCCACGGCATCGTGTTCCTGAGCGCGGTGCCGGAATGGCTGTTCCACAGCATCGCCCCGGTCTCCGGCGCCGATAGCGCGTGGATCGGCGCCCACGCCCAGTACGGGCTGCGCACCCGCTTCGATCTGCTGCCGTGGGACATCACGGCCGGCAAGGATACGCCGGGCTACACCCTGAAAACCTCGCTTCAGGGGCGCGGCGCCAGCCTGCTGGCGCTCGATACGCCGCTGCCGGAGCTGGGCTGGACGCTCACCGTCACCGAGGACATGCGCGACGTCCAGCAGGCCAAACGGGCAGCCTTGACGCTGGCCACCCTGGCCGCCGCCGTGCTGCTGCTGGCCGTGCTGTACTGGCGCCTGCGCGAGCGCCGCTTTGCCGAGCAGCAGGCGGCGCGGCTGGAACTGGAGCATCGGGTCGAGGAGCGCACGCGCGACCTGCAGGAAGCCCATGCGCTGCGCAAGGCGATGGAAGACTCGCTGCTGGTCGGCATCCGCGCGCGCGACCCGCAGGGCAAAATCATTTACGTCAATCCGGCGCTGTGCGCCATTGTCGGCTACCGCGCCGACGAGCTGCTGGGCCGCTACCCGCCCTACCCTTACTGGCACCCGGAGGACCTGGAAAAACAGGCGCGCGAAAGCGACGAGGCCTTGCAGGGCCGGGCCGCGCCCAGCGGTTTCGAATCGCGTATCCGCCACAAGGACGGCCATGACGTCATCACCATGGTCTACACCGCGCCATTGATCGATCCCGATGGCGTCAACCGCGGCTGGCTCAGCTCGGTGGTGGACATCACCGCGCAAAAACAGGCCGAGGCGCGCCAGCGCGATCAGGAAATCCGCCTGCAGCGCAGCGCGCGCCTGGCCAGCGTGGGCGAGATGGCCTCCACCCTGGCGCATGAACTCAACCAGCCGCTGATGGCGCTGTCCAATTTTGCCGTGGCAGCGCGCGCGCTGGCCGGGCGCGCCTCACCGGACATGCTGGCCGGTGCGCTGGACGACATCATCGAACAAGCCAGGCGCGCCAGCGAGATCGTGCGGCGGGTGCGGGCGCTGATCAATCCCCAGCGCGGCCACTTTGAAAGCTTCGCCGTCGCGGACATCATCCTGCACGCGGAAGCGCTGCTGAAACCGGAGTTGCAGCGCGACGGCGTCACCCTGCAGCTGTCGATGGAAAACCCGGCGGTGCAGGTGCGCGGCGACAAGGTGCTGCTGGAACAGGTGCTGGTCAACCTGATCCACAACGCCCTGCAGGCCATGCAGGAGCAGCCGCGCCAGCGCCGCTGCATCTCGCTCAGCAGCCAGCGCAGCGGTCCCTGCCTGCGGATCGCGGTCAGCGACCAAGGGCCGGGCATCCCGGACGACCAGCTGGAACAGGTGTTCGCGCCCTTCTTCACCACCAAGCCCGACGGCCTGGGGCTGGGGCTGAACATCTGCCGCACCATCATCGAAGCCCATAGCGGTATCATGACGGTCGAAAACCGCGCCGGTGGCGGCGCCACGTTCTCCTTCACTCTTCCTATCGTGCCATGAAAGACGCTCCCCTCACCCTGTACGTTGTCGATGATGATGAGGCTCTGCGCCGCTCGCTGCTGCTCCTGCTGTTTTCACAGGGTCTGGCGGTGCAGGCGTTTGAATCGGGCGAAGCGTTTCTGGACGCGGTCGACCTGCGCCAGCCGGGCTGCGTGATCCTCGATTTGCGCATGGGCGCGATGAGCGGGCTGGCCGTGTTCGAACACCTGCGCAGCCAGCATAGTCCGCTGGTGACCTTGTTCCTGTCCGGCCACGGCGACATACCGACGGCGCTGGAGGCGGTGCGGCGCGGCGCCTACGACTGGGTGACCAAGCCGGACACCCAGCAACTGCTCGACAAGCTGCCGGCCGCCATCGCCGAAGCGCGCGCACGCGGCCAGGCCCTGCGCATGTGGGAAGAACTGACCGCGCGCGAACGCGAAGTGGCGCGCCTGGTGGGGCTGGGACAGCCGAACAAGGAAATCGCGCGCGTGCTGGTGCCGCCCTGCGGCCCGCGCTCGGTGGAAACCCACCGCGCCAACATCTTCAACAAACTGCAGTGCGCGAACGACAATGAACTGGGGCGCTGGCTGGCGGCGCACCCGTGGCTGGCGTGAGCAGATCAGGGCCGTTGTCAATCTACCGTCGCGCAGCTTTCCTCACGCACCCTCTGCGGGGTGCGTGTGCTAACCGCCAGCTTGCGGCTGACCGTCGACATCGACACTTCGCGGGCCGGCAGGGACTCCAGCCAGCTGGACAAAGAACACCAGCTTGAACAACAAGAACACCAGAGGCGGCTGCGTGGTGGGATCGATAAAGTCGATGCTGACCTCGGTCTGCGCCGATGTACGCGTCAGCCGGATGTTCATTGGCGCAATCAGCTTGACGTACTTGCTGATGCGCTCCAGCGCACCGGCCAGATTGGCGCTGCACAGCGCGGCTAAGAGTTCAGGAATTGGCGCGTTGCGCGTTGATGTGGCGCGATCGGCCAGTGCTGGCCGCCGCGGTCGCAGGCAAAGTAGTGCCTGTACTCCTATCAAAACGCGACGAAAGCAAGCAGATAAAAAAACGATACTCATCACCGGCGCCTCCTCCGGCTTCGGCATGCTGTTGGCAAACCAGCTCCATCAAGAAGGCCATCTTGTGATCGGCACCAGCCGTGAGCCAGAGAAGCACACCGGCAAGCTGCCGTTCAAGCTGCTGCGACTGGCTATCGACGACGACCGCTCCATCCAGGCGTCCAGGGAAACGCTGCTTCAGCACACGGCCAGACTTGATGTACTGGTCAACAATGCTGACTACATGGTCACCTGCATTGCCAAAGAGACCTCGATTGAGCTGGGCCGACAGTAGTTTGAGACTAACTTCTGGGACACGGTCAAAGTAACGACTGCCCTGCTGCCGCAATTCCGCGCCCAGAAGCAGGGACCAATTATCACGGTCAGTTCCATTGTTGGCCTGATCGGGCCGCCCAACCTGTCATTCTATTCGGCGTCCAAGCACGCCGCCGTGCCACGAAATTTTATCTGTGCAAATACATTGCGCCGCGCGCGGACTTCCTGAGCACCATTGATGACGCGGGCGGCTACGGTGTATCGCTTTATCAGATCGCGGATGACCAGGACATATGCGCACTCACCTCAGACGATCCGATGATCAAACATGGCGTCGGTCACGATGAACATCGTGTCATGTTGCACGTACAAAGTTGAGCATACCGTCGTTCCACCAATGACGTTCCAATTGCTTGGCCACACCAGAAAACGGCCAGACCTGCACGCATGCCAGAAATAAGATATGATAGCCATCATGCAGACAAAACTTAGTAAACGCACAGGCATGAGCCGCAAGGAAATATCGCACGACCGCATCCTTGAGGTGGCGGCGCGGGCTATCCGCCGCAGCGGCTATGACGGCACGGCGGTGGCGGACATCATGAAGGAGGCCGGCCTGACCCATGGCGGCTTCTACGCCCACTTCGCCTCGCGTGACGCCCTGCTGGCTGAGGCGGCCGACCGTGCAGGCGCCGATTCGGTCGCGCTGGCCACGCGCGTGGTGGCGGCGGCACCGCCCGGACAGGCGCTGCAGGCGATCATGCGGGCCTATCTGTCGCCCGAGCATATCGCGGCGATTGAGAACGGTTGCCCAGTGTCGGCGCTGGGGTCGGAAATGCCACGCCAGTCGCCGGAGGTGCGGCGTGCCGCCACGCTGCACATCAAGGAGATGATCGATCTGATCGCACGGCAACTGCCGGGCTGGGGCAAGCAGGAAACGCACGAGCAGGCGATGGCACTGCTGTGCGCGCTGATCGGCACCACCATGATTGCGCGCGCGGTCGACGACCCCGCCCTGTCGGAGGCTTTGTGCGCCGCCACGATGAAGCAGTTCAACCCTGCGGCCGAGTGAGCTGATCGGCCGTTTTTTTTAACACGAAATATGATAAACATCATATTTTTAAACCTGCGAGCGGGCGAAGGAAAACCATGAAAGCATTCATCCTGAAAAGTTACGGTGGACTCGATAAAATCGAATTCACCGAGATGCCGAAGCCGGCAATCAAGCCCGATGAAATACTGGTGCAGGTCCACGCTGCCGGGCTTAATCCAATCGATTACATGATCCCCAAAGGGATGTTCAAGCCCATCATGCCGATCCGCTTGCCGCATGTGGTGGGCAGCGATCTGGCCGGGATTGTGGTCGAAACAGGGAGCCGGGTGACCCGTTTCAAACCCGGTGACGCGGTATTCGCCAGCATCTTCGACCTCCCTGGCGGCAGCCTGGCCGAATTCGCAGCCGTGCCGGAGCACGCCGCCGCGCACAAGCCCCCTAACCTCAGTTTCGTGCAGGCGGCCGCCATTCCCATGGTCGGCCTGACCTCCTGGCAGGCGATGCGCGAGCGGATGCAGCTCCAGCCCGGCCAGAAAGTGTTCATCCCGGCGGGGTCCGGCGGCATCGGCACGTTCGCCATCCAGCTGGCCAAACAGTTGGGGGCGATCGTGGGGACCACCACCAGCAGCGCCAACGTGGAACTGGTGCGCAGCCTTGGTGCGGATGAGGTGGTGGACTACAAAAAACACAGCGCCGAGCAAGTATTGCGGGACTACGACGCCATCCTGGGCACGCTCAGGGGCGACGCGCTGGAAAAGTCGTTGACGATACTGAAGCCGGGCAGCCAGGTGGTCTCGCTGATCGGGCCGCCAGACGCCGCTTTCGCCCGGGCGCGCGGGATGAACTTCCTCATGAAGACCGTCTTCAGCCTCCTGAGCGCCAGGATCATCCGGCGCGCCAGGAAACACGACGCCAGTTATGCCTTCCTGTTCGTCCGTCCCGACGGCGGCCAGCTTGCCGAGATCGGCAAACTGCTTGCCGAGGAACGCATCCGGCCGGTGATTGATACGGTGTTCCCGTTTGCGCAGGCGAAGGACGGGCTGGCTTACCTTGAGCAAGGCCGGTCCAAAGGCAAGCTGGTGGTGCAGATACGGCAATAACGGCAGACATTTACCTACATTTGAAAGGAAGAGCCATGACTACCCCAACCGTCGTATTGGTCACCGGCGTCTCATCCGGTATCGGCCGCGAGACCGCCGCGCAATTCGCCCGGCGCGGCTGTGCCGTATTCGGCACGGTCCGCAATCTTGCCAAGGCAGCGCCACTGCCCGGGGTAACCCTGATCGAGATGGATGTGCGCGACAGCGACTCGGTGCAGCGCGCCATTGCTGAGGTGATGGGCCACGCCGGGCGCATTGATGTACTGGTCAATAACGCCGGGGTGAATATGACCGGTGCCGTGGAAGAAACCACGATTGCCGAAGCGCTCACCTTATTCGAGACCAACTTCTTCGGCATCCTGCGCACCATCCAGGCGGTGCTGCCGCATATGCGCGGACAGCGCCAGGGGAAAATCGTGAACGTGAGTTCGGTGCTGGGATTCCTGCCGGCGCCGTACATGGGCATGTATTCGGCCTCGAAACACGCGGTCGAAGGGCTGTCCGAATCGCTGGATCACGAGGTGCGCCAGTTCGGTATCCGCGTCACACTGGTGGCCCCGGCGTATGCCAGGACCAGCCTGGAGGCCAACTCACCGGTGGCGCAGTCGCCGCTGGCCGCTTATGACCGCGAGCGCGATGCGGTTGCAGCCGCGGTCGCCGGCGCCATCAACAAGGCCCCCGCCCCGGACAACGTCGCGGCAGCCATCGTTGACGCCGCCCTGGGCAAATGGCGCATGCGCAACACGCCGCCAGGCCAGGCATCGTTGCTGAGTAAATTGCGCCGCTTCATGCCGGCTGGCCCGGTGGACGCGAGCCTGCGCAAACAATTCGGACTCGGCTGAGGCCCGCGGCAGGCATTGCGCGGACTACAGGGCGATATCAGGCACTTTCTTCACCTGTCCCGGCTGTTCAGCCGGCGCGGTGACGGGAACAAAACCGCCCAGGTCCGGCGCCGCGATCGCCAATTGCAGCGCTTCGGCGGTGGCCGCCCATTCGGTCGCCAGCAGCTCCGGGTTCTCATTGAGTTTTTTCCCGTAGGTGGGAACGATCTCACGGATTTTGCTTTGCCAGGCGGCGGTTTTCATGCGGTCAGGGAAGACTTTCTCCAGCAGTGACAGCATGATCGCCGGCGAGGTCGAGCCGCCCGGCGAGGCGCCCAGCAGCGCGGACACCGAGCGGTCCGCGGCCACCACCACTTCGGTGCCCAGCTTCAGCACGCCCCCCTCACCGGGCACGTTTTTGATGATCTGGACCCGCTGACCAGCCTGCCACAGGCGCCAATCCTGGTCCTTTGCCTCCGGCATGTAACGGCGCAGCGCGGCCATCTTTTCCTCCTTGGACAACTCCAGCTGCTGCGCGAGGTATTTGACCAGCGCAAATTCATGCATGCCGACCTGCAGCTGCGGAATGATATTGGACGGCGTGGTTGCCTTTGCCATATCGAAGTAGGAGCCGTTCTTGAGGAATTTGCTGGACCAGGTGGCAAACGGACCGAACAGCAGCACAGTTTTGCCATCGAGCACGCGCGTGTCCAGATGCGGCACCGACATCGGCGGCGAGCCGGTATCGGCCAGGCCATACACCTTGGCCAGATGGCGCGCGGTAATCTGCGGGTTTTCCGTGACCAGGAATTCGCCGCCCACCGGGAAGCCGCCATATTGCTTCGCCTCGGGAATGCCCGACAACTGCAGCAGCGGCAGCGCGGCGCCGCCGGCGCCGGTGAAGATGTGACGCGCATCCACGGTCTGAATCCGCGATTTATCCTTGAGGTCGAACGCCGACACGCGCCAGGAGCCGTCGTCGTTGCGCGTGATCGAGCGCACCTCATGCCCGGTCGTCACTTTCACGCCAACGCGTTCACTGAGGTGCTTGTAAAACTGGCGGGTGATGGCGCCCAGGTTGACGTCGGTCCCCAGCGGCGAGCGCGTGGCGGTCACGATCTCGTCCGCTTTACGGCCTTCCATCATGATGGGAATCCACTCTTTGATTTTGACCGGATCGGTGCTCATTTCCATGCCGGCGAACAGCGGCGAGGCCTTCAGCGCCTCCACGCGCTTGCGGATGAACTCGCGATTCTCGGCGCCGAAGACCAGATTCATGTGCGGCGTCGAATTGATGAATTCGCGCGGATGGCCCAGCACGCCCTTGCGTACCTGATGCGACCAGAACTGGCGCGAGATCTGGAAGTTTTCGTTGATCTCCACCGCCTTGGCGATGTGCACCTTGCCCTGCGCGTCCATCGGCGTGTAGTTGAGTTCGCACAGCGCCGAGTGGCCGGTGCCGGCGTTGTTCCAGCCGTTGGAGCTTTCTTCCGCCACTTTATCCAGGCGTTCAAACACCTCGTAGGTCCAGGTCGGCTCCAGCTCCGCCAGGTAGACACCCAGGGTCGCGCTCATGATGCCGCCGCCTATCAACAGGACATCCACTTTGCGATCGGCCTTGTCGGCACGGAACTGGCCGCCAAACAGCACCGAATAACCGCCCCACACGGCGGCAGCGCCTACCGCCGCGCCGATGAACTGGCGCCGGGAAAAGCGGCCGCGTTGGCGGCCGGCTGCCGTGTTGTGATTGTTCGCTTGACTCATGGAAAGGTGCCCTCTTCTGCCTTGACCGCCCCAGAATACACGACATTGCCACCGGCGCCGGTCACGATTGGACGGCACGTCGGCGCGGTCCGCCAAGACATGAAATATTTTCGTGTTCCGCTGAGTTTTCCTCGTTTGTCCCGCCTGCGATGATCACGCAAGATGGCGCCACGATACCCACCATCAGGAGACTGAACATGTTATCGAAAGAACGCGTAGCAATCATCACCGGCGGCGCCGGCATCAACGGCCTGGGCTATGCCACCGCGCGCATGATGGCCGCCCATGGCGCCACCGTGGTGATTCTCGATCTGGCGCCCGCCAACCCGGCCGCCGCCGCCCTGGGACCGCAGCATCTGGGACTGGCCATGGATGTAACCAACAAGGCGCAATGCGAGGCCGCCGCCCGCGCCACCCTGGAGCGGTATGGCCACATCGATGTGCTGTTCAATAATGCCAGCATCACGCAGCCGCGCAAGACGCTCGACATCTCCGCCATCGATTACGATGCCGTGCTGGACGTCAGTCTGCGCGGCACGCTGCTGATGTCGCAGGCCGTGTTGCCGGCCATGCAGAAGCAGCAGCACGGCAGCAGCATCAGCACCTCGTCCGTATCGGCGCAACGCGGCGGCGGCATTCTCGGCGGACCGCACTATTCCGCCGCCAAGGCCGGCGTGCTGGGGCTGACCCGCGCCATGGCGCGGGAATTCGGCCCCGACGGCATCCGCGTCAACGCGATTACCCCTGGCCTGATTGCCACCAATATCATCAAGGACAAGCTGACCGACGACCGCAAAGGCGAGATCGCGCAAGACATTCCGCACCTGTCCGCCTATTGCACCGGCATCACGCTGGACGTCAACGGCGGCATGTTGATCCACCAGGCGCTTAGGTGCCGGCGCCATCGCCGGCAAATCCCTTGATCCAGCCGATCACGGTTTTCACCGCCTGCAGCGTTTCCTTACTTTTCGGCACCGCCATGTAATGCGCGGCGGTCTCGATCGCACACGCGCCAATTACCAGCTCACCCCGGCGCTGACGCTGACCGGCGCGGCCTATTACCAGGATGAACGGAGCGGCGCCCCGTCTGCCGATGCCGTTCCGGTGATGCACGTAGGCCGTACACGCTATGCACTGTCGCGTCGCACCGACCTGTATCTGGTCGGCGCTTACGCCAAAACCAGCCACGGACAATTCGTCAGCCTGGCGCGCGATGAAGCGGGCTTCGGCACCACACAGCGCAGCGTGATGGCCGGCATACAGCACCGTTTCTAATGGCGGCGCCCAGGATTACGAGTACAACAATAGCCCGTCGCCAGCCGCGATCAGGATCACGATGGGTTCCTGCAGCTTTTTAAACCGCAGCAGCAACAAGGCGGCAACCACGGCGATGCCGATGGTTGGCATATCGATCAGCGCGCAGCGCGCCAGCACCGCCACCGAACCGGCAATGGCGCCGATGGCGGCGGCGGTAATGCCATCGACAAACGCCACCACGCCGGGCAGCTTGCCATAGCGTTTGAAGTACGGCGCCGGCAGCACCGTGAACAGGTAGCAGGGAATGAAAGTGGCCAGCGCGGCCACTGAGGCGCCGGGCAGTCCCGCCACCAGATAGCCGATGAAGCCAACCGTGATCACCACCGGTCCGGGCGTGATCATCGCCACGGCAAAAGCGTCGACGAACTGGCGCTCTGTCAGCCGGTGGTGCTCGGTGACCACGCCGCTGTACAGGAAAGGCACGATGGCCAGGCCGGAGCCAAAGACGAAAGCGCCGGCCTTGGCGAAGAACACGGCGATCTGCGTCAACAGCCCGACATCCATCAGCGGCAACGCCGGCGGCTGCACCAGCGCCACGGCCGGCAGGCTGCCCTTGCCGAGCCAAGCCGGCGGCGCCCGCAGCCACCAGACGAACACGCCTGCCGCGATGAAAAGCCAGGCAATCTCCGACTCGGTGATGATGGTGACCACCGCAAGCAGCAGGCAGATGCCCCACAGCAGCCTGTCCTTGCCCAGGCTTTTAAGCGCCAGCTTGCGCGTGCTGAAGCAATGATGGCGATCACCGCCGCGCCGACGCCATAGAACGCCGCCTGCATCCACGGCAAGCCGCCAAAGTGCATATAAGCCCAGCCCAGCAGCACCACCATGAGGAAGGATGGCAGCACAAACGCCAGCCCGGACAGCGTCGCGCCCAGCAGCCGGTAATGGGCGTAACCGAGGTAGATCCCCAGTTGCGCCGCCAGGGGGCCGGGGGCGAGCTGTGCCAGCGCCAGCCCTTCCTTGTAGTCGGCTTCGCTGATTCAGCCGCGCTGCTCCACCAGGTCGCGATGCATATAGCCGACCAATGCGACGGGACCGCCAAAGCCCAGGCTACCCAGGCGCAGCATGTACAACATCATCTGCCACAGCGTGTAGCCCGGGTGGTCATCATGGACTGGATCGTTGCGCATTATTGTCTCCGTGTCAGGCGGAAAAGTGGCGATAGAAGACGTCCAGCACGCCGGACATTTGCACCAGCAGTTGGTCATCGTCGGCCGCATGCTGGCGGGCGCCGGACAGCATGACTTCAAAGCCGGCCGCTTCCGGCACGTAGGCGCCGCCGATATCGAGCGCATGCACCATCGCGCCCAGGCGCATCAGGCCGCGATCGGATTCCAGTCCAAAACTGGCCAACAACACCTCGAACGTCACGCGTTGGCCGACATGGGTGAAGGCGGCCTGATCGAAGTCGAAACCAAGCGCGTCCGCCGGACAATCCTGCGGCGACGCCAGCCACAGGAAGCGGGCCTGGGGGTCGATGAAACGCTGGATCAGCCAGGCGCTGGCCACGCGATCGACCCACAGGCGGCGTCGCGTGGCCCAGGTGCTGGTACTGCGCCGTGTCGCGGCCAGGAATCTCGCCAGCGACCGTCTTCGGCTCGCCCGGCGACAACAGGGCTTCGGCCGCTTGCAGGTACTCGCTCCAGGCGGCTTCGCCGGCGGCACTGGCCTGGGAGGGAAAATAATCGATGCTGGCCAGCGTGGTGTAATCCTTGCGCAGCCTGCGTAGGCTGCGGTTGATGTCTTGCGGGGTTTGCTCCGCCAGCGAGCGCTGGGCAGCCTGCAGCACAGGCAGGAATTCTGCCCACAGCGCGGCGCGATCGAACAGCGCGCGCACCGCTTCGCCGTCATCGTTGGCCAGCGGCTCCGTCGCCATCAGCCATGCGGTGCCGCCTTCGCGGATGGTCTCGGCCACCAGATCGGCCAAGACTTGCCGCAGCGGCTCCCGACTGGGTAGCACGTAGGCGCCATCCCTGAGCGCACCACAACCAAGCGCCTTGAGCGCCCGCCAGATGCGCATCCGGGCCGTGGTGTTTTGGGTTGGCAAGCTGACGATGAGCAGCAGCCAGGGCGAGGGGGCGATATCCATGCATTTAGCACAGCATAATGATGTAGAGTTAGTTGCTAATTAAGTAACGATATCTACAGTTACAAAGCGTGAGACTTCTATATTGGCAAAATGGTATTCTTGCGACATCACCTACTTCCAGGATCAAAATGGATCTCTCAATTCATGCGCCCGCGCGCTCGGTACTACGCAAGATTGCCCGAAAATTGAACCTGCGCTTGCCGTCGCGTAGGGAGCCGGGCGAACGGTCGCCGCAGTCACAATTCGCACCCGCCGCTGTCGCCAACGCGCTGTACCGTGGCATCCTCGACCGCGCGCCGGATCCAAATGGGCTCAGAAACCTGACGGAGCAGCTGGAACGCGGAAAATCAATCGATGCGGCCGCAAAGGAGTTGCTGTCGTCGAGCGAGTTCACGTCGACCATGTTGAAGCAACTGATCCCGCCACATCAATTGCCGGACCTGGTGCAGCTCTATCCCGAACGATACGAGCGTGAAACTACACCCTATGGCGTGCCGATGATTCTGTTCAAAGCTGACAGCGACTGCGATTTCGACTTCATGGAAAACGCCATCGCCCAGCATCGCTACTACGACGGGATTGGTGTATGGGGTGCGAAGATCGACCTCGACAAGCGCATCACGGCGGCCCTGGTGCAGGGCATGGGCGCCACCAGTTGCCTGGAACTAGGCTGTTTCACCGGCGCTGTCATTAGCCAGCTTGAAGAGGCCGGCGTCGACGTGGTAGGACTCGATGTCAGCCACGTGGCATTTGCACTGGCCTACCCCAATATCAAGAACCGCATGGTGTACGCCGATCTGCTCACGGCGCGGCTGGAGCGGCGTTTCGACGCGGTGCTGGCGATGGACATCATCGAGCATCTCAACCCGGTCAAATTCGACCAGTACATCGGGGCCATTGCAGCGCTGGTGTCGGCAGAGGGTTATTTTTATCTGAATTCACCGATGTTCGGCGCGGACGACGTATTCGGCGAAGTATTCGGCGCCTATGTCAGCCAGTGGCGGGAGGCAGGCGAACAACAGCTCTTCCGCCGTCTTGATTGCGACGCGCTGGGCTGGCCCATGCACGGCCATCTGGTCTGGGCCAGCCCCGTATGGTGGGAACAGCAATTTGCGGCGCACGGACTGGTGCGCGATCGCGCAGTCGAACAGGCGATACACGCCAGGCTGGCGCCATTCTTCGCGGACAATCCAGCGCGCAAATGCCTGTTCGTGCTTAAACACCAGGGCAACACGCGCAATGCGCAACAGGTGATCAACGGCATTCATGCCGCGCTCGACAAAGTTCCGGACTTGCCTCGATAAACAAACCGTTACCTTGATCTACCGCTCACCTCCTTAATCTGCTCCACATAATCTCCACACTCCCGCCATCAGACCGTCAAAACTGGCCAGTAACATCGTGGCTTTTTTGACGGGGGAGAAATATGGATCTCAGGTACTGGCCATTGATGGCAGCCGCGCTCGCCTTGGCGGCTTGCTCAGGCCACGCGGAACACACGGCTGCCGAGCAGCCGCCCCCTGTCGTGACCGTACTGCCGGTCGAGCCCAGCCCGGTCACCCTCAACGATGAGCTGCCCGGCCGCGTCGCGGCCTATCGCAGCGCCGACATCCGGCCGCAAGTCGGCGGCATCGTGCGGCGCCGGCTGTTCGATCAAGGCGCCGAGGTGCGGGCCGGGCAAAAGCTGTTCCAGCTGGACCCGGCGCCGCTGCAGGCGGAATTCGATGCCGCCGCCGCGTCGCTGCAGCACGCGCTGGCGACGCTGGCGCGCGCCGAACGCCAGGCCGAACGCCTGCAGCCGCTGATCGGCGCGGACGCCATCAGCCGCCAGACCTATGACGACGCCGTCTCCGAGCGCGACCTGGCGGCAGCCAGCGTCGCCCAGGCGCGCGCCGCACTGGAACGCAAACGGCTCGACCTGGCCTTCGCCACCGTGCAGGCGCCGATTTCCGGCCGCATCGGCCAGGAGCTGGTGTCCGAGGGCGCCCTGGTCGGCCAGACCGACGCCAACCCGATGGCGCGCATCATGCAAATCGATAAGGTGTATGTCGACGTGCGCCAGCCGGCCTCGATGCTGGCCTCGCCGCACGCACTGCGCGCGGCGGCCAGCCAGACGGTGGTGATCCTGTCGCCCGACGGCCAGCCTTACCAGGCGGCAGCCAAACTGCTGTTCACCGACCTGAACGTCGATGCCGGCACTGGCGACACCATCATCCGCATCCTGGTCGACAACAAAGACCGCAAGCTGCTGCCGGGGATGTTCGTGCGCGCCCGCATCACCCGCGCCGATCCCGATCAGGCGTTGCTGGTGCCGCAGCAGGCGGTGCAGCGCCGCGCCGACGGCAACGCGACGGTCTGGACGCTGGATAAAACCGGCAAGGCCAGCCAGCGCGAAGTCGCCGTGGGCGAAGTCATCAATCACCAATACCTGGTGCGCAGCGGTCTGCGTGCCGGCGAGACGGTGGTGGTCGAAGGCCAGGAACGCTTGCAGGAAGGCCTGCATGCGCAACAGCATTTGTGGAAGCCGCAAGCGTCCACCGCACAACGATAAGGACCACAACCGATGTCCCAGTTTTTTATCCGCCGCCCCGTGTTCGCGTGGGTGGTGGCGATCTTCATCACGCTGTTTGGCCTGATCGCGCTGAGCAGGCTGCCGATAGCGCGCTTCCCGTCGGTGGCGCCGCCCAGCGTCTCAATCTACGCCAGCTATCCGGGCGCGTCGCCGCAGACCATGAACGATGCGGTGGTCAGCCTGATCGAACGCGAACTGGCGGGCGTGAAGAATCTGCTGTACTTCGAATCGTCGGCCGATACCTCGGGTTCGGCTTCGGTCACCGTGACGTTCCAGCCCGGCACCAATCCCGAACTGGCGCAGGTGGACGTGCAGAACCGCCTGAAAGCGGTCGAAGCCCGCCTGCCGCAGGCGGTGCGCCAGAGCGGTCTCACGGTGGAATCGGCCTCCTCCAGCTTTCTGATGATTATCAGCCTGAATTCCACCAAGGGCCACAATGAACAGGCGCTGGGCGACTATTTGGCGCGCAACGTGGTGGAGGAACTGCGCCGCGTGCCTGGCGTCGGCCGCGTGCAGCTGTTCGGCGCCGAACGGGCGATGCGGATCTGGGTCGATCCGGCCAGGCTGGTCGCGCACAACGTCTCCATGGGCGACGTCACCGGCGCCATCGCCCAGCAGAACGTGCAGATCGCGCCGGGCCGGATCGGCGATGCGCCGTCGGTTGCCGGCCAGCGCGTGACCACCCCGCTCACCGTGCAGAGCCAGTTGCGCACGCCGGAGGAATTCGCCGCCATCGTGCTGCGCGCCGAGCGCAGCGGCGCCAGCGTCACGCTGGGGGATGTGGCGCGGGTCGAACTGGGGTCGCACGACTATACCTTCAAGACGCGCGAAAACGGCAAGACCTCTTCCGGCCTCTCGGTCGCGATGACGCCCGGCGCCAATGCCGTCAAGACGGCGGCGCTGATCCGCGCCCGCATGGACGAACTGGCCACCGCCATGCCGGCCGGCATGGAGTACAGCGTCCCCTTCGATACCGCGCCGTTCGTCAAGGTCTCGATCGAGAAGGTGGTGAGCACGCTGCTGGAAGCCATGCTGCTGGTATTCCTGGTGATGTATCTGTTCCTGCAAAAAGTGCGCTACACCGTCATTCCCGCGATAGTCGCGCCGATCGCCCTGCTGGGCACCCTCGCCGTGATGGCGCTGGCCGGCTATTCGGTCAACGTGCTCACCATGTTTGGCATGGTGCTGGCCATCGGCATTATCGTCGACGACGCCATCGTGGTGGTCGAAGCGGTGGAACGCCTGATGGCGACCGAAGGGCTGTCGCCGCGCGCGGCCACGCAACGCGCCATGCGCGAGATCGGCGGCGCCGTGGTCGGCATCACGGCCGTGCTGACGGCGGTCTTCATCCCGATGGCGCTGGCATCCGGCTCGGTCGGCGTGATCTACCGCCAGTTCACGGTGGCGATGGCGACCTCCATCCTGTTCTCGGCGCTCCTGGCGCTGACGCTGACGCCGGCGCTGTGCGCCACCATGCTGGCGCCGGTATCGGCGCACGACCACGCCCAGCGCGGCTTGTTCGGCTGGTTCAACCGCCGGTTCGAACGCCTGACGGCGCGCTACACCGCGCGCACCACCGCCCTGATCCAACGCGGCGGACGCATGATGGCGGTGTATGGCGTCATTGTCGCGCTGGTGGCCTGGGGCTACACCCGGCTGCCCTCCTCGTTCCTGCCGGACGAGGATCAGGGCTATTTCATGACCTCGATCCAGCTGCCGTCGGATGCAACCATGGAGCGGACGATGGAAGTGCTCAAACAATATGAGCAGCACGTCGCCAGCCGGCCCGGCATCGCTGTGAACCAATCACTGATCGGCTTCAGCTTCTCCGGCTCCGGACCCAACGCCGGCATGGCGTACACCATGCTGAACGACTGGAAGCAGCGCAAGGGCGCCACCACGCAGGAAGAAGTCCAGCTGGCGCAACAGGCCATGGCCGCCGCCCGCGAGGGCACCGTGATGGTGACCATGCCGCCCACCATCGACGAACTGGGCAACTCGTCCGGCTTCTCGCTGCGCTTGCTGGACCGCGCCAACCTGGGCGGGGAGGCGCTGCAGGCGGCGCAAGACCGGTTGCTGGCCCTGGCAGCCGGCAGCCAGCTGCTGACCGGCGTCTACCCGGATGCGTTGCCGTCCGGCGCCAGCGTGCGGCTGGAGATCGATCGGCGCAAGGCGGAGGCGCTGGGCGTGCCATTCAGCGCCGTGGCCGACATGCTGGCCGGCGCCACCGGTGCCAGCTATGTCAATGACTTCGCCAACGCCGGCCGCATGCAGCAGGTGATCGTGCAGGCCGACGCCTCGGCCCGCATGCAGGTCGACGACGTGCTGGCTCTGCGCGTCCGCAACAACGCCGGCGCCATGGTGGCGCTGCGCGAGATCGTCCATCCGGTGTGGGAGCAAAGCCCGCTGCAACTGTTACGCTACGACGGCTACCTGGCCGCCCGCATCGGCGGCAGCGCGGCGCCGGGCGTCTCCAGCGGCGCGGCGATGCAGGAAATCGAGCGGCTGGCCAAACAGCTGCCGTCCGGCTTTGCCGTGTCCTGGAGCGGGCAATCGCTGCAGGAACGGGAGTCGGCCGTCCAGGCGCCGCTGCTGATGGCGCTGTCGATGCTGGTGGTGTTCCTGGTGCTGGCGGCGCTGTACGAGAGCTGGGCCATCCCGTTGTCGGTGATGCTGGTGGTGCCGCTCGGCCTGCTGGGCGCCTTGCTGGCGGTGGCCGTGCGCGGCATGCCCAACGATGTGTTTTTCAAGGTCGGCATGATCACCACCATCGGCCTGTCGGCCAAGAACGCGATTCTGATCATCGAATACGCCCGCCAGCTGCACGCGCAAGGCATGGGGCTGGCGGCGGCCGCCATCGAAGCGGCGCGCCTGCGCTTGCGCCCTATTCTGATGACGTCGCTGGCGTTTACCCTGGGCGTGGTGCCGTTGATGCTGGCCTCCGGCGCCAGCGCCGAGACCCAGCGCGCCATCGGCACCGGCGTCTTCGGCGGCATGGTGGCGGCCACGGTGCTGGCGATCGTGTTTGTGCCGGTGTTTTTCGTGGTCGTCGTCGGTGGCGCGGAACGGTTGGGACGTCTGCGCCCACGTCAAGGAGAACAGCATGGGCAGTAAGTTAATCAGTGTCTCGGCGGCCCTGCTGGTCCTGACGGCGTGCTCGATGAATCCGCCGCTGGCCACGCCGGCGCTGCCGGTTGCCGACCGCTACCACGCGGACGCGGCGGCCGGCGCCATGCCGGCATGGCGGCCCATGCTGCCCGACCCAGTCCTGCAGCAACTGGTGGAGCTGTCACTGGCCAACAATCGCGATCTGCGCGAGGCGGTGTTGAACGTCGCCGCCGTGCAGGCCCAATACCAGTTGCAGGACGCCGCCCGCCTGCCCGTGCCGGAGGCCAGCGGCGGCGGGTCGCGCCAGCGGCTGTCATCGGCCGAGGCGCCGCGCGGCGCGGTCCAGCAACAGACCAGCGCCGGCATCGGCATCAGCGCGTTCGAACTGGACTTGTTCGGCCGCCTGCGTTCCCTGTCCGATGCGGCGCTGGCACGCTACCTGGCGTCGGTGGAAGGCCAGCGCGCCGCGCGGCTGGCGCTGATTGCGGCCGTGGCCGATGCGTATCTGGAACTGCGCCTGACCGAACAGCAGGCTGCCCTCACCGAACGCACGCTGCAGGATTGGCGCCTGTCGCTGCAGCTCACCGAGCGCCTGCATGGCGCCCGGCAGCGCAGCGGCCTCGATGTGGCCCAGGCCGCCGGCCAGGTGGCGACGGCGGAAGCGGACCTGCACGCGCGCGAACGCGCGCTGCAGCTGGCACGCAACCACCTAGAACTGCTGCTGGGGACCGCGCTTCCGGCCGACCTGGCGCCGGGCGGCGCGCTCGCCGGGCAGCCGGTGCTGACCACCCTGCCCGCCGGCGTGCCGTCGGACCTGCTGACCCGCAGGCCGGATATCATGCAGGCGGAGCAGACGCTGGCCGCCGCCAACGCCGACATCGGCGCCGCGCGCGCCGCCTTCTTCCCGCGCATCGCGCTCACCGCATCGGCCGGCTACAGCAGCGCCGGCATGGGCAGCCTGTTCAGGGGAAGCAACCGCAGTTGGTCGTTCGCGCCGCAGATCACCCAGCCCATCTTCCAGCGCGGCCAGTTGCGCGCGGAGCTGCGCCTGGCCGAAGTGCGCAAGGCGATCGCTGTGGTGCAGTATGAGCGCGCCATCCAGAGCGCGTTCCGCGAAGTGAACGACGCGCTGGACAGCAACCGCAGCTACCAGCAGCAGATCGTGGCCCAGCAACGCGTGGTCGAGACTGCCGCGCGGCGCGAACGTCTGCTGACGCTGCGCTACAGCGCCGGCCTGGACAACCGGCTCGAACTGCTGGACGCCCAGCGCCAGTCGTACAGCGCCCAAAGCGCCCTGCTGGAGCTGCGCCGCGACCACTTCAAATCCGCCATCGGGCTGTACAAGGCGCTCGGCGGCGGGGTCGACTGATGCGGTATCATGACGCCATGAACCCGCACACCGCCCCATCCGCATCCGACCCGGACCTGCAAGCGCTGGTGCTGGTGGCCGAGGACGAATCGGAAATCGCCCAGATTCTGATGGCTTACCTGGCCCGTGCCGGCCTGCGCGTGGCGCACGCCGCCGACGGCCGCCGCGCGCTGGAAATGCACCTGATGCTCAAGCCCGACCTGGTGCTGCTGGACGTGCAGATGCCGCACGTCGACGGCTGGGCCGTGCTGTCGCAGATCCGCCAGCGCGGCAATACCGCCGTCATCATGCTGACCGCGATGGACCAGGACATCGACAAGCTCACCGGCCTGCGGATCGGCGCCGACGATTATGTGGTCAAACCCTTCAACGCCGCCGAGGTGGTGGCGCGCGTATTGGCGGTGCTGCGCCGGACCGCCGGCCAGGCGCAGCAGACGCCGCAGAAATTGCTGCTGGCCGGCACCCTGGAGATCGATCTGGAGCATTACGAGGCGGTCGTCATCCGGCACGGTCAACGCCAGACGCTGGCCCTGACCCTGACGGAATTCCGCCTGCTGGCGCACATGGCGCGCGCGCCGCGGCGCGTGTTCACCCGTGCCGAGCTGCTGACGGCCTGCCTGCCGGAGGGCGAAGCACTGGAGCGCACGGTCGATAGCCACCTGAGCAAACTGCGCCGGAAAATCGACGCGGCCGGTGCGCCCGACCTGCTGGAGAGCGTGCGCGGCGTCGGCTACCGGCTGGGAAAAGGCACATGAAGCTGAACGCTGGCATCAGCCGCCAGATCTCGCTGTCGATGGCGCTGGTGGTGCTGGGTGTCATCCTGCTGGTCCAGGTCAGTTCGTATGCGCTGTATGCGTGGATGCTGCGCACCGCACCGGAATCGTTCAACGATCCCTATGACCTCTGGCCCAGCAAGGAAGAACTATACTGGCTGGTGGCAACCACCATCATCTCGGTGGCGATTGCCGTCATCGCCGCGGGCAAACTGTCACGCCGCATTCTGGCGCCGTTGAATTCCGTCGCCGAAAGCCTGCGCCAGATCGCCCAGGGCAATCTGGCCGCGCGCGCCCTGCCCTATCATCAGGCCATGGGCGAAGCGGCGCAACTGGTATCCGACTTCAACCTGATGGCGGAACGTCTGCAGCACATGGAGCGGGAGCGCGTGTTCTGGAACGCCGCCATCGCCCACGAGCTGCGCACCCCTGTCACCATCTTGCGCGGCCGCCTGCAAGGCATCACGGAAGGCGTGTTCGTGCCGGATCAGGCCCAGTTCGAGAGCCTGCTGGCGCACGTTGAAGGGCTGGGGCGGCTGATTGAAGACCTGCGCATGGTGGCGTTGGCCGACAGCGGCCACCTGGGCCTGCTGCGCGTCGAGGCCAGCCTGGCCAGCGAAGCGCTTACCGTACTGCACCTGGCGGAGCCGATGCTGCGCAGCGCCGGTTTCCAGCTCCAGCTGCAACTGGGACCGGAACAGGTCATGTGCGATCCCATGCGCATCCGCCAAGCCTTGCTGGCATTGCTGGAGAATGTGCGCAAGCATGCCACGCCGGGCGTCGTCCGCATCAGCAGCAGCGTGAGCGATGGCGTCTGCCGCCTCTGTGTTGAAGACCAGGGGCCGGGCATCGACGCCGCGCTGGCGCAGCACGTATTCGACGCGTTCCAGCGTGGCGATCCCTCCCGCTCCGGCACCGGCGGCAGCGGACTGGGCCTGGCCGTGGTCAAGGCGATCGCCATCGCCCACGGCGGACAGGCGAGCTGCCGTCCTTCCACGCTGGGCGGTGCGCTGTTCGAAATCCGCTTCCCGCAGCAGTAATCCTGCTTGCACCGCTCCATTCAATCTCCATATTGCGGCCATTCCCTGTCCACACAGGAATTTTAAGCTCCTGCATTTGGTATGGTCGCAGGAGCAACAGAATGCATGCAATATCGGTACCGCCGATTTCCCCCTTGTCTGGATGTAGCAATTTTCATGGTTTGAAATGGTTGCGTGAAGGCGCAAAGTTGCGCATACGGGCGACGCTTCATCCTGTCGCCACCGGGGCCTGGCTCGCGTTTCTGAATTCGGATGTCTTCTTCTCGGATCTGGTGGCAATGCGTCCGCGGCTGGTTGGCAAAATCTACCGCCCGTACCACAGCAATACGATGTCGTGCCTGCAGCGCGTGTCGACGCTGATTGATCACTACCGCTTCATCCAGCGTTTAGGCTGGGGGCCGGCGACCTTGCAAGCCGCCACCGCGCCATGCGAAGTGGCCAGCCTGGCCGGCAAATCGGGCGCGCCATATCGTCTTCAGCTGTGCGCTGTCGAGCCCATGGAACGGGAAGGAGAGTTGACGCTGCGCCTGCTGTGTGGCGACATCCTGGTCTACACATGCGCGTTCACCTTCATCCAGACTGCACACGGCATGAAACTCGGCATAGGTTGTCTGCAGGGCCCGCGCGCCGAACGCGGCCTGGAGCTGATACGCGCAGCGACACGGGACTTACATGGCCTGCGTCCCAAGGACCTGATGGTCAAGCTGCTGCGCTCGCTAGGTGACGAGGTCGGCTGCAAGCAGATGCAGTTGGTGAGCAATCGTAACCGGGTCGTCCTGAGCGCCCAGCGGCAAGGGAAAGTGCACGCCGACTATGATGATTTCTGGCGCTCCTGCGGCGCGCAACTTGCTCAAGACGGCAACTACCAGTTGGCGTGCGGACCGATCGAGCCACCCGATCTGCAGGACATCCCCTCCCATCGGCGCTCCGCTGCGCGCAAGCGTCACGCTGCCCTGTCCCAGCTGGCAACCGCATTGGCAACCAGCTTGAACCGGACGGCGAGCAACAAACTGTGATCACATGAACAAAAAAATAATGCCTTCCGCGGTCATGATGACCGTACTCGCTGCGCTTTCTGGCTGTGCGACCACCGCATACCCTGATTTCAACAGGATATTGGACAGTGCTATCGGCAAAAGAAATGCGCAACTGCATCTGCCTTTAGATCTGCCATTAAAGCAGTACAGCGACGGCGGGCGCACAGTGATCGAATACGCCTATCTGCGCCCGCATTATTGCCGCTGGCGCTTTTCCTACGATAAGGCCGGTCGGATCACCCAGTGGGCCTATCCAGACGATACGGCGCGCAGCGAGTGTACCGCCCTTGCATTTCATATCAGGTAGCGGCCCAAACTAGACGGCTTTGCGCGGTATGGTGCCTGATCGTCGGCAATATGGAGCAACACCAAACATTTTTTATCGCTTGCAATATAATCGCATAAGATAAACATCCTATTCAACTCACCACGATGGGCGTTTGATGAAAATTCTTTACCTGATTGCTTTGGGCATGGCGCTTCCCGCATGGGCAGCGCCGAACGCGAATGCTTGCGCAAATGGCTTGTGCGGCGCGAGCGGTTTGTCACTCAAAACGCTGGAGGCAGCCACGCACGAAGAGAAGCCCGCGACAGGCAGCGTGCGCGAAGAATTGCGCCGCGCCGAGCCGCAACGCGACGCCTGGATCCGCAACCTTGGCAATCGCGAAGACCGCGAAAACTACAACTGCGCGCTCAGTTTCGGCATAGGTGGGCAGTTGGGCAAGGACGGTTTTATTGGCTCACGCGTGATGGGCCAGACGCAAACCTGGCGCTCCCCGGGAGGCGACACCAAGCCCTGAACGAGTCATCGGCATGCGAACTTTCAGCATTGTTTTTAAACGAGTAGATAGTCATCTAAAATGAGCGCACCGTGGCACGACCTTTAAGTGAAGCCAAACAGCAAGCAATCCTGGCCGCAGCCACCCGCATTATCGCAACCAGGCGGCATGCTCACGCCGGCCTGTCCCGGATTATGGAACCAGGCGCAGCAGGAAACGTTCCGTCGCATTACCGACTTTATACATCACAACAGCAACGCCAAGGCCGGCATACCGCTCGGCCATGCCGGCCCGCGCAAAACGTTGGCCAGCAACGGCGACAGCGGGCCGCCTTGCTGCGTCCCCTCGTGCCGCGACTGCACCACGCCATGGTCCATGCTGCCGCTGTTCAGATCGGCGCGAACCAGCCGGATCACTCCAGTGTCGTCAACACGTTTCCGTAGGCGGTCAATCAGGATGTCGTGGTTGACCCGGTCGAAGAACCGCGCCAAGTCCACATCCACCACGGTCCGCCGCCCCGACTGGACGTACGCACGAGCGGCAAGGACCGCGTCCTGCGCACGCCGGCCCGGACGGAAGCCGTAGCTGTGCTCACTGAAAGTGGATCAAGAATCGGTTGCAGCACCTGAAGCAGTGCTTGCTGGATCAGCCGATCCGTCACCGTTGGAATGCCAAGCTCGCGCTCGCCACCGTTAGCAGCCGCACTAGCTTGCTGATGGTCAAACTTTGTAAGGCCCAAAAAGCAAAAAGGGCAGCCACATTGGCTGCCCTTTACATTTTGGAGCGGGAGAAGAGTCTCGAACTCTCGACCTCAACCTTGGCAAGGTTGCGCTCTACCAACTGAGCTACTCCCGCTGAGGAGCTTTGGAGGCGAGGATCGGAGTCGAACCGACCTAGACGGCTTTGCAGGCCGCTGCATAACCGCTTTGCTACCTCGCCAGAGGAAACATTTACTACGAGATAACAGCTGGTTACGCGCTGCAATCCGAAATTCTGGAGCGGGAGAAGAGTCTCGAACTCTCGACCTCAACCTTGGCAAGGTTGCGCTCTACCAACTGAGCTACTCCCGCATGGAGTTTTTACCACTTACGACGTTGCTCTCGTTTCCTGAGAAACTGGAGCGGGAGAAGAGTCTCGAACTCTCGACCTCAACCTTGGCAAGGTTGCGCTCTACCAACTGAGCTACTCCCGCATTTCGAGTCCAGCATCATAACAGGTGACTGTTGTTTTTGCTAGTACTACTTGTTTTTGATGACGTCGCCTGGAGCGGGAGAAGAGTCTCGAACTCTCGACCTCAACCTTGGCAAGGTTGCGCTCTACCAACTGAGCTACTCCCGCTTTGCTTCGTCGTCATCAACAACAGGCCAGCATTATAGAGGTTCTACGGCGGCTGTCAATGCTCAATGAAAATATTGTTTATACGGTTAGATTTGGCCCGATTTTTCCTTGATCAGCGGCCAGGCCAGGCGCAGGTAGTAGAACATCGACCACACGGTCAGCACCGCCGCCACTTCCAGCAGGCGCGCGCCCCAGAACTGGCTGTCCAGCGCGCCCCACAGCACATCATGGAACAGCAACAGCGGGATCGCGGTCATTTGCGCCGTGGTTTTGATCTTGCCCAGCGAGCTGACTGCCACCGATTTCGAGGCGCCGATCTGCGCCATCCACTCGCGCAGGGCCGAAATGGCGATCTCGCGGCCGATGATGATGAAGGACATGACGGCGTTGGCCCGGTCCAGCTGCACCAGCACCAGCAAGGCGCCAGCCACCATCAGCTTGTCCGCCACCGGGTCGAGAAAGGCGCCGAAGGCCGAGGTCTGGTTCCAGCGGCGCGCCAGGAAGCCGTCAAACCAGTCGGTGACGGCCGCCACGATGAACACCAGCGTGGCCGCCAGGTTCTGATCCGCGACCGGTAACACGGTGGTGGGCAGGTAGTAGACACCCACCACCAGCGGAATCAGCGCAACGCGCAACCAGGTCAACAGAATCGGGATATTGAAAGGCATAAGCTCGAAATAAAGTGCGGCCATGAAAATGTGTAATGCGCCGCTAGTCTACCTTGAGCCCGCGCATTAAACCAGCACCGCAGAGGCCATCCGGGCTTAATGCAACTGTTTGTAGATCTCCTCGGCCAGGGCGCTGGAGATGCCCTCCACCGTCTTCAGGTCTTCCACGCTGGCGTTCATCACGCCGCGCAGGCCGCCGAAGCGGGCCAGCAGGCGCTGGCGGCGCTTGGCGCCGATGCCCTCGATTTCCTCCAGGCGCGAGGTCTGACGCGTCTTGGCGCGCTTGGCGCGCATGCCGGTGATGGCGAAGCGGTGGGCTTCGTCGCGAATCTGCGCGACCAGCATCAGCGCCGCCGATTCCTTGCCCAGCTCCTGCGACGGCCGGCCGTCGACGAACATCAGCGTCTCCAGGCCGACGCGCCGCCCTTCCCCTTTGGCCACCCCGACGATCAGGCTGATGTCCAGCCCCAGCTCGGCAAACACCTGGCGCGCCATTTCGATCTGGCCCTTGCCGCCGTCGATCAGCACCACGTCCGGCATGACGCCGTCGCCGTTGGCGACTTTTTCGTAGCGGCGGTACAGCACCTGCCGCATGGCGGCGTAATCGTCGCCCGGGGTGATGTCGTTGATGTTGTAGCGGCGGTATTCGCCGTTCTGCATCTGGTGGTGATGGAACACCACGCACGAGGCCTGGGTGGCCTCGCCCTGGGTGTGCGAGATGTCGAAGCATTCGACGCGCAGGGTGTCGAGATCCTCCACTTCCAGCTGCAGCGCCTCGACCAGTGCGCGCGTGCGCGATTGCTGCGAGCCCTGCTCCGACAGCAGCCGCGCCAGCGATATCTCAGCGCCCTTCTGCGCCAGTTCCAGCCATTTGCGGCGCTGGTCCTGCGGCTGGAAGATCAGGTTGATGCGGTGGCCGCACTGCTCCTGCAAGGCCTGGATCAGCGCCGGGTGATCGAATTCGATATTCAGGATCAGGGTGCCGGGGATGAATTTGTCGGCGTAATGCTGGGCCAGGAAGGCGGCCAGCACCTCCACCTCAATCGAGTCCTCGGCAATTGCCTCGGCGTCGCTGACGTGGGTCGGGAAGTAGGCGCGGTCGCCCAGGTGGCGGCCGCCGCGCACCATGGCCAGGTTGACGCAGGCGCGTCCGCCCTGCACCAGCACGGCGATGATGTCGACATCGGCGTCGCCGGTGGTTTCCATGCTCTGCTGATGCAGCACGCGCGACAAAGACTGGATCTGGTTGCGCACCGCCGCCGCCTGTTCGAATTTCAGGTCGGCCGCGTAGGCATGCATTTTCTTTTCCAGGTCTTCCAGCACTTCGGACTGGCGGCCGCGCAGGAAGCGCGCGGCGTTTTCCACATCCAGCTTGTAGTCTTCCTTGGAGATCAGGTCCACGCACGGCGCGCTGCAGCGGCCGATCTGGTTCAGCAGGCATGGGCGGGTACGGTTGGCGAACACGCTTTCCTCGCAGGTGCGGATCTGGAACACCTTCTGCAGAATCTGCATCGATTCCTTGACCGCCCACGAGCTGGGGAAAGGTCCGAAATACTGGTTTTTCTTGTCGACGGAGCCGCGGTAGTAGACCATGCGCGGCGCATCGCCGCCGGTGATCTTCAGGTATGGGTAGGACTTATCGTCGCGGAACAGGATGTTGTAGCGCGGGCTCAGGGCCTTGATCAGGTTATTCTCAAGGATCAGCGCTTCCGCCTCGCTGTGGGTGACGGTGGTTTCCAGGCGCGCGATGCGCTCGACCATCATGGCGATGCGCGGGCTGCTGAGGTTTTTCTGGAAGTAGCTGGACACGCGCTTTTTCAGGTCGCGCGCCTTGCCGACGTAGAGGACTTTGTCCTCGGCGTCGAAGTAGCGGTACACCCCCGGCAGGTTAGGCAGCCTGGCGACGGTGGCTAATACTTGTTCACGCGGGTCGCTTACTTCTTCTGTCACTTTTCCTGCTCCACGATGACGAAGGCGACGGCGTAGTCTTCTTCGTCGCTGACGGTGACTTGCGCCGACAGCCTGTTCTTTTCCATGAATTCTTTCAGCACGCCGCTGCACACGATCACCGGCTTGCCGCTGGGCGCGTTGAGCATCTGCGCGGCCGGCCAGGTCATCGGCATGCGCATCCCCAGGCCGATGGCCTTGGAGAAGGCTTCCTTGGCCGCGAAACGCGTCGCCACGAAACGGATGCCGCGCACCGGATGCCTGGCTTTGCGCGCCAAATACTTTTCAAACTCCTGCGGCCCGAGGATCTTCTTCGCAAAGCGGTCGCCATGCCGCGCCAGCGCCGCTTCAATGCGCGGGATTTTGCAGATGTCGGTGCCGATCCCGTAAATCATTTGCGCGCGCCCAGACGGGTCGAGACCATGATGGCCTTCATTTCGCGCACGGCGTTTTCCCAGCCGACGAATACCGAGTGCGCGACGATGGCGTGGCCGATGTTGAGTTCCGCGATTTCCGGAATGGCGGCAATCGCCTGCACATTGGTGTAGTGCAGGCCGTGGCCGGCGTTGACCTTCAGGCCTTTGCTCACGCCATACAGCACGCCGCGGTGGATGCGTTCCAGTTCGGCCGCCTGCTCGGCGCCTTCGGTGTCGGCATAGCGGCCGGTGTGCAGTTCGATCACCGGCGCGCCGATGGCGGCGGTGGCATCCATCTGCGCCGCCTCGGCGTCGATGAACAGCGACACGCGGATGCCTTCGGCCTGCAACTGCTTTACGGCGCGCTCGACGGCGTTGTAGTTGCCGACCACATCCAGGCCGCCTTCGGTGGTGACTTCGGTGCGTTTTTCCGGCACCAGGCAGACGTCGGCCGGCTTGATCCTGCAGGCGAAGTCGATCATCTCCTGGGTCACGGCGGCTTCCAGGTTCATGCGGGTCAGCAGCTGCGGCGCCAGCGCGATCACGTCCGCATCCTTGATGTGGCGGCGGTCTTCACGCAGGTGCAGCGTGATGCAGTCGGCACCGGCCTGCTCGGCCAGCAGCGCGGCGCGGATCGGGTCCGGGTATTGAGTGCCGCGCGCGTTGCGCAAGGTGGCGACGTGGTCGATGTTCACGCCAAGGTCGATGATGGTGCCGGATGGTTGCAGGAAGCTCATTGTTCTATTCTCGTTATAACTGTGACAGATCGATCAGGATCTGGCGGGTGTTCAGTGGTGCGCCGTTCAGGTGGTGCGCGACCAGGAAGCGCATCAGCTGCTTGCTTTGCACTTGGGTGGCGATGTCCTCGTAATTTTCGCACTCCATGTCGAGCAGGGTTTTGCCGGCCACGCGCGGCCACGGATCGGAGGCGCGCTCGGGCCGTGGACCGCGCTCGGGATCAACCACGTAGAGCACATCCGATTGTACGGCGCGGCGCGTTTCCACGCAGCGGGTCAGGTCGGCGGCGACGCCCGTCTCTTTAAGTAAGGCCCGTTCGAACTTTCTCAAGACGATGGGCGCAGGCTCGTTGTGGGCCAGCTGGTTGAGGGTGGAGACGTAGTGGTCGAACAAGGCCGGGTGGGCGTCGTCACGCGCCAGCAGCTTGACCAGCAGTTCGTTCAGGTAGAAGCCGCACAGCAGCGCGGTTTTCTCCAGCGGCAGCATGCCCCCCACCCATTCGGCGTCAGTCAGCGTGCGCAGTTCGGATTTGCCGACCCAGCTGCTCGACAAGGGCTGGAAGGTTTGCAGCACGCCGCGCAGTTGCGAGTGCGGCCGTTTGGCGCCCTTGGCGATCAAGGCCACGCGGCCGAAGTCGCGCGTGAACAGGTCGATAATCAGGCTGGTTTCTTTGTAGGGATAGCTGTGCAGGACGAAGGCCGGCTGGCCGGCGACCTTGGTGCCGATGGTGCGCTCGCGGCTGGGTGCGCGCGCACGCCTGGCAGGTGCCGCAGGTACGCCAGCGTCCACCGGCGCCGCTGCGGGCGGCGCGTCCAGGGTGGTGTCTGGCGTGGTGGACATGCTGGTGATGGATTACTCGTAGCCGTAAGCGCGCAGGCCCGCTTCGTTATCGGCCCAGCCGGATTTGACCTTGACCCAGATCTCCAGGTAGACCGGGCCGCCGAACAGTTTTTCCATGTCCTGGCGCGCCTGCGTGGACACTTCCTTCAGGCGCGCGCCCTTGTTCCCGATGATCATGGACTTGTGCGAATCGCGCTCCACCAGGATGGCGGCAAAGATGCGGCGCAGATCGCCCTCCTGCTCGAACTTCTCGATCAGCACCGTGCTGGTGTAAGGCAGCTCGTCGCCAACGAAGCGGAACAGCTTCTCGCGCACGATTTCCGAAGCCATGAATTTTTCGCTGCGGTCGGTGATGTCATCCGGGCCGAAGATGGCTTCGTTCTCCGGCAGGAAGCGCTTCAGTTCCTTTTCCAGACCTTCCAGCTGGAAGCGCAGCTTGGCCGATACCGGCACGATGGCCGCGAAGTTGAACTTGGACGCCACCTGCTGCGCGAACGGCATCAGCGTGGCCTTGTCCTTGGTGCGGTCCGACTTGTTGATCACCAAAATCACCGGCACTTCGGTCGGCAGCAGATCCAGCACCTGCTGGTCGGCCGGGCCGAAGGTGCCGGCCTCGATCACGAACAGGATCAGGTCCGACGAAATCAGGGTGTTGGTGACGGTCTTGTTCAGCGTCTTGTTCAGCGCATTGGCGTGGCGGGTCTGGAAGCCTGGCGTATCGACGTAGATGAACTGGGCGTCGTCATAGGTCTGGATGCCGGTGATGCGGTGGCGCGTGGTCTGCGCCTTGCGCGAGGTGATGCTGACCTTGGCGCCAATCAGCGTGTTCATCAGCGTGGACTTGCCGACGTTGGGGCGGCCCACAATAGCGATGTAGCCGCAACGGAAGTTGCTGGCGGAGGTCTGTTCGGTGGTCATGATGTTCTCGTCTTATTTGTTTGCTGCCTTGGCCGACGGCGCAGGCTGTTCCTGCACGGTGGCGATGCCGGCCAGCTTGAGCTGGGCGGCGCGCGGCTTGGACTTGCGGGCGGCCGCCGGCGCTTTCTTCAGCGCTTCTTCCGCCACTTCCAGCGCCAGCTTGGCCGCGGCCTGCTCGCCGGCACGGCGGCTGCCGCCGCGGCCAAACACCTGGATGCCCAGCTTGGGCACCAGGCATTCAATTTCAAATTCCTGGCTGTGGGCGGCCCCGTGGGTGGCAATCACGTTGTACTGCGGCAGCGAGATCTTTTTCGATTGCAGGAATTCCTGCAGCAAGGTCTTGGCGTCCTTGCCCAGCGTTTGCGGATCGACCGTATCCAGGATGGGG
This sequence comes from Duganella sp., assembly GCF_039595735.1. Classification (NCBI taxonomy): domain Bacteria; kingdom Pseudomonadati; phylum Pseudomonadota; class Betaproteobacteria; order Burkholderiales; family Oxalobacteraceae; genus Duganella; species Duganella sp. The sequence continues at coordinate 443,888 of NZ_JBCNLB010000003.1, forward strand.
ATGTAGAACGAGCGGATCACGTCGCGCGCCGGGTTGAAGCCGCCGTCGAGGTAGATGGCGCCCAGCAGCGCCTCCAGCGTGTCGGCCAGGATGGAAGGACGGCGGAAGCCGCCCGATTTCAGCTCGCCCTCGCCCAGCCGCAGAAACTGCGACAGCTCCAGCTTTTGCGCGATTTCAAACAGCGACTGCTGCTTGACCAGGTTGGCGCGCAGGCGCGACAGGTCGCCCTCGTCGATTTCCAGGTAGCGGTCGTACAGGATGGAGGCCACCACGCAGTTGAGTATCGAATCGCCCAGAAACTCCAGCCGTTCGTTATGCACACTGCTATGGCTACGGTGCGTCAGGGCCTGCTGCAAAAGACCAGCATCCTGGAACGTGTAACCTAAACGAGTTTGCAATAACTGGAGATTCATTATGATTCTTTATTCTTTCGCGGGTTTGGCGCCACCTTTGGCGGTGGAGCCTTCATATTCAAGCAAGAGGCTGGCCGGTCCGACCAGCGGGATTTTCTTTTCGTAGGCGAAACTGATTTCCGTTTCGTTGTTGACCTTTTCAATGATCAGGTCGCGGCCATTGATGGAACTGATGTAGCTGGCCGTGGCGCTGGCGTCGAAGGATTTCTGGATGTCGGCCACCGAACCGCCGGCGGCCTTGGCCGTGACGATGGCGTTCTGGATCGCGCGGTACTCGGTGTAGGTGGGGACGATTTTCAGCCCCAGCACCAACAGCATGCCCAACAGCGCCAGTACCAGCACCAGCCCCACCAGCGAAATACCCTGCTGCCGTTTTTGCATCTTAGTCCCTTTCGAGGCAGATTACCGGATGCTGCCAATGCGGCGCAGGTTACCCAGATTCATCCAAACGAAAAATGCTTTTCCAACAATGTTCTTGTCCGGAACGAAGCCCCAGTAGCGGCTGTCCAGGCTGTTATCGCGGTTGTCGCCCATCATGAAGTAGTTGCCTGCTGGAACCACGCAAGTAAAGCCTTCATAGCGGTACTGGCAATTCTCGCTGTGCGGGAACGGGAACACGCTCTCGCGGGTGTAGGTCGGCTTACCTTCATCATTCAGGATCCGGTGGCTGACGCCGCTCAGGTTTTCCTCGAATTGCTTGTTGTAAACCATGCGCTCCTCACCCAGGTAATCGGCCAGCGGGGCGTACTTCACTTCCACGCCGTTGACGGTTAAGCGCTTGTTTTCATACGTGATTTTATCACCCGGCACGCCGATCACGCGCTTGATGTAATCCTGGCTCATGTCCATCGGATATTTGAACACCATCACGTCGCCGCGCTGCGGGTCGTTGATCTGGACGATTTTCTTGTTGATCACCGGCAGGCGGATGCCGTAGGTGAACTTGTTCACCAGGATCAGGTCGCCCACCAGCAGGGTCGGCACCATCGACGACGACGGGATCTTGAACGGCTCGTACAGGAACGAGCGCAGGAAGAACACCAGCGCGATCACCGGGAAGAAGCTGCCCGAATACTCGATCCAGGTCGGCTGACGCAAGATGCCGGCCTCCAGCTCGGCGCGCTTGCCCTGGTTGTCCAGCTTGATGCCGTCGGCGGTGGCCTTGGCGGCACGGGCGTCATACTCGGCCAGCGCGCGGTTGGCGGCGGCACGCCGCTGCTTGGCCAGGTAAAACACGTCCAGGAACCAGATCACGCCGGTGATCACCATCAGCACGAACAGGATTAATGCAAAGTTACCCAGGATGACTTGCAGGCTCATTTCTCGTCCACTTGTAAGATGGCCAGGAACGCTTCTTGTGGAATCTCGACCGAGCCCACTTGCTTCATGCGTTTTTTACCGGCTTTTTGTTTTTCCAGCAGTTTCTTCTTGCGGCTGACGTCACCACCATAGCACTTGGCCAGCACGTTCTTGCGCAGCGCCTTGACGTTTTCACGCGAAATCACGTTGACGCCGATCGCGGCCTGGATGGCCACGTCAAACATCTGGCGCGGGATCAGCTCGCGCATCTTGGCCGCCACCTGACGGCCGCGGTAGGCCGAGTTGGAGCGGTGCACGATGATGGCCAGCGCGTCGACCTTGTCGCCGTTGATCAGCATGTCGACCTTGACCACGTCCGAGGCGCGGTATTCCTTGAACTCGTAGTCCATGGAGGCGTAACCGCGCGAGGTGGACTTCAGCTTGTCGAAGAAGTCCAGCACGATCTCGCCCATCGGCATTTCGTAGATCAGCTTGACCTGGCGGCCGTGGTAGCTCATGTCCATCTGCACGCCGCGCTTGGCGATACACAGGGTAATCACCGAACCGACATACTCCTGCGGCATGTACAGGTTGACGGTGACGATCGGTTCGCGGATCTCGTTGATCTTGGTGGTTTCCGGCATGCGCGACGGGTTGTCCACCTTGATCACGGAACCGTCGCGCATCTCGACCTCGTACACCACGGTCGGCGCGGTGGTGATCAGGTCCTGGTCGAATTCGCGCTCCAGGCGTTCCTGCACGATTTCCATGTGCAGCAGGCCAAGGAAGCCGCAGCGGAAGCCGAAGCCCAGCGCCTGCGACACTTCCGGCTCGTACATCAGGGCGGCGTCGTTCAGCTTCAGTTTTTCCAGCGCGTCGCGCAGCGAGTCGTACTGGTTGGCCTCGACCGGGAACAGGCCGGCAAACACCTGCGGCTGCACTTCCTTGAAGCCCGGCAGCGGCTCCGGCGCCGGGGCCGACGCCAGGGTGATGGTGTCGCCCACGCGCGCGGCTTTCAGTTCCTTGATGCCGGCAATCACAAAGCCCACCTGGCCGGCGGTCAGCTGCGGCAGCGAGACCGAGCGCGGCGAGAAGATGCCGATGTCTTCCACCAGCTGCACCGAGTCGGTGGCCATCAGCTTGATCTTGTCCTTCGGTTTCAGGGTGCCGTTGACCACGCGCACCAGCATCACCACGCCGACGTAGGCGTCGTACCAGGAGTCGATGATCAGCGCCTGCAGCGGCGCGCTGGAATCGCCTTTTGGCGGCGGCACCTTGGCAATGATGGATTCCAGCACGTCTTCCACGCCGAGGCCGGTCTTGGCCGAGCATTGGACGGCGTCGCCGGCCTCGATGCCGATCACGTCTTCGATTTCCTTGATGGCGCTTGGCGGATCGGCGTTGGGCAGGTCGATCTTGTTCAGCACCGGCACCACTTCCACGCCCAGGTCCAGCGCGGTGTAGCAGTTGGCCACGGTCTGGGCTTCCACGCCTTGCGAGGCATCGACCACCAGCAGCGCGCCTTCGCAGGCCGACAGCGAGCGCGACACTTCATAGGAGAAGTCGACGTGGCCGGGGGTGTCGATCAGGTTCAGGTTGTAGACCACGCCGTCGCGGGCCTTGTATTGCAGGGCGGCGGTTTGCGCTTTGATCGTAATGCCGCGTTCGCGCTCCAGGTCCATCGAATCGAGCACTTGCGCTTCCATCTCGCGGTCCGACAGGCCGCCGCACAGCTGGATGATGCGGTCTGCCAGCGTCGATTTGCCGTGGTCGATGTGAGCGATGATGGAGAAGTTACGTATGTTATTCATTAACAAAAATTCAAAAACGGGTTTGACACGACGGGCGCACAATACAAAAAAGCGCTCCGAACGGGGCGATGCCCTGGCGAGCGCCTTGTGGAAATATGCTTTGCCCCGGCATTTTACCGGATTTCAGAGTGGAAAGCCCGATTTATAGCAGCTGAAGTACTTTGGCTTCGTCCAGAAAGTAGTGGCACAGTTCCGGCTGCGACAGATCGGCAAACAGAACCGGCACCAATTCATCGTATTTGGCCAGCAGTTCCGGGTCGCCGGCCTGGTCGATGTCGATCACGTTGACGGTGAACGGCCGCTGCGGCGTTTGCAGCCGCAGCAGCGCATCGAGCATATCGTGGCACAAATGACAATAATCGCGGGAATAAAGTGTGAATTGCATAAGCTGTCGTCCCGGCGCACGCCGGGACCCATGCTGAGCAAGCGTTACCGTCCGGCCTGCGCCGGAGCGGCGCCTGCTTATTTCACGCTGGGGCGCAGCGAGAAGTAGCGGGTGTTGCCATCACGCAGCACCAGAATCACCGACGGCCGCTTCGGATCCAGCTTGGCCACGGCCGCGTTGAACTGCTTGGCATCCTTGATGTCCGTGTTGTTCAGCTGCAGCAACACATCGCCCTCGTTCAGCCCGGCACGCTCGGCCACGCCGTCGACGTCGGTCACCACCACGCCGCCATTGACCTTCAGCTCGGCCTTCTGCGCCGCGCTCAGATCGTCGACCTTCAGGCCCAGCGCATTGGCCTTGGCCGGCTCGGCCGGTTCCGCCTTGCCGCCCTTGCCTTTCGCGCCCTTGGCGGTTTTCTCGCCATCCAGCTCCGCCACCGTTACCGGCAGGGTCAGCTCGGCACCTTTGCGCCACACGGTGACGGTGGCCTTGCTTTCCAGCGCGCTCTCGCCCACCAGGCGCGGCAGATCGCTGGAACGGTTGACCGGCTTGCCGTTGAACTTGAGGATGATGTCGCCGGCCTTGATGCCGGCCTTGTCGGCAGGACCGCCCGGCTCCACCAGCGACACTTCGGCGCCCTGGGCCGACTTCAGGCCCAGCGATTCAGCCACTTCCTTGCTGACTTCGCCAATCTGCACGCCGATGCGCCCGCGGGTGACCTTGCCATTCTTTTTCAGCTGGTCCGACACGCGGATCGCTTCATTGATCGGCACCGCAAACGAAATGCCGTTGGAGCCGCCCGACAGGGTGGCGATCTGCGAGTTGATGCCGATCACCTCGCCACGCATATTGATCAGCGGGCCGCCCGAGTTGCCAGGGTTGACCGCCACGTCCGACTGGATCAGCGGCAGGTATTCGCCGGTGTCGCGCGCCTTGGCCGAGATGATGCCGGCCGTGACGGTGTTTTCCAGGTTGAACGGCGAGCCGATCGCAATCACCCATTCGCCGGCGCGGATCTTGTCCGAATCGCCCATCAGCAGGAATGGCAGCTTGTCGCCTTCGATTTTCAGCAGGGCCACGTCGGTGCGGGTGTCGGCGCCCAGCACCTTGGCCTTGAATTCGCGCTTGTCGGTCAGGGTGACGAATACCTCGTCGGCGCCATCGACCACATGGGCATTGGTCAGCACATAGCCGTCGGCCGACAGGATGAAGCCGGAGCCGACGCCGCGGTTCACCGGCTCGTCGGAGGGCGCCGGGCGGCGCTGGCCGCGGCCTTGCGGGCCGGGCATCTGGCCGCCAAAGAAGCGGCGCAGCAGTTCCTGCATGTCGTCATCGCCCGGCAGGCCGTTGCCACGACTGATTTGCTTGGGGCGCTCGGTGGTGCGGATATTCACCACCGCCGGGCCGACGCGGTCGACCAGGTCGGCAAAGTCCGGCAGGCCGATGACGGCGCCGGTGACCGCAGTGGCGGCCGTGGCCGGCGACATGCCCAGAGACATCCATAAGCTTGCGCCGAGGACCAGCGCGGACAGAGTTTTACTACCAGCAGAGAAGTTATTTTTCATGGAAAGTATCGATCTCTATAAAGTTCGGGATGCAAGCGCTCCCCCGTCAACGCGGCAGTGCGCGACGTGAGGCTAGCACATGGTAAGCGAAAAGTCGCCATACCGGATGCGCGTCTTGATGATAAGGGTATGCGCTTAAGGAATTATGATGGCAGTTGGCGCTACTTCAAGAGGCGCCGGCGCCAGCGGATAAGCCGGCTCCGCCGCCAGCGCGGCCGCCAGCCGGGCGCTGAAGCCCGGACCCGGCGCGGCGCCGGGCGTGTTGCGCAGCACGTCGCCTGTCAGATGGTAGGCGCGCCAGGCGGCCTGCCCCTCCGGCGTGGCCAGCGCGGCAAAGGCCAGCTCGCGCTCGCTGTCCGACAATTCACCGTCCGCCAGCGCCGAGATGTGTTCGTGCAGTCTTTGTGGGGTATCCATTGCCTGTCCCGCCATATCAAAACAAGTCCGCTCTTTTTCCAGACGCCAACAGCTATTGCCATCATTCCCGCCTTACCAGCGCTTGTCAACCGGCAGGTCGAGCAAGGGCCGCAATTTTTCAGCGATGACTTCGCGGGCGCGGAAGATCCGGCTGCGCACCGTGCCGATGGGGCAAGCCATGATGTCGGAGATTTCCTCATAGCTCAAGCCCTCAATCTCGCGCAGGGCAATGGCGGTGCGCAGATCCACTGGCAAGGCATCCATGGCGGCGTTCACGGTCTGCGCAATCTGCTTGCTGGCCAGCATGGATTCCGGCGTATTGATGTCGCGCAAATGCTCGCCATCGTTGAAAGCTTCGGCCTGGTCGGTATCGGCGTCGGTGGACGTGGGCGTGCGCCGCCCCTGCGTCGCCAAAAAGTTTTTGGCGGTGTTGATGCCGATGCGGTACAGCCAGGTGTAGAAAGCCGAATCGCCGCGGAAATGCCGCAACGCCCGGTAGGCCTTGATAAAGGTTTCCTGCACCACGTCCTCCGCCTCGGCCGGGTCGTGCACGATGCGCGACAACAGGCGCATGAGCCGGCGCTGATACTTCGCCACCAGCAAATCAAACGCCTGCTTGTCGCCGGCACGGACCCGTTCGACCAGCAATTGGTCGCACTCGCGTTCTGTCGTCACTCCTGCATTCCTCGGTGGCCTGCAGCGCAGCCGATTCGTCTAGCCATATGCTATAGAGTTAGCTCGCTGCAAGAAGTTCACACTGCCGGCGTGTTTATTTGGGTGCGCGCAGCCGCGCGGCATGCCAGCGCCAGAGCGCGCCATGCCGGGCGCGCCACGCTGTCCGGCAAGACCGTCAGCACCTGCACGCGGCCGGACTCGCCGGCCAGGCGCAGCAACAGCAGGCGCGGCCACAAGGTCGAACCGGCCAGCAGATGCAGCGCACTGCCGTTGTGCTGGTATACCGCCAGCCGCACCTGGCCGACACCGGATATATCAAGCTGGTGCGCATTACCTGGCGCACGCCCGCACAGCCAACCCAGCGCGCCCGCCAGCAAGCACAGCAACGGCGCCGCCACGCCGGGACAGACGGCGGCGGACGCCATCACGCAGCTACACAGGCCGGCATGCGCAATGCGCAAGCCGAGCGAGGGGCGAACGATGACGGACACCGCGATCGACATGGCGACAGCACCACAAACACATGAATAAAAACGGGGGATACCACGTGGAAGCGCCGGCACAAGGCCGTGCAATTCAGGCGCCAGCGAGCGCCGGCGCCGAATTCTCGCTCACCCTGTTTGGACAGGGCGAGCAGAGAATTGGTTCAAACTTTTTTAGATGCGGCCGAACACCAGACTGCCGTTGGTGCCGCCGAAGCCGAACGAGTTTTTCACTGCATACTCGATCTTCATCTCGCGGGCCACATTGGCGCAGAAGTCCAGGTCGCAAGCCGGGTCCTGGTTGAACAGGTTGATGGTCGGTGGCGACACCTGATGGTGCACCGCCAGCACCGTAAACACCGACTCCAGGCCGCCGGCGCCGCCCAGCAGGTGGCCGGTCATCGACTTGGTCGAGTTGACCACCAGCTTCTTGGCGTGGTCGCCGAAAGTGCGCTTGATGCCCTGCACTTCCGCCACGTCGCCTTGCGGCGTCGAGGTGCCGTGCGCATTCACATACTGCACCTGGTCCGGATTGATGCCGGCGTTGGCCAGGGCGGCTTGCGCCGACTTGCTGCCACCGCTGCCATCTTCCAGAGGCGAGGTCATGTGATATGCATCGGCGCTCATGCCAAAGCCAACCACTTCTGCGTAGATCTTGGCGCCGCGCGCCTTGGCGTGTTCGTACTCTTCCAGCACCATCACGCCGGCGCCTTCGCCCAGCACGAAGCCGTCGCGGTCCTGGTCCCATGGACGGGAGGCCGTGGCCGGATCGTCGTTGCGGGACGACAGCGCCTTGGCCGAGGCGAAACCGCCCAGGCCCAGCGGCGACACGGTCGATTCCGCGCCGCCAGCCACCATCACGTCGGCATCGCCGTACTCGATCAGACGAGCGGCGGCGCCAATGCAGTGCAGGCCGGTGGTGCAAGCCGTGACGATCGACAGGTTAGGACCACGCATGCCGTACTTGATCGACAGGTTACCCGAGATCATGTTGATGATCGAGGCAGGCACGAAGAACGGCGAGATACGGCGCGGACCGCGCTTGTCGTAATCTTCCTTTTGTTCTTCGATCATCGGCAGGCCGCCGATACCGGAACCGACCAACACGCCGATACGATCGGCGTTCGCTTCGGTGACGACCAGGCCGGAGTCGTTCACAGCTTGAATCCCCGCTGCCATGCCGTAATGGATGAAGGTATCCATGTGGCGGGCTTCCTTGGCCGAGATGTAGTCCTCGATATTGAAGCCCTTCACTTCGCCGGCGAAGCGGGTGCTGAAAGCTGTTGCGTCAAACTTGGTGATGCTGGCGATACCGGATTTGCCCTCGACGGCGGCGGCCCAGGTGTCGGCAATGTTATTGCCGATCGGGGACACGGCGCCCAGGCCGGTAACGACAACACGACGGTTTTTAGAACCTCTCAAGCGATTCTCCTAGAGTCGATCGGGCAGGTATTACGCCTTGACGTGCGCGGTAGCGTAGTCGATCGCTTGCTGCACGGTGGTGATTTTTTCTGCTTGTTCGTCAGGGATTTCCATTTCGAACTCGTCTTCCAGTGCCATCACCAGCTCAACGGTGTCCAGCGAGTCAGCGCCCAGATCATCGACGAACGACGATTCGGTTTTGATGTCTGCTTCTGCGACGCCCAGTTGCTCAGCGACGATTTTCTTAACGCGTTGTTCGATATCCGACATGTTATGGCTCCATTTTGTTTGTTACGGAAAGCGCGCATTTTATCAGGTTTGCGCGCTGAAAAACTAATTTCAGTGTCTGCTGCTAAATATACTGAAATACCTACTAAAAGATTTGAATGCGCTTTATTTTAAGCCCATTCTCCTCAGTTCATATACATACCGCCATTCACGTGGAGGGTGGTGCCGGTAATATAAGCGGCTTGCGGCGACGCCAGGAAGGCGACCGCCGCGGCGATGTCCTCTGGCTTGCCGAGGCGTGCCAGTGGAATCTGGGTCAGCAAGGCGGCGTGCTGTTCTTCGCCCAGCGCCTTGGTCATATCGGTGTCGATAAAGCCCGGCGCCACGCTGTTGACGGTGATGTTGCGGCTGCCGATTTCGCGCGCCAGCGCGCGCGTCATGCCTTCCACGCCGGCTTTCGCGGCGGCGTAGTTCATCTGGCCCGGATTGCCGGCCGAGGCCACCACCGAGGTGATGTTGATGATGCGGCCGGTCTTGGCCTTCATCATGCCGCGCAGCACGGCGCGCGACAGGCGGCCGACCGAACTCAGGTTGGTGGCGATGACGTTATCCCACTCTTCATCTTTCATGCGCATGGCCAGCTGATCTTGCGTGATGCCGGCGTTGTTGACCAGGATGCCGACCGCGCCATAGGTCTTGCTGATGTCGTCGATGACGGCGGCGCAGGCCTCGGCGTTGGTCACGTTCAGCACCATGCCCTTGCCGGCTTCCGCGCCGATCTCGGCCAGGTAGGCGGAGATCGCTTCCGCGCCGGCTTCGGTGGTGGCGGTGCCGATCACTTTCGCGCCCTGGCGCGCCAGTTCCTGGGCAATGGCCTTGCCGATGCCGCGCGATGCGCCCGTTACCAGGGCGACTTGATTTGCTAAAGTCATGTAAGTCCTTCTACAGTAAATTCGGAGTGTGCCTGAATCCGCAAACGCTTATTTGAGCTCGCTCAATACGCGCTCCAGCGTCGCCTGATCGTAAATGGCGTCGCCCACCAGATTGCCGTCGATGCGCTTGGTCAGGCCCATCAGCACTTTGCCCGGACCGCACTCCACCAGTTTGCTGATGCCGTCGGCGCCCATCTTTTGCACGGTTTCCACCCAGCGCACTGGGGCCGCGGCCTGGCGCACCAGCGCATCCTTGATGGCGGCCGGGTCATTCAGCACGGCCACATCGACGTTGTTGATCAGCTGGATCTGCGGCGCCGAGAAAGTGATGTTGGCCAGGTAGTCGCGCAGGCGGTCCGAAGCCGGCTTCAGCAGCGACGAATGGAATGGCGCCGACACCGGCAGGCGCATGGCGCGCTTGGCGCCCTTGCCTTTGGCGATTTCGCAGGCGCGCTCGACGGCAGCGGTTTCGCCGGCGATCACCACTTGTGCCGGGGCGTTGAAATTGACGGCTTCCACCACGCCACCGGCGGCGGCGGCTTCGGTGCAGGCGGCGCGCACGTCGTCATCCGACAGGCCCAGCACCACGGCCATGGTGCCCTGCCCGACCGGCACCGCTTCCTGCATCGCTTGCGCACGGAAGCGCACCAGCGGCACCGCGTCCTTGAAAGCGATCACGCCGGCCGCGACCAGCGCCGAGTATTCGCCCAGGCTGTGGCCCGCCACCACCGATGGCACGGCGCCGCCGGCCGCAATCCATGCGCGGTAGGCGGCCACGCCGGCGGTCAGCATGACCGGCTGGGTGTTGGTGGTCAGATCCAGCTCTTCTTTCGGGCCTTCGGCCATCAGCTTGCCGATGTCGAAGCCCAGCGCGTCGGACGCTTCAGCGATGGTCTGGGCCACTACCGGGTTGCCGGCAAAGCCGTCCATCATCGCCATCGCTTGCGAACCTTGGCCTGGGAATACAAAAGCAAATTTCGTCATGACTTCATCCATCTCGTTTTCGTTATTGGCTGCAAAGCTAGCATGCAAGCATGACAGCCCTGCTACCGAGGAGTCCGTTAGAACTCTAATTCTAATTCAGCTTAAAACCTCGCCAGGACGGCGCCCCAGGTAAAGCCCCCCCCCACGCCTTCCATCATAACGTTCTGGCCTGGCTTGACGCGGCCATCGCGCACGGCGGCGTCCAGCGCCAGCGGGATCGAGGCGGCCGAAGTATTGCCGTGCTGGTCGACAGTCACCACCATTTTTTCCATCGGCAGGCCCAGCTTCTTGGCAGTGCCGCTCATGATGCGCAAGTTGGCCTGGTGCGGGATCAGCCAGTCGATCTGGTCTTGCGTCATTTGGGCCTTGTCCAGCGCCTCATGCGCCACCTTCTCCAGCACGGAGACCGCCAGCTTGAACACGGCCGGACCGTCCATGTACAGGTAAGCCTCGCCGGCGGTCGCGCCCGCGAAGGTATTGGGCATGCACAGGATGGCGGAATGGCGGCCGTCCGCGTGCAGCGCGGTGGCCAGGATGCCCGGCTCTTGCGAGGCGGTCAGCACCACGGCGCCGGCGCCGTCGCCAAACAGCACGCAGGTGGTGCGGTCATTGAAATCGAGGATGCGGGAAAACACTTCGGCGCCGATCACCAGCACGTTCTTGTGGACGCCGGCGCGGATGAAGGCGTCGGCGGTCGACAGCGCGTAGACGAAGCCGCTGCACACAGCCTGCACGTCCACCGCGGCGCCATTGTTGGTGATGCCCAGCTTTTGCTGCACGATGCAGGCGGTGCTGGGGAAGCTGCCGAAGAAGTCCGGCGTTGAGCTGGCCACGATGATCAGGTCGATATCGTTGGGCTGCATGCCGGCCATGGCCAGCGCATTGTTGGCGGCGTTCACCGCCAGGTCCGACGACTTCTGGTCTGGCGCGGCGAAGTGGCGCGCGGCGATGCCGCTGCGGGTCGTGATCCACTCGTCCGAGGTCTCGATGCCTTTGGCGGCGAGTTGATCAGCCAGTTCCTGGTTGGTCACGCGCTTTTCCGGCAGGTAGCTGCCGGTGCCGATAATTTTGCTATACAAGGTCATGCCGTTCTACCGTCCACTAAATAGTTGAGCTGGGTACTTCCGGAGTCTCGGTGTTACGCGGCATTAGCTCGGCGATCAGGGTCGAGATATGCGGCAACACGTCATTTTTTGCAGCATCATACGCCCGCTTGATCGCCCACTCAAAGGAATATGCATCAGCGCCGCCATGGCTCTTGAACACCAGACCGCGCAAACCCAGCAGGCTGGCGCCGTTATAGCGCGATGGCGACAGGCGTTTTTTGATGTTGTTCAGGGCGCCGCGGCCGAGCAAGGCGCTCAGCATGGTCAGCGGATTGCGGGTGAATTCGGACTTGACGGTGTCGGCAAAGAAGCGCGCCACGCCTTCCACGGCTTTCAGGGTGACGTTGCCGGTGAAGCCGTCGCATACCACGATGTCGGCCGTGCCCTTGAAGATGTCATTGCCTTCCACGTTGCCGTAGAAGTTGAGCGCGCCGCGCTCGTGATCAGCTTGCAGCAGCTTGCTGGTGGCCTTGACCACGTCGTTGCCCTTGATGTCCTCGGTGCCCACGTTGAGCAGGCCGATGGTCGGGCGTTCGATATTTTCCATGGCCGAGACCAGCACCGAACCCATGATGGCAAACTGGTGCAGGTGGTGCGGTTCGCAGTCGACGTTGGCGCCCAGGTCCAGCATATAGGTCGGGCCGCCCTTCTGGTTCGGCATGATGCTGCAGATGGCAGGACGGTCGACGCCGCTCATGGTTTTCAGGATGTAGCGCGCCACCGCCATCAACGCGCCGGTATTGCCGGCGGAGACGGAAGCCTGGGCTTTGCCATCCTTGACTTGCTCGATGGCGACGCGCATCGACGAATCCTTCTTGCGGCGCAGGGCTACTTCCAGCGGATCGTCCATGGTGACTTGTTCGGAGGCATGCACGACAGAGAGGCGCGGATGCGCGTCGGCATGGTGCTTCTTCAGTTCGGCGCGGATGACGTCTTCGAGACCGACGAGTATCAGTTCGGCATCAGGTTCGCGTTTGACGAAGGAGACAGCTGCGGGGATAGTGACCGACGGGCCGTGATCGCCACCCATGCAGTCGATAGAAATTTTGATTGTCATTGTTATGGCAAGCGGCAGAACCGCAACATCCGGAATCCGCGTTGGAACATGACGGTGTGCAAAACCAAATTGCAGCCGATTAAAAAAGAAAAAGCGATGCTACACAAGTCAGCACCGCCTGTTTCCGGGTCCAGCAAGAACGTTGATTACTCGTCGTTCTTGGTTTTCAGGACTTTACGACCACGGTAGAAGCCGTTAGGGCTGATGTGGTGACGCAGGTGGGTTTCACCGGTGGTTGGCTCGATTGCCAGTTGTGGAGCAACCAGGAAATCGTGCGAACGGTGCATACCGCGCTTCGATGGGGATTTTTTGTTCTGTTGAACTGCCATGTTAATGACTCCTAATACTTAAGTTCTAAAATTCTAACACAATCGACCGGCATATACATGCAAATCGAGCCCTACTACTTTGCTACTGCTAACTTGCCAAGACTCGATTAACACGCGTATTGACACGTTCCTGACACACTACTTATTCGGATTTGAGGCTCTTCAGAGCATCGAACGGCGAGATCTTCTCGCTTTTTGCCTTGTCCAGCAGGCTGGAATCCGGGCAGACATCGTGACGCGGCGATTGCGGCAAGGCCAGCAATGCTTCATCTTCCACCAGGTACATCAGCTCCATGCTGCGACTGCCGACGATCACGTCAATCGATTCGTCGTCAATGCGTTCTTCAATTTCATCTGCATCTTCATCATCCTTACCCAGCATCAGCACGGTCGACGAATCGAGGTGGTGAGCGTAAGGCTGCAGGCAGCGTTGGCAGACCAGTTGCACGGTGCCGGAAACCGACAGCGTCATCTGCGGGATGCCCAGTTTGTGGGTCTCTCCTGCTGCTTCCCAGGTAATCTCGCCGGAGGGATTCGCGCACTCCTTGGCCAGACGGGTCAGTTCAGCGACAGGCGTCGTGCCTGACTGGCTGCTGTTGGTCCGACAAAATTCAAAGGTGTCGATCACAAGAGCATTCATTACAGAGTTTCCCCGGAAAACCTGCGATAATAACAGGGTTTTCGCATTCAAGTCAAAAACTTAGCGAATTTTTCGCCTTTTTTGCCGCTAGTAACACCGGCCAGAGAGCATATAACATTCCCCTCATGACATCAAGTTTACTCGTATTAGCTTCCAGTTCGGCCTACCGCAGAGAGTTATTGTCGCGTTTGCAACTACCGTTCGAGGTGGCCGTGCCCGACATCGACGAGACCCCGCTGGCCGGCGAAACGCCGAGCGCCACCGCGCTGCGCCTGGCGCGCGAAAAGGCCGCCGCCGTGGCCGCCAGAATGCCAGGCGCCATCGTCATCGGCTCGGACCAGGTCGCCACGCTGGATGATGAACAAATCGGCAAGCCCGGCAGCCATGCCAACGCGCTGGCGCAATTGCAGAAAATGCGCGGGCGCGAGGTCATCTTCCATACCGCCCTGTGCGTGTGGGATGGGCGCGACAACACGGCGCAAGTGGAAGACATCCAGACCGTGGTGAAGTTCCGCGATTTGCCGGACGCCGAGCTGGACGCCTACCTGCGCATCGAGCAACCGTATGACTGCGCCGGCAGCGCCAAGAACGAGGCGCTGGGCATCGCCATCCTGGAGCGCATCGACAGCAGCGACCCGACCGCCCTCACCGGCTTGCCTTTAATCGCCCTGACAGGCATGCTGCGCAACCTAGGCGTCAGCTTCTTTAACACATAATATATGACCGGCACCCTGTTTTTAATACCGAATACCCTGGGCGACACCGAAGCGCTCAACCATGTGCTGCCCGAGCAGGTGCAGCGCATCACCTCGCAGCTGGATTACTTTGTGGCGGAAAACGCCAAGACCGCGCGCGCGTTCCTGAAACTGGTCGGCGCCCAGCATCCGCTGTGCAAGCCGATGCAGGAAATCAAAATCGCTGAATTGAATGTGAACACCCCGGCCGCCGCGCTGAACGACCTGCTGGCGCCGCTGCTGGCGGGCCAGGATGGCGGACTGGTGTCGGAAGCTGGCGTGCCGGCGGTGGCCGATCCGGGCGCGGACCTGGTGCGGCTGGCGCATCAGCACAAGATTCCGGTGCGGCCGCTGGTGGGGCCGTCGTCCCTGCTGCTGGCGGTGATGGCCAGCGGGCTGAACGGGCAGAGTTTTGCCTTCAACGGCTACCTGCCGACCGACGCGGGCCAGCGCGACAAGCGCATCAAGGAACTGGAACAGCGCTCGCGCAAGGAAAAGCAGACGCAGCTGTTTATCGAAACGCCGTATCGCAATGCGGCCATGCTGGAAGCGCTGACAACATCCTGCGCGCCGGGCACGCTGGTGTGCGTGGCGACCGACCTCAGCCTGCCCAGCGAGACCATCCGCACCATGACGGCAGCGCAATGGAAAGCCGCGCCGGCGCCGGATTTCCACAAAAAACCGACCGTATTCCTGCTCCTCGGCCAGTAATCTCCAGGCTCAGGCCCTAATGCCGTTCAGTCAGCACCGGAACCGTCATTCCGGCGAACGCATTGGGGTCAAAGGCATCGGGGTCAGGTCCGCCATTTCTACACGGTCTCTGCTGTAGCGGAACGCTACAGCAGAGACCGTGTAGAAATGGCGGACCTGACCCCGGATTTTCAGATGCCGCGGGTGTATTCGGTCACCCATTCGATGGCGGCCAGCTGAATCGAATACAGCTCGGCCGGCTTGAGGTCCAGCTGCTGCAGCATGTCCGCCAGCACCCTGCTGTCGCGGCCACGCTCGATGTGTTCGATCAGGCTCAGCATCGCGCCGTAATCGCCCGAACGGTGCAGCAGCGCCGCCCTCACCTCGTCCAGCACGTTCACGCTTTCCAGCACCTCACGCATGTGGATCGAGAACAGCGTATCCATCAACGACATCACGCCCACCGTGAAGCCGATGTCCGCACTGACGCGCTGCCCCGGCTTGCGGTGCTCCACGATCAACTCCATGGTCTTGCCGCGCGTGGTGGCCAATTGCAGCAGCGGCGAGGTGAATTCCTGCGTGCCGCCATGCTTCACGTACAGCAGGATCTGCAGCCAGCGCTTCAGCTGACGCCGCCCCAGCACCATCAGCGCATGCCCGACCGAATTGATGCGCTGGCGCGCACCCACCGCCGGCGTATTCACCAGCCGCAGCAAATTCAAGGTGATCAGCGCGTCATGCTTGACGCTTTGCTCGATCTCGCTGTTGCTGGCATCACGATCCAGCAGCTCCAGCAGATGCAGCACGCTCATCTGCGATGGCGAGATCTTCTTGCCGCTTAAAATCACCGGCCGCGCAAAATAGTAGCCCTGGAAGTATTCAAAGCCCAGTTCCATGCATTCCTGGAACTCCTCGACTGTCTCCACCTTTTCCGCCAGCAGCTTCTGCCCGGGATTTTTCAGCACCCGCGCCAGCGCCGGCAAGGTGCCGGGCTGCATGTCCTTGATATCGACCTTGATTACATCGCACAGCGGCGTGAATTTCTGCACATCCTCCGACTGCCCGACCACATCGTCCAGCGCGAACTTGAAGCCGGCCTGCTTCAGCTCGCGCACGCGGTTCAGCACTTCCGGCGTGGCCTTCACGGTTTCCAGGATTTCCAGGATGACCTTGTCATTCGGCAGGAAGCGAATGAAATCGCTCATCAAGCCGACCGCATCGACATTCACAAACGCCATCTGGTCGCCCACCACCTGGCCCATGCCCAGTTCGGCGGCGTGGGCAATCACGGTGGCAGTGGCTTCGGTGTCGTCGGTAACCTGGGCGCCATTGTAGGCGCCGGCGTCGCGGAAGAGCAGTTCATATGCCACCAGCCGCTGTCCCCGGTTGAGGATGGGCTGGCGCGCCAGGAAGAAATTGTCAGCTAACCTGGATGATGCCGGTGTCGAGGCTAACATCATGGGGAGCTCCCATTGTCAATCTGCTTGCCACCAGCCTATACCCAATTATGTAGTCTTGACAATATTTTTCTGCCGAACTGGCGGGCGGCGCTCGCCAGTGTTGCGTCCAGCCGTCGCCTGGGTGCCGCTTTCCAGCGTGAAGCGGGCGCCACTGTCCGCGCCCAGCGCTTTCACCAGCCACGGCATCACCTGTTTCAGCATCGGCTCCAGCGTGTACGGCGGATTCAGGATGAACATGCCGCTGCTGTGCAGGCCGCCGATCCCGTCCGGCATCGGCTTCTTGATGGTCAGCACCACGTTCAGCCATTGCGCAGCCGGCAGCTGCTTCAGTTTGTCCGCGAACTGGCGCGATTCCATGCGCTGCAGCAGCGGATACCAGACCGCGTAGGTGCCGGTCGGGAAGCGGCCCAGCGCTTCGGCCAGCGCATCCTTGGTTTTTTTGTAGTCCTGCTTGTCTTCGTACGGCGGGTCGATCAGCACCAGCGCGCGGCGCGACGGCGGCGGCAGCAGCGCTTTCAGCGAGGCGAAGCCATCGCTGCGGTTGACGATCACGCGCTTGCCGCGCACGGTGGAACGGATGCCTTGCGCCGCCGCGTGCTCGTCCAGCTTGCGGAAGTTATCGGCCAGCAGCTTGGCGTCGGCCGGGTGCATCTCGAACAGGCGCAGGCGGTCCTGCTCGCGCGCCACCCGCTCGGCGATGTACGGCGAGCCAGGGTAGAAGCGCATCTTGCCGCTGGGGTTCATGGCGCGCACCAGGTCGACGTATTCCTGCACCGGCTGCGGCATCTCCGTCAGGTTCCACAGCTTGCCGATGCCGGTATCGTACTCGGCATTCTTGGAAGCGAACGCGCCATCGAGCTCGTAGACGCCGGCGCCCGAGTGCGTGTCGATGTAGCTGTAGGCCACATCTTTCTGATTCAGGTACTGCAGCAACTGGATGGTGATGAAGTGCTTGAGCACGTCGGCGTGGTTACCCGCGTGGAAGGCGTGGCGGTAAGAGAACATAAGCTGGTGATCCTGATTGATTCAATCCGACATTATCCCTCAGAACGCGCGCGCCACCAAAAAAGCGCTCACCTCGTTTGCATCAAAGCGCGCCCAACTGGGCTGACTAAGATGGAACTGCCGCGCGCGCATCCGCATGCGTGGCGTTCTTTCATGGAGGAGATTATGGCTTTTAACAACGTAGGGCCGCTGACCTTCCTGGCGCCCGGTCAAACCGCGTTCTGGAGCTACACCTACGGTGCCGACCACGGCACCCAGTTCGCTTCGGCCGACGTCAAGACGCCCAACCAGGGCGCCGTCCACCTGGCCGACCAGCAACGCAAGCGCAAGGACAACAACGGCAACGCAACGTACTTCGTCAACATCCACAACCAGGGTGTCGGCGGCTGCTTCCACAATCTGCAAGGCGGAGGGATGTCATGAAGATGACCATTGTAACGGACACGCACGGCAATGTGCTGGGCGCCGTCCAGGGGCATAACCTGTCGGAGAAAAAGGATGGCGTGGAAGCGACCGTGTCGTTCGCCCCCGGTCATGCCACCCACATGATCGAAGTCGACGACGACCTCAGCACGGTCGACGACGTCGATGAATTCCAGCAGCGCCTGCGCCGCCACCTGCAGCAGCATCAGCAAAAGCCGTAAACGGCAAAGCGGCAGCGATTGTGTCGCTGCCGCTTCTGGCGCCGGCAAGTGTCGCCCGCCCGCGCCATCTCACTCCCTGTTATCGTTACGCTACTTTCTTGGCATCGAAGAATTGCTCATCTTCGGTCGAACCGTGCAGCGCGGTGGTCGACGACTGGCCGTTCTGAATGGTCTGGGTCACGGCGTCGAAGTAGCCGGTGCCGACTTCGCGCTGGTGCTTGACGGCAGTGAAGCCTTTTTCCGCCGCGGCGAATTCCGCTTCCTGCAGTTCCACAAAGGCCGACATCTGGCGGCGCGCATAGCCGTGGGCCAGGTTGAACATGCCGTAGTTCAGCGAGTGGAAGCCGGCCAGCGTGATGAACTGGAACTTGTAGCCCATGGCGCCCAGTTCCTTCTGGAACTTGGCGATGGTGGCGTCGTCCAGGTTTTTCTTCCAGTTGAACGATGGCGAGCAGTTATAGGCCAGCATCTTGCCCGGGAATTTGGCGTGCACGGCTTCCGCGAACTGCTTGGCGAAGGCCAGGTCCGGCTTGCCGGTTTCACACCACACCAGGTCGGCGTACGGGGCGTAAGCCAGGGCGCGCGAAATCGACTGCTCCAGGCCGTTGCGGACCTTGTAGAAGCCTTCCACGGTGCGCTCGCCGGTGCAGAATGGCTGGTCGTTGGCGTCCACGTCCGAGGTCAGCAGGTCAGCGGCTTCGGCATCGGTACGGGCGATCACCAGGGTCGAGGTGCCCATCACGTCCGCTGCCAGGCGGGCGGCGGTCAGTTTTTCCACCGCTTCGCGGGTTGGCACCAGTACTTTGCCGCCCATGTGGCCGCATTTTTTCACGGAAGCCAGCTGGTCTTCGAAGTGCACGCCGGCGGCGCCCGCTTCGATCATGGATTTCATCAGTTCGTACGCGTTCAGCACCCCGCCGAAGCCGGCTTCGGCGTCGGCCACGATCGGCGCGAAGAAGTCGATATCGTCCTTGCCTTCCGACCACTGGATCTGGTCAGCGCGCTGGAAGGTGTTGTTGATGCGGCGAACCACCATCGGCACCGAGTTGGCTGGGTACAGCGACTGGTCAGGATACATTTCACCGGCCAGGTTGGCATCGCCGGCCACCTGCCAGCCCGACAGGTAGATGGCTTTCAGACCGGCCTTCACTTGTTGCATGGCCTGGTTACCGGTCAGCGCGCCCAGGGCGTTGACGAACGGTTCGTTGTTCACCAGGTTCCACAGCTTCTCGGCGCCGCGCTGGGCCAGGGTGTGCTCGATCTTGATCGAACCGCGCAGGCGCACCACGTCTTCAGCGGTGTAGGTGCGGGTGACGCCCTTCCAGCGCGGATTGGTGTCCCAGTCTTTTTGCAGTTCTGCGATTTGCTGTTCACGAGTTGCCATGGTGTTCTCCTATTCATCAAGACAGTTAAAAACGAAAAGCCGTTAGACAAATAATAGAGCTTTTTGTGCCGCGCACCAATGGTCTTATATAAGACACATAACTAAATTATTTTTGATTTAAATCAGTAACTTAGTTTATGATTTTCATGATACGGAAAGATATTTCTCAGCGTGGAAGATTCTGATGCTGCGTTACCACATCATTTTCCACGATATGAAACATTGTTCTCGCATGATGAAAAATCGGCGCAAAATGGCCGAAAAATATGGATGAGGAGTGATGCAGGCGCCCAACACTTGCAAGCGTGCTGGGCGGAAGGAAGGCATCAGGCCAGTTTCTGTTGCGCGATCAACACACCGTCGGCATCGGCGTAGATCCAGTCGCCCGGGTTGACCGGCACGCCGGCAATGTGGACCCGCACATTGCGTTCGCCGGCGCCTTTCCTGGCGCTTTTTTGCGGATGGGCGCCCAGCGCGCGCACGCCGATGTCGCAGGCGTTGATTTCATCGGTATCGCGGATGCAGCCATCCACAATGATGCCGGCCCAGCCGTTGTCCTGCGCCAGCAAACCGAGCTGGCCGCCCACCAGCGCACGGCGCAGGCTGCCGCCGCCATCGATCACCAGCACGTTGCCGTCGCCCGGCGTCTCCAGCGTGGCGCGCACCAGGGCATTGTCCTCGTGCACTTTCAGCGTGGAGACGCGGCCGGAAAAGCGCACCCGCTGGCCATAGTGGCGGAACACGGGCGGCAGCACCGCCAGCCGGCCGTCATCCAGCAGGTTGGCGTTGTCGTCGCATAAATCGGTGGTGGCAAAGCTCATCGCAGTCCTCTTGCATAGTTATTAAGATGGACTTTATTCTATGCGGTTTTGGGCATGGCAGCCACGCGGCGGTTGCTGCCGACGCCCAGCGCGGTCAGGATCACCAGCGCCTGGAACAGCCCGATCACCGCAAACACCCCGGCCGGCTGGTGCGCATCCATCAGCACGCCGAACAGCATGGCGCCCAGCGCCAGGCCGCTGTCCAGGCCAGAATACACCACGCCAAACACGCGGCCGGTGGCATTGGCCGGCGCCGCGCCGCGTATCATCAGGTCGCGCGACGGGCCGGAAATGCCGGTCACCAGGCCGATCAGGCCCATCAGCACCACCGCCATCCAGGCCGGCACCACGGCTGCCGCCAGCACCAGCGCCAGTACCGCCGCCGTGCCGAAGGCGATCATGATGATGCGGTCATGATTGCGGCTGCCCGCGCCCAGGAAGCCGCCATATACCATGCCAGCCGCCGAGGCGAACATGAAGCAGGTGTAGGCCGAGGTGGCGGTGGCCAGCGACATGCCGTACAGGCTGACCAGGCTGGTGGCGGCAAAGGTCTGGATGCCGGCCAGCGCGATGGCGGAAATCAGGAAAAAGGCAAAGCACAGCCACACCACTTTCAGCTTGAGGAAGCCGAAGGCACTGCCGCCGGCCACCCCCGGCTTGCCCGCCGCCGGCAGCACGGCCGGCGCCGGCCGCAAGGCATAGCGGTTGAGGACCAGCAGCGCCAGCACCGCAAAAGCGACGCCGGACGCCGCCAGCAAGGCCATGCGCCAGCCGGCGCGGCCGGCCACAAAGGTCAGGAACAGCGGCGACAGCGCCCAGCCGATATTGCCGCTGATGCCGTGCACCGAGAAGCCGTGCGCCAGCCGCGCCTTGGAGACGCGCTGGTTGAGCAAGGTGTAATCGGCCGGGTGGAACACGCTGTTGCCGCAGCCGGCCAGGAAGGCGCCCATCATCAGTTGCACATAGCTGTGCGCGCTCGACAGCAGCACCGCCGACAAACCCAGCAGCCCGATGCCGCTGAACAGCACGGTGCGCGCGCCGAGCCGGTCGACCACGAAGCCGGCCATGGCCTGGCCGACGCCGGACACGACAAAGAAAATCGTCATCAGCAGGCCCAGCTGCGAGTAGCTGAGGCCGAACTCCGGCTTCAGCCACGGAATCAGGGCCGCCAGAATGATGTGATAAAAGTGGGAAGTCCCATGCGCCACCCCGACCAGCGTAATCACGCGGGCATCCTGGCGCAGCAAAGTGCGGTCGTTCATGCTGCTCTCTCCATGTTGTTTGACATCAGTCTAAGCAATTTGCCATCGTCTGATTTAAGATAGAGTGACAACATTTATCGCATTTCCGCCATGGCTATTTCCATTGTCGACCATACCCGCTTCGACTGCGAGTCCGATGTCCCCAGCGCCAGCCGCCCCCTCACCCTGGCGGGGCGCCATCTGCAAGCCGCCGCCGTGCTGGAACCGCATTCCCACGCGTGGGGCCAGTTCACCTATGCCGTGCACGGCGTGATGCGGGTGGAAGCCCATCACAGCAGCTGGATCGTGCCGCCGCAACGCGCGGTATGGATACCGGCCGGCGTGGTGCACAACGTGACCACGCTGGAAAACACCCATCTGCGGCCCATGCGGGTGTACGCCGGCCGCGCGCCCTTCCCCGGCACCGGCTGCAAGGTGCTGGAGCTGTCCAGCCTGCTGCGCGAACTGCTGGCGGCGCTGGAGCACCACGACCTGCAAGCGCAGTCGCGGCGCGAGCACTTGCTGATGGAAATGATCCTGGATGAAATCGCCCGCTGCGCCGAGCATGCGCTACGCGTGCCCCTGCCCGGCGATAAACGTCTGAAAGCCTTGTGCGACGCCCTGATCGCCGATCCCGGCGCCGACCTCACGCTGGCCGATTGGGCCACGCAGGTGGGCGCCTCGGAACGCACCCTCAGCCGCCTGTTCGAGCGCGAGCTGGGCATGGGCTTCGGCCACTGGCGCCAGCAGGCGCGGCTGGCGCATGCGGCGCCGCTGATCGCGCGCGGGGTGCCGCTGTCGCAGGTGGCGGCCGAGCTGGGCTATGCCAGCCAGTCGGCTTTCTCGGCCATGTTCCGCAAAACCTTTGGTTGCTCTCCATCCAGCTTTTTTAAATAACAACAATAATTCTTCGTCAAGTTTTCATTTTTTGTGCCGATAACGTCTGCTTGGAGAAAAGTACGGTACATTAGTGGATACTTATCAATTAGAAAAAAGATATCGAATGGCGGATCTGTCCCTCTTCTCGAACGAACAAATCGCGGCGCTGCTGTCGGCGCTGCCAGACCCGGCATTCATACTCACGCGCAGCGGCCGCTATGCCGCCCTGTTCGGCGGCACCGACAGCCGCTACTACCACGATGGCAGCAGCCTGGTCGGCAAGTCCATCTCGGATGTGCTGAACGCGGAAAAAGCGGCCTGGTTCGAAACGCAGATCGCCATCGCCCTGGCCTCGCGGGGCTTGCACGTGGTCGAATATCCGCTGGCGGCGAATGACGTCAAGGGCGTGGGCGGCGCCGGCCCGGCGGAAACCATCTGGTTCGAAGGCCGCGTACAGCCGCTGGAATACCAGGTGATGGGCGAAGATGCGGTGCTGTGGGTGGCCAGCAATATCACCGCCAGCAAGAAGCTGGAAGCGCTGCTGCGCATGCAAAGCGAAACCGATGCGCTGACCGGCCTGCCCAACCGCCGCAAGCTGATGAGCGGCCTGACCGAGCATTTCGAACTGTTCACCCGCTACAAGACGCCGACCTCGGTGCTGATTTTCGACATCGACCACTTCAAGGGCATCAACGACGAATACGGCCACCTGGTGGGCGACAAGGCCATCACCACCACCGCCGAAGTCTGCCGGCGCGAGCTGCGCGCGGCCGATTTCCCGGCCCGCCTGGGCGGCGATGAATTCGTGGTGCTGATGCCGCACACCGGCGCCGAGCACGCCTTGACGATTTCGGAACGGCTACGACTGAAGATTGCGGAAGGCTTGAGAGCGCTGGGCACGCTGGGCAAAGGCGCCACCATCAGCGGCGGCCTGAGTGAAATGATCGCCGGCGACAGCTCGTATGAAGATGTGCTGAAGCGGGCGGACGATGCCTTGTACCGCGCTAAACGCGACGGTCGTAACCGCATCGTCCGCCATCAGGCGCATTAGCTGAAGGCCAGCTCGCCGTTGACCGCATCCACATGGATGGTGTCCTTCGGCCCGAACTTGCCTTGCAGGATCAGCTTGGACAGCGGATTTTCGATCTGCTGCTGGATCGCCCGTTTCAGCGGCCGCGCGCCATACACCGGATCGTAGCCGGCCTCGGCAATCTTGTGCAGGGCCGCGTCGGTCACGCTCAGGCCGATTTCCAGTTTGCCCAGGCGCTGCTCCAGCGTTGCCAGCTGAATCCGGGCAATCGCACCGATGTTCTTCTCATCCAGGCCGTGGAACACCACAATCTCGTCGATCCGGTTGATGAACTCCGGACGGAAGTGGGTGCGCACCTCGGCCATCACTGCCAGCTTGACCACGCCCGGGTCCGAGTCCTCCATCGACTGGATCTTGTGCGAACCGAGGTTGGAGGTCATGATGATGACGGTGTTCTTGAAGTCCACCGTGCGGCCCTGGCCATCGGTCATGCGGCCGTCGTCCAGCGCCTGCAGCAGCACGTTGAACACGTCCGGATGTGCCTTTTCCACCTCGTCGAGCAGGATCACGCTGTACGGCTTGCGGCGCACGGCTTCGGTCAGGTAGCCGCCCTCGTCATAGCCGACGTAGCCCGGCGGCGCGCCGATCAGGCGGGCCACTGAGTGCTTCTCCATGAACTCGCTCATGTCGATGCGGATCAGCGACTCTTCCGTGTCGAACAGGAAGCCGGCCAGCGCCTTGGTCAGCTCGGTCTTGCCGACGCCGGTCGGCCCCAGGAACAGGAAGGAACCGTACGGACGATTCGGATCGGCCAGGCCGGCGCGCGACCGGCGGATGGCGTCGGCCACGGCGTTGATGGCCTCGTCCTGGCCCACCACGCGCTCGTGCAGCTTCTCTTCGATGTGCAGCAGTTTTTCACGCTCGCCCTGCATCATGCGCGAAACGGGAATCCCGGTCGCGCGCGACACCACCTCGGCGATTTCCTCGGCGCCGACTTCGGTGCGCAGCAGCTTGGGCTTGGACGCGTCAGCGCTGCCCTCCGCCGCCGTGGCTTTCTCAGCCTGCTTGAGCTGGGCTTCCAGTTCGGGCAGGCGGCCGTATTGCAGCTCGGACACGCGCTGCCAGTTGCTTTCGCGCGTGGCCTGCTCCATCTGCTGCTTGATGCGGTCGATCTCTTCCTTGATGTGCGAGCTGCCCTGCACCACCGATTTCTCGGCCTTGAGGATTTCCTCGTAGTCATTCAACTCGCGCGTCAGGCGCGTGATTTCCTCGTCGATCAGCTCCAGACGCTTGCGCGAGCCCTCGTCTTTTTCCTTCTTGACGGCTTCCTTCTCGATCTTCAGCTGGATCAGGCGGCGCTCCAGCTTGTCCATGACTTCCGGCTTGGAGTCGATCTCGATCTTGATCTTGGCCGCGGCCTCGTCGATCAGGTCGATCGCCTTGTCGGGCAGGAAGCGGTCGGTGATGTAGCGGTGCGACAGTTCCGCCGCCGCAATGATGGCGGCGTCCGAGATGGCGACCTGGTGGTGCAGCTCATACTTGTCCTGCAAGCCGCGCAGGATGGCGATGGTGGCTTCCACGGTCGGCTCGTCGACCAGAATCTTCTGGAAGCGGCGCTCCAGCGCGGCATCTTTCTCGATGTATTTGCGGTATTCGTCCAGCGTGGTCGCGCCGACGCAGTGCAGCTCGCCGCGCGCCAGCGCCGGCTTCAGCATATTGCCGGCGTCCATGGCGCCATCGGCCTTGCCGGCGCCCACCATGGTGTGCATCTCGTCAATGAAGACGATGGTCTGGCCTTCGTCCATGGCCAGTTCTTTCAGCACCGCTTTCAGGCGTTCCTCAAACTCGCCGCGATACTTGGCGCCGGCGATCAGGGCGGCCATGTCCAGCGCCAGCACGCGCTTGCCCTTGAGCGAATCCGGCACCTCGTTGTTGACGATGCGCTGCGCCAGGCCCTCGACGATGGCGGTCTTGCCGACGCCCGGTTCACCGATCAGGACGGGATTGTTTTTGGAACGGCGCTGCAGCACCTGGATGGCGCGGCGGATTTCATCGTCGCGGCCGATCACCGGGTCCAGCTTGCCCTGGCGGGCGCGCTCGGTCAGGTCGAGGGTGTATTTTTTCAGGGCTTCGCGCTGGCCTTCGGCCTCCTGCGAATCAACCTTGGCGCCGCCGCGCACGGCGTCGATGGCGGCTTCCAGCGACTTGCGGGTCAGGCCGTTTTCGCGCGCCAGCGTGCCAGCGTCCGACTTGTCTTCGGTCAGCGCCAGCAGCACCATTTCGCTGGAAATGAACTGGTCGACACGTTTCTGCGCTTCCTTGTCGGCCAGGTTCAGCACGGCCACCAGCTCACGGCTGGCTTGCACGTTGCCACCGGTGCCCGAGACTTTCGGCAGGCGCTCGATGGCGCCGGTCAGCGCCTTGCTCAGGCCGCCGACATTGACGCCGGCGCGTTGCAGCAGAGAACGGGCACTGCCGTCGTCCTGGTTCAGCAGGGCCGTCAGCAGGTGCACCGGTTCAATGTAAGGGTTATCGTTGCCCACGGCCAGACTCTGCGAGTCCGACAGGGCTTCCTGGAGTTTGGTGGTGAGTTTGTCCTGACGCATGGTGTTGCTCCGGTAGATTTAACTTATCGTTTACATAGGAGCTACTTCCACTTATTCAAGGCCGCGTCATCGCTAACGCGGGCGTCCACCCAGCGCGCGCCTTCGGGCGTCTGCTCCTTCTTCCAGAACGGGGCTTCTGTTTTCAAATAATCAATAATGAACTCGCTGGCGGCAAACGCTTCGCCGCGGTGCGCCGCGGTGACCGCCACCAGCACGATCTGGTCTTTCGGCTTGAGCGGGCCGACACGGTGGATCACCAGCGCGCTGAAAATCGGCCAGCGCTGTTTCGCCTTGTCAATAATGTCCCTGATGGACTGCTCGGTCATGCCGGGATAGTGCTCCAGTTCCATTTCCGACACCGTGGCGCCCTCGTTCAGGTCGCGCACCGTGCCGACAAAAGTGACCACGCCGCCGACCTTGGGGTGGTCGGCGCGCAGTTGGGCGACTTCCGCGGACAGATCGAAATCTTCGGTCTGGATCCGGACTTCATTCAAGCTCATGCACGCTCCGAGGCGCCGATGCGGCGGAACAGTTGCTCGATGCGGCTGGCGGTGCGGGCGTCGGCCAGGGCTGGCATGGCGCACAGCTGCAGATAGGCAGCGGTGGCAGATTGCGGCTTCTGGCCGGACTTCAGCGACGATTGCAGCACTTCCACTTGCATCTTGAGACGCTCGCGGGCGAACTCGGCGCCACTGTCAACGCCAGCCACGATTTCCAGGCGCAACACTTCATCCAGCAGCCTGGCGCGGTTGCGTTCCAGTTCCTGGGCGTAGTCGCTGCGCTTGCCGTCCAGCGCGCTCAGGGCGGCGTTGAAGCGGCCTTGCAGCGTGCGCTCATAATCATTGCCCAGCGACGGCAGCGCGGCCCACTTGGCTTGCCATTCAGCGGCGTCGATGGTTTCATCATGCTGGCCGATCGCGCTTTCCAGTGCCTGGCACAGGCGCAGCTTGTCGCGCAGCGCGTTGGCCTGGGCGGCGCCGGCGCGGCGCTTGATGGCGTCCGCCTGCGCCTGCACCTTGCCCACCGCATTGTGATAGCGCTGGGTGATGCGCGCCTCGGCCGCGCGCGGCACGGTGCCGGTGGCGTGCCAGGCGGCAGCGGCATCTTTCAGCGTTTTGGCGATGGCGGCCAGCTGGGCCTTGTCTTCGCCGCTGAAGCTGGCATCTTCCAGTTCCTTGCAAATGGCTTCGCGCGCGTGCAGGTGGGCCTTGCGCTCGTGGTCGGCGGCGTGGGCGCTTTCCTTGCGCTTGGCAAAGATGGCGTCGCAGGCGGCGCGGAAACGCTGCCACAGCGCCTGCTCGATCTTGCGTTCCAGCGGCAGGGCCTTGGCTTGCTCCTGCCAGCGTTCCTGCAGGCGGCGCAGCTTGTCGAGCGTGTGGCGGTCGGACGGGTCCAGCGCCTCGGCTTCGGTAATCAGTTGCTCGCGCTTGCTGGCTTCGATCTTGCGCTGTTCGGACAACGGCGCCAGCATGGTGGCCAGCACTTTGTCGAAGGTTTGGTCAAGCTTGCGTTTTTCCTTGCGGTCGATGGTGCCGAGACGGCCCCACATCTGGCGCAGGCGCTGACCGGCGGCAGCGACGTTTTTCAGGTCGGCGCCACCGGCCGCGACCGACTCGGCCAGAGCCTGGGTTTCCGCGATCAGGGCGTGCGCCTTGGCGGCGTTGGCATGGCGCTCGTCAGCCAGGTGCTTGAAGTGGGCGGCGGCCGGCGCGTAGGCGCTGGTGCAGGCGGCATCAAAGCGTTCCCACAGCGATTTCGGCGCGTGGCCGGAAACGGCGTCCAGCTGCTTCCAGCGGTCGCGCATGCTGCCGACTTTCCTGGCCAGCTCGCTCATGGCCAGTTTCTGGCCCGGCAGTTCTTCCACCGCCTTGACCAGTTCCTCGCGCGAGACATTGCCGCCCCAGCGTGCCCAATCGCCAAGGCGCTTGAGTTCGGCACGGACGTGGTTCAGATGCTCGGTCTGGGCATGGTTCAGGCGCGTTTTATGTTCGCGCAGCCATTTGTCGTGCTCGGCGGCGATGTGCAGCTGGCCTTGCTCCAGCGCGGCTTCCAGCGCTTCCAGCGTTTCAAGGAATTTCTTGTCGGTCTCTTTTGGCGCCTGCTTGGGCTGCTTGCGCTCGGCCGGCTTGCCCGCCGCGCCCTCGCCCGCCGCTCCATCAGCCGCGCCAGCGATGCCGCTGACCTCGCCCGCCGCGCCAGCCGCACCGGTGGCCGGCGCGTGTATCGATCCCGCCGCGCCTGAGGCCGCGCGTCCAGGACGGGCCTCCGCCGCAGCGCCGCCTGACGCCGCGCGCCCTGAGCCGCCCTCCACGGCCGCGCCGCCTGCTGGCGCGCGCCCCGCTGCCGCCAGCGTACCCGCCGCAGCTGCGCCGCTGGCGCGCGCGCCGGCACGCGCCCCCGCATCGGCCGCAGGCTCGGCGGCGGCCGGCTTCGGCGGCGCGGTCAGCGCGACGCGCGTCTGCTCGATCACCTGGGCGAAATCACTCAGCAAATGACGCGGCAGCGCGTTATGTTCCGGCGCCTCCTGGTAGACGCTTTGCTGCGCCGCATGGCGCTCCAGCGCCTGCAAGGCCTCTTCCGCCGGCAAGCCGGCTTGCGGCAGCTTGCGCACCGCCGCCATCGCATCGATGATGGTGCGCTGCAAATTCACCTGCGCTTCCAGCCGCGCGGCCAGCGCCGCGCGCGCCGACGCGTACTGGCCGGCCAGCGACGGCACCTCGGCCACCACCTGCCACTGCCGGTCCAGCTCGGCCACCTGATTGGGCGTCAGCTTGTCGTCCTGCAACAGGCGTTGCGCCACATCCAGGCACGCCTGTGCTTTTTGTTGCTCTGCTTGCTGGTAGCGGATGGCGTCCAGGCGCCCCTGCATCATCTTGGCGACGCGACGATCGCTGTTGCGCACCGCCTGCAGCACTTGCTCCAGCGCAGCCTGGCTATGCACATGCTCAGCGGCGGCCTGGCGCACGCCGGCAAATTCGCTCTCCAATATCAGGGCGACGGCAGCCGCTTCGTTGCCATTGAGGGCGGCGGCGCGCTGCGCCTGCTCGTCCCGGCGGCTGGCGGCCGCGTCCTGCTGCGGCTCAGCCGCTGGCGACGGCGGAACGGCCGACGTTTCGGTTGCACGCTTAAAGAGGAAATCAAACATGGTGCGCTATGGTGATGGCTAAAACCACCATCATAGCAAAGCAGGGGAAATTTGCCCTGCGAGTGCGCTACGGGGTGGTTATTTCATGATGACATCGTCCCGCGACGCCTGCCGCGCGGACCGGAGCACCGGCCGTGCCGGCACCTCATCCAGCCCGACAACAGGCAGCACTTGCAGGCCTGGTATGGAGATTTGGCCGTCGTCCACTTCGCCGCCCGGCAGCGCGCGCCGGCGCGCCGTCACTTGCGCCGCTTCGGCCGGCGGCAGGCCGGAGCGCTTCATTTCATCCAGATGCTTGTCGTGCATCATCAACTGGTTGGCGATCGAAAACCAGGTTTCGCCGGCGATGGAATTGCGCGCCAAGGCAAACAGTTCCTGCTCTTCCTTTTCCAGCCGCTTGAGCAGCGCGGTGCAGAAGGTGTCGATGCTGTCGCACACTTCGCTGACCTGCTCGTCGCGCACGTCGGCCAGGGCGCCCAGCTTGTCTTGCAGCAGGCGGATCGACATCAGCGCGGACTGGTTCAAACGGTTGAGTTCATCCAGCAACTGGTCGGCACGCTCGGTGGCGTCGCGCAGCGCCGGAATCAGATACATCTCGGTCTTGCGCCAATGGCAGGCTTGATACAAGGTATGGAGGTTTTCGCAAGCGTATTCCAGTTGCGACAGAGTCATGCGGTTCTGCTGCATGAGCGTGCTGCGCATATACTTCTGAAACGATAGCAAACTCAAACGAACGCTGGCTTGTTCGACAGACAGTGCTACCAAAGTATATGTGGCGGTTAACATTCTTCTGACTCCCAATGCTTGTATGGTGGAAGTAAAAGTGTAAATATTCCCGACAGCGGCGCTTTGACGTAGCACAAACCCGCCCCCGCGTCGTTAATAAGAATATATAACAAGCGCTGCGCGAATGCTATCGCAAAGGCAGTTGTAAACGCACCATTCCCGCTTCCGGATGCGGCAATACCACGCCGCCGAAATGGCGTATCAGTTTTTGCACGCCGCCGTTCTCCGACAAGGCGTCGCCAACGATCTCGCGCGTGCCGCGCGCGCGGAAATAATCCACCAGTTTCTGGAACAGGATGTAGCCCAAACCCCGTCCTTTCAAATCGGAACGCACGATGATGGCAAATTCAGCGGACTGATTGTCGGGATCGATGACGGCACGCACCACGCCCAGCGTTTCCGACTCGCCATTGGCATTCGGTCGCGTGGCGATGAAGGCCATGGCACGGTCGTAATCGATCTGCGTCAGCCGCGCCAGCTGGGCCGGCGGCAGCTCGCGCATGGCGGTGAAGAAGCGCAGGCGCACATCGTCCGCGTTGAGTGCACTGAAGAAGGCCTGATGCTGCGCGCCGTCTTCCGGACGGATCGGGCGCAGCAGGATTTGCCCGCCGCCCCAGTCCACGCGCTCTTCCAGCTCTTGCGGATACGGGCGGATCGCCAGCTCGGCGCGCCGCGCGCGGGCCTTGGCCAGCTGCATGCGCGCGCCCAGTGCCACCACGCTGCCGCCGATCGCCAGCAGTGGATTGAGATCAAGTTCGATCAACTCCGGCAGGTCTGCCACCATGTCGGCCACCTGCACCAGGGTGCGGATCAGCGCTTCGGCATCGGCCGCGGTCTGGCTTTGCGCCAGCAGCCGCGAGACGCGGGTGCGGCTGACCATGTCGCGCGCCAGCGCCATGTTCAGCGGCGGCAGGCCGGCGGCGCGGTCCGCCGCCACATCGGCCGCGATACCGCCCTGGCCGAAAAACACCACCGGCCCGAACACCGGATCGTGACCGATCTGGATGCGCGCGGCGGCCAGCGTGGCGCCGGTCAGCGCCGCCTGTTGCGGCGTGGCCAGCGCCAGGCCATACGCCGCCATCAGCGCGCGCGCATCGGTGTCGGACAGGTCGCTGCGGCCGGCGTTGAGCGCGGCCTGCACCAGTGCGCGCGCCGATGAACGCTCGCCGGCGCTGGTGGCCGGCACGCCGGCCGGCACTTCCATCAGCAGTTCCTGATTGCGGCGGTACTGGGCGATCTGCAGGAAGCCGTTGACGGCTTTTTCCGGCGTGTCGTAAGTCGGCAGGCCGGCATCGGCAAACACGCGGCGCGCCTGCGCCACCGAACCACCGCCCAGCCAGCAGGACAGCACGTTTTTGTTCGCCGCTTGCATCAGGGGAGCCACGGCCGTGGCGATCAGCTCGCTGGCCACCATGGCGGTGGGCGCATGCAGGAACAGCAGCGCGTCGGCCTGCGGCTCGCGCAGCAGCGCCTCCACCGCGCCGGTGTAGTGCTCGACCGGCGCGTCGGCCAGAAAGTCGAGCGGATTGGTTTGCGGCGCGCCCGCCTGCGCCAGCCGTTTCAGGGTTTCCGGCGACAACGGCGCCAGTTGCGCGCCGCTGCAGGCCAGCGCATCGGCCGCGATCAGGCCCAGGCCACCGCCGTTGGTGATCACCGCCAGCCGTTCGCCGCGTTGCGGACGCTGACGCGCCAGCGTTTCCACGGCATCGAACAAATCCTCGGTGGAGTACACGCGCAACATGCCGGCGCGGCGGATCGCGGCATCGAACACCAGGTCGGCGCCGGGCGCCGCATCGCGCCCGACTTTCAGGACGATGACCGGCTTGCCGCGCGCCGCCAGCCGTCCGGCCGACATGAATTTGCGCGCGCTGCGGACCTGTTCTACACAGAGCAGGATGGCCTCGGTGGCTGTATCTGCGGCCAGATAGTCGAGCAGATCGCCAAAGTCGACGTCCACGCCATCGCCCATGGCGACAAAGCGCGAGAAGCCGATGCCGCGCTGGCCGGCCCAGTCCAGCACCGCCGTTGCCAGCGCGCCGGATTGCGAGACGAAAGCCAGCCGTCCGGTGCCTGCCGCCATTTGAGTGAAGCTGGCATTCAGTCCCAGCGCCGGCGATTGCAGGCCCACGCTGCCGGCGCCAAGAATGCGCAGCAGGTGCGGCCTGGCCGCGTCCAGCATCGGCTGGCGCAGGCTGCGGCCGCCGGCCGTGCCAGGATCGGCGGTCATCACGATGGCGGCCTTGGTGCCGTTCTGTCCCAGCTCGCTGATCAAGCCGGCCACCGTGGCCGGCGGCGTGCAGATCACGGCCAGATCGGCCGGCGCCGGCAAGGCGCTTACGCGCGCGTAGCACGGCAGGCCGCGCAGCGTGTCGTGCCTGGGATTGACCGGCCACACCTTGCCGCCGTCGCGCGTGAACTCGCCGTCCAGCAGATTGGCCAGCACCCGCGTGCCGATGCGCTGCGGATTATCCGACGCGCCGATCACGGCCACCGAACGTGGTTGGAACAGGCGGTCAAGATGACGAATGCTCATGGAAAATCACCAGCGCGATGAATGATCTTCAGTCACGCCCATCAGCTGCGTGACCATGCGTTTGGGCTGATCGGGCGCTGCGCGCACCCAGCCGCTGAAAGTGCCGATCGGCTGCAGGTAGCGGCTGGCCGCCACCACCATTTTCTTGTTGTCGCGGCGCGCCCCTTCCGGCGTGAAGGTCAGGTCCAGCATATCGTCCTCGGTAAAAATATGCCACTGCGAGAGCGCGTCCTTTTTATCGTACAGGAAGTGGGCCGGCGCCAGCGCAATCAGGTCGCCGTCCAGCCACAGCGCGTTCTCGTGCGCGCCGAAATAGCCGGCCTGCAGATTGAAGCCCAGCTCCAGATTGTGGGCCGAGGCCCAGCGCCAGGCGGTGTTCCGCGCCAGCAGGCCGTTGGAATAATCGAAGCTGGCCACGCCGCCATCAAGTTTGTACTCCTCGCGCCAGGTGCGCACCTCGCCGCGCAGCGGCATGGCGCTGGACTTCTGCGTCGCGTGCACCGAACCGTGTTCGATCGGGCCGCTGGCCAGCAGCAGCGGCGACGGGCTGGGACCGAAGCTGGCGTCGATTTCAAGGTAATCGCATCGCAGCGTCAGTTGATAGCTGCCGTCGCCGTTGGCATCCACCGCGATGTGGCAGTTCTTCGCCTTGAAGCTGCTCGACTCGCCGGCGTGGTTGGCCAGCCGGGCCGAGATCAGCGGCAGGCCATCCTGCGAGAAGTTGGCCAGCATGTCGCCGTCGCGGCGGTCGAAGGCGTAGGCAAAGGCGGTGCTGATCCAGCCCAGATCCACAATCGCCACCGCGCAGAACACCTCCTCCGTGCACAGCGCCACGTAGTGCCAGCGCTTGTGGTGAAAGCGCCGCCACAACGGGCTGCGGGCAAAGGGCTTGGCCAGCTGGCTCCAGTCGATATTGCCGACCTGGCCGGCGTAGCGTCCAAACAGCGGTTGTCCGTCAGCGGCCAGCAGGCTAGCGGGAGCGGCGGGCAGGGTCATGCAGCTTCCTTTTGTAATAGCTCGCCAAAACCGGCCGGCGAGGCTTGCGTTATTTTGATCCGCGGGCACGCGTGCCAGTCGGCCAGCCGTTGCAAGGCGCCAGCGACGTCGCGCGTGAAGCGGTCGCTGACGCGTACCCCGGGTTCCAGCACCAGCGACTTCAATTCAAACACCCCTTCGCGCCGGTGCGCCTTGGCGTCCACGCGGCCGACCAGGGCGCCGCGCCGCAGGATGGGCAGTGTGAAATAGCCATACTTGCGCTTCTCGGCCGGGGTGTAGCATTCAAGACGATAATCAAAGTTGAACAGCTCCTGCGCGCGGCGGCGGTCCCACACCACCGGATCGAACGGCGACAGGATGGTGGTCAGCGTCGGCGCCAGCGCGCCATCGGCGGCTTCCGCCAGCAAGCCCGCGTGGTCGGGATGGACGTAGATCGGATCGTCCCAGTCGTCCACCCAGGCGCGCAGCAGGGCGCCCTGCTCCACCAGCGTTTCCGGGTCGAGGCGCGGGGGCCGGGTGCGGAAGTAGTCGCTGATCCACGGCGCCCGCGCGCAGCCCATGGCCTTGACGGCCTTCAGCACCAGTTCGCGCTGCACCGCGTCCTTGCTTGGCAGCTGGCTGTCATCCCAATGCGGGAGCACGCGCTCGGCCAGATCGTAGATGCGCTGGAAGTTGTGGCGGGCCGAGATCATCAGCGCGCCGGTGGTGAACAGCACCTCCAGCGAGCGTTTTTCCGGCTTCCAGCTCCACCAGCCGCCGCCTTTGCCATCGGTGCGCTCAAAGTCCGAAGAGCGCGTCGGCCCGTTGACGCGGATATGCTCCAGCACCGATTCCACCTCGGCGCGGCGCTCCTTCATCCAGGCGGCTGAATACTTCCAGCCCATGGCTTCCGGCTCCAGCATGCGGTGCCGATACAGGCCATAATCCTCGACCGGCACGAAGCAGGCCTCGTGCGCCCAGTATTCAAACAACTCGCCGGCGGCCAGCGCCTGCTCCAGCCATGGCTGCGGATAATCGCCCAGGCGGCTCCACAACACCAGATAGGGGCTGCGCGCCACCACATTGATGGTATCGATCTGCAGCACACCCATTTGGCGGATCGCCGCCAGCACGTCCGGCTGGCGCGCCTTGCGGCGGCGCGGCTGCAACAGCCCTTGCGCCCCCAGATGCAGTGCCCGCGCGGCGGACAGGCTCAATATCGGTTCGGTCATCACGCTATTCTAATAAAGAAATCAATATTGCCTGTGAACGGAATGCGACTTTTTTCACGCCATTCACGCCAAAACCCACATTTCCGTGCAGAATATCCGCAGAGACTTCCGACTCCCGAAGAGGACCAGCCACCGATGCGCGAATTCTTACGCCGCTTGTACCGTGCGATCCTGCTGCCCGCCTTTGGCGCGGTGCTGCTGGCCTTCATGTGGGCGGCGGTGGCTTACCAGGTGCGGCAGGAGAAACTGACCGCGCGTCACGAGGCGGTATTACACAGTCAGTCGCTGGCGCGCACGCTGGCCGAGCATACCAACCACCTGCTGCGCCAGACCGACCACGCCACCCAGCTGTTCAAGCTGAAATACGAGGAGACCGGAGGCCGCCTGCGGCTGGCCGAATTCGCGCGCAAGAATGGCCTGCTCGACTCCCTGCTGCCGACCAAGCTCGATCTGCCGATGGCCATCCTGAACCAGGAGGGCCGCGTCATCGACAGCATGAACGGCTATTTCGACCCGGACCTCAAGCGCACGGTGTTCTTCCAGAGCCATGCCGCCAACCCGGCCGACGCTTCGCTGGTCTCCACGCCGGTGGTGGACAGCCGCACCAAGAAATGGCAGATCCAGATTTCGCGCCGCCTCAATCACGCCAACGGCAGCTTCGCCGGCGCGATCCTGGTGATGATGGACCCGGCCTACTTCGTGGAGGATTACGACCGCCTGAACGTGGACCGCGGCGGCGCGGTGATGCTGATCAGCCGCGAGAACGGCATGTCTTCGGCCCGCATCGACGATCAGGTCATCATCAGCGACAGCATCGATTTCAGCGTGGCGCCAGCCGGCGAAGAACTGCTGCTCAAGCGCCCGTTCGATGCCACCGAGCGCATTTACGGCTACACCGAAATGCCGCGCTTCCTGCTGATGGCGGTGGTCGGCAACCCGATCGAAACCGCGCTGGCCCGCTTTGAACGCCGCCGCAGCATGTACTACGGCGCCGCCGTTGTCGCTTCCGCCATCGTGCTGGTGTTCGTGTACCTGCTGGTGCAGCAGGCGAGCCGGCTGCGCCGCAGCGCCAGCATGATCATCGACGCCCAGCTGATGCTGCGCGCCGCCGCCGACGCCAGCCTGGACTCGGTCTACCTGTTCAAAGCCTGCCGCATGCGCGGCGCCCAGCGCGAGATCCTTGATTTCACCATCGCCGACCTGAATGAACGCGGGGCGCAGCTGATGGGCTTCCGCAGCGACGACATCAAGGGCAAGCGCCTGATCGAAGTGCTGCCGGAGCTGCACTCGAAAGGCTTCGTTGAAAAATACCGCCACGTGCTGGAATCGCGCCAGCCGGTGGAAGAGGAATTCGCGGTGGACTTCCTGCCCAATCGTGACGTGCACTGGCTGCACCACCAGATCGTGCCGATTTCCGACGGCGTGGCGGTGACGGTGCGCGACATCACTTCGCGCAAGGAAACCGAGCTGGCGGTGCGGCAGAATCAGGCCGAACTGGCCGCCGTGAACGACGCCTCGCCCCTCGGCCTGCTGCGCGCCGACGCCACCGGCCACTGCACCTACGTCAACCGCACCTTTGAACTGATCACCGGCCTGACGCGCGAAGAAGCCCTGGGCGACGCCTGGATGCGCGCGGTCCATCCGCATGACCGCGCCGTGCTCAAGACCGCGCTCAATCACATGGCAAAGACCCGCGCGCCGTATCAGGACACGCTGCGCTGCGTGCACCCGGATGGGATGATCGTCTGGGTCTCGTTCAAAATCGCCGCCATGGTGGTGGACGGTAAAATTTACGGCTTTGTCGGCACCGTGGACGACATCACCCACGTCCGCAAGTCGGTAATGGCGTTGCGCGAAAGCGAGGCACGCCTGCGCACCATTGCCGACACCTTGCCGGCCATGGTGGCGTACATCGACGCCCAGCAGGTCTATCGCTTCCACAACGTGGCCTACGAGCGTGAATTCAACCGCACCGGCACCACGGTGCTGGGCCGCACCATCCGCGAGACCATGGGCGACGAGCGTTATGCCTTCCTCGAACCGTATGTGCTGCGGGCGCTGGCCGGCGAGACCCTGACTTTCGAGGAAGACGACAACAGCGACACCACCGAGCGCACCTACGAGGTGGTCTACATTCCGCAGATGGACGAGGAAGGCGTGAGCGTGATCGGCTTCCACGTCATGCGCCAGGACATCACAGTGCAGAAACGCGAGAAGCAGCGGCTGCTGCGCCTGTCGCAGGTGGATGCGCTGACCGGCCTGACCAACCGCGCCGGCTTCCTGCAAAAGCTGCACGACGCGATGATCGGGTCGCGCGCCAACGGCAACCTGATGGCGGTGATGTACATGGATATCGACCGCTTCAAGCCGGTGAACGACACCTTTGGCCACGCCGTGGGCGACGCCCTGCTCAAGGCCTTCTCGGCGCGCCTGACCCACACCATGCGCGCCAGCGACACCATCGCGCGCCTGGGCGGCGACGAGTTCACCATCATCATGGAGCGTATCCACCGCATCGACGATGCGGCGGCGCTGGCAGCCAAGATCGTGGCCGCCATGCAGGCCGACTTTGACCTGGAAGGCAAGGTGGTGTCGATATCGACCAGCATCGGCCTGACCTACTACCGCGACGAGGACCTGAGCCCGGCGGAACTGCTGAACCGGGCCGATATCCTGCTGTACGAGGCCAAACAGGCCGGCCGCAACACCTTCCGTGCCGGGCCGGCGATTGCCCAGCCGACCAGCAACGCGGCATAAATCAAACCGTGGACGGCCGGCTTGCGCTATATTGAGCGCTTTCCGGCTGTTTCGAATGTTTTTCCATGCGTTTGCTGCACACCTCCGACTGGCATCTCGGCCAATCCCTGCATAATTTTGAGCGTCATTACGAGCACCAGCGCTTCCTCGACTGGCTGCTGGATACCCTCGTTGCCGAACAGGCCGACGCGCTGCTGATTTCCGGGGATATTTACGACAATGCCAATCCGTCGGCCGCTTCGCAAAAGCAGCTGTACCGTTTCCTGCGGCTGGCCAGGGAGCGCGTGCCGCATCTGAACCTGATCATCATCGCCGGCAACCATGATTCGCCGGGCCGGCTGGATGCGCCAGGGCCGCTGCTGGAAGCGCACGGCACGCGCGTGATCGGCGCCGTGCAGCGCCATGCCGACGGCGAGATCGATGTCGAATCGCTGGTGCTGCCGCTGACCGGACGCGATGGCGCGGTGGCCGCGTGGTGCCTGGCGGTGCCCTTCCTGCGGCCCGGCGATGTGCCGCGCGTGAGTTCCGAGGATGGCGTCGATCCCTACCTGGCCGGCATCGCCCTGCTCTACCGGCAGGCATTTGAGCTGGCGCAAAGCCGGCGCGCCGAAGGCCAGGCCATCGTGGCCATGGGGCACTGCCACATGGTGGATGGCCAGATGTCCAGCGACTCCGAGCGCCGCATCGTCATCGGCGGCACCGAAATGCTGCCGGCCGGGATCTTTGATCCGGCCATCGCTTACGCCGCGCTGGGCCATTTGCATCTGGCGCAGAACGTCGGCAAGCAGGAACACATCCGCTATTGCGGCAGCCCGCTGCCGCTGTCGTTCGCGGAGGTGAATTATGCACATCAGATCCTGCGCATCGACCTGGATGGCGCGGCTGTGCGCGAGATCGCCCCGGTGCCGGTGCCGCGCGCGGTGGAACTGCTGCGCGTGCCGGCCAGGCCGGCGCCGTTGACGCAGGTGCTGGAAGAACTGAGCGCCCTGTCGCCGCCGGAAGCACCGGCCGGGCAGCAGCCGTATCTGGAAGTGCGCGTGCTGCTGGAGCAGCCGGAACCCGGCCTGCGCGCGCGCATCGAGGCGGCGCTGGAGGGCAAGGCGGTACGTCTCGCCAAAATCGAGACCTCGACCGCAGCGCGCGGCTCGTCCATCGACCAGGAAGTGATGACGCTGGACCAGCTGGAAAAGCTCAAGCCGGACGACATCTTCCGGCAGCTGTACCAACAGCGCTTCGGCAATGAAGCGCCGGCCGATCAACTGAGCGCCTTTGCGGAGTTGATGCTGCCATGAGAATCCTGAAAATCAGCGGTAAGAACCTGGCGTCGCTGGCCGAGGAATTCAGCGTCAATTTCGAGTCCGAGCCGCTGGCCTCCACCGGCCTGTTTGCCATCAGCGGTCCGACCGGAGCCGGCAAGAGCACCTTGCTGGACGCCCTGTGCCTGGCCTTGTACGACGCGACCCCGCGCCTGCTGCGCGTGGCCGGCCGCAATTACCTGGCCGATGTCGGCAACGAGACCGTCTCCACCCAGGATCCACGGACGCTGCTGCGCCGTGGCACAGCGGAAGGCTACGCTGAAGTGGATTTTGTCGGCAGCGACGGCGCCACCTACCGGGCTCGCTGGAACGTGCGGCGTGCCCGCACCAAGGCGGAAGGCGCGCTGCAGCCAACCACCATGCAACTGCATCTGCTGCCGTCGCTGCAGCCTATCGGCGCCACCAAGACCGAGGTCAAGGCGGAAATCGAGAAGCGCATCGGTCTGTCGTTTGAACAGTTCACGCGTGCAGTGCTGTTGGCGCAGAACGAATTCTCGGCTTTCCTCAAGGCCGAGGACAACGAGCGCGGCGAACTGCTGGAGACCCTGACCGGCAGCACGGTCTATTCCGAGATTTCGATCCGCGCCTTTGAGCGCAACAAGGTGGAACAGGCCGTGCTGCAAAAACTGAATCTGCGCCTGGCGGACCAGAAGCCGCTGACCAGCGAACAGCGCGCCGACATCGAAGCGCAAAGCGCGAATGCGGCTGTCGCCTTGCAGGCGCTGGATCAGCAGAAGGCGGAACTGGAGCAGGAACTGCGCTGGCATCAGCAGGCAGAAAAACTTCAACAGGAAGAGCAAGCCGCTCAGCAGGCGCTGACCGCCGCGCAGGCCGCCGTGGCCGAAGCCGCGCCGCGCCATGCCGCACTGGCGCTGTTCGATGCCGTGCAGCCGGCACGCCCACTGGCGGACGATGCCCGCCGCATCGAGGCCGACATTGTGGGCACGCAGGGCGCCATCGCCACCAGCACGCAGAACCTGCAGCAAGCCGCCCAGGCGCTGGAGCAAGCCAATGCGGCGCTGACGCAGGCCGCCGTCAGCCAGCAGGAAGCCGAAGCCGCGCAGCGTGCCGCCGCGCCGCAGCTGGATCAGGCCAAAGCGCTGGATGCGCGCATCGAAGCCATGCTGCCGGCATATCGCCAGGCCGCCGCCGCGCGCGAGAAGGCCGAGCAGGCCGATGCCGCGGCCAAGGCGGCACTGCAATCGCGCCAGAGCGAGCAAGCCCGCCTGGCCGCGCAGCAGCAAGCCGGCGTCGCGTGGCTACAGCAGCACAAGCACTGGAAGGCACTGGCCCTGCAATGGGAGCGCTGGGATGTGCTGTTCGTGCAGGCCGGCCAGCAGGCGGCGCAGGCCGAGCGCTTGGCCTCCGGTTTGTCGCGCGTGCAG
The DNA here is from genome assembly GCF_039595735.1 of Duganella sp. Classification (NCBI taxonomy): domain Bacteria; kingdom Pseudomonadati; phylum Pseudomonadota; class Betaproteobacteria; order Burkholderiales; family Oxalobacteraceae; genus Duganella; species Duganella sp. Next base: position 484,256 of record NZ_JBCNLB010000003.1, read on the forward strand.
CGCAATGCGCAAATGCATCGCGATGAAGAAGCCGACGCCAGCGCCAAACTGGCCGCCGCTGTCGAAGCGCTGAAAACACTGGATGCCCAACGCCAGCAAGCCGTGCAGGCGATGGCATCCTATCCGGTTGAGCAGTTGCAGGCTGCCCGCAGCCAGCACCAGCAACGCCGTGATCTGCTCACCGGCGCCGAGAAGATCTGGCTGGAGCTGGAATCGCGCCAGGCCCGCCACGCGCAAATTGAAGCGCAAGCCGCACAACATCGCCAGGCCATGGCAGCCGCCGAAGCGCAACTGGCGGCATCCACGCAGGAAGGCGTCGCCATCATGGCGGCGTTCTCGCAGGCAGAGCGCGCACTCAGGCTGGCGGAAGCCGCATGTGCGGCCAGTGTGGAGTCGCTACGGCAGTCGCTGGAAGATGACACGCCCTGCCCGGTATGCGGGGCGCTGGAGCACCCATACCGTCACAACGACGACAGCTTGCAAACCATGCTGCGGGAGTTCCAGGCGGAGGTGACGAAATGCCGTCAGCAAATGGAAGTCAATGTGAATCAGCAGGCGGCACAGCGCGCCAGCGCGCAGGCCAGCGCCGAGCAGTTGAATGTGCTGGCAGCCGAGCAGCGCTCGGTGCAGCAGGCGCTGGACCGTGCCTCCGCCGCGTGGTCCGCCCACGCCTTGGCGGCCGCCGGCGATCTGCCGCCGGATGCCGAACGCACCGAATGGTTTGTGGCGCAGTTGGCGCAAACTGGCCAGGCGTTGCAGGCGGTCGAGCAGCAGGAGCGCGCGTTGCATGCAGCCCGGGTGGCGCGTGACCAGGCGCAGGCGGCTTACGAACACGCCGCCGCCGAGCATACCCGCTTGCAGAACGTGGCCGCCGCGGCGCGCACGGCCCTGGCGCAGTCGAATACCGAGTACAAGGCGCTGGAAGACCAGCGTATCGAGGTTGCACTAACGCTGAGCGGTTTGCTGTCCGATCTGGACGCGGCCTTCAGCGGCGGTGATCTGCCCAGCGAGGAATGGAAGGAAGACTGGAAATCCGGCCCGGCGCGATTCTACGAAGCGCGTCAGGCCGAGAGCAGGCAGTGGCTGGCGCAACGCGCGGCTTACGATGAGCGCGCGGCTGCCTTGGCCGGCTTCGAGGTGGAGCTCAACGGCCTGACGGAAACGCTGGCCAGGACCGGCCAGGACGCCATCGCTGCGCGCGAGACCTTTGCCGCTGCCGCAGCGGCATTGAAGGCCGACCAGGATCAGCGCCTGGAAATGTGGGGCGGCAGAGAAGTCCGCGACGTCGAAGCCGCGCTGCAGGCGGCCATCGACAACGCGAAAGCCCGCCACGCCGCCGCGCAGCATGCCGCCCAGGAGGCGGCGCAGGCCAGGGTCCGCAACGACGAAGCGCTGGCGCAAGCCGGCAGACAGCTCGCGGCGCTGCAAGCCGCCGCTACCGCTGCCGCTGTGCGCCTGAACGACTGGTTGTCCACATTCCAGCAGCGCCAGCCCGACGCCGGCCTGCGTGATCTCGCGCACCTGCATGAACTGCTGGCGCCGGCGGCGGAAGACGTGCACGCCGAACGCAGCGCCCTGCAAGCCCTGTCCCGCGCCTTCGATCAGGCCACCACTGTCCTGCAAGAACGCCAGCGCCAGCGCGAGCAACACCAACTCAGCGCCCCGCCGCCCCGCACTGCTGCAGCCCTGGCGGAGGACGCCAGCCCGGCGGCCGCATCCCGGCCAGGCAGCGAGGATGGGGCGATCGCTGACCTTTGGAGCGCCGATGCAGCACCCGATGCCCCGGCCGGTGATTCGGCCGGCGGCAAGCAAGACGCCGCACCGGCCGAATCGCCGGTCGCCGCTGTCCAAGCCGCGCTGAACGCCCTGCTGGCCGAACGCAAAACCGCCAACGACCACGCCACCGCGCTGCACCTCACACTGGCGCAGGACGACGACAAGCGCCACCGCGCCGCGGCCATGCTGGCCGACATCGAGGCACAGGAAGCCATCGCCCAGCGCTGGGCGCGCATGGATGACCTGATCGGCTCCGCCGACGGCAAACGCTTCCGCAACTACGCCCAGCAATTCACGCTGGACGTCCTGCTGGGCTACGCCAACGCGCATCTGAACCACCTGTCGCGCCGCTACCAGCTGGAACGCATCCAGAATCCCGCCGCACCGTCCCTGGCCCTGCTGGTGCGCGATCAGGACATGGGCGGTGAAATGCGCTCGGTGCACTCGCTGTCCGGCGGCGAATCGTTCCTGGTCTCGCTGGCACTGGCGCTGGGCCTGGCCTCGCTGTCCTCCAACCGTGTGCGGGTGGAATCGCTGTTCATTGACGAAGGCTTCGGCAGCCTGGATGCCGACACCCTGCGCGTCGCCATGGACGCGCTGGACGGCCTGCAGGCCATGGGCCGCAAGGTCGGCGTCATCTCGCACGTACAGGAAATGACCGAGCGGATCTCGGCCAAAATCCTGGTCCAGCCCTCGGCCGGCGGCCGCAGCACGATTAGCGTCATGTAAGCCGTACTGGTGCTATCATGGTGGCTCCGCGAGACAGCACCATGAGCATCGGCGCCCTATCACCGAGTCCCATCACCGCTACGCCGGCGCGCGACGTGCCGCCGGCGCAGGTGGCATCGCCCGCCGCCAACGCCACGCCGGCCGCCTCCGCCACCACCCAGCTATCGAAAGAAGCACTGGCGCTGATCGACAAGCTCAAAGCCCGCGATACCGAAGTGCGCCAGCACGAGCAGGCCCACATGGCCGCCGCCGGCGGGCTGGCGACGTCCGGCGCCACCTTCACCTACCAGCGCGGCCCGAACGGCGTCAATTACGCCATCGGCGGCGAAGTCAATATCGACACCTCGCCCGGCGCCACGCCGGAAGAAACCATCCAGCGCGCGCGCACCATCCAGGCCGCCGCGCTGGCGCCGGCCGAACCGTCCGGCCCTGACCGCGCCGTCGCCGCCCAGGCGCAGCAGATGGAAGCCCAGGCCCGCGCCGAGCTGGCGCAGCGCGCCTACGAAGGCGGCAGCTCAACCCGGCCCACCGTGGATGTTTATGCCTGAGTGATAAAATCCCGCCTTTGTCTTTTTAGCCAACACCGAATCATGTTAAAAGCACCACGTTCCCTGACTTTCAAATGCGCCAAATGCGCCAAAGCCGTTCAGGTCCGCCTGCAAAAGGTGTCGGCCTGCTCGCACCTCCAGCCTTACGTCGGCGTTTGCGCGTGCGGCGAGGTCCGCCACCACGCCATCGGCCAGAAAGATGCGGTCGAGTCCTACCTGGCGGCGCCGGAAGGCTGGACCCACCACCACTAATTTGCGCCGCGCCCTCAAGTAATCCGATACGATACCGTTAAAGAGTTGTAGAAGTTTCATCAAAACGGAATCCATCATGTCTACCATCTCGAATCTGGGCGGCCGCTGGCCTGCGCTTTACACCGGCAACCAGCAGCCTTCGGGCCTGCAAAAAACGCAAGGCGCCACGCCAGGTGTCAAATCCGGCAACCCGCTGGATCTGGACAGCCGCGTCGCCTCGGTCGGTAACGCGACGGTGGATTTCGCGCAGGATTTCGTCAGCAGCTTCGCCCAGGCGCTGTTTGGTGACGACGCCAAGGGCGCGGTGATCGACTTTGACTCGGCCAGCCTGGAAGCCTCGTCCAGCTACGCGCTCGGCTACCAGCACACGGAAGGCGCCAACGGCGTCACCGATGCCGCCGCCTTCAGCCTGACCGACAGCTCGCACTTCATCGGCAAAGGCACCATCACCACCGCCGACGGCCGCAAGTTCGATTTTGAAGTGGAAGTCCAGTACAACTACGAACTGAACGCCGCCGCCAGCCAGACCAGCGCCCCAAAAACGCTGCCGGCGCCGGACGACAGCAGCGGGCAGCCGTCGACCAAGGACCTGCCGACCGTGCAGCTGCCGAACATCGACTTCCCTGGCACACTGGCGGACCTGTTCAAACTGATCGGCCGCGATCTGCACACCGCGCTGGCCAGCAACAACGACAGCAACAGCAACAAAACCGGCGACGGCATCGACCGCAACACCTTGCGCAGCCTGTCGCTGCGCCTGCTCAATCTGGTCGACAGCAAGGACACCAATACCTACGCACCGCCGACAGCTGCGGAAAAAGCCAAGGCCGCGGAAGCAGCGGCACCTGCGCCAGCTGCCGCCACCGAAACGCCGGCCGCCGCCGATACCGCCGCCGCGCCGGCGGCAAGCGACGCGCCCCCGGCTGACAGCACCGCCACCTAATCCCCGCCACGGCGACCGGTATAATAGCGGCACCATCCGCTGCGCGATCACGCGCAGCATGTCCTATTTTCCGTCGATTGCCTGAATATGTCCGTACAAACCTCCGCCCCTTCCGCTCCGCTGCACATACACTGGGAGGAGAACGGCGAACAGCGCTCCGCGCGCTGGCGCTCGGAAGCCGGCATGCCGCCGCCCAAACGGGTGGTCATCGCGGACGACCGCACCAACGCCGACGTGGCCTATCGCATGGCCTGCGAGGGCACAGCGCTGCTGTGGCGCGGCGACTTCCAGAACGCGCGCCAGCTGCTGCAGGCGTTGGCACGCCGCGCGGACCACAAGGGCAAATCGGCCAAGAAAAAACCACCGAAAGTTCCTGCCACGCCAACCGAAGCTTTCCACCTGCATCGCCAGGCCCAATCGCAGCGCGCCCGCACGCTGGCCATGCTGCTGATTCCTTTCGACGAGGGCTACGCCATTCCGCTGCGCCGCGCGCCGGACGTCAAGCTGGCCTGCAACGAGGCCTACGGCCGTTACGAAGAACCCTTCATCGCCTCGATGCGTGAGCTGCTTGGCCTGATCGGCGCGCACGAGTGGCGCCGCACCGGCGTCGAGATTCCGGCGCTGGGTGCGCGCATCCACCCGCACTACGGCGTGTTCTCGCCAGTGCGCGGCGAATACGTGCAAATGGTGGCGGATGCTCCGCTGCCGAAAGGCGCCGCGCTGGCTTTCGATATCGGCGTCGGCACCGGGGTGCTGTCGGCGGTGCTGGCGAAGCGCGGCGTGCAGCGCGTGATCGCCACCGACCAGGATCAGCGCGCCCTGAGCTGCGCGCGCGAGAATCTGGCGTTGCTGGGCCTCGACGCGCAAGTCGAGCTGCAGGTGGCTGATCTGTTCCCCGAAGGGCGCGCGCCGCTGGTGGTGTGCAATCCGCCCTGGGTGCCGGCCCGTCCCAGCTCACCGATCGAATACGCCGTCTACGATCCGGACAGCCGCATGCTGCGCGGCTTCCTGGCCGGCCTGGCGGCCCACCTGTCGCCCGGCGGCGAAGGCTGGCTGATCCTGTCCGACCTGGCCGAGCACCTCGGCCTGCGTCCGCGCACACAGCTGCTGCAGTGGATTGCCGCCGCCGGCCTGAAAGTGCTGGACCGCATCGACGTCCGCCCCGTCCACCCGCGCGCCGCGGACGCCACCGATCCGCTGCACGCCGCCCGCGCCGCCGAGGTGACGTCGCTGTGGAGATTGGCCGCCGCGTAAGACCGGCTTGCACAACGCGGCGCACCTGTGTATAATTATGGCCTCAGACGCGGGGTGGAGCAGTCTGGCAGCTCGTCGGGCTCATAACCCGAAGGTCACAGGTTCAAATCCTGTCCCCGCAACCAGATTCGATAAGCCGTTGATTTTCTTCGAGAATCAACGGCTTTTTCATTTGGTGCGACAACGCCCTGCCGAGTAAATTGTCTTTTATGACACGACAGTGCTACACTCGGCAGCAGGGAGGATCTCCATGCTGGCGTCAGACCAAAAATCCAATCACGGCGGCCTTTCGGCCACATCCCGGCAAGTGCTTGCCATGCGCGATGCCGTCTTCGCGGAATGGGAAAGCCAGGTGCGTGCGCTGATCAAAGGGGCGCAGCACATCCTGCATCCCACCCTGCTGAATACCCTGCCTATCTTTTACGACAATATTGCGGAAGCGCTCACGCCCAACTATCCGCGTACCGAAGCGACCAGCAATAACGACGTCGCCGCGGCGCATGGCGGTGAACGCGCGCGCATGACTGCGTATGAACCGGATCAGATCATCCAGGAATATCAGCTGTTCCGGGATGCGTTTTCGCGCGTCGCCGATCAGCAGGGCGTGACGCTGACGCGCGCCGAATGGGGCATCGTCAACAGCTCGATCGATAACGCGGTGCGCGAGTCGGTCCGCAAGTTCACCGAAATGCATGGCGCGTTCCGGCGCAAGATCGCCGCCTCGCTGTCGCACGACATGCGCAATCCGCTGTCGGTCATGGTCAGCGCGGCCTACACACTGAGCATCGGCACAACGGAGTCCGGGCGCGTGCCGGTGGTCGCCAAACGCATACTGGACAACGGCCAGCGCCTGAGCGGCATGATCGAGGAATTGCTGGATGCCCTGAGCCTGAACTCCGGCGAAAAGCTGCCGCTCTCGCTGTCGTCCTTTGACGCGCTGGATCTGGCCAAGGCGGTGTGCGACGACATGGGCGCCGACCAGGCCGGGGCATGCACGGTCAGCGGCACGTCAGTAGTGGGCTACTGGTGCGAAAAGTCGCTGCGCCGCGCGCTGGAAAACCTGGTTGCCAATGCCATCAAATACGGCGATGGCAAAGGCGTGCAGATCAAGGTCAGCGAGTCGCACGGCCGCATGCTGATGGCGGTGCGTAACACCGGCAACCCGATCAACTCAGAGCATTACGGACAGATTTTCGAGTACCTGTGGCGCGACGGCAGCGTCAAGGATCAACAGGGCTGGGGCATCGGCCTGCCGTTCGTGAAAAGCGTGGCGGAAAGCCATGGCGGCAGCGTCACGGTCGACAGCTCCGCTGCTACTGGAACTACTTTCATGATCGACCTCCCGGTCGACTGCCGGCCATTTGTTGAAAGCCCGTAAAGCTGTCACAATTGGTCTTTTAGTCCAGCCAGGGAGGCGCGCGTGAAGGATCAGGTACCAGCAGCAGAACAACAACAGCAAGACGCTCCGCTCAATCCTTCCCGCCGCCGTATCTTCCAGGCGGCCGGCGCCGCCGGACTGGCGACCACGCTGCCCACACTGACCGAAGCGGCGCCCAAGCCCGCGGTCAAAGCCTCGCTTGACGAGAAGCTGCGCGCCAATATCAAGAACGTGGTCGTCATCTACCTCGAAAACCGCAGCTTCAATAATCTGTTCGCCAATTTCCCTGGCACCGCCAGTCCGCTGTCGGCGGCGCCGGCCGCCGCCTGCGTGCAGCGCGACCGCGATGGCTCGGTGCTGCCGTCGCTGCCGAAAATCTGGGGCGGCATGGTGCCGAACACGCAGGACATCGGCGGCAAAAAATACGTGGTGAAGGAAGACGACATCAAGGGCCTGCCGAACGCGCCCTTCAAACTGGTCGATGCCGAAGGCAAGCCGCTGCCGGAGGCCGTCATCACGCGCGACCTGTGGCACCTGTTCTACCAGAACCAGATGCAGATCAACGGCGGCAAGAACGATGGCTTTGCCGCCTGGGGCAACACCGGCGGCATGGTGATGGGCTATTACGGCGAGACCAATAAAAACCTCGGCTTGTGGAAGATCGCCGAGCAGTACACCTTGTGCGATAACTTCTTCATGGCGGCCTTCGGCGGCTCCTACCTGAACCACCAGTTCCTGATCAGCGGCCGGGTGCCGGAATACTTCAACGCCAAGCACACCGCGGCCAAAAAGAAAATCGCGGTGCTGGACGACGGCCCGACCGGCTTCCGCCTGTCCGTCACCAAGGACAGCCCGGCTTCCGCCATGGATGGCCATCCGCACTTCGTCAACAACGGCGCCATCACGCCGGACGGCTACGCGGTCAACACCATGGCCCCGCCCTATCAGCCCAGCTACATCCGCCCGGCTTTTGATGGCGATCCGCTGCACGCCGATCCCAACGATGCCGGCACCCTGCCGCCGCAGACCTACGACACCATCGGCGATCTGCTGTCGCGCAAAGGCGTCAGCTGGGCGTGGTACGGCGGCGCGTGGCAGGCCGCGCTCGATGCGCGCGGCGGCGGCGAAAAGCCCAACTTCCAGTATCACCATCAGCCGTTCAACTACTTCAAGCAGTTCGCGCCCGGCACCAAAGCACGCGAAGAACACCTGCGCGACGGCGGCCTTGGCGACAGCCCGATCTCCAACAAATTCATCGCGGATGCGGTGGCCGGCAAGCTGCCGGCGGTGACTTTCTACAAGCCGCAGGGTAACCTCAACCTGCACGCCGGCTATTCGGACGTCGAATCCGGCGACGCCCACATCGCCAATGTCATCGAGCACTTGAAGAAGTCCCCACAGTTCAAGAACATGCTGGTGGTGATCACCTTCGACGAGAACGGCGGCTGGTGGGATCATGTGGCGCCGCCGCAGGGCGACCGCTGGGGCCCGGGTTCGCGCATCCCGGCCATCATCGTTTCGCCGTACGCGAAAAAAGGCCACGTCGACCACAACTTCTACGACACCACCTCGATCATGCGCTTCATCACCCGCCTGCACGGCCTGCCGCTGCTGGAGGGCCTGAAGACGCGTAACGACGCCTTCGCCGCACGCCACGCCACGCCGCCGGGCGACCTGACTGGAGCCCTGAGCTTCCGCTGATATTACGCTTTGTGTTAAACTGCGCGCAATTCTGTAAGCTCACGAAGCCCGACTAAATCAGCCGGGCTTTTGTTTTTTCCCCGATGAGAGATAAAAAAGATAACGCTACGTTCGACCTGCCGGGCTTTGCCCCTGCCGCGCCGCTCGAACCGGAAGCAAAGCGTCCGCCGCCGCCGCGCGTGCGGCGTCCCGCGCTCAAGCAGGAACAGCTTGAGCTGCTGGAGCCGACCGACACCACCGGCCTGCCGCTCTGGGTGCGCGACGACAATCTCGACCTGACCGGCTTACCGGTATGGAAGCGTGACTGATACGGCACAGCCGCAGTACGCTTCACAAACACCTCCCGCACAGTCCGCGCGCCGCCTGTTAGACTGTGTGCCACATCCTTCTTGAACAGGGTCCGCCACCATGACTTCCACTTCCTTTGCCAGCCTGCCGCTGAGCCCCGCCTTCCTCGACAACCTCGACTCGCTCGGCTACAAGGAAATGACGGATATCCAGGCCCAGAGCCTGCCGTCGGTGCTGGAAGGCCGCGACCTGATCGCCCAGGCCAAGACCGGCAGCGGCAAGACCGCCGCCTTCGGCATCGGCATCCTGCACAAGCTGAATCCGGCCTGGTTTGCGGTACAGGCGCTGGTGCTGTGCCCGACCCGCGAACTGGCCGACCAGGTGGCCGGTGAGCTGCGCCGTCTGGCGCGCTCCACCGGCAACGTCAAGGTGCTGGTGCTGACCGGCGGTTCGCCAATGCGTCCGCAGATCGCCTCGCTGGAACATGGCGCCCACATCATCGTCGGCACGCCCGGGCGCGTGCGCGACCACCTGAGCCGCGAGACGCTGGACCTGTCGAAAGTCAGCACGCTGGTGCTGGACGAAGCCGACCGCATGACCGACATGGGCTTTTACGACGAAATCGCCGGCATTGTCAGCGCCTGCCCGAAACGCCGTCAAACCCTGCTGTTCTCGGCCACCTACCCGGACGATATCCGCCGCGCCACCGACGATTTCCTGGTTGACCCGGTCGAAATCACGGTGGAAGCGCAGCACGACAATAGCCAGATCGAACAGCTGTTCTTTGAAATCGGCTTTGACCAGCGCAACGACGCGGTCGCGCGCCTGCTGGGCCACTACAAGCCGGTATCGGCGATCGCTTTCTGCAACACCAAGGTACAGTGCCGCGAACTGGTGGAATCGCTGCAGGAGAAAGGCTTCTCCGCGCTGGCACTGTATGGGGAACTGGAACAGCGTGAGCGCGACGAGATCCTGATCCTGTTTGCCAACCGTAGCTGCTCTGTACTGGTGGCCACCGACGTGGCGGCGCGCGGCCTGGACATCCCGAATCTGGAGGCAGTCATCAACGTCGACGTCTCGAAAGACACCGAAGTGCACATTCACCGCGTCGGCCGAACCGGCCGTGGCGGCGAACAAGGCCTGGCGCTGTCGCTGTGCGCGCCAAACGAGAAGAAGTGGGTCAAGCTGATCGAGGAATATCAGGGCCAGCCGGTCGAGTGGTTCGACCTGGACAGCCTGGACGAAAACGACTACGGCGTTGATCCGGCGCCGATGATGACGCTGGTGATCTCCGGCGGCAAAAAAGACAAGCTGCGTCCCGGCGACGTGCTGGGCGCACTGACCGGCGACGCGGGCCTGAGCAAGGAGCAAGTCGGCAAGATCAACGTGACCGAGTTCCAGACCTACGTGGCCATCGACCGCCGCGTGGCCTACGACGCTTTCGCGCGCCTTAACAAAGGCAACCCGCTGGGCGGCGATTTCGGCGCCTTCAAGGGCCGCAACTTCAAGATGCGCTTTATCGAAGCGTAAATACCCCTTTCGTGGAGGGCGTGCCGCGCGCCCTCCTCCTATGATGTAAAAAACATAGGAGGAAGCCATGAAATACCTGCATTTCGGCCGGCGCACCGGCTTGCGCGTTTCGGAACTGGCGCTGGGCACCGGTAACTTCGGCACCGGCTGGGGCTACGGCTCCGAACGCGGCGAAGCAAAAGAGGTCTTCGACGGCTACGTGGCCGCGGGCGGTAACTTCATCGACACCGCCAATGTTTATCAGGTCGGCCAGGCGGAAGAACTGGTTGGCGACTTTATCGCCGCTGACCGCGATTATTTTGTCCTCGCCACCAAATACACGCTCGGCGTCTCGCCCACCGATGGCCTCTCCCGCACCGGCAACAGCCGCAGGAATCTGGTGCACTCGGTGGAGGCCAGCCTTAAACGCCTGAAGACCGACCGTATCGACCTGCTATGGGCGCACATGGCCGATGGCGCCACGCCGCTCGACGAAATCCTGCGCGGCTTTGATGATCTGGTCCGCGCCGGGAAGATCCACTACGCCGGCCTGTCCAACTTCCCCGCCTGGATGGTGTCGCGCGCCGACCTGCTGGCGGAATTGCGCGGCTGGTCGCCGGTGGCGGGGCTTCAGGTCGAGTACAGTCTGGCCGAACGCGGCGCGGACCGCGAGTTCCTGCCGATGGCGGAAGCATTGGGGCTGGGCGCGGCCCTGTGGTCGCCGCTGGGCGGCGGCCTCCTGACCGGCAAGTACCGTGATGGCAGCAAGGAGGGCCGCCTGACCGGCTTGGGCGGCGCCCTGGTGCGCACCGAGAAAGGCGACCGCGAAACCGCCATACTGGATGCGGTGCTGGCCATCGCGCAGGAGCTGGACGCCACGCCGAGCCACATCGCCATCGCCTGGCTGCTGGACAAGGCCCGCAAATCCAGCACCGGGCTGGTGCCGATCCTTGGCTCGCGCACGCGCGCGCAGCTGGAAGGCACGCTGGGCGCGATCGATCTGCAGCTCAGCGCCGGGCAGGTGCAGCGGCTGAATCAGGCCAGCGCCATCGTCATGGGCAATCCGTACGACATCCTGGCGCAAAGCGCCGGCAGTATCGCCGGCGGCAATGCGGAGCTGCTGCGTAAGCAGCTTATACCGCCGCGCTAATCAGCGCTTCGGCTGCTCCATGTGCGGCAGCAGCACGGTCAGGATACCCAGCAACGGCAGGTAGGAACATAGCTTGTAGACATAAGCGATGCCGTTGACATCCGCGATATGGCCCATGGCTGCCGCGCCGATGCCGCTCACGCCGAACATCAGGCCAAAGAAGATTCCGGCAACCATGCCGACCTTGCCCGGCATGAGCTCCTGCGCAAACACCACGATGGCGGAGAACGCGGACGAAATCACGAAGCCGATAATCACAGTCAGCGTCGCCGTCCAGAACAGATTCACATACGGCAGCGCCAGCGTGAACGGCGCTGCGCCGAGGATGGAAATCCAGATCACGCGCTTGCGGCCAATGCGGTCGCCGATCGGGCCGCCCATGAAGGTGCCGGCCGCCACCGCCGCGAGGAACAGGAACAGATACATCTGCGCCGACGATACCGACACGCCGAATTTATCGATCAGGTAAAAGGTGTAGTAGCTGGTCAGACTGGACATGTAGATGTACTTGGAGAAGACCAGCAGCGCCAGCACGGTGAGCGCGCCATACACCTGCGCTTTAGGCAGAGGCGAAGCCACGGCAGCAGCGGCCTTGCGCGGCTGCGCCAGGTGATGGCTGTGCCAACGGCTCACATACACCAGCACCGCGATGGCCGCAGCCACCAGCAGCGCAAACCAGGCGATGTTGGCTTGGCCACGACCGATGATGACGGCGGCCGCCAGCACCGGCCCAAGCGCGGAGCCGGCATTGCCGCCCACCTGGAACAACGACTGCGCAAAGCCAAAACGCCCACCCGATGCCGCGCGCGCCACGCGCGACGCCTCCGGATGGAAGGTCGAGGAACCCACGCCGATCAACGCCGACGACAGCAGCAGCGCGTGGAAGGACGAGGCAAAGGACATCATCAGCACGCCAATCAGCGTGGCCACCATCCCCATCGGCAGCAGGAAAGGCATGGGGCGGCGATCGGTATAAAGGCCGATCCACGGTTGCAGCAGCGACGCTGTGCACTGGAAGGTCAGCGTAATCAGCCCGACCTGGGTGAAGCTCAGGCCAAATTCCGCCTTGAGCATGGGGTAGATCGACGGCAGCATGGCCTGCGTCAGATCGTTCAGCAGGTGGACCAGCGCGACAGCGCCCAGGATCTGCATGACGGTTTCGCCGTGAGGACGGCTGATGGTGGTGGCGGTAGTATTCATGCGGCCAGTGTAATATAGCCAGTAAAGCTTGATATTCCAACTTTCGTCGAATAAGTGACAAATGGCCCCTCCCCTCCGCAGCAGCGATCACCGTGATTACCAGCGCGTGCCGCGCGTCGTTACCGCCATGGCGCGCGACGAGGTGCATGGCGTGTCGGTGGCGCCGCACAGCCATGAACGCGCGCAGCTGCTGTATGCGACGGAAGGCCTGATGCGGGTGCAGACCGATTCCGGCGTGTGGATACTGCCGCCGCGCCGCGCGCTGTGGATACCGCCCGGTGTGGTGCATCACTGGCATTCGCTCAGCAAGGTCACCATGCGCACCATTTACGTGGAGGCCAATGCCGCCAGGGCGTTTGGCGATGGCTGCCGCGTGATCGAAGTCAGTCCTCTGCTGCGCGAGCTGATACTGGCGCTGCTGGATGAACCGATCGAATATCCGATACCGGGCCGTGGTGAGCATGTGGCGATGCTGATCCTGTCCGAACTGGCGGCGGCGGAGACCGTGCCGATTGCGATTCCGTGGCCGCGCGACCGAAGGCTGGTGTCGGTGTGTTCAGCCATCATGGCCGATCCGGGCAGCAGCCGGAATATCGAACAGTGGGCGGATGAGGTGGGCGCCAGCGCGCGCACGCTGATCCGCCTGTTCCCGAAGGAGACCGGCCTGCATTATCGGCAGTGGGTACAACAGGTACACCTGGCCGAGGCGTTCAGCCGGCTGGCGCACGGACAGAGTGTGGGCGAGATGGCGGCGGCGCTGGGCTATGCCAGTCCGAGCGCGTTCAGCGCCATGTTCCGCCGGATTCTCGGCAAAACGCCGCAGCACTATCTCACCGAGTGGCGTACACCGCTTACGCAGCGTCCAGCGTAAAGCGGAACACCGCGCCGGCTTCTGGCTCGCTGACCAGTGCTATTTTGCTGCGGTGCAGTTGCAGGATGCGGTTGACGGTCAACAGGCCAAGGCCGCCGACGCGGTATTCGCCCTGCAGCGCGATCGGGCGGCGAAACAGGCTGTCGCGCATGGAAGCTGGCACGCCAGGGCCGGTGTCTGCCACCGTGACCGCCACTTTGCCTGCAAGCGCAGGCTGCACCGTGATCTCCACTTCGCCGCCGTATGGCGTGTGACGGACGGCGTTGTCGAACAGGTTGGTCAGCACGCGTTCTATCATGCCGAGATCCGCGCGCACCATCGGCGCCGGATGAGGTAGCGTTGCCATCAGGCGGATGCCGCGCTCCTGCGCTTGCAGCTCGAACTTCTGGAACACGTCCTGTATCAGGTCGGACAGCGAGAACGGCTCCAGCTCCGGCTGCACCGAGCCATGTTCGAGGCGGGCCAGTTCAAACAGGGCCTGCGCCAGGCGCCCTACTTTCTGGCTCTGCGCCAGCGCGATGCCGAGGTAGCGCTGACGCTCTTCGGCACTCAAGGTTTCATCTTTCAGCGACAGCGTTTCCAGGTAGCCGTGGATGGAGCCCAACGGCGTGCGCAGGTCGTGCGAGATGTTGGCCACCACCTCGCGGCGGTCGTGGTCCAGCTGGCGCATGGTCTTCCACTGCTCGTTGATGCGCGCGCCCATGTCGGAGAAGGATTGCTCAAGTATGGCGATTTCGTCGCGCGGGCCGCCGCGCTGCGGCGCGGGCAGCACCAGTTGGTCCGCTTTGGTGTCCAGCTGCTGCATGGTAGTGGTCAGGCGATGCAGCGGGCGCGTGATCAGGCGGAAGGCGATCAGGCCGGCCACCAGCACCAGCGCGGCCACCACGGCCATTGACCACAACGTTGTGCGCAGCACCGAGCTGGCTGTGGCGCGCGCGGCCAGCCGGTCGTGCTCTTCGCTTTGCAGGATGACGTAGATGTAGCCGATTTTTTGTTCGCCGGAGCGCAGAACGGCGGCGCTGAAGACTTTGCGCCCACGGTCGCTGCGCGGGTCGTCACCCTGAATCGGCAGCGGTTCGTTGTTCAGCAGGCGGCGGATCGGCGCCAGATCGACATGGTCGCGCTTCAAGTGGCCGGCAGGCGCGGCATGGCCGACGATGCGGCCGTCGTTGTCCAGCAGGTAGACTTCCACGCTGGGATTCACCGACATCAGCTTGTTGAACAGGCGGCGCACGGCTGCGGGGCCGAGGCCATCGCCGGGTGCCGTGGAGTCATCATCGGCCTGCATTAGTTGCGCATCCAGCGCGATGCTGCGCGCCAGTCCACGCGACAGGCCTTGCACCACTTCTTTCTCGTGCATGATGTTGGCGCGAATCTGCAGCCACGCCGAAGCGCCGCAGCACACCAGCAGCAGGAAGCAGAACACCAGCGACAGGCGCTGAGACAGCGTCAGGTTCATGATGCGGCGCCGCCGGCGTAGCGGTAGCCTTTGCCCCACACGGTGAGGATGCGCGTCGGGTCGGCCGGATCGGCTTCGATCTTGGCGCGCAGGCGGTTGATATGGGTGTTGACGGTGTGTTCGTAGCCGTCGTGCTGGTAGCCCCACACCTGGTTCAGCAGGTCGAGGCGTGAGAAGACTTTTTCCGGGTTCTTGATGAAGTGGTACAGCAGGTCGAATTCGCGCGGCGTCAGGTCGAGCGCTCCGCCGTTCAGGTGGGCCTGGCGGGTGATCGGATCAACACGCACGCCGTTCAGCTCCAGCATGCCGGCTGCCGCGGACTGGCTGCGCGACATGGCGGCGGCGCGGCGCAGCAGCGCTTTCACCCGGGCCACCAGTTCCAGTACCGAGAATGGTTTGGGCAGGTAGTCGTCGGCGCCCAGTTCCAGGCCAAGGATGCGGTGCACTTCGCTGGAGCGTGCGCTGGTGATGATGATGGGCGTGTAGGTGGTCATAGCGCGCGCCTGGCGGCAGATTTCCAACCCGTCCACGCCGGGCAGCATGATGTCGAGGATGAGCGCATCCCAGCCGCCGGTGCGCACTTGCGCCAGGCCCTGGCTGCCATCTGCACAATGGGTGACCTGATATCCCTCGTCCTGGAGGTGGATGCGCAGGAGGTCTGCGATATGTATGTCGTCTTCGACGATGAGTACGCGTTTAGCTGGTTCCATGACCGTTATTGTGCAGGATTCCTGGGCTGAAAAGTATCACAAATCGTTTAAGTTTACGTGAGGATTTTGTCAGCACTGCCGGCGCAGAATGGCTCCATCGTTATTCCACATATGGAGCACAACATGACTACCCGACGTTCTTTCATGCTGACCAGCGGCGCAGCTTTGCTGGCTGGTCTTACCTATCGCGCCACGATGGCTGCTCCCGCGGCCGCGTGGGAAGTCACCCGTACTGACGCCGAATGGCGCGCAAGGCTGACGGCAGCGCAGTACGAGGTGTTGCGCAAGCGCGGCACCGAGCGGCCGTTCAGCAGTCCGCTGTACAAGGAGCACCGCGCCGGCAAGTTTGCCTGCGCCGCTTGCGAGAATCCGCTGTTCTCGTCGAAGAACAAGTTTGATAGCGGTACTGGCTGGCCGAGTTTCTGGAAGCCGCTGGAGCGTGGTGTCTACACCAGCCGCACGACATCGCTCGGGATGTACGGCGTGGAGGTGGTGTGCCGTCGCTGCGGCAGCCATCTGGGCGACGTGTTTGACGATGGCCCGGAACCGACCGGCCTGCGCTACTGCATCGACGGTGTGGCGCTGAACTTTGTTCCTGGCGAAGCTTGAGGAGAACACCATGTTATTGATACTGCTTGCTTATCTTGGCGGGGCATTGACGATACTGAGCCCCTGCATTTTGCCGGTGCTGCCGTTCGTGTTTGCGCGCACCGGTCAGCCGTTTGTGCGTAGCGGTTTGCCGCTGTTGGCCGGCATGGCCTTGACCTTTGCGTTAGTGGCGACACTGGCCGCTGTCGGCGGTGGTTGGGTGGTGCAGGCCAACCAGTATGGCCGCTGGATTGCGCTGGTGCTGATGGCGTTTTTTGGTTTGACCTTGATGCTGCCGCATCTGGCTGATCGCCTGACCAAGCCGCTGGTGGCGCTGGGCGACAGCTTGTCCAGCAAGGCTGCTGATGGCCAAGGCTCGGCTATCGGTTCGTCGTTCCTGCTTGGCGTGGCGACGGGTCTTCTGTGGGCACCTTGCGCTGGGCCGGTGCTTGGTCTGGTGCTGACGGGGGCGGCGCTGAATGGCGCAAGTGTAGGCACGACCTTGCTGTTGCTGGCCTATGCGGCTGGTGCGGCGACGTCGCTGGCGTTGGCGCTGCTGGTGGGTGGCAAGGTCTTCAGCGCGATGAAGCGGTCGTTGGGTGCTGGCGAATGGATTCGTCGTGGTTTGGGCGTGTCCATGCTGGCGGGTGTTGGTGCGATTGCGACTGGTCTGGATACCGGCTTGCTGACGCAGGTGTCGAGCGTTGCCACTGCAGGGGTGGAGCAAAAGCTGATCGACACGCTGGCCCCGCGCGGCAATCCAGCCCCGGCCGGTGGTGCGATGATGCGCAGCGCTGCGGTGGCGGCGGACCAGGCAGCTGCAGGCGGCGCCATGATGCGCGGTGCAGTAGCGGTTGCCGACGATGCCGCGGGCGGTGGCGCGATGATGCGCAGTGCGGCGGCGGCCGCCGGAGATGCAGCCGCTGG
Organism: Duganella sp.; assembly: GCF_039595735.1. Classification (NCBI taxonomy): domain Bacteria; kingdom Pseudomonadati; phylum Pseudomonadota; class Betaproteobacteria; order Burkholderiales; family Oxalobacteraceae; genus Duganella; species Duganella sp. Next base: position 501,539 of record NZ_JBCNLB010000003.1, read on the forward strand.
CGGAGCGATGATGCGCAGCGCTGCTGCGGCGGGCGGTCCCGCTATGATGGCGCGGCGCGCTGTCGCACCGGCGGCGGATGCGCTGCCGGTCGAAGGCCAGTTGCCGTCGCTGAACGGCGCGGTCGAGTGGCTGAACTCCGCTCCGCTCACTGCCGAGCAGTTGAAAGGCAAGGTCGTACTGATCGACTTCTGGACCTACTCGTGCATCAACTGCCTGCGCAGCCTGCCCTACACCAAAGCCTGGGCCGAGAAGTACCGCGACCAGGGCCTGGTGGTGATCGGCGTGCACGCCCCGGAATTTGCCTTCGAGCGCAATGTGAACAATGTCCGCAAGGCCGTGAAGGACCAAGGCATCACCTTCCCGGTGGCAATCGACAACAACTACGCCATCTGGCGTGCTTTCAACAACCAGTACTGGCCAGCGCACTATTTCATTGACGCCAAAGGCCAGATCCGTCACCACCACTTTGGCGAAGGCGAATACGCCCGCTCCGAACAGGTAATCCAGCAACTACTGGAAGAAGCTGGCCGCAAGAACGTCAGCAACTCGGTGGTCAGCACCGAAGACGTGCAAGGCATCCAGCAGCAGTCCGACATGGGCCAGGTCGGCTCGGCGGAAACCTATCTGGGCTACGAGCGCGCGGAAAACTTCGCCTCGCCGGAAAAGCAGGCCGCCAACGCTGCCCGCCAGTACACCGCCCCTGCCAGGCCGGCACTGAACCAATGGGGCCTGTCCGGCAACTGGCTATCGCAAGCGGAGCAAGTCACGCTGAACAAGGGCGCCGGCAGCATCGTCTACCGTTTCCACGCACGTGATCTGCACCTGGTGCTCGGCCCGACCAAGGATGGCAAACCAGTGCGCTTCCGCGTGACCATCGACGGCGCAGCACCAGGCAAGAATCACGGTGCAGACACCGCCGCTGACGGCACCGGCACCATCGACAGCCAGCGCCTGTACCAGCTGGTACGACAGTCCGGCACCGTAGGAGACCGCACCTTCAGCATTGAGTTTCTCGATCCCGGCGTACAAGCCTACGCCTTCACCTTTGGTTAATTCAGGAGAACGAACATGAAAAGCATCGCACTTAAAGTTGGCGCACCGCTGGTCCTGCTGAGCGCTCTCACCGCCTGCGCGGCGGAGCAAGCCGTCGTCATCGCCCCGCCAGCCATCGACGAACCGGCCGGCACCACTCACACTGCCACCGCCATCTTTGCCGGCGGCTGCTTCTGGGGCGTGCAAGGCGTATTCCAGCACGTGAAAGGCGTAACCAGCGCCGTCTCCGGCTACACCGGCGGCGACGCCCGCACCGCCAATTACGAATCGGTCGAAACCGGCGACACCGGCCACGCCGAATCGGTGAAGATCACTTACGACCCAACGCAAGTCAGCTACGGCAAACTGCTGCAAGTGTTCTTCTCCGTGGCGCACGACCCGACGCAACTGAACCGCCAGGGTCCGGACCGGGGCACACAATACCGCTCCGCCATCTTCCCGCAGACCGCGAGCCAGCGCGCCGTGGCGGAAAAATACATCGCCCAGCTGGCCGCCTCGCGCGCCTTCAACAAGCCGCTGGTGACCAGGATTGAGACGGACAAGAAGTTCTATGCCGCAGAGTCCTACCACCAGAACTACCTGACGCTGCATCCGAACGATCCGTATATCGTCTACAACGATCTGCCCAAGGTCGCCAATCTGAAACGCATCGCTCCGGACCTGTACAGAGCAGACGCTGTACTGTTACGTAATATCATGTAGTACAATTACAGTAACAATACGGTGGAAGAGACACACCATGCACAATTCCGAAGTTGATTCGCCCTTGCGCCGCCAACTGCTTGGCGGGATGCTGTCCGCCGCCGTACCGGCGCTGCCGCTGCTGACCTCCGCCAGCGCCAGCGCCGCCGAATCCCCGATACAGGTAGGCGGCTTGCCCGTCACCTGCAACCTCACCCTGCCGATTGCCTGTGTGGCCAAAGCCGCCGCCACCGGCAAGCCGGGCTCCCTGCCGCGTGGTTTCGAATACAGCAAATACAACGGCTGGCCCGAGGTCAAGGAATCCCTGATGACCGGCCGTATCCAGGCCGCCTACATGCTGGCGCCACTGGTGATGGACCTGGCCGATAAACGCATTCCGGTGAAAATCGTCTCGCTGGGCCACCGTTCCGGCGCCGTCATCATGGTGCGCACGGATTCCACCTACAAGAAATTCGCTGACCTCAAAGGCAAGCGCATCGCCATCCCGAGCCGCTTTGCGGTCGACTTCCTGTTCCTGCGCAAAATGCTGGCGCGCGAAAAAATGTCGCCCAAGGATATCGAGATCGTCGAGATGGCCCCGCCGGACATGCCGGCAGCGCTGTACGCCAAGGCGGTCGATGGCTACTGCACCGGTGAACCGTTCGGCGCCGCCGCGCAGCGCGCCGGTTACGCCCGCCCGCTGGCGATGACGCGCGACGAATGGCGCAACTACATCTGCTGCGTGCTGACCGTGCGCGAAGAACTGATCAAGGAAAACCGCCCGCTGGTGCAGGAACTGGTCAACTACGTGCAGGCCGCCGGCAACTGGCTGGACTCCACGCCGGTCAGCCGCGAGAAAGCCGTGACCATCGCCGCCGGCCGCAAATACTTCAATCAGGACCCGAACGTGCTGCGCTTCGTGATGCAGAACCCGGCCGACCGCGTCACCTACGGCGACCTGCGCATGATCCGCGCGGAGTTCGATGAATTGATGCAGCTGTCAATCGAAGCCGGCACCATCAAGCGCCCCATCGCCTACGAAAACTATGTCGACGAGAGCTTCGTCAAAGCCATCAAACCTGTGACGATCAGCCTGTGAAAAAGATCCTCGCCACGCTGCTGCTTGCCGCAGCAGCCGCCACCACGTATGCCGCCGGGCCGCTCGGCCTCAAGGCCGGCACCTTCGACCCGCCGCGCATGGCGCCTGACTTCACCGTCAAGGGTTCCAACGGCAAGCCGCTGACGCTCAGCCAATACCGCGGCAAGCTGGTGCTGCTGGAATTCGGCTACACCTCCTGCGTGGACGTGTGTCCGGTGTCGCTGGCGATGCTGGCACAGGCGCGCAAGCAGCTGGGCGCCCAGGCGGACCAGCTGCAAGTCATCTACGTCACCGTCGATCCCGAGCGCGATACCGAAGAGCGCATGCGCAACTACCTGCGCGCCTTCGACCCGACCTTCATCGGCGCCACCGGCACGCCGCAGCAGATGGCCAAGGTGCGCCAGGACTATGGCATCACCGCCACCAAAAAGCCGATCGAAGGCAGCAAGGACTACATCGTCGGGCACTCCTCCTATCTGTACTTTGTCGACAGCGCCGGCAAGCTGCGCGCGCTGCTGCCTTACGGCCGCACCGCCGACGACGTGGTACATGACGTCAAACTGCTGCTGAAGAATTGAAAACCCTGCGCGCCCTCCTGCTGATCATCGCGGGCGCCGTGTGCGCCGCGGCCGCGTGGGGCGCGCTGGCGCCGATCAAACTGGCCTCGCGCGACGAGCTGTTCGAGATCCCGGCCGGCACCTACGCGCGCCGCATGGCCGGCGACAAGGTCGAGATCCTGCCCGCCGAAATCCATCTCACGCACGGCGCCAACGATGTGCTCCTGCTGCGCAACCTGGACAACGTGCCGCAAATCTTCGGCCCCGTGCTCATCATGCCGGGCCAGAGTTTCCGGCTGCCGTTTGAAACCGTGTCCGTCAACGACTTCGCCTGCACCGCGCACGCCAGCGGGCAAATGCGCGTGATTGTGGACGACATGCCGGCGGCAGGCTGGCCGCGCCTGCAATGGCGCGCCGCCCGCGTGTGGAAGAAGATGCACAGTTAAAGGAGCACTATGGAAAAACTCAAAACCATCCTGCCGCCGCTGGCGGTGCTGATCGCACTGATTGCCCTGTGGTGGGTGATCGTGGTGCAGACCGAAAGCGTGATCTTCCCGACGCCGGGCCAGGTCGTCACCGGCACCATGGAGCTGGTGGAGGACGGCACGCTGTGGGAGCACATCGGCGCGTCGCTGTTCCGCGTTGCCTGCGGCTTCGGCCTGGCGGCGCTGGTGGCGATTCCGCTTGGCCTGTGGATGGGCCGCGTGGATGGCGCCTACATCACGCTCAATCCCATCTTCCAGATCCTGCGTCCGATTTCGCCAATCGCCTGGATTCCGATCGCGATTCTGTGGTTTGGCGTCGGCAACCTGTCGCCGGTGTTCCTGATCTTCATCGCTTCCGTGTTCCCGATGATCGTGCAGACCGCCGCCGGCGTGCACACCATCGAACGGCGCTACCTGCGCGCGGCCGAGAACTTCGGCGTGTCGCGCCTGGTGCTGTTCAAGCAGGTCATCATTCCGGCCGTGCTGCCGGAGATTATCGTCGGCATGCGCATTGCGCTGGGCGTGGCCTGGCTGGTGGTGGTGGCGGCCGAGATGATCGCGCTGCGCTCCGGCCTCGGTTATCTCATCATGGATTCGCGCAACGCCGGCAACCGCTATGACCTGGTGGTGGCCGGCATGATCATCATCGGCGTCATCGGTCTGATACTCGACGTGGTGATGCGCAAGCTCGAAGGACTCAAATCGGTAAGGTGGCGCTATGGACGCTAAGATCGTCGTCAACAACATCAAGAAGCAATTCAAGGACCTGCCGGTGGTGGGTGGGGTCAGCCTGGAGGTGAAGGATGGCGAATTCGTCGCCATCGTCGGCCCGTCCGGCTGCGGCAAGTCGACGCTGATGAAGATCATCGCCGGCTTCGAGCCGGCGAGCGAAGGCGACGTCCGCATCGACGGCGCGGTGCGCCATGGTCCCAGCCCGAAAGGCATCTCCATCTCCCAGCACGGCTCTGTGTTCCCCTGGCTGACGGTGCAGCAAAACCTGATGTTCGGCCTGACCGGCGACGGCCATGGCGACAAGGCCGCGCTGGCCGATCATTACGCCGAAATGGTGGGCCTCAAAGGCTTTGAGAAAAGCTATCCGCACGAACTGTCGGGCGGCATGCTGAAACGGGTCGAGATCGCGCGGGCCCTGGTGGTCAAGCCCGAGATCCTGTACATGGACGAGCCCTTCTCCGCGCTGGACGCGCTGATGAACCTCAAGATGCGCAACGAACTGCTGCGCATCCTGGCGGAAGAGCGCCACACCGTGCTGCTGATCACGCACGATGTGGAGGAAGCGCTGTTCATGGCGGACCGCGTGCTGGTGCTGTCGCCGCGCCCTACCCGCATCCAGGCCGTATTCGAAGTGCCGCACCCGCACCCGCGCAAGCTCTCCAATCCCGAGCTGCAGCAGATGAAGGAGCAGATCCTGCAGGAACTCGGGGTTACCGTCTGATAGTAAAATGGACGCATGCAAAAACTGACTTCCGAACTACAAAGACTTTACCTGCTCCCAGGCCAGGAAGCCGACGGGCAGGCGATCGAACTCGTCACCGCCAATGGCCTGACGCGCACGCTGGTGATCGACTTCCACAAGGCGGCCGAAGAGCAGCATTGGGCACGCCTGTGCGATGTGGCCAATGCGCTGCAAACGGAATTGGGCCTGCCGGCGCCGGCGGTCAGCGTGTCGGGCGGCGACTGCTATCGCCTTTGGCTGTCGCTGGCGCAGCCGATCACGCAAGCGCAGGCGAAGCAGTTCCTGGCCTTGCTGCACAAGGCTTACTTTGAAGATGAGCCGATTGATTTCGGCCGCAGCCGGATTGATTTGCCGCCGGCGCAGAATCGCGCCACCGGTTTGTGGGCCGCCTTCGTCAACCCAAGCATGGGCGGCGCGCTGGCCGAGGATCTGGGGCTGGAAATGGCGCCGCCGGAAGCCGCACAAGCGGCCTTCCTGGAACACCTGCACAGCATCAGCGAAGAAGACTACGCCCAGGCGCTGGCCAAGCTGCGGGGCAAGCATGATGCCGCGCCGGCGCCAACGCAGGCAACCTCACCCGCGCCGTCAGGCGCCGAGCGGCAAGGCCTGCTGCTGCGGGACGCTACGCTGGAAGACATCGTCCGCCACCTGCACGCGATGGGCATCGAGCCGACTTTCCGCCACGTGCTGAAACACTAGCACGCTGATCGCTTTGTCTGCGCCGGTGAACGGCGTCGAGGTATCCACCAGCAGTGCGCCCTGCGATTTCAGCTCCACCAGCGCCCGCTGGATTTCCGCATCATGCTGCTGCATGATGGGATCAACGCCCAGGATCGAGGACAGCGTCAAGGCCGCCAACTCATTCTGCCGGAGCTTGCCGATAACCACCGCCCCCGCCGCGCGCAACTGCAGCGCCGCCAGCTCCGCATCATCCCTGACCAGCACTGGAATGCCGTGCAGCGGCCCGCGCACCCGTTTCAGGTGGCGCTCGCGATCCATATCCAGCGCGCACTTCAGCGCATGCGGATGAATCTCGACCGTCTTGCCGGCGATCCGGATGCGCGCCAGATACTGCGACGTCAGCCAATGCGACGTCAGCTTACCGACCGCCATCAGCCGCTGCTGCTCGCGGACACCGGCGTCGAGGATACCGGCCGTGCCCAGCTGCCTACCCGGCGGATTGCCGAGTTTTACGAAATCCCTGCGATTCATGCCATCCTCGTGGTCAATTTCACTGTTTCACCAATGCGCCGCATTTGTTGCGTTGCATTAATATATCAGCAGCTTGCAAGTTGCACCACAAAAATGAATAAAAAAAAAGCACGCCCGCAGGCATGCTTTTTTGACAACAAAGAAATTCGCTTAGCCGCGAACCACTTTCTTGAATTCGTTGGTGCGGGTGTCGATCTCGACGATGTCGTCTTGCGACACGAACAGCGGCACCTGGATCGAGAACTGCTTCGATTCGATGGCGTTTTCGATCTTGGCTTCCTTGGTTACGTTGCCCGAGGTGTTGCCTTTAACCGCTGGCTCCGAGTACACCACCTGACGCTGGATGGTGGTTGGCAGTTCAACCGAGATGGCCTTGCCGTCGTAGAACACGGCTTCGCATTCCATGCCGTCTTTCAGGTAGTTCAGGGCGTCGCCCAGGTTTTCTTCTTCGATTTCGTACTGTTCGTAGTCAGCGTCCATGAACACGTACAGCGGGTCTGCGAAGTACGAGTAGGTCACTGGCTTCTTGTCCAGAACCACGACGTCGAATTTGTCGTCGCCGCGGAACACGCTTTCGAACGGTGCGTTGGTCAGCAGGTTCTTCATTTTCCATTTGTAGGTGAAGCCCGTGCGGCTCGAACCGTTGACGTCGGAGCGCAGTACGATGAATGGCTTAGCGTCAACCATGATAATGTTGCCGACACGAATTTCTTTTGCTGGTTTCATAGCGATTCTACTTAATAAGGTGGTTGCGTAAAGATCATCGTCGCCTGACGTTTGATCGAAAAAAAGCGGTACAGAGCTAAACCCAGCATTGTACCTGTTTTTTGGCTAAGCGCCTATCTCAGGCTGGCCGCAAACGACAGCATGTTGCTGGCCAGATCGCCGTGCGCCAGCATCTGCCGCTGCCACTCGGCGGCGCGGGCGCTGGCGGCGCCGGTTTCGGCCGCCAGCGCGGCCCAGCAGGCCGCCCAGCTATCGGCGTCGCCCTGCACCGGGGCACCGTTCCAGCGCAGTGAAAAATCAGCCAGCCCCGGCAGGCTGGCGGCATAGCGCTGCAGGAAGGCGCGCAGCTTTTTGTGGTGCAGGTTCTCGTCCTGCGGGTAAATGTGCCAGATGAAGGGCTTGCCGGCCCACTGCGCGCGCACGAAGGAATCTTCGCCACGCACGAAGTTCAGGTCGCAGGCCCACAGCAGCTTGTCGTAATCGGGCTGCGGCACGAAGGGCAGCACCCGCACCGTCAAGGCGCCATGGGTAGCCACGCGGCCTTCGCCGCCAATGAACGCGCGCACGGCGTCGGCCGCCACGCCATCCGGCACCAGGCAGGTCATCGGCTGTTTGCCGTTCTGCCAGACCTCGAACAAGGCCGACACCGGCGCGTGCGGATAGCAGAACAGCGATATTTTGGTGGCCGCCTGCTCGGCCGCCGTCAACCCAAGCTGCGACAGGAAAGCCGCCGGTTCAAACTGCAGGCGCAGCTGTTCCAGCTCCGCCTCGCGCAGCAGGCCGCCGGTCTTGTCGGTAAAGCCAGGGAAGAAGAAATGCTTCATCAGCGACTGCGCCTGCGGCGACGGCAGGCGGTGGCAGCCTTCCACCCATTCTTCCGCCGTCAGGCCTTCCAGGTTGAGCCACACCGGGCGCGGCTGGCACTGCGCCATGGCGTTGATGTAGCCGGGCGGGATATCGACCGCAAAGAATTCGACCACGATGTCGGCCACATCGGCCGGGGTGTAGACGCCGTCCTGATCGCGCCAGTGCTGCACGGTCACGCCGTCCACCTGCTGGCGGTCGGCGGCCACGTCCACCGCGGGGCAGATGCGCCGGAAGCTGGCCAGATCATCGACAAACAAGCTCACCGTCAGCCCGTGCTCGCGCACCAGCTGCCTGGCGAGGCGCCAGCAAATACCGATATCGCCGTAGTTGTCGACGACGCGGCAGAACAGGTCAAGGCGGCGGAAAGGGGTCATGGCAAGCAAGCAGAAAAATCGAGGCTGGATGATACCTGATTAACGCGCGGCGGCAACCAAGAATACCAAAACTTCGCGGGCGTCTGTCAGTCCAATCCTACCAGCGCGGCCCACCGGCCCGCTGTCACCGACAACAAGGAGATGTCATGAATGAATTCTATGGACAACAACTAATCCCCCAACAATACGGCGAGCTGGCCCCCCAGGGCTTCTTTGGCGGCCTGCTGGGTGCGCCGCTGGGCGGCCTGATCGGACGCGGCATCGGCGGCCTGCTCGGTAACGCCAACCTGGGCCGCCAGATCGGCCAGGCCGCCGGCGGTATCGGCGGCAGCCTGCTGCCGTTTGGCGTTGACCCGGTCAGCGCCGCCTACGCGCAGCAACAGCAACAGCAGCAGCAGCAGCAGCAGCAGCTGCAGCAGCTGCAACAACAGATGCTGCAACAGGCGCAACTGGGCCAGCTGGCGCCGCAAGGCTGGTTCGGCAACATCATCAAGAGCGTGGGCCGTCCGCTGGGCGGCATGATCGGCGGCGCCTTCGGCAACGCCGGCCTGGGCGGCACCATCGGCGGCATCGCCGGCCAGCTGGGCGGCATGCTGCCATTTGGCGCCGATCCGCTGACGGCAGCCTATGCGCAGCAAGGGCTGGCGCCGCAGGGCATCTTTGGCGACCTGCTGCGCAAGAACCATCCTTACACCGGCATCATCAGCCCCTTCTTCCCGCAGCCGCCCAACCTGCTGCCGTTTGGCGCCGATCCGGTGTCGGCCGCCTATGCGCAGCAAGCGCAACAGGAAGCGCTGGCACAGCAGATGCAGCAGCAAGGCCTGGCGCCGCAAGGATGGTTCGGCAACATCATCAAGAACGTTGGCGCGCCGCTGGGCGGCATGATCGGCGGCGCCTTCGGTAACTCCGGCCTCGGCAGCACCATCGGCGGCCTGGCCGGCCAGCTCGGCGGCATGCTGCCGTTCGGCATGGACCCCGTCAGCGCCGCTTACGCGCAACAGCAAGCCCAACTGGCGCAACTGGCCGCGCAACAAGGCAACACCGCGCTGTACGGCGGCCAGCAAACCCTGCATTGACGCGGCGGCGCCGTGAGCGCCAGCCCTTTTGCCCTCCTGCGGCGGTTGCCGCCGGAGGGCGCTGCTCTCTATGAGGAACATTGCCATGCCAGATCCCGCCAGCACCACCAACCGCTACCTGGTCCATGCCGCGCGCGGCGCGCCGCTCAATGACTTTCTGACGGTGGCCGCCACCGACGCCGACATCGCCGTGATTGACATCATCGGCCCGCGCGACCGCCCGCACACGGCGGTGGTGCAAATCACGCCGGAAAAAGCGCGCCTGCTGGAACAGCACTTCCGCCAGACCGGCACGCCCGCGCACCAATTGACGATAGAGCCGGACCGCCCGCTGTCGATGTTCGACAGCGGCGCGTTCGATCCCTTTTGAAAGGAAGATCATGCCTAAAAATCCCAATGGCGGCGGCGCTACGCCGCCAGACCTCAGCCCCGCCAGCACCGATGCCGACGCTGCGGCGCCGATGGAAAGCAGCAATCCCGGCGGCGGCCGCCGCGCCGGGGGCGCCAGCGCCGGCAGCAGTGCCGGCAGCACCCCAAGCGCCAGCAGCAGCGACACGCGCGCCGCCGACGCGGCCGCCAGCGGTGACGGCGCGCCGCAGACCAACGGCCGCGCCGACAGCACCGGCCGCAATGTGGGCGCGCGCAAAAAACAATTCGTCATTGCCCCGCGCGCGGCGCCGGAAGGCCTGCAGGCACTGGGCTTCCAGCCCCTGCAATTCAGCGCGCTGGAGCAGGCGCTGCGCAGCAGCAGCGACATTGAAGTGGTCGACAAGGTCGGCCCCAAGTCGGTCCTGGGCGCCTTGGCCGACGGCATGGGCGGCGGCCAGGGCGTGCTGGTGGCCCGCATGACCGAACAAAAAGCCGCCACCCTGCATCAGCAAGGCCAGGGCCGCCTGCTGGTGGAGCGCGATCACCCGCTCAACCTGCTGGATGTGTCGCTGCGCCAGCCGGCCATGGTCACCGGCGTCACCCCCACCGACGCGGGCGGGCCGGTGTTCAATGCGGTCATCAGCGTGGTCGGCAAGGATGGCGCGCCGCAGGCCAACGCCGAAGTCTCGCTGTTTGGCAGCATGCTGCCGGCCAGCGGCGTGACCGATGCCAGCGGTCAGGTCACGCTCTCGCTGTTTGGCGAAACGCGCGACACCATCCGCGGCCTGTACGTCAAACCCAAATCGGATTACTGGAGCTTTTACCAGCGCGATCCCGACATCAGCAGCGACGAAGCCAATGTGGTGGCGCTGCGCGCGCTGTCCGAGTGGCCGGCGCTGAACGGCTTTCCGCGCCAGCGCTGCCTGGGATGGGGCCAGAAAGCCATGCGGCTAGACCAGCTGCCCGGCTCCTACCGCGGCCAGGGCGTGAAGCTCGCCATCATCGATTCCGGCGCCGCCACCACCCATGACAACCTGCACAACATCCGCGCCGGCTTTGACGTCATCAACAAGCAGACCAATCCCAACGGCTGGGACCAGGACATGCTGGGCCACGGCACCCATTGCGCCGGCGTGATTGCGGCCGCCGATATCGCCTCCGGCATTCGCGGCTTCGCGCCTGAAGCGGAAGTCCACGCCTGCAAGCTGTTCCCCGGCGGCCAGGTGAGCCAGCTGATCGACGCGCTGGAGTACTGCATCGACAAGCAGATCGACGTGGTCAACCTGAGCCTGGGCGGCGCCGAAGTGTCGGAAGCGCTGGAGCAGCAAATCATCCGCGCCAGGCGGGCCGGCATCGCCTGCATTGTGGCGGCCGGCAATTCGGGCGGACCCGTACAGTATCCGGCCTCCTCGCCCAATGTACTGGCGGTGGCGGCGATCGGCAAACTCGATGAATTCCCGACCGATAGCTACCACGCGCAAACGCTGGACAACAACGTCGACGCCTATGGCTACTTCACCGCCAAGTTCAGCTGCTTCGGGCCGCAAGTGGGCGTGTGCGCGCCGGGCGTGGCCATCACCTCCTGCGTGCCGCCGAATAACTTCGCCGCGTGGGATGGCACCTCCATGGCGGCGCCGCACGTGACCGGGCTGGCCGCGCTGTGCCTGGCGCATCATCCGGATTTCCAGACGCCGCAATACAAGACGCGCGGGCCGGAGCGGGTCGAGCGGCTGTTCCAGATCATCCGCGCCAGCGCGCGCCGCGTCAGCCTGGGCGACCAGAGCCACACCGGCTTCGGCCTGCCGGACGTGCTGCTGGCGGTGGGCCTGAACACGACCGCCCCCCAGCCGCAGCAGATGATGATGCACATGATGGCGGCGCCGGCCTACGATCCGTTCGCGCTGGGGGTGATGCCGTACTACCGGCCGCCACTGCAATACGCGCCGCTGGCGTGGTAGGGCCGGAAATGCAAAAAGCCGCACAAGGCGGCTTTTTGCATGATCTGGCGTCCCCACGGGGATTCGAACCCCGGTACTCACCGTGAAAGGGTGATGTCCTAGGCCTCTAGACGATGGGGACAAAAACTGTCCGTACTGGCCTTTGGAAATGTCTTTTGGCGTCCCCACGGGGATTCGAACCCCGGTACTCACCGTGAAAGGGTGATGTCCTAGGCCTCTAGACGATGGGGACATTTCCAAGGCGCGTATTATGGCAGCGCCGTTCCGCGAACGCAATAGCAAACCCTTGTTTTTGCTGAAAAATCACAGCAAGATTGGCAGCTCTACAACGGATCTCAGTCCAGCAGCGCCGACAAGCGTTCCAGGTCGGCCGGCTTGACTACCAGCGCGTCGAACCCGGCCGACAACGCCTGCTGCCGGTCCTGCTCCTGGCCGTAGCCGCTGACCGCGATGATGCGCGCATCCCGGGTGGCTGGCAGCTCGCGCAGGCGGCGCGCCAGCGTGTAGCCATCCATCACCGGCATGCCGATATCGAGCAGGAAGGCTTCGGCCGGCGTGACCGCCGCATTGTTCAACGCCACCAGCGGATCGTGTTCCACGGTGACCTTGTGCCCTGATGCGCGCAACAGCGCGGCCAGTGCCTGGGCCGCGTCTTCGTTGTCGTCCACGATAGTGATGCGCTTGGCAGGGGCGCTGGCGTCCGCCTGGGCGGCCGCATCCGCCACCAAGGCCGGCTCCGCCAGCGGCAGCCTGACGATGAAGCGGCTGCCCTGACCAGGACCGGGACTGTGCACCGCCACCGTGCCGCCATGCAGCTCGGTCAGCCGCTTCACCAGCGACAGGCCGATGCCCAGCCCGCCCTGCTGACGGTCCACCGCCCGCTCGCCTTGCACGAACAAGTCGAACAGCTGCGGGATCAATTCCGCCTTCAGGCCGATGCCGTTGTCGCGCACCTGCACTTCTGCCTGCCCATCGTCCACCGACAACAGCAGATCGATCACCCCGCCCTCGGGCGTGTAGCGCGCTGCGTTCATCAGCAGATTCACGAACACCTGCACCAGCCGCTTGGCGTCGCCGGACACCACCGTGCGCTCCGGCGCCAGATGCATGGTCAACTGGTGACTGCGCTTCTTGATCAGGGGCAGCACTTGTTCGGCCGCGTCCGCCACTGCGGTTTTCAAATCCACCGGCGCCCGATCCAGCACGATTTTGCCGCGCGTCACCCGCGAGACATCCAGCAGATCATCCAGCAGGCCGGCCATATGCTTGACCTGGCGATCGATCATCTGGCTCATGCGCAGCACCTGCTCATCGCCATGATTGCTGCGCATCAGCACCGTTGCAGCCGAACTGATCGGCGCCAGCGGATTGCGCAGTTCGTGCGCCAGCATGGCCAGGAAATCATCCTTCTGCCGGTTGGCCGTCTGCAGCGCGGCTTCCGCCTCCTTCTGCTGCTGGATGTCGATCGTGATGCCGTCGAAGCGGGCCGGCGTGCCATCGCCGCCGCGGTAAACCCGGCCTTTGGCGCGTATCCAGCGGGAGCGGCCGTCCGGCGCCACCGTGCGGTACTCGACATCGTAATCCGCGCCCTCCTCGACCGCGCGGCGGATGGCTTCCTTCACGTTGTCACGATCATCCGCTGCGATCAGACTGTAGAACAGCTCCGCATCCACCTCGGCTTCCGGCGGCAGGAAGAACTGGGCTTTGCAGGTGTCGTTCCAGTAGATGTGATTCAGCGGCAGCGGACAGTAGAACACGCCGAGTCCAGCCGCATCAACGGCAAGCTGCAGCCGCTGATCGGCTTCCGTCGCCTTCGCGTCCGCCACACGCAGGGCGTCGCGCATCACCTTCTGCTCCGTGACGTCGAAGCCTTCGACGAAAATGCCCATCACCTGTCCTGCCTTGCCGCGCAAGGGCTGGCAGACAAAGTCCATGTACAGTTGCTCAGGCTCGGCCTGCGGCTGGCGGCGCAACTGCACCGGCACGCCGTAGGCCGTGCGGGGCACGCCGCTGCGGTAAACGTCATCAAGTATTTCAATGATGCCTTGCCCGGCCAGTTCGGGAAATGCCTGCCGGATGGGAATGCCGATCACATTCCGATGGCCATGAAAGTTACGGTGGGATTCATTCTCCAGCACGTACACATGATCGGGGCCGCGCAGCATGGTCATGAAGCCGGGCGCCTGGTCGAACATCTCCTGAAAAGTCGCCAGCGTGTCGCGCTCACTGTTCACCCGCTCGGTGGACAATGCCGCCTCGGCCGATCTGGCCCGGCGGGAAATAAGCCGCACCCGATCGCCCAGATAGCCGAACAGCGTGCCCACCACCACGAACGCCAGCAGCGCGCCCCGATCGGCGGGCTCATCCACCCAAAACTCATAGGTGGGACCGAGGATATAGACGCCGTACACCACGCCGGCAAACAGCACCACGGCAGCGGCCAACCGGCCCAGCAAGGCCGCGGCCAGCGCGACCGTGGGAATAAAAAACATGAACGGCGTCCGCGCGCCGATGAACAAGCTGAGCAACAATTGCAAACCAGTCGTCGCGCCGACCAGGGCCAGGGCGATCAACAGCTGCCGGCGCAACGCCACATCCTCGATATTTGCAAACATGTCCACTCCCTTTGAAGCGATGATACAGGACAGTTGCTCCACACCACGCCTTGGTGTGGCTCCGGTGCGCGGGTGGTGCAGAGATCTTTCTCCGGTTTCAGAATTCAAATGAGCGAGTCGGACCCCGCCGCCAAAGGCAGCCGCGCCGGTCACGGCAAAGTCTGCACTTAATCACTTCGCCGCAGGCTGCGGAACCGCGAGGCCTGCTTCTCCGTCCAGAATCAACGAATAAAACCGATCTGCGCCTGACTCTGGCAAGGGGTCCGGGCCACGTACCCATCCAAAAGACTCATAGAGGTGAATGGCAGCGCCCATATCGCCGCAAGTCTCTAGTTGCAGCTCAGTGAAGTGCAGCCGGGCCGCTTCAGCGATCCCCTCGGCAAGCAAAGCCCGCCCGATCCCTAGCCCATGCATGCTTGCATCGACATGAAAGCCAAACAACTTGGCCGATGTTTCTGACCGACGCTGAATCACAAGACAGCCCGCCAGCTTGCCATCCACCTCCGCCACCAACTCAATATCGTTGGGCGAGCCAGCCTGGCCGATGGCTCCAACGGCAGCATCCAGCGTTTCAAAGTCCGCGATTAAACCAAACGAAGCCAAAGATTTTTGCACCACGGCTTTAGCCCCGGCATTATCAGTAGGAAGTGCCTTACGAATTTGCATGCGAATCAAATAATAATTAACAGGACTTATTGAAGCCTTGCATGACATTCTCCAGTATCAAAATCCAGCGGCAGCATGTGTCCGCATGCCGCCTGAACAGCTCTACAGCCCCACTCTTACTTTCCATTGCAAGGTGGAAAACGATTGTTTTGAAAAACATATTCCCAAATTATCGCTCTTTCCACAAAACGGATATAGGCCGACAGAGCAGGCTGTTGGTGCTCAGGAACCAAAACGGAAAACGCGTATTTATTTTCGTCCGCGTTCTGATAGAAGCCATTAAATCGCGTGCCTCCGGAGTGCGCTCTAAGGCCGCGAAACGCCGATCGGCAGAACTGTGACAGTCGCTGCGAAACTGTCTGATCGCACGCTTCGCCGACATAAAGAAGTGCATGAATTTCCGACGGGGTTTGCCCAAGCGCGATCTCATTGAGCGGTGCAATCAAATACACACCCGGTCGCGGGATCGAACGCCGATCAGAAAGAGCCATCCAAGGAGAAAATTCAGAGAGAAGGGACATAGTATTCAAATTGCTTACTTAGCGTATAGGTAACTGTCAGCTCTTGGCAGCCGATTTTGGTCCGCGTATTATTTACGAAGACCTTATCTTTCATCATAATAGACAAAG
Organism: Duganella sp.; assembly: GCF_039595735.1. Taxonomy (NCBI): domain Bacteria; kingdom Pseudomonadati; phylum Pseudomonadota; class Betaproteobacteria; order Burkholderiales; family Oxalobacteraceae; genus Duganella; species Duganella sp. The sequence continues at coordinate 517,381 of NZ_JBCNLB010000003.1, forward strand.
ACACGAGAGCTGTCGGCCTTAACCCGAACACCGTCAACAACACGTTCATCATTCGATGGAAGGAATTCCTTAATACCGCCTTTGCCGTTGACCATACCACCATTTCCATACACTGCCTCCTGCAATAGAGATACCGCAAAGTCATACATTGCTCGACCGGAGCGTGTCAATGAATTTGAAACACCTTGTTGAATTGGTGAGTGTCTAAATCTCGGTTTTCAGGCAGCCTTTTTCTCCATGGTCGGCGGGTTGATCCAGGCAGCCGTGGGTAATTTCTGCGGTC